>NZ_JONO01000009.1 GCF_000711895.1 Photorhabdus australis DSM 17609
ATGTATTGAGATTTACAGAAAGAGAAGACGCATAAACAGGCAACGCATTTTTCGCCAACACCACCGTATCCACCAAACCGAGGTTTTTCACAAACTCACTTTTGTTGGGAATGTCTGCGCCGTTTTGGTTTTTTGCCAGCTTACTATTGGCATTGTTATTAACTTCACTAACCAGCTTTTGTGATGCGGCTAATGCACTACTATTGCCGAGTTTGTCTGTCAGTCCAATGCTCTTTTCAGTGACAATACTTTTAATGGCTACAGCAAGTTGATCTAATTTGCTCTTGTCGGGCCTAACGTTTGCGGCTTGCAATACAGACAACAATTCAGCTTGCACAATGTTAAACCATTCTTGGCCGGGGTAGCTGACAGCAAGACCCGCGCCGCCCTCAGTAAACCAGAGCGGTGTCGGATTGCTTGCCGGGGTGACGGGCGGCATCACACTAACGCCAGAGGGGTTATCAAGTCCAAACATCGTTAATCCTCATGATAAATAAATACAAATTCAGTTTCGGCGGGGACATAGCGTTCTAATAAACACTCAAGGTCTGCCGCGTCAGCAACACGCAAGCGTTGCTTACAATTATCAAGCACAGTTGAAAAGCGCGAGGTTCTTTCAAAGACATGAACAAAAACACGAAACCAATTTTTTTCTGGATAAATGGGATAGTTGCATCCACGCAGGCAGTGATGAGGGTAATGCTCCTCGATTTTAATACGATAGCCGCGTTCTGCCGCTAAGTGCTCATAAAATTGATTGCAGAGACTGCCTGACATGATTAACTTTGCTTTTACTGCCTGCCGGCGACTGTCAATCGTTGACTCATCGTCAATACTGCAATCGGGAAGCCCGGCAAAGTCTTCCCAATCTTCAAGCAGCATAAAAGCCCGGTCTGCATAAATTTCATTTAAGATAGCGTCACTAATCACATCCACGCGGGCAAATTCTTCGCCTGATGCAAGCATTAATTTACCCAGATCGCTATCGGGATCTCTTACCCAGGCTTTGCCTGGGGGCAATAAATCAAGACCGGATTTTTGATAGTCTTTTGCTGTCATTGCCATTCGATATCTCCCAGGACAAAAATTTCATGTTCGGCGGCATACACGTCCGCAACAGGTGACATCACGGTGTTATCAATTTCACCCGGCGCGTTAGAAATGGTTGCCCGCATTTCTGACAGTAAAGCCAGTCCACCTGGCGGCAGATTTTCCAGATAACCTTTCAAATTGGTTTTTACAGCCTGTCTGACGACTTCTGTATTCGGCGATAAACGAATGCGAAAATTAATGACTTTAGCAACAGGACTTTCCACAATTAATTCCGCACCTGTTGTTTTGCCTTCTGCTTGGTTGGTCACCGGGTTGATATGCCCGGTCAGGTATTCTTTCACACGCACAAGATCCCCTGGTCGTGGAAATATATTGGTTTCTTCGTCCATCACGAATAAAACACCGACTGACCCATAGCCACGGTAGCGCGGGATACACCACGCACGAGTGACCCCTGCACATTCCTTAGCCCAGCGTTCATAGTCATATTTATTGCCCCCGGATGGCGGGTATTGCACTCTGAACAACAAACGAGAACGCAGTGAATCAATCGATTCCAGTTCTGCACCACCGCCAATGTAATGAGTCATGGCTTGGGTTTTCACACCGACAACCGGCGAAACCAATTCAAATTCAACCCCGGCTGCTGTATTTCCCCGCCTGCCGGGTTCGATGGCAATAACAGAAACTGGGTTCTCACCCGATGCGGCATACACATCATCAGTAGACTCAAACACAACCCCATCCGGGCGCTGAAAGCGTGTGCCTTTCGGTATCACGGTTTTATTTAGCACAGTCACTGTAATACTGCCTGTTGCCTGAGTGGCGGGTTTACGCCATACCCCCCAGAACTCACAATGTTCCAGGAGTTTGTCATCGTCTGAAAGATGAGGGACAACCTGCCGACTGGTCCATGCAAGATGATCATGCAATCCGGCTGCGTTACCCGCGTTAGCAAAAGCAATTGCCCCCGTGGTACTGAATGCAGAACGGGCAAATGTGCCGGGTAAACGACTCTCAATATCTGACTGAGTACGAGCCAGTAACGCGCTAAGAGATGGGGCTTTATACGGCATTTAAATCACACTTAAATGAGCTTTAAACGACAGGGGCAACACACTGCCGTTGAATAGGGTAATATTCACTGTCAGCAATAAAACCCCGCGTTCGGGTGCTGTTGCGGCAACAGTGATTTGCTTTGCATGGTTATCTTCAATCAGCCATGTCAGCGCTTCTTCTGCATAAGCTTTGGCACGATGCAAAACAGATGACAACTGTTTCTCTCGTGATAACAACCATAACCGGCTGCCGATTGGCCGCGCATTAAATGAGTCTCCCCACCAACCTCGTTTGTCAGTACCAGCCCCCGAAGGAAGTTCGTCAGAATCCAGCGCCCGACGGTCAGTAAATAATGAAATAATGACCGCAGTCGCTAATGAGTTATCCAGCACAATATCCGCGTGCTTGATAGCAATGTCTGCGTTGTTGGTTTGCCATTGAAGCGCAATGTCATTCATCTCGGTTTGCTCGTGCTGTATCCGTCATGCTCTGTGTGAATGTGGTCTTTACCGCTGGTTGAACCTGACATATGATTGTCAGCCGTACTGACACCTTTTATATCAACATTGCCGGTAAAGCGGGTTTGGGGAGCATCAAACACAATTTCATCCGCCACGACTTCAAGACGCTTGCACTGAATGCGAACAACCCCATTTTCAGTCAGTAAAACATGATGCCCTTCCTGGTGATAAAGCGCACTGTCACCCGCCTTTAACTTACCCATACGACTGTTTTTATTGTCGACGGCAATCGCAACCAGGTGCTGGCGAACGCCGCTCACCGACAATACAATCGCTTCACTGCCGACGGGCGGAACGCTACTGTGACCATAGTTTTGAAATCGTTCTACATCGTCAGCAGCTTCATCAGCCAGCAACGAAACTTGCAAGTTTTGCTGCTTCAGCGAGTCATTGACAATATTAACCACGCCACGCGAAATCAGCAGCCGGACCCGGCGCTGAATGCTGGCGGTGAGCTTATTAAGCTGATTAATCATTTCCATACCCCGTCATTGGTTTTAGGTTCAGGCTGTGCGGGTTCGTTAAAGCCGTCACTCGGCATCAGTTCGAGCTTTGTTACCGTGCCCGTATCGTTATCAAGTGTATGATTCACTGAGACAATCAACAGGACTTTCTCATTCAAGCCGGCTGGCTGGGCGTTTAACGTCACCAATTCGTTAGGCTGCCAGAGCTGACCATTTGGTTTGAACCAGCCAGTGACGCCAACTGTTGCAGTCATACCATGCGCCAATGCCCGTTTCTGTTCCCACGAGCCACGCGCATTGCCTTGGGCGGTAGTCAGGTTATCGTCAGCAAGAATAATAGTGGGGCGATAGCGGGTAATTTCAGCATCACGCACATCAATATTAATCGCGGTAGATTGTGCCGGGGTTTGGGTTTCTCCCCATAAGCCACCGGCGGCATTACTGCCTTTAACACGATACAGGCTGAACCGGTCAATCCAGGACAGATAAGTGTCAATCGTTTGAATTTTCACTCCCTGATTGTCTGCTGGTCCCAGCACTAAAATACCGGCTTTTTCCGTGCCAGCAGTGGTAAAAACCAGTTCACCCAGCGCATTACTGGTTACCAGCACCCCGCGATGCCGGGCAGCGCGTGACAAGTTATCAAACACGGTTTCGCCGGGTTCAATCTGCCATTGTTTGAATACGGTTGCCGCCGACACCGTTTTGACTTCCCAACGAACGGTGACACCGAACGGCTTGCATAAGTCTTTGGCGATAGTTTCCAGGGTGACATTACGCCACTGGCCTTTACCATGAATGGCCGCACAATCAACTAAATCACCAGTTTTATCCCGACCCGATACGGTAATGGTCCTTTCATCATCAATACTGGTTTCCACCGTATCCACATAACCGGTAATTACCCGCTGACCATTCATTTCAAGCTGGCATGATTGACCAGGTAAAAGCACAAGCGGAGAATCACCGCTTTTAACTGTGACGCCTAATGAGAATTGTCCTGCCATATCTTCAATGCTGCGGGTCACATCCAGCGTTTTCCAGCCGGAATAGATTTTATTACCCAAAATTAATTCGATGGTATTAGCCATTAATCACCTCAATGTCTACGCCGCCGGTGACGAACGCCGGGTGTCGGATACCGTTGCGGCGGATAAAACGGGCAAGTTGATGCACCTCGCCGGTTTCGCGATAAAGCGTGACTAACGCTGGCTCTGTTCCTGCCAGCGCAATATGTCTGGCGGTCGGTAACGCCCCCGCCGTGGCCTGCATTTGCTGCACAAAGGTAATGCGAAAATCCCGGAGCTGATTTGAGGTCTCGAACCAGCCCAGATCCCCGGTCGCTATCAGTAATTGCATCAGCTCATCATCCAATTGGGTACTGGCTTTTCGGGTATCATCCAGCGTTTCAATCAGCGGAATGGAAGTTACCGGGAGTTCAGCCCCAGACTTGGATGACTGAGCATCAACGGCTGACGAAGAAAAAACGGTGTAAGACGTTCCGGCCAGGGTTAATGAAGGCGCAGGCGGTTTGGTTTTCGCGGCTTCTGTCGCCGCATTTAACACTAACCCGGCAAGTTGAGCCGCAATAAAAACCGTGGTGGTGGTATTCACTACATGTTGTAAATGCGCCACTGCCGGCACATTCGATTTGGATTGCACCTGAATACTGCTGCCGGTTTTACGTAATGCCCGGCTGGCAACGGCAGGTGGGGCAACTTCCGCCATGCCGCTGACCAAATTAGCGATATCATCAAAGAGCTGATGCGGGGCATTAATCAGATTCTTTAAGGAGCCTTTCAGCGCCAGTGCGGAACCCAATAATTGGTTCATACCGGAGGTAGCCGGTAAGCTGCGAATACCATTAACTAGGGTGTTAACCGTCGCCTCAACGGTATTCAGCGTCTCGGTGACTTTAGCCATTGCGCCGGTTACGGTGTCCCATGCCGCTGTGACATCGGACAGAACGCGGTTCGTCAGGCTATCGCTGTTCAGTTCGGGCTTGTGCGCTTCAACCGGGGCGGTTTTATCCGCCGCCGGCACAAAGGTGACAGAAAACATCGCAACCCCACCGGTATAGCAGGATTCCCGCACAGTGTAGGTTTCGATTTGAATCCGCTGCTTGCCCCAATAAGGATGATCGATTTCGCCGGGTTCGGGAGCTTCAAGTGCCGTTATCAGCGCATCACGCTGACTAAAATAGTTATCACCAAACACTACGGCGGTAAATGCATACTCGCGGGTGGTCAGTCCCAGGTCTTCGGTTTCGCCGTCATCCCGCAAGGGGTATTCGTGACGAACCACACGACGACCGCCGGTCAGCGTCGCATCATCAATAATATAGAATGGGGTACCGCGAAATGTCCCTTTACCCGTCCCCACTTTTGAACGCCAGGAGGTATCATTAAACAGGGTTAACACACCATCAAAATCGGGCATCATCAGTAACTTCTCGCATAGCTGTAGCCGGTGTTCACCCGCAAATCGACATTCTCAGCCTTGACTGATTTCGTTTTCGCTTTGATATCCCCGGTCGTTTCAACCTGGATAGTAATCTTACCTTCCGGCGGTTTTTGCTGATTTTGCTGCGGTTGGGGCTGCGGGTTAGCAGGTTCTGCCAGCGACGGAGGAGACTTCTGTTCCCAGTTTCCGGTTAAGTAAGGGGAGGGCGTGATCCCTTCTTTCACTATCTGATCGTTATGTCCATACCACCAGTTTTTAAGGCTGACAGGGAATATTGGGGAGCCACGTTCTTGACCGCTTGTGTCGTAGGCATGGGGGTATTCTTCCTTCATTTGCTTTTTCCATCTTTCAAGGGTAACTTTTTTTTCCTCTTCGGATGGCAACAGAGCCTCAAGCTCACTGACTGTATTGATTACGGCACCGATCAGACCGCCGCGATTAAACTTTGACTTGTTATTACTGGGGCTGTTGTTATTATCCGATTGACCTTGTTCTGACCAGTTCGTGACATAAACCGGCACCACATCAGCACCACTTAATGCCCCCGAAGAGGTATCACCGCCCGCCGAACCCGCTGGGCCACCCTTAATATATTTAGCAAAATTGTATACCCCTTTACCGGCGCGATACACATAACGCGCCGCCACAGCCGCCCCGATCGCATACGCGGCTTTTTCAACGGCAGCAGCATATTCGTCTAATTCCTCTGGCGTCAGCGAATGAATGGCATCAGCTAAGTCCTGAACAGGTTTAGCCAGTTTCAGTTGAGCAAATCGCTCTCCGGTGTTTGTTAATGACGTTAATGCACCATTAAATGTCTGGACATTCTGTGTGGCTTTTTTCTCCAGCAATCCCTCTTCAATATTATCCGGGTGAGCAATTTTTTTTACCAAATCACGTTTTTTAGGGTCACCGAGTATCATGATAAATTTCAAGGTGTCGCCATCAAAAACATCTTTTAAATTGTGCTCCTTATTTTTGGCTGCGTTACTGATTTCAAACGCAAGATCAGCAGGGTGTTTTTGCTGCCCATTTTTATCTTTTACATTAATTCGGCCTTTTCGTTTTAAAATCTTCTGTTTTTCTTTATCATTAATGGTGTCGTAAAAACCCTGCATGGCAGAAAATGCCTGTTCTGGATCATTAAATTCGGCATTAGCAACACGCAGCATTGCCAACATTTGCTGTTGGTCTAATTGGGATTGCCATTTTGTGTCTTTTCCCAATCCCCTTAATGCCGTCAGTTGGTCGCCGATATTGCCAGTCCCCTCTTTGCTGGCAGAAACTACACCCTCAAGCCACTTACGCATTTTCTCCGGGGACTTAAAGCCCACATTAAACATCCCGCCCAGCTCATTCCCGGCAGCACTGGCTTCCAGTCTGATAGCGTTAATCGTTAGCGCGATATTGTCCAGTTGCGCTAAAGTAGCTTCAAGATCGTTAGTTTTTCCCAGGAACGCTTCTGCACCGGTCATTAAATCCGAGGTACTGAGTTTACGATGCGCGGCGACTTTGGTTACCGCAGCATCCAGTTTCATCACCTGGTCCGCCGTCAGATTATAGGTTGTACCCAGTTCGGTGATAGTCTGCTGATGGTCGGCAACTTGTTTGCCCGCCATTGCCAGCCCGCCGCCGGTGACAAATCCCACCATACGGTTATCAAATTTATCCAGAATACCGTTAGCCCCGGTTACCGCACTGGAAAACAGCCGCATTGAGCGGCTGCCTTCCGTGCCGAACCTGCGGATACTGGCCCCGAACTGACGGGATTTTTGCGTCACATTGCCGACCAGATTAACAATAAATTCGGCGCGATTTTTCGTTGTCATTTAGCGTTTCCCCAGCCAGTGTGAGTACAACAATAGTTTCGGTAACGGTAAGGCCAGCGCCCAGGCTGGCCCACCCTTAAGCCGAATACCGACGGATAAGGCAGTGCGTTCAATAGCCCGAACGCACTGCAAACTATCGCCCCTCGTCGGCGACTTGCCTCATCGTTTCCATCGCGACATGACGCTGTAAACCAGCTTGGCTGGCGATTAACTCCAAATCATCCTGATGCAGGGTTTTTAACAGTGCCATCGGTATCGGGCCGTTGATGTTGCCAACACGTGCGATAGTGCGGCGTAATAACTCATAGCCCATTAGCGCCGGACTGGAGAGTAGCATCGGGCCTTTTTCTGTCATCACGACCCGCTCACTGGCGGTTTCGGCATCAATCAAATCACCGGCAGTCAACTGGCGCAGTTCAACATCAAACTGCTTTTCGGCTTCGTCATCATGGCCGTATTGCAGGCCGTGCTTTAACTGAAACATGGTTAAATTTCCTTACATTCAATGCCGATAAATTCAGCGGATATCTCACCTTTGCTGGTGAGCGACACATTACCGTCACACCAGGCGTTAGCGAGCATAAAACGTTCGCCCGTATCGCATTCAAATTCGATAGTCGCATCCACCATATTTTTAATCACAAACAGACTGACACCGGGGCCTTGCGGAATAACACAGCTTAATCGGGCTTCTTTCGGTGTCTGCTGCCAGCCATAAACCCGGGCACCGATAACCGGGTCACGGGTTACGCCGCCCGGCGTCAGTTGTGCGCCGTCTTTGGTTGGGATCTCTTTGCCATTAAGCCGGATATACGCAATACCGGTATACTGATAGGGGCTTGCCATCATTTTTCCTTATTACAAAATAAACTGGATAGCGTGCGCATAAATACGGAACTGATTAACCAGATTCGGATTGCTGCGCACGTTAATGCGATTGCGATCACTGCTGTCGCGTTCAACAATCAGCGTCGCTTTAAACGCGTCGAAATCTTCCACCAGGCCGGCAAATTCATGTTCAGTAAATAAAGCTAATAACTCTGTTCTGATGACGGACGGCGTGACTATCGCTTGTCCGGCACTGAACGGCGTACCGTCATTGGCTAGCTTATGACGCGGATATTTTTGCGTGATACGTACCCGTGTTGAGTAACGCAGATACGAGAGAGTCGCGATAGTCTCGACATCCAGATAACTGGGGTCGGGGTCGCCGAAGCTGTTTTCACGATACATGGTTATCATGCGCTCAATCTGCACGACATTACCCGCCGCCACATTGAATGTTGATATCCCGTCATAGAGCAGCAAGTTACGCTCATTCAATGCCCAACGGTCGCTGGCGGCAGGCGGCAAAATACCGGGCAGTTGCAGCGTCTGGAGGGGACGAGCCGGGTCAATACTCAGTGAACCCACCGCCACACCTGCCAACGTGGCCGCCCAGATATAGGTCGGCTGTGGCGCAATCCCGGTTGCGAGGGTTGAAAACAGATAATCATTGCGTAACGTCCCGAACGTTGAGGCTTGCGCCAGTGTGCCGCGGCAGGCCATCCAGCAAATGCCGTCAATCATGCGCAGCGGTCCCCAGCGGGTTTTCAGTTCATCACGCAGTAAATCGAGATTCGGCGTATCCGTGAAGGGGTTAACAATATAGTTCCACCAGGTATCACCAAACGCCGTAATGGCCGCCGCTAAATCGGGGTTGCCCGTAGCACCACCCATCGGGGTGATCGCTAAGTTGATGCCCGCCGGCAGCATTTCCCCGTCGTAGTAGTTGACCCGGACATCAATATCATTGCCGGTTTCACCACCCCATTTGGCTTTCAATATCACGGTGTCAGCCAGGGCTTCCGCGCTCGCTGTGACCGGCAGTTTTTCATTTGCGTTAATCACATCGCGGATTTTACCGGCCATCGTGACTGCATCATCACCGGCCTTGACCGTGACACGCACGGGAACGCCGGTTATCATCAACGCAATTTGCCCGGTTTGGGCCACCTTACCGATAAACTGAATTTTCCCTTCGGCTTTGACACCATCCTCGGCATCATCCAGGGCGAGCGCCCACAGTTCGGCAAACGCGTTGCCTTTAATAAATGACGCAGCCATTTCAGCCAGCATAGAGCCACGCCCGAACGCGGTTTCAGCCGCACTTGCCGAGGTGACGCGAAAAGGTTGCCCGGCGGGCACCCGCCCGGTTTTCATGCGCAATCCCAAGAGGAGCGTCTTATGCAACATTTGCGGTGTGCCAGTCACCGCGGCACTGTTATCAAATTCGATATAGCACAGTGGCACCCGAATATTGGCCGGGATTTCATTAAATGAGAGCGCCATTTATTGCGATGCTCCTTTTTTCGTTGATACAGCAGGAATTTCAACTACATCACCGTCTTTCAGGCGACGTAACCAGTACCCGATACGGGGCTTTTTATCGCCTTTTTCAGTCAGCGGTTCGTATGTTTCAGGGTCACGAACAACCAACCCCGGTGTGGGTTTAATATGCAATTCAGTCATGGTTTATCCTGAATAGGTAAATGAATCAGGGCTTCCTGCTCAGGCGTCCCCGTTGGCTGCCCCCATTGCTGATAATGGGTGGCATAATCATCCAAATCATCAATCGCGATAGGGTCCGGCAGTGGCTGCGGCGCATCAAAATACAGCCCATACACTGCAATGCCTGCCTGACTTTGCGTATCGCTCCACAGGTTGCCAACCTGAGTCAGCGTGAAGTTACCCGCCGGGGCAATCCGGCGGTTGTTCAGCCAGGCGGTGAGCCGCTCAACAATCTGATAAATACCCGGCACCTGGGTTTGTTTACCGTTTAACACGGATGCGCTGACAAAAATGCCCCAGGTGCTGATGGCGGTGTGACGTATCTCGCCCTGGCGACTGCCTAACCAGGCGACGTAAACCGCCGGCGCGGTATTGATAATCAGCTTGACGGCGCTGTCGCTCCACTGGCCGGGGTGGGTATCCACTTTGCGCAGTGTCTTACCAAATAGCTGCTGGATGCCCGCCACCAACGAATCTGAAATATCACTGGTGATAGAAGCCGGTGTTTTCATCAGATAAATCCCCGCGATTTCTCGCGCTGCCAGACACTGCCGGCGCTGGTGATTTGCGCAATATCACCGCCCTCCGGGCGCTCAGCGTCTTTACTGAGTCCGAGACTGACATCCCCGGCGGCGACTTTTTCCAGCAGACGGATCGCATCTTCACTGTCTTTTGTGGCTTTTTCTGTTGCCGCGCCGTCTTCGAGCGAAAACCGCGCCAGCACACAGGCCACCCTGACCAGAACAGACGGCACCGTTTTCAGTGGCAAGGTCGCGCGACTGTCGATATAGCCGTCAATCGTCGCGCAAGCATCATCCAGCGCCGTTTGTATCAGTCGCTGACGTGCCGTCGTCAGTTCGTCATCGGTTAATGCCGCCCAGTTGTCAATCTTGACATCCGTCAGGGTGTTCAGACCGTCACGACTGTAACGCGCGTACATATCAGCAAGCCGGGCATAACTCATTTATTCGCCTTATCTTTCCTGGGGTTAGCTAACGCAGCTGTATCATCTTGATGAGCCAGCCGCCCCGGTTCGTCATTATCGGTATCTGTCGTAATAACCGTGACAGACAGACGGGGATCAGCTTCCAGCGCCTGGCGCTGGTCAACATCAACGGTCGACAACGTGTTTTCTCCCCGAACAAGCACAAACCCGGCACGGCGATAGCCATCATGGGCGGTATTAACCACGCAAACACCCATTGTTTCGGCGTTTTCAGCCATTGAAATTTTTTCTGACATAACATTTCACGTCCTTTAAACAAGGTTTAAACGGGGTTAACACCCCGTTTAACAGGGGATTAGAGGTAATCCGCGACAATCAGCTCAAGGCGGCCTTTCATCTCATTGCTGACAGTGCCGCCCTTAGCATCAATCGTCAGCTCACGCTCTAATAGCTGCGTGGCCTCTTTTTCCATTGCCGGCGGAACAACCAAATGCGTAGGCCGGATTGCCAGCGGACGCCCCCCATCGGCTTTAAACTGTCGCATGGCGGAAATCATTGCCCAAACGTTGTCAGCCGTTAATGGCGCTTTAGCGGCATAAGCCAATTGCCAGAATGAGTAACCCGCTTCACAGCGGGTATCGACGCCGTAGCGAATGAGCTTGCGCATAAAGTTCTGCTCATCATCGACTTTATCCATCGCGACCATTTCCGGCGCTTTACGTTGCTGGAAAATAATGGGTTTAATGGCCCTGGAATTATCAAGTACAAACCACGGCAACCCTTTATAGCCGTCGTCTGTCAGGATGTTACTGACTGATTTAGCCTCACCTTTGCCGTCTACATCGGGGTAGACCGGATGGTCAGCATCAAAGAAGTTCTGTTTGTCGTAACACAGATTGGAGAAGCCGTTTGACAGCGCACCGAATACCAACTCATCGGGCTGCACACCGGCGGCACGTCCCATCTCAGTAAACAGCGGCGAGTAAATGCCGACGTTATCGTCTTCAATATCATCCCGATCAACGCCCACTGTGCTTTCGAATGGCCGGTTAATGATTTGATAACCGTGTGATTGCATATCTTTAATAACCCGGTCACCAATCCATTCATGCATGCCCGGAAACTGCCCCAGCCAGCCGTAAGTGTTGGATTTTGTTGTACTGGGTACCACGGTAGCGATTTTTTCATACTGACTCGGTGCTTCATCCAGCCCATTTTGAAAATCGCCGTTCCAGCCGGTAAATAACGCTTTAATCAGCGCGGGGGTCACAATCGCCATTATTTGGCTCCTTTTTGTTTGCGTTTCAGGAATTCGGCCTCAGATAATCCCTGGAGCCTCGCCGCTTCTTTTTCAGACGCGGACAGGACGGCCATACGCGACGGTTGTTTCGCTCTCAGGGTTTGACGGCGGGTGAGTGCCGTAATGCCTTTCCGGCCCGCAATCGCGGCATTTAACTCCGCAATACCGTGCTGTCTCGCGACCGCCCGCAAATAAGGCACCTCCGCCGCGACAACTCGCCCTTGTCGGCGGGCAGTGGTAATAATCGACTCCGCACTTTGTGCACCCGCCCGGGCACTTAACACGGCGGCGCGGCGGGCCAGAATTTGATAGGCTTTAGCGGGAACAAATCGGGTTAAATCCACACCATTCAAAGCGGCGTCCTCAAGGATCTGTTCTGCTTCGGTGATATCGGTGGCGGCATCATCAACGATATCGGTCACGCCACTGGTCACACTGTCCGGGTCTGCCGTACTCTCAATCACCTCTTGCGTATCAACAGCCGCCTGGGCCGACGCTTTCAGGGTTTCAATCGCAGACAGCGCCTGATTCAGTAAATCATTGAGTACCTCTTCGCTGAGTTCGGCGGTATCGTCGGGCAGTTCAATACCCAGCTGCTCTAGCAACTGGAGAATAAGATCATTCATAACAATGTCCTGTTTTGATGGAGGTAAAAAGTCCGAAAGAGTTTGCGCCGCCAGCACAGCCAGAGGCCGCATACCGGTTAAACCGGGGTCATTGGTGAGTGCGCCCATCCTCAAATAAAGGGGATGGCCCAGCTCGTTATAAGGAAATACGGCGGACAAATAAGCCCATTCGCGGTTATCGATAGCGGTTTGAGCCGCGAGCGTTAACGACAGGCGAACAAACAGCCCCAAACCTTCGCGCCACTGCATATCTGTTGCGGGATTTTTCAGCCACGCCGCCGCAATAGCGTCTTTGCACGCCGCAGCATCGTCATTTTGTTTTAATGTCACATGGTTGTAGTCAAACAGCACGGGCTGACCAATAGACGCGGTAGCAGCGATAAACTGTTCAGCAATGGCGGCATCCATAAACCACTGCCCACCGACAACATCGTCTGGGCGGCCGTCACGGGCACTAAAATGACCCGCGGGCAGTAGCTGATACCAGCCATCGGCGGCCTGAGTCATCGAAGCATTCAGGATCGCTAAACGGGGGTTGGGGGTTGGGCTTTTCGTTTTCATGCTGCCATTCTGGACAGAATGAAAAAAAGGTGGGTTTGTGGGGGATCACACCTGCATGGGAAAGAAGAGATAGAACGGGGGCCAGCAGTGACACTATACCCCGTTTAAAACCCGTTTAAAAATGCCGGGAGGCGTTTAACTTTTTTTAGGTAAGAGCTAACACACTAACGCGCTTTCAATGCCGCTGCGTGCTGCGCATTGATATTGATAATGTCGATAATATCCGCAATTCCCTGCGCCGACAGTCCCATATACGGACGGGTGGGGACCGCAGCCGGGCCGGGCGGCATATCGGGCAACCCGCCCCATTGATGGATCGCTGCGTAAACTTTATTGGTGCCAATGGCCGCGCTCACTGCGTCATACGCTGTTGACAACGACATCGCCAGCCCCCCCTGTGAGCGTTGTAACATTCTGCCCGTTTTGCCTTTTTTTGCCAGGCGGGCTTTGTACTTTTCGGTTAACGGTTGCCAGGGGTTGCCTGTTGTCGGGTCAGCTTCTTGCGCAAACGCCTCTTCGCTTTCACTGGCGAGAACAGCAGCAATCGCACGGGTGATCGGCGTCGTATTCCGCCCCAACTTTTGCACCCGTTTAAAGGCCGCTTGTATCGCCGCATCATCAAATTGATAGTCAAGTTGCATTCAGATTCACTCATGGTAAAATAGGTTAAACAGTGTACGAATAACCGGTAATTCGACGTCAGCGCAGAGCGCCATACGTTTATGTGGGTTCAACTCCCACCACTGTAGCAAGCCCCGTTATTCGGGGCTTTGTTGTTATAGTATGCCTTTCAGCAACTCATAATTTCCGCCGGCGACGCCTTTTTTCAGTTCTGTTAACGGCACCCGGTACGTATTGATAACCACATCCAACGCATCAGGTTGTTTACGTACTGACCACGGCGCATTGACCACCGTTTTAATAGTGCGGTTATCATCATTGCGAATATACAATAAATTCTGATTCTGCTTATCCCAGAGGATAGCCGAGGGATTGGCAACCACCTGCGGCAACGTCTGATATTCGGCCATGGTCAGGGCGACGCCTTTTTTCTGATGCTTAAGACTGTCAGCATGCACCAGTTCTTTTTCACTGATAGCCAGCACGCGTGCCGCAGGCTTGCCGGTCCGTTCCTCCACGGCCACGGCAATATCCTCGGTCATAAACCCCAGCGGTTGAATGTTGTTGCCAGGACGCCGTTGCGTCAGCACCTGGCCGACCCATTGCGCGAATGCGTGTTGTCGTACCGGGGCGTTATTCAATGACTGAATAACCTGCTGACGGAGTTCACGGTTTTGCAACCCAATCAGCTTACGCGCAATACTGATATCCGACCCCATAGCCAATTGCCCGGCATTGTTTGACCAGCCCGCGCCGGTGGTCATGCGCTGCTTGCCGTTGCGGTACGTCGTGACTTCCGACTGATAAACTTCACCCGTCCGCTTATCAACCCCGGTTTCAACAAGTTGGGTGCTCACCGCACCGAGACTGGATTCTACAGTTAATCCCATTCGTTTGACCTGTGCAGCGGTTAGTGCGCGAACGCGGCAGCGACACCCCCAGTCGTTAGGTGGATAGAACGTGTCCCAGATTGGGTCATCAAAACGAAACACCCGCCCGTGCATGGCGGCATGGCTTTTCCGCGTGTTCTTGTCAATGACAGCAATATACTGCCAATAAGGGTGGGTCTCGGTGCTCGCCAATTGCTGTTGATATCGCCCGGCCTGATACGCGGTAGCCAGGTTAGTGCGATAAATCGTTGCCAGCCGGGCCGGGCTGCCTAACTGGACGGTTTCCGCATTACCGTCACCGTCAACCACAATTTGCTTACCCCACCAACCCTGTTCTTGCAAACGGGGTTTCAGGCTTTTAATAAAATCGCGTTCGGTGGTGCCCTGACTCAGCGCTTTATCCACCTCATCACGAATAGTCGTCAGAATATCCATCCGCGCCGCTTTTGCCACGGTGAACGCTCCCGCATGAGCGGCAGCATCGGTTTCCTGCCAGTTCCAGTTGACGTCATAGCCCTTGGCACGAAAATAATCCACGGCCAGTTTTGGCTCTAATTTAGCGGCAATACCTAAATCAACCGGTTGTGACATTCAGACGCCCCCAGAGTTCGGCGACAAACATCGCCCGATGTAACATATCAGCCAGTTGTTCATCGTCCATGTCAGCATAGAGTTCAGACGCTTTATTTTTTGCCGCCTCATAGCCCCTGGTTTCCAGTGCCATAAGAATAGGAACTAGCAGCGGGTCAACCGTGTTTTGCCATTCCTGGCCGCTTACCGCACCCGGCATCGTATTCACCGATGTCACCGGCTCCGCCGTTAATGCGGTCCATCCGGTTTTAGCGTTTAAAAAGGCTGAAGAGAAATCCGGGGCTGCGGGTGTTTCGGGGACTTTCAGGCAATCTTCATCATCGGCGGCAACAGGAATTTGCAGCTTATCATGCACCCATTGCACCGGAATTTTCATCCCCAGACCGACCAGCCCCGGCAGCGCGGCGGCATAGGCGCTCACATCTTCCGGCTCGGACAAATCAAACTCAAACACCGGCTTACGCCGTTGATTATCGAATGATTTGCAGTTCAAGGCATATAAAGGAAACACCAGATCCCGCGTGAGTGTGGCGGCCAGTTGCGTGGCGTCACTGTTGCGCACCTCGAAACGCACTTCATTATGCACGTTACCCAATGCGTTTGTACTTGTCGCGCCGTCTGCCTGGCTGGTCAGTGTGCCACCCAAAATGGCTTTAGACATGCTCAACTCAGCCCAATTCATCATCGCCATAAACGGGTCTGATGTGCCGTCTGCCGCCGCTTTAAAATCAATCAACATGGAGCGCGGAATAATCCCGCCGGCGTTATGACCGATTGACATGACCGCATGCAATAAAGTCTGTTTCTCTTTGTCAGTCGCGCCCGCCGGATATTGCCCAACTCTAATAGGCAGACCGTAGATTTCCAGAAACTCGGCCAGGTCCCGGACCGAATAGTTCTTGAAGATAAACGGCCAGACGAGAGTGCGGATTAACCCCGTTCGGGCAAGATAACCTGACTTTGATTTGGCGATATGCTGTATCCAGCCGAACGGCTGCAAATCTTCCCCGTCTGCCGTCCCGTTGCGTAAGCGTAATTGATTGCGCTCATACTGAGGCGTCTGAAACCAGGCCGGGTCGCGCCATTCAACCGCACGCGGAATAATCAGCTTGCCGGCATCTTCCCACTCGATTTCTTGGCAGCTGAACCCTTTTAATATCGCGTCTGTGGCATCGAAAAGGCAATCGGGTAACCAATCCGCATCTAACAATATTTCGGTTAATAGCTCGGCGTCGCTGATTTCTTCCCGGCTGGCATTGGGCGGCGGCTTAACTGACCAATCCAGCGACTGGATAGCCCGCCGACGCTTACCTAATTCTGACTGTAAATGCGCGTCTTTTTCTTCCATATCTTCCGCCAGTTCACACTGTGCCAGTAGCTGGCCGCGCTCGGCCTCAATCAGAATTTCAGCCGCGCGGGCAGGCGTCAAACCACTGACCGGATGATCACCGTAGTATCGGCGCAATTGCGACACACGGGATTCACCATCCCGAGTCTGCATCTCATGTTTAAACCAAAAGCGGCGGCCAACGGCATCCACTAACCTGTTGAATATTTTCACCAACACCCCCTCTCAAAAGTCGGTAAGTCATCATCGTTTTTGGCCGCGTGTTTCTCCGGTAGGGGAATAAATTCAATTAGCTGGCCGTCCATGTAACTGGCTCGGGTAAACATCAGGTAAGCCCCGGCACTGTCGCCGTGACGTTTTTGACCGTCTGTCCCGGCCCGGCGGGTTTTATCAATTTTGGGCACGCCCCGGATGTTCTGGATTTGGCGCTGGTCGGCAATGATGTCTTCATCTTTAGGAATACGGATGTCATTGGATTCATACAGCGCCTTGTATTTTGGTGACCATTCACGATAGAAATTATCCGTAATATGGATAGCATCGACCATATTTTCACCGTAGTGCAATAACACTGTTTCCCCTAAATAACCGCCGTTCCCTGTCGAGTCGATGGCAATCCCGACCAAACGGGGGAGTCGGTCAATCATAAAAAAGGCTATCTGGCGTTGCTGATTGTAAGGCACATCATGCAATTCAACGGTGATATGCAGAATGCGGCGGGTGTCCTGCTCAATACTCCCGGCCCCGATGACCGATAAATCGCCGGAACGGGCAAAATCCTGACCGAAAGCATGGCGGGTATCAGGATCCAGTTTTTGTAATGCAGGTAACAGCGTCTCTTCACAAAACGTCAACACTGTGTTTTTACGCTCGTCTTCCGTCCAGGTCATATGGCCCCTGGGCATAGCAAAACGGACAACAACACACTGGGCATTGGTTGCGCGGTCAATCAGCACCCGGGGGATATAGGCCCCGCTGCCTTGCTTCGGCACGCAATAATATTCTTCCAGTGCATCTTCTTCCGTCGCGGTGTCTTTGAGTAAATTAGCTTTCCATTCGTCTTCTTTTTCCTGCGACCAGGTTTGCCGGGAAACCTGGCAGATACGTTTATACAGCCCGTCATTGCAACCATCATCCAGCGTAATCGTATGAACAGAATAACGTTTACGCCCGGCGCGGGAATCCTGGATCAACTCGTTAAACAGGTTTTCATTGCCATTATGCGTCGAAATAATGCGCACTTTTGCGCCCCACATCGTCAAAGCCAGCGCGGCTTTCAGCACTTCGGCCAACCGTTCATGGAAAGCGGCCTCATCGATGGTGACATTCCCTTGCATCCCGCGTAAGTTCTTAGGGTTGCTGGATAATGCCTGGACTTTAAACCCGCTGCTAAAGTAAATAACAAACGTCAGAATATCTTTGTCTTCATCTTTAAAGACTTCTTCACCCACTTCACCCGCCGCCAGCCCGTAAGCCTTAGCCCACATGGCCGCCGCATCAATAAATTCCCGCGCCATTTCTTTATTGGAACCAATATAGAAATGGTTTGTGCCGCCGGCGTCACGGGCTTTGGCGGCGGTCAGTGACGCATCAGCGGCGTCAGCCCAGGTCAACCCGATCCGCCGCGATTTTTCTGCAATTTTTAAGACCGATTCATCGGCGATCCAGCGCTTTTGATAACCCAGCAGCACCGCATTGGGGTCAAACGTCTCATCGTTAACCGCATTGATAATAAACTCCGTTGCCGGGTTTAATTCCTGTACTAGCATTAAACAATCCCCAAGATTTGACGCTTGATATCTGCCGCCGCTTCCGCCGTGAGTCCGGCCTGTTTGACCAGGGTTTCAGTCTGCTCTGCGGCTTCCGCCGCAAACGCGGCCCGGATTTCTTTTTCGCGCTTCGTGCTGGTCATGGCGGCCTGCTCAATCCGGGCGGCGACCAGGGCTAACTGAGATAAGGCTTTCGGTTCAACCGGCTCATCCCCCTCGGCCAACTTCATACTGGTTTCAAATGCGAGGGATTTCACAAATTCTTGCAACAGCTTCCCGACGTCGGAAGAGGGCGCAGACCCCAGCCGGGAGACCCACACATCAGCAATTTCCCGCCCTTCACGAATACGGGCACCGAGGGTTTCCATCCGGGAGGCGTAACGATTCAGACCCGTCCGGGAGATTTTCAGCGCATCGGGTAAACCTTCTTCATCGATCAGCTCATTAATCGCGGTGCGGATATCTTCCTGGGTATGACGCTTATCACGCAGCAAACTGTGAAGCTGGTCCCGGATGGCCGGCGGCAACAAATCAATCTTCGACGGACGACCACGCGTCTGTTTATTACTCATGGCTATCCCCTTGGCCGAGGGCGCTTCACACCCGGTACGGTACTGCGACCTTCTGCCACATCCGCCCCGCGTCCGGTCAGGGTAGCAACCAGACAACCGGCAACATCCTTGATCGACACTAGCCTCTGTTCTTCCAGCCAGGACATATGAGAGCGCACCACGTCACGGCCAATACGATGACCGTAGGCATCAAGGCAGGTCTGCAAGACCGATTCATTGGCATCACCACCACATTCGGTCAGTGAACGCAGCAAAACCAGCCGTTGGTCAGCGTTCAAAATTTCACGCATGGATGACATTAATTCTTTTCCTTTAATTCATTTTGTAATAACAAATCGCTCAGATGGCGTAACTGACGCAGCTCCGGCAAGGCGGCTTTTAAATCGCCGCGCAGGTTCGCCATCTCCAGCTGCAAAGCGTGTAATTCTTTCTGATTCGGCAAAGTCGATAATGACCCTTCAAGCTGTCGCACCTGCACTTTAAGTAATTCAACATCATCACGTTTGGCATAAGTTTTACTGAGCAACACCAGTGCCACGTTAAAGGTGACCGTGACCGCCGCCCACACCATCGACCAGTTCTCTTTAAGAAATGCCAGCACCGAATTTTTTCTCCCATAATTCAACCTGTTTTTGACAGTCAACACAGCGTTCAAACGCCGGATTAATGGCAAGCCGGGCGGGATCAATCGCGTCGCCACAGTGACAGCAAATGCCGTCTCCTGTCTGAATTGGCCGCTCAACATGGGCTTTTAGAGCTAATTCCCGCTGACATTGTTCTACTTCACAGGCTTTATCAATCAGTCTGCTCATTTTGTTGTTTTCCCCGTTGTTGGTCGGTCCATGCTTTGATTGCCGACAGCTTTTGCGCCAGTTCCTGGCTCCATTGCCCGTATTGGCTGGCGTGAGTCAGCAGCGCATGCGGCTCCCCGGAACGGGGCATCGGCGGTTTCGCGGGCAGTTGTAACAGCTGGGAAGGAATTGCCGGGCAGGCTGAAATCACCAGGGGCGGCGTGGCGGTAACCGAGAGCGGCTTGGTAGAGCCGCAACCCGTTAGGGCCAATGCCGGTGTAAGCACTCCCATCACGCCTAAGAGCCTCAGGAATACTTTGCTCAATACGTTGCGTGGTTTGTGATAAGCGCGTGATAGCGGCGTATAAGTCATTTGATATCTTTTCGTTTGCATGTTGCTGTGCCTGCTGTTTTTCAATCAAATCGTGCAGTACGCCGGCATTTAATTCGGCGGTGGCTTTTTGTGCCCGATAAAAAGACAGTTCTGCTTCTTTGCGGTTTTCAATTTCCTGATTGATTTGAGGTTGCAAACGTGATTCGGCCCACCTATCCCCTAGCCAAATGCACAGTGAACCCCATACCACAATGAGCCAATAACGTCGGATAAGATTAATCACGGGCAAACACCTCGCGGTTTTCTGTCACATTGAGTTCTTTGTCACGCTTAATGGCGGCTTGTTTTGATGCCTGAGAATGCGTAACCCAGGCGGCGAGATAGCCGACGAACAGATATTCATCCATCTTGCCGGCAAGCGCACACCACAACAGAACGGCTGTACTGGCAACAAATGCCCCAAATAAGGTGGTATCAGAGGTTGAGAGGCGACCGGTTGCCGGGTTGCTGATAAGCTGCTTTAAGTGCGCTAACATACCGGCCCCCTGTCGCATTCAGCCCGCAATAAGCGGATATCTTGAGCAGAAACGGATTGCCAGCCCCGGCAAAATAGCGATTGATAAGTGGCGTTATAGCTATAAATTGGAATGTCGCTGATATCGTTGCCGGCCAATGCTTGCTGTAAACAACGTTCCCGCCCGGCTTCATAGATACCGAGATAGCGCGGGTTACGCAATTCAGCAATTTGTCTTTTTAATAAATAGTCTGAAATCGGCGGCGGCAGCATCACAACACCTCTAACACCGCAGGCGTCAGCTTATCCAGGCGGTTAAACCAGCCGTCAAGAAAGACTTTTTGTGTCGGGTTCACGGCAATAATACGGGCGTAAGCCAGTGCACGCCGATTCAGTAGTCGGATAAACAGATATTGCGGCGCAAGGGTTTCGACGGCATTGAGGGTGCCAGGGCCGATAACGCCGTCATCCCGGACACCTACTGCACGTTGTAATTGCTGTACGGCGGGCTTGATGCCGTGCTGAACGGCGGCATCAAATACCGCCAGCGAGATACCTGCCGGTAACTTATCGCAACCGGCTTTCAGCCAGAAATCCCGGTAATAGATTTCGGTGGCATCGTCTTCGGTTAATGCGGCAATATTGAGGTGAGGGTAGCTGCGCTGACTGATACCCAATTTTGTCTGGCCGCCGGTGTCGTTGGGGTTATTGACATAGCCGCCCTCTACGGACAGTAAGTAATGGATAGCATGGATAAAGGAAACGCTGTAACGGTAAGTCATGATAGCTACCTTTGTTGATAATCGGTAGCTCATCATCATGTTTTAGGCGGGACAATTGGGTTTGTGGGAGGTCAAACAAACCCCATCAGAACAGGTAGATTACTTGAAAAGCTCACCTTGATAACGTTTACGATGGAGCGCTAATTGCTGACGCAGAATAGCATATACCGTCGAATGGGTAAGGTGATATTTTTTTGCTAACTGCACAACCTCACCGCGAGAACAACTCCACTCATTAAATAACTGGTTATCACGTAATGCGATTTTTAATGTGTCGCCAGTGGGTAAATAAACAGCTCTGCCACCATAATAATGGGCCAAAACGCCCGCAAGTTTACTAGCTGACAATCGCGTATCTTTTATATAACCTTGGCGTTGTAACTCAGTGCTAAATAAATCAATGATATCAGCAAGTAGCTGCGGCCAACGTGCTTGTAGCTCTGTTTCTGGTATATCATCTAATTGATCTAATATTTGTCCCAATTCGTCATAATTATCGGCAAAAAGTGATAGGTTTTTCATATCGACAACCCGTTTAATAGCTCAAGTGAAAATACCAAATAAAGAGTCCACTCAATATTGACAGAATTAAAATCCCCAAGCTCTTATCGCTTTTAACCGGATTATCTTGTGCAACAGACAACAATGTTTTCCTTCGAATAAGATACAAAGGGAGAAAGATTATTGTTAGAACTAAAGTCAATGTTCCCCACCAAATTGGTGAACGTCCATGAACTTTTTGTTGTTCATCGCGGTATGGACCAATAAGATTGTGGCATGCATCAAAAAACACCCAGAAAGAACATGCAATCGGCACTAATGTAAAAAAGTAATCGCTATCCATTTAACCCTCCAGCTTGTTGCTCTAACCACTCTTTGCCTCCTGGTAGTGTAACTAAATCAATACCGTATTGCTGCATTTGTTTAAAATATGAGTCACGACTATCAGAACCTGACACTTGTTGTTTCTCCCGTGTATTGATATTGCTGCTTTGTGCAAAAACTTGTTCGGCTGACTGATAGACAGTTTTCAGGTAGTTGTGGTTGGATAACGGTTTCTTGTCTCCCTGTGCCCGTTTTTCACGGATGCGTTCAACGGTTTCACTCAAGGCGTGAGCCAGTACCCGACTGGGTTTGTAAAGCGCCAGCACTTCCCCGGCCAGTTTTAATGCCCGGCTATTGGACAGGTTTTGTTTCTCACGGCGAAATAAGCCGATATAGGCCACCAAATGCCGGGCACAACTGCCCGGTAATTCAGACAGCATTTTTAATAACTGACGGCTGGCGTCATCTTCACATAACGCTTCTAAGTGCCAGTCTGAGTGGCAAATTGGGCAACGGGCTATTTTCATGATGATTTCCTCATATTAAAGGCGTGACATATCGCATCGTATCCCCGGCGTGCCGGCAGTGGTTGTTTGCGGACAGCCATGCCTTCTGTCATCAGCCTGATATGCCATTTTTTCAAACTCTCAATAACTGGATAAACCAGTGCGGGGGTTAGCCAGCCGACTTCTGCGACCCCGGCACCATTGACTTTAGCTGTTTGTCGCATCACAAATTTATTCAATGCTGACTCTGAACCATCATCAATAAACCCCTGCTGATACATGGTGATCCAAATGGCCCGAATTTTGTTAATTTCTGCTGTGCGCACACGGCCTTTAACATGCTGATAATCAGGTTTAAAACGGCGTTTAAATCCCCGTCCAACAAACGCCGCATACACCTGTTTTAATTCATGATGGGACATATCACTGCATGATGTTTTCCCGCCGGTTGCTGTCGCCAGGGCCGCGCAATAAGTGTCATCGTCAAGCTTAAGCGTCGTTTTGGCGATATGAATAAGACGAATGAGCTGTTGTTTATTCATCGTTCATTCTCCCACGCTGTTGGCGACTTCGGATAGAATTGAGCACGATAAAGCCCCGGCTCTTAATAATGCCCTCCTCCCGTAACTGATTGAGATACCTGTTACCTTCTAACGTGGTGACGCCAGCTAATACTTCTACTTGCACGTTAACCATAACGGGTTCTAGATGAGTAATACTGACACCACCGGTCATTCCCTCAAATGATACCACTATGTTACCATGTCCTAGTTTCCACGCAGCAGAACGAGTTACAACATGCCGGATATTATCTTTGTCAATAAGTGAAGAATAATAAAACTCAGAACCTATCGGGTATTTTTTATTAAATTCTTTTACAGTCATTTTTGAAGATAAATAGTGATTCATTTTTTCTATTTCCTGTTTTTGGCGTAAGCGCGCCCCTGGCGGGTTTACGCCATATTTAAACCGTCTTTAATTTTGTGGTGTGTTAAATCACGCTGGAGTTAAATAATCTATTCTGACAAAATAAGGTTCAGTACTAATTTCAACTACCGTGCAATGGGTTAAGTCTTTCGCTTTATCCACTGTCTTAACCAGCGTTCCACCACGTAATATTTTGTTGGGCTGATAGATAAAACTGCCACCAACCCGATAACGTTGATTAAACTGTGTTGCTTTCATATCAAACCCCGGCGATATCCAATGGTATCGGTTTATACTGGTCAGTATCCCCCACACGTTCATAAACCCGAATATAGGATTTACTGCCGATAACCTGCAAGGCTTCGCCGATGGCAACCATCGCTTTATTCCAGCGCTCGTCATCAATATCCAGCCGACGCAGTGCCAGAACACGACCCGTATTGATATCGCCCTCTTTGTCGGTGGAAAACGCCTGATTAATTAGCGCATGAATTTCAGGACGCGCACCCTCTGTCCAGTCTACAAGACATGCATCAATCAGGGATTTAGCCGCCTGCAAACGCTCATCAAAAGCAATACGGTCCTGCATTGCACGTTGAATTTTAAAACGGCCATCATAAGAATAGAGTGTCACATTGCCTTTTTTCCCGCCTTTCGTGGCACCGTATTTCTCTGCTGACAAATCAACAAAAGCCTGGATATCAGCAAAAGCACGCAGCTTCAACTCAGCTAATGCCGAGTTAACCGTGATGGCCTGCTCAACGATTTCTCCGACTAAATTATCCCGTTCCAGGTCAATCGCTTTGATGATACTGACGGGCGTCAGTACGCCTTTAACATCGACCCAATAACTCTCCGGTGCCTGCTGTGTTGTGTATTGTTTAGTGGACATGTTGATTAACCTCCTGAGTGTGAAAACATAAATCGTATTGCTGCGCGAGGTGATGCTTAATAACCTGTACCAGCGCCATGACCTCTTGCTTTTCATTGGCTGTGTAGACAGCGCCGCCTGACGCTTTAACGTCATGCATTAATTTCCCCTGATGAGTGGTAATAACAATTTCGATTTTAACAGCCATATATTCCCCTAATTAATGTAATGATTCCGACCAAAAGACCTGACAGCCGCAATGTACAAACATCCCCTGCCGATAATCACTATTGCGCCCCAGGTATCGGTAAGTAGCCTTGCCGTTACGAATTAACTGCTCACAATGCTGATGCCGGGCAATTTGAATACGCGGCGCACTATCCCGTATCATGATACTCATCACAGTAAACCCCTGTTCTGTCAGCGCAGATACCGCATCGCCAGCACGATTAAATACTGAAACCAGTGAATCCTTTGTCATAATGTCGCCCCCTCTAAATCTTTAACCGCCGCGCGGATATGTTTCTCAGAAAGTAGTTCGTTGTTGCCTTTGGCAAACATGGCTGCCAGTCGCAGGGTATGGGATACGGTACGCAGTGCGCCGGGACGTTCTGATAACTGCTGAACTAACGCGCGTTCCTGTTGGCCCAACCCCCAAGCCTCAGCAATGGCGATAACGTCATCTTTTTTGGTTTTCAGTATGGCGACTTTTTTCGCTATCCGGCTGAACAGTCGTGCAAAGTCCACACTGCGGGAACTGCCGCCAGTCAGCCGGGCATAGACTTGATGATTGCCGACCAGCGCCAGACCAATACCGGTCTCCTCCTGCAAGATGCGCAATTCCTCTAATACCGGATAATCAAGATGGTCGGCCTCATCAATCACCAATAACCCCGACGTGCCGCGCAATTTTCTGCGTACTGCCCGCCCCAGCTGACCCGCCCGGCGTGGCGCATCTCCCAGCCCCAGCTCCAGGGCCAGCTCGTACAGGCATTCGCTCAGGCTGGCGCGGGAGGGTGACACGGTGATCAGCCACACGTTAGGGCGCTCAGCGACAAACTGTTGCAAGGCTTTGGTTTTACCGACTCCCGGACTGCCATAGATGACACTGATACATTGCGCCAGTTGAGCATATTGCAACGCGCTCCAGATTTGCCGCACAGTCTTCGTCTGGACAAAATCCGGGGCGGCCGGCATTTCATTGGTACGCTTGCTGCGGTTCTCCAGCCAGACAGACAATTGCCCGGCCACTTTGCTGTTATCACCTTTGTAGCTTTCATTCATAAACTGAGATAACGCGGTACTGGATATGCCACTTTCGCGGGCGACATTGCTGTAAGTCAGGCCGTCACTTTCAACAATGGTTCGGATAGCGGCACGAACGTCAGCCAGCTCTGTTTGTGTTTGAGTCAACGCGATAATATTGGTCATCGTAGTCTCCTAAATTAAATTGTGTTTTTCTGCTGTTGCTCATGCAGTTGTACCACGGCATTTTCAAACGCGTAGTCATAATCGGTGTCCGGCTCAGTCTGTGCTTCAACCTGTACACGCCGCAGGGTATTACCCGCCGGGTGATAGATTTCGACTACCCGACTTTCAGGCGGTGCTGGCGGCACGGTTTCCGGCATCAGTTCCGCGACTTCCAGCGCGGTCATGCGGCGCTGTGCAGCAGTGGCTTCTTTTGTGCGCTTAACAAACCGGGTCCGGTTACGGTCATGCTCACGAGCGGCCTGGGTATCACCAAACCCGGATTTTTCAATGCAGGTGGCTTCACAGATAAAACGTCCGTCCAGGGTGTAACACAGCACGGAGTCATGCAGTGCTGCCGGGTCAAAACGGATAACAATTTTGTTAGGCTTAACCCCCAGTAAATGCTCGTGATAGTAACGGTTTTTACGAGACTGTATTTTGCCGCCGGCATTTAAAGTAAAGGTGCCATTGGTGACCGTGACAGCTTCACCCGGTAACAATAATAAATGGCGTTGCTCTGCTGTTGCCTTGCGTACTGTGCTTTCTTGGTAGCTCTGTTCAAACGCATCATCAAACGACCCTTTACCAAGGCACACCTCTGTATCGCGCCCTTGCCGACGGTTCCAGAATGCAATCCCTTCGGCAAGGGCGTTTAAAAATGTTTCCGCATCAACAACCCGGTCACCATAATTATCCGGCTTTGCCATCGGGTTAGCGCCGGTATAAGCCCCAGCTAAAGCGGGATGCTTATCAACCACTTCACCCAGCCCCCCATGAGAGAATGCCCGTTCAACTGGTTTGGCCTGTCCATGACCTCGACCAAATAGCACGCTCGTCCAATGCAGCTGAATGCCCAATAGCGGAATGATGCCTTTAGGGTCATCTTCTTTAACTTTGAATCGATAGCGGTTCGGTACACCGCCAGTCATCCATTTGTTGGCCGCGGCGCGCGTGTTATCAATAGTGATGTGTTTGGGAATGCCGTATTGCTCAATCACATCAGCCAGTGCCAGGCGGATACTGTCGCTGTTCTCGGACACATCAGTCCGCCAGGCTAGAATCTTGCGGGTACGGATATCTTGCCAAATCCACGTCTTGGGCCGGATAACCTCACCGTTAAACCATTTAACAAAAACGTTATGCTGATAACCGTCGCCGTTAATCCATTCCATCGCATCCAGTTCAAGCACAGTGCGTTCTTGCGCGGGATAAAGCCGCATTAATGCGTGCTCACCCTGCCGCAATAGCACCACCTGTTCGGCTGGTACTTCACGTTCAAGCTTCCGCCGCAGGGATGACAGACTCGGTATTATCCAGCCATGTGCCGCAGCCACTTCCTCAAGGCGGGCATAGCAGGTCCGCAGCGCCGGTTGCTCCGGGCGCAGATAATCCGCTAAGAAGAAATCCCAGGCCGCAGACGTACAATCAGCTTCTTTCTTCTTACGGGTTGACATACTGTGACCATGTTTACCCACTAATGCTGCCAGCCAGTCAGAGCGGTCAAAAGGTTTAGCCTGGTAGTACCAGCGGCGGATGCTCGCAGGAGGAACCTGTAGCGCATCACTGACAGAATCAAATGCGGTCAGTGTGTCGATACCCGTTTCAATCATCCCCGCCACGGCAATCACGGCCTCACACTTTTGGCGTGCTTTTTCACGCTGCTTATTGCTTGCAGCATTAAATTGTTGCCAGAGTGATTCCCGGCAGTAGCTTTCAGTCTGACGTTGTTTTATTTCAAACTGGCGATCGTTAATTTCTATCGTGCCTTGTTTTTTCAGTATTGCGGCACGGGCGACAGGAGGCAGGCAATTAATATGAAACTCAAATGCCTTAGAACCTTCACGCTTACGGACCATCTCTGTTGTTGCATTTTTCTTTAAGCGGTTAGAAATGTTAAAAGGGGCTGTTGGTAAATTCGGTAGCCCGACACACTCTTGCGCTGTAACCCAAATATCCATCAGCTTCATACTCCCTGACATTATGAATTTTGATAACGACTCGGCCAGATAACAGCCGGATCAACACCGATTGCCTGAGCAATCAATCTTTCCCCCTTGGGCCAAGGGCGAACTAGCGCATTACGCAAAGTATCTTTAGCCAAACCGGCGCTGATAGACAATGCGCGTAGATTTGTGCCGCGTTTTTCTAATGCTGCGCGAATATCTGCACGATGCCAATCTGCTTGCTTGCTTGTCTGCATTGTGAAATCCTTATAAGTTTATCGGCGTGGATAATCACTGCTGATTATCTGTGTGAGTATGAATATAGCGTATAAAAACACGCTTGTAAACATCATTGCGTGTTTTTATACGCAGTGGTTTATTTTCAACAAACCTTTTGTTTAGCCTGTAATGGTGGGATTTATGACTGAAAAATATAATGAAGGAATAAAAAACACAGATCATGTTTTTCTTGAGAGTGTAATAACACGCTTTGGGGAGAGGTTATCCACCCTCATTAATGGAGAACCATACAAGTCATTTGCAAAAAAGTGCAATATGTCTGACAAAGCGATAAGGGACTATGTGAGTGGAAAAACATACCCAGCTTTAGATAAGATTGCTCATATAGCAAAAGTCACGGGATGCTCATTTGAATGGCTAGTGACAGGCCACGATATCAATGAACAAACAATTACTGAAACCCAAGAAATACGCACGGCTGTTACACCAGAGCAACAACAATCATGGCTATCCATATTAGGCAGAATGACCCCATCAGAAAGAGAATCGGTTATTGACAGGGTTTTCAGACAAGGCATTAGCACATTACTAGTACCTCCCCAGACAAGTACTCAACAACAAGAGTCGCAATTTCCATGGCCGGAAGACCTGCCTGCCAAACTAGGGGTATCTAACAACTCATTGGCGTTTGCTCAACTGTATGCATCTTTAACTGATGAACAACGACAGAGATTTTTGGAGTCTATCAATGACAAAGAACACGTCCCGGCAAACCACAACAAAATGAGCAGCAAAGCAGGTTAACATGGGCTAAAGTAGCCTATGTTTTAAAGCGTATTTAAAGATGTTTTAAATGACTGATAGTGTGCGTCCTGGTTTTATTAAAATAAATGGCACAAAAGCGGCAACCACAAAAATTTTCTCATTTTAGTTAGTCTGCCCGTTAGGGCAGGGATAAACTTATCACACCCACTCAACACCGTACCAGCGCTGAATTTACACCCGTGAATTCCCGTTTATTTTGACCAATTCCCTATTTCTTTTTGTTTCTCATTACTTGTGGTTCAATACATGAGCTGACACGTTTACTAAAAAAATATAGCATCACCATCCGCATGCCGACACAAGTACCACCCGCGATTGCTCGTTCTTTCGAACTTCTGTATCCAGTCATAGGTATCCTGTTAACCGTTTATCCTGCCAGCTTGCTATTGCAGAGTGAATTCAATCTACTCATTCCCGCTGCCATAATGCAGATGTTCCAACCCCTTATTTCCGTCAGTGATACTCTGCCTGCCATTATGCTGACACTATTCATTGCTAACCTACTGTGGTTTGCTGGTATTCATGGCGCCAATATCGTTACGGGCCTGGTGACACCTATTTTTATTGCCAATCTTGCTACCAATGCAACATTAATGGCGCAAGGTATTGCACCAACACAGATTCTTACCGATCCTTACTGGTCATTTTATGTATGTATTGGCGGTTCTGGTTCTACTCTGGTTCTAGCTATTCTTTATCTGCGTAGCCGTTCTATACACTTGCGTACAATCGGAAAACTGAGTGTAGTTCCAGTCATGTTCAATATTAACGAACCTCTGTTATTTGGTTCACCGATTGTTATGAATCCAGCCCTATTTATTCCGCTATTGGTTGTACCATTAGTTAATGCAGTATTGTCCTACGGCGCTTTGCATCTTGACATTGTACATAAAATGGTCGCCATCTCCCCCTGGACCACTCCGGCCCCCCTTGGTGCAATGATTTCTGCCGCCTGGGATTACCGCGCGGCAGTGCTGGTTATCATATTAATAATAATCGATCTATTCATCTGGTATCCCTTCTTCAAAATTTATGAAAAGCAATTAGTCAACGAAGAAAGTAAACAGCAAGAAAGCACGGAATCCATCGAGGTAAAAACTCGATCTCAACCATAATCGGAGGATTCACTCATGGATTTGGAACAAACGATCATAGAACTACTGGTTCATGCCGGGAGCGCACGCAGCCATGCACTGATGGCACTACAGCATGCCAGAAATGGTAACTTCCAAGCCGCACAAACAATGATGGATGAATCCCAACAGGCAATCAAAGAAGCACACACTATTCAAACTACCCTGATCGGATTAGATGAAGGCTGCGGTAAATTGCCTGTCAATCTCATCACTATCCATGCGCAAGATCATTTAATGAACGCGATGGTTATTCAGGATCTTGCCAGCGACATGATTGAACTTTACCACCGAATGTCGTTACAGGAGAAAAATATATGAAACAAATCAAAATAGCCGTTATTGGCGGCGGTAGTAGCTACACACCTGAATTAGTCGAAGGGCTTATTCAGCGCCACAAAAGTATTCCACTATCTGAATTGGCATTAGTTGACATTGACAGCGGAAAACAAAAAGTAGAAATCATCGCTGCACTTACCCGCCGTATGTTAGCCCGTCATGGCCTGGAACAAATTATCGTCAGCGTACATTTCACACCAGATAATGCAATTCGCGGTGCCAGTTTCATTTTGACTCAATTACGTGTTGGCCAACTTCCAGCACGCGTTGCCGACGAGCGTCTGGGATTAAAATATGACTTGATCGGCCAGGAAACTACCGGCGTAGGTGGATTCGCCAAAGCATTACGCACCATTCCCGTTTTGCTGGATATCGCCCACCGAGTTGAGCAACTTGCACCAGAAGCGTGGGTTATTAACTTTACCAATCCAGCTGGGATCGTTACCGAAGCAATTTCCCGTTATAGCAAGACAAAAGTTATTGGCCTATGTAATGTCCCGGTCACAATGCATCACATGATAGCCAATATACTGCAACGTCCCTACCAAGATGTGCAACTGCACTTTGCGGGACTTAATCACATGGTCTGGGTACATCAGGTGTTAGTCTCAGGGAAAAATGAAACTCAGCGGGTGCTTGATATGCTATGCAATGGCGCCGCCTTAACCATGAACAATATTAAAGAAGCGCCCTGGCCTCCACCACTACTCAAAGCATTAAACGCAATCCCTTGCCCTTATCATCGTTATTTCTATCAAACCCGCAATATGTTACAGGAAGAGCGCGAAGCCGCAGCCAAACAAGGCACGCGAGCAGAACAGGTCATAAAAGTAGAACGGGAACTATTTGAACTATATTCTGATCCAGAACTTACCCACAAACCAGAACAACTTAGTTTCCGTGGTGGTTCATTCTACTCAGAGGTTGCCCTGGATCTAATTTGCGCCATCCATAATAACCTCAACAGCCAAGTAGTGGTCAATACTGCTAACCACGGTACTATTCGAGGTTTGCCGGATGATGCAGTCATTGAAACCAACTGTATTATTAATGCGGAAGGCGCTCATCCACTAACATTTGGTCGCCTGTCCGACAGCATGTATTCTTTGACACAACAAATAAAAACCTACGAGCGTTTAACGATTAAAGCAGCAGTTCATGGCGATCGTGACGCTGCACTATTAGCACTAATCACCAACCCACTGGTTGCCGATGCAGACATTGCTTCACCACTACTGGATGATGTATTGGCAATCAATCGTGATTATTTGCCACAATTTCAATAAACAATCTAAGTCTGGTTAATTAATTTGAGAATAGACATAAAATTAAAGCGATATCCGTTACTTCTGACTAACAGATATCGCTAATTGACTTTTATAACCTCTTTTTTTGCGGCGCTGCGCGCATTTATCTTTCACGCTAAGTTTGCACAAGAGATTCTGTATTATACTACGCTGAAATCAATTGATTGAAAAATACCAAAAATAACAGTTTCAACACATTGAAATTTTGAGAAATTCTATGTCTTTTAAGATAGAGAACTTGGGATTTGGCGAAGCACATATCTCAGACTTTAAGGTATCTGGCGTGGAATATACCTTGATTATAATGGAAATTATCTCAAAGGGAGATTCCTCTGTCGTTTTGCTTGAAAATTACAAACTCGGCCTAAGTCGTTTTTTTGAAGTTTCATTTGATACAAAGAACAATTTAAACAGTAACACACTATTTGCGAGGCATCCCACAAATAACCATAATCAAATGATAGGGATTATGTACGAAGTTGAAAGGCTGATTAACGAGCACTATAATGCGGTTAGTCCTAGTGGATACATTTTGCTAGCCGCAGATGAGCGACTGAATAGGGTCTATAAACGATATATTAATCGATTTGTGACACAAAACGGTTTTACCATGACAGATAGATTAGATCCAAACGGGAGGGGTTATGTCATACATACATAATAAACAAGCTGAGAAAGAAAAGCTTGAACTCGAACAAGCTATAAATAAAAAGGCTGAACGTATGAGAGCTGCTTACAACGCCCTAAAAAAATCCGAAAAAGAGGGTACTATTCAGTATCTCAATGAAAAACGAAACTGGTACGTAGTTCGATAATCATTTAAAAAGGGGCTTTTTGCTCCTTTTTCATTCCATAACAACCAGGCTAATTAATTATACCCGTCATCTTTCAAGTTTCCTCTTTGTTGGCTGCGCTCACCCCGGTCACAGAGTTATCTATGCTCCCGGGAATTCGCTCCCTTGCCGTCGCGATACATCTTGAAATCTATAAGGTATATACTCAAGACACTTCAAAGTGCATGTTTGAAAAACGATTATGTTGTTGAATTTAAATGTTTTTATGTCTGACAACTCAAGCATCTTGAAGTTCATTCGGTATATATTATTAAAATGACAATTAATTTAAGTCACTTAAAATAACCAGTAAAATATATTCTTTCACTGGTTATTTAAAACTCTCTTAACGATTATCTATTAAAAAAGAAAGCGACGTTATTTATCTCGCTTAACAGACTCAACGGAAGATTCAATATATTGTGCTTCGGGACGAATAATACTAACCAGGCGAAAAATCAAGCTCATACCAATCCCTACAATGGTTGCCAGCGCCATACCTTTAAGTTCAGCAACACCAATATTAATTTTCGCGCCACTGACACCAATAATAAGAATAACGGAAGTCAGGATCAGATTTTGTGCTTTATTGTAATCCACTTTGGAATCAATCAACACACGAATACCTGATGCACCAATAACCCCATAAAGCAACAGCGAAACACCGCCCATTACTGGAACCGGCACGGCCTGAATTGCTGCCGCCAGTTTACCAACACAAGAGAGCAGAATCGCCAGGATTGCCGCACCTCCAATAACCCAAGTGCTGTAAACCTTGGTAATTGCCATGACACCAATATTCTCACCATAAGTCGTATTAGGCGTTGAACCAAAAAAACCGGAAATCACGGTTGAAAAACCATTTGCGAACATAGAACAATGCAATCCAGGCTCTTTCAACAAATCTTTCTTCACAATATTCGCTGTTACAACTAAATGACCCACATGTTCCGCTATAACAACCAGTGCCGCAGGTAGAATCGTCATAATGGCGAACCATTCAAAACGTGGCGTATAGAAAGTGGGCAATGCAAACCACGGCGCTTCACGTACTGGTGTTAGATCGACTTCCCCCATCAAAAATGCCAGTGCATAACCCACCAATACCCCAATCAGAATTGGGATGATAGCCAGGAATCCACGGAACATAACGGAACCAAGGATAGTCACGGCCAATGTGACCAGAGAGATTATCAACGTTGTTGTATTAACGTCAGAACCCTCTGCCGGACGCAGACCCGCCATTTCAGCCGCAACCCCCGCAAGCTCCAAACCGATAACGGCAACAATGGCCCCCATTGCCGCAGGTGGAAACAGCACATTAATCCAGTTCCGTCCTGCCACTTTCACAATCAGCGAAACCAAACAAAACAACACACCGCATACAATAAAACCACCCAAAGCCAATTCATATCCTAATGGCAACAGCAATAAGACCGGCGAAATAAAAGCAAAACTTGATCCCAAATAAGCCGGAATTTTTCCTTTACAGATAATCAAATACAATAATGTACCAATACCGTTAAATAGCAGGATCGTCGCCGGGTTGACTTTAAACAGAATCGGCACCAATACCGTCGCCCCAAACATAGCAAAAAGATGCTGTAAGCTCAGCGGAATGGTTTGTAAAAATGGAGGCCGTTCATCTACCCCAATAGTGCGACGGGTCATTTATTTATCCTCTTTAAATGCATCACGAGCCAAAAAAAAGCCGACTCAAAAGTCGGCTATCTAACTTACTATTTCGTACCAAATATTTTATCGCCAGCATCTCCCAGACCGGGAACAATGTAACCTTGCTCATTGAGTCTCTCATCAATGGAAGCGGTATACAGTTCTATATCTGGGTGAGCTTTCTCTAGCGCTGCAATACCTTCAGGTGCTGCAACCAGAACCAAAACTTTAATCGACTGACAGCCTGCTTTTTTTAGTAAATCAATAGTCGCAATCATGGAACCCCCGGTTGCCAACATTGGGTCAACAACCAGAGCCATACGTTCATCAATATTGGAGGCAAGTTTTTGAAAATAAGGGACAGGTTCTAATGTTTCTTCATCGCGGTAGACACCTACGACACTGATCCGGGCACTTGGGACATTCTCTAATACCCCATCCATCATTCCCAGTCCTGCACGCAGAATAGGCACAACTGTTATTTTTTTACCTTTAATCTGTTCAACTGCTACCGGGCCACACCAGCCATCAATAGTGACTTTCTCCGTTTCTAAATCAGCAGTTGCTTCATAAGTCAGAAGGCTCCCAACCTCCGCAGCCAGTTCACGAAAGCGTTTGGTGCTGATATCATGCGCTCGCATCAGGCCGAGTTTATGTTTAACAAGTGGGTGTTTCACCTCAACGATCTTCATGGACCTTCTCCTACTGTATATCATGTCACCGGCAGACAAAAAAACCGCGAGATTATACCCTCTTTTAAACATAACACCACTATCAATCTGTTGATTCTAATCAAGGATAAACCCTTTATTACTTTCCACTCTAATATTTGAGATCCTGAACAAGGACCTCGCAAACGTTTGCTTAGACTGATAGAATTGCTAATACTCTATCTTAATTTATCAAATGCAACCGCCTGGGGACTTCGCAGTGACCAACAAAACCTCTCTTAGCTATAAAGATGCCGGTGTAGATATTGACGCTGGTAATACCTTGGTAGACCGTATTAAAGGTGTTGTAAAACAGACCCGTCGTCCAGAAGTCATGGGCGGTTTAGGTGGGTTTGGTGCTTTATGTGCATTACCACAAAAATACCGCGAACCCATTCTGGTCTCTGGTACCGACGGTGTTGGTACTAAGTTACGTTTGGCAATGGATCTCAAACGCCACGACACTATCGGCATTGACTTAGTTGCAATGTGCGTCAATGACCTGGTTGTCCAGGGCGCCGAACCCCTGTTCTTCCTTGATTATTATGCAACCGGGAGGCTGGATGTTGATACAGCAGCCAGTGTTATCACCGGTATCGCAGAAGGCTGTAAATTATCTGGCTGCGCTCTGGTGGGCGGTGAAACTGCAGAAATGCCAGGAATGTATCATGGTGAAGATTACGATGTTGCTGGCTTTTGTGTTGGTGTCGTTGAAAAATCAGAAATCATTGACGGTAACAAAGTCCAGGCAGGTGATGCCCTGATCGCTCTAGCCGCCAGTGGCCCACACTCAAACGGCTATTCTCTGATACGCAAAATTCTGTCAGTCAGTAATACAAATCCAGAAGTAACAGAGCTTGAAGGCAAACCACTGGCAGAACACCTACTTGCCCCAACAAAAATTTATGTTAAATCCATTTTATCCCTGATTGAAAAAGCTGATGTTCACGCTATTGCTCATCTGACGGGAGGGGGGTTCTGGGAAAATATCCCGCGTGTCTTGCCCGAAAATACCCAGGCACAGATTAATGAATCCAGTTGGCAATGGCCTGCAATATTTAACTGGCTACAACAGACCGGTAATGTCAGCCGTCATGAAATGTATCGTACATTCAACTGTGGTGTCGGCATGGTAATTGCACTGCCACAAGCAGCAGCAAAACATGCTATTGAATTGCTCAATGCAGCTGGTGAGCAAGCCTGGCAAATCGGTACAATTGCTGCACTGAAAGAAGGTGAACAACAGGTTGTTATTAAATGAAAAACATCGTTGTATTAATCTCTGGCAACGGCAGCAATCTCCAGGCGGTGATTGATGGCTGTCAACAGAATAAAATCGATGGGCGAATTTGTGCGGTATTTAGTAATAAAGCAGACGCTTACGGCTTGTTGCGAGCTAAACAGGCCGATATTCCAGCCCATGTCATCAGCCCCAAAAACTATGCAGATCGTCAAGCTTACGATGAAGCGTTGAAACACACCATTGATCAGTATCAGCCAGATTTAGTTGTCCTTGCAGGTTATATGCGCATTCTGACATCTGACTTTGTTCAGCACTACCTTGGCCGTCTACTGAATATCCATCCCTCTTTATTGCCCAAATATCCCGGCCTGCATACTCACCGCAAGGCAATGGAAAATTGTGATACAGAGCACGGGACTTCGGTCCATTTTGTGACAGAAGAGTTGGATGGCGGTCCCGTGATCCTGCAAGCCAAAGTTCCTATTTTCGCAGATGATCAGGAAGAGGACGTTATTAAACGGGTTCAAACTCAGGAACACAATATTTATCCATTAGTTATCAACTGGTTTGTCGAAGGACGCCTGAGTATGATCAATGGCAAAGCGTATTTGGATGGGAATTCTCTTCCCCCACAAGGTTACGCTGTAGAATAATCTATTTACTAACCGCTAATTACAGTGCTGTGGTAAGATACCCAGCACTGCAAACTATATATACCGAATGAACTTCAAGATGCTTGAGCCGTCAGACGTAAAAACATTTAAATTCAACAACATAATCGTTTTTCAAACATGCACTTTGAAGTGTCTTGAGTATATACCATATTAATAATATCCTTTTACTAAAAACACCGAGGTGTCAAATGTCTGGTGGCTCTCATATTCCACCTGTCAGGTTACTTCCACTTGAACGGGAAGATTTGCCTTTCGTCCATCAATTAGATAACAACGCTAGCGTAATGCGTTACTGGTTTGAAGAACCTTATGAAGCTTTCGTTGAACTACGCGATCTCTATGACAAACATATCCACGACCAGAACGAGCGCCGGTTTATTATTGAGAGTTCTAATTCTAAAGTTGGATTGGTCGAACTAGTTGAAATCGACTATATCCATCGCCGGGCAGAATTCCAAATCATTATCGCTCCAACATATCAAGGTCAGGGACATGCAACCAAAGCGGCAAAACTCGCGATGGAATACGCATTTTCCGTCCTCAATCTGTATAAACTCTACCTGATTGTTGACAAAGAGAATGCCAAAGCCATTTATATCTATAATAAGCTGGGTTTCTGTATTGAAGGCGAATTAATAGATGAATTCTTTATTAATGGCGGTTACCGCACGGCAATTCGCATGTGTATTTTCCAACATCAATATTTTGCATCTAAGGCGGGAGAAAAAGCCTAAGCCAGCAATTATGACCGGAATTTTAGCGACTGGCAGCGACCAAATTTGATACTTTTATACCCAATAGATTTCAAGTTGCAGGGCGGCGGCAAGTGAACGCAGCCAACAAAGAGGCAACTTGAAAGATAACAGGTATACTTTAACATCTGGAGTAACAATGTCCCAAGACAGGCTCTATACCGAGAAAGAACTTAGTTGGTTATCATTCAACGAACGTGTGCTTCAGGAAGCGGCGGATAAGAGCAATCCATTAATTGAAAGGATGCGGTTCTTGGGCATTTACTCTAATAATTTGGATGAATTCTACAAAGTCCGGTTTGCTGATGTAAAACGACGAATCCTGATTAATGAAGAACGAGGATCAGCCAGCAGCGCCCGGCACGTACTGAAAAAGATTCAAACTAAAGTAGCCAAAACCGATCAAGAATTTGATGTGCTCTATAACGAATTATTGCTGGAAATGGCCCGCAATCAAATTTTCCTGATCAATGAACGACAAATTTCACCTAATCAACAAATCTGGCTAAGACAATATTTCCGTCAACATCTGCGGCCACATATTACTCCTATCCTGATCAACCCAGAAACAAATCTGGTTGAATTCTTGAAAGATGATTACACCTATTTGGCAATCGAAATTATACGTGGTCAAAATATTCAATATGCATTACTGGAGCTGCCATCAGATAAAGTTCCCCGTTTCGTTAATTTACCGCCTGAAATGCCACGCCGCCGCAAGTCAATGATCTTGCTCGACAATATTCTACGCTACTGTCTTGATGAAATTTTCAAAGGCTTCTTCGATTATGATTCACTGAACGCCTATTCCATGAAAATGACCCGAGATTCTGAATATGATTTGGCAACAGAGATGGAATCCAGTTTACTTGAATTGATGTCATCTACATTGAAACAACGACTGACAGCGGAACCGGTAAGATTCGTTTACCAGAGGGAAATGCCAGATGAAATGGTGGAATTACTGCGTAACAAACTTGGTTTATCGAATGATGACTCCGTAATTGCTGGTGGACGCTATCACAACTTTAAAGACTTCATTAAATTTCCCAATGAGGGAAAGAAAAACTTACTGAATAAACCATTACCGAGATTACGGCACATCTGGTTTGATAATTTCCGCAATGGTTTTGATGCCATCCGTGAACAGGATGTTCTACTCTATTATCCTTATCATACCTTTGAACACGTGCTGGAATTACTACGCCAGGCTTCTTTCGACCCGAGCGTGCTTTCCATTAAAATCAATATTTACCGGGTGGCAAAAGATTCTCGCATTATTGATTCAATGATTCATGCTGCTCATAACGGTAAAAAAGTTACCGTTGTTGTTGAGCTGCAAGCACGATTTGATGAAGAGGCCAATATTCACTGGGCTAAACGACTCACCGAAGCGGGAGTGCATGTTATCTTCTCCGCACCGGGGCTAAAGATTCACGCAAAACTATTTTTTATTTCCCGTCTGGAAGGCGAAGAAATTGTTCGTTATGCCCATATCGGTACCGGTAACTTTAATGAAAAAACAGCACGTCTCTATACAGACTATTCCCTGCTGACAGCGAATCCAAAAATTACCAACGAAGTACGCCGCGTATTCAATTTCATTGAAAACCCTTATCGTCCGGTTAAATTTGAAAATCTGATGGTTTCGCCACAAAATTCTCGTGCCATGCTCAACCAACTTATTTCACAAGAAATAAAAAATGCCAAAGCAGCTAAACCTGCGGGGATTACGCTAAAAATCAATAACCTTGTTGATAAAGAATTGGTAGATCGTCTATACGATGCTTCAGAAGCGGGTGTCAAAATACGCCTGCTGATACGCGGTATGTGTTCACTAGTACCCAATCAGCCAGGATTTAGCGAAAACATTCAGATTACCAGTATTGTTGACCGCTTCCTTGAACATGATCGAGTTTATGTATTTACCAATAACGGAGACGAAAAGGTCTTTCTCTCCTCTGCCGACTGGATGACCCGTAATATCGACTATCGGATTGAAGTTGCCGTCTGTCTGCTTGATCCACAGTTGAAACAACGTGTATTAGATATTCTCGAATTGCAATTCAATGATACGGTGAAAGCCCGTTATGTCGATAAAGAATTGAGCAACCGTTATGTGCCACGGGGCAATAAACGGAAGATCCGCGCGCAAATGGCGATTTATGATTACATAAAATCCCTCGAACAACCTGAAGCAAGAGTTTAATTTATGCCGCTAACACACGATAAGTCCACACCCAGGCCAATGGAAATTGCAGCTATCGATTTGGGTTCAAACAGTTTCCATATGGTCATTGCACGAATTGTTAACGGCGCCTTACAGATCCTTGGTCGTTTAAAGCAACGTGTTTACCTTGCTTACGGCCTTAATCATAAAAATGAATTAAGCGAAGAAGCAATGGAACGCGGTCTGGCCTGTCTTGCGTTGTTTGCTGAACGGTTACAAGGCTTTCCGGCGGACAATGTTTGTCTGGTAGGGACTCACAGCTTACGTGAAGCCAGTAACGCAAAAGAGTTTATCAGACGAGCAAAAGAAGTAATCCCTTACCCAATTGAAATTATTTCCGGCCATGAAGAAGCCCGTCTGATCTATATGGGAGTGGAGCATACTCAACCAGAGCAAGATCGTAAACTGGTGATTGACATTGGTGGCGGTTCCACCGAATTAGTGATTGGTGAAAATTTTAACCCTTTATTGGTTGAAAGTCGCCGAATGGGGTGCATCAATTTCGCTCACCAATTTTTTCCTGACGAAGAAATCAGTGCAGAAAGATTCAGCAGAGCACGACTTGAAGCAGCCCAAAAACTGGAAAATCTCTCATGGCAGTACCGCATTACAGGCTGGAATTCGGCACTTGGGGCATCCGGGACAATCAAAGCGGTTTATGAAGTACTGGTCGCAATGGGAGAAAAAGACGGGTTAATCACACCAGAACGACTAGAAATACTAGTCAAAGAAGTTCTTAAATTTAAAAAGGTTAAAACCCTCAGTCTGCCCGAATTATCCGATGATCGTAAACACGTTTTCGTTCCCGGTCTGGCCATCTTATGCGGCGTATTTGATGCCCTGCATATAAAAGAATTACAACTATCAGATGGCGCTCTGCGCGAAGGTGTTTTATATGAAATGGAAGGCCGCTTTCGCCATCAGGATATTCGCCAGAGAACCGCAAAAAGCCTGGCTGAGCACTATAATATCGATAGAGAACAGGCAAAGCGTGTACTTGATACAACAGAAGTGCTTTATAACCAGTGGGCAACCCAAAACTCAAAATTAGTGCAACCTCAACTCGAGGCTATTTTACATTGGGCAGCAATGTTACATGAAGTTGGGTTAAACATTAACTTAAGCGGATTACAGCGACATTCCGCTTACATTCTCCAACATACAAATTTACCTGGCTTTAATCAGGAACAACAATTGTTACTGGCGACACTGGTTCGCTATCATCGCAAAACAATAAAACTGGACGATTTACCAAAATTCAATTTATTCAAGAAAAAACAATATTTGCCATTAATTCAAATCCTGCGCCTGGCTACTTTACTTAACAATCAGCGCCAATCCACAACAACCCCTAAATCACTCAGGCTGGCAACTGATGATAGTCATTGGACACTCTATCTGCCTCACAATTATTTATCAGAAAATACCCTGATGCAGCTTGATTTAGAAAAAGAGCAGGACTACTGGAACAGTGTTACTGGTTGGCAACTGGAAATAAAAGAAGAATCAGCATAATGGCCTAAATTTATGAACAAAAAACACGTTCTCAAATTACCAAACTGGTTTTACTTATCAGTTTCCTAATTTTACTCGGTCGCTTTATTTATTCATCGATTGCGGCATTGGATCATCATCAGAAAAGTAAACAGACTACACCAGAGAAAAGCAAAAATCGTCAAACGAAATAAAAGCACAGAAAAATATATTTCACATAAAACATTTAAAGGAAAAAATTGGAATGTATCATTGACAAACCAATAATACCAGATAGTAATAGCGTAAATAACACCATCATTGATTACACTAAATTCAATTCGCCAAATAAGATTGGTTAATAATCTCAATCCTATTTGGGTAAAAAGTAAAATCTCGCAATATTTATTGCTAAATTATTTATCCTGTTAACAATTCAGTCATCTGACAAGTTGCTTCTTTGTTGGCTACACTCACTCCGGTCACATAGTTACCTATGCGCCCGGGGATTCGTTCCCTTGCCGTCGCGATGCATCTTGAAATCCATTGGGTATATATCATTAAAATTATGATAACAATGTAAATAGTTTATTTTTAAAGACACCATCTTTAATTTTAGTCACCACAGTCATATTATTAGAATTATTGAGCAGATGAGTTGAATCAATAACTAAATGTCCATATGAACGCGTACTTTGATATTCAACATAACCATACACTTCTAATTTATCCTCTATCATTTCATTAGGATATAAAGCAACAGCCATGGTTATAAGGTCAGGCAGGTCAAATCCTTTTTTATTAGTTATTCCCGCATTGAATTCAATCAATGTCTTATTACATCTCACGGCAAACCGACCAAGATCACTTAAAGAGTTTAATTTATCTATATCAAGTTCATTAATAAAAGCGTTCTCCATACCTAGATCCCACCCACAGAATATAAGAGGAAGCCCAGAATTTAATACTATATGTGCTGCTTCAGCATCTACATAAATATTGAACTTAGCTAATGGTGTAATATTCCCAGCTTTCAATCCAGCTCCGACCATAATATAAATCATTTTGAAAAACTTATGCAAATCTGGCTCTTTTAAGACCGCCATTGCTATATTCGTCAATGGTCCCAAAGTGATTATTTCTATCCTTTCTCCTTCACCAGTGTTTTATAATTGGCCTGAATCTTTATCAAAAAATAAATATATGTTCTAATAATTGCGAAAAAATTAAAGCAACACAATCATCAGTTACACAATTTTTGGAGCCGTCTCGAAAAAAATGACAAAAAATGCCTTAATTTACCTTAAAAAGTGCTTCCTTGACATATTTTCCACATTTCCTCCATTTTTTAGTCTATCCTCACTGGCTAAACTAATAGCATACGATTAAATCAATAATACAGCCGTACATAAATCAGGTCATACCTTGAGCTTTGAGAGAATGCCGAAGAAATGAATAAAAACAATAAACACCGCCTTTTCCGTACAATATTAGCCACCATTACGGTAGCTACAGCTATATTTGTCTGGTACCAATTTAAAACATCTTCTGCCCCTCAAACGAAAAATGCACAATCCAGTGTATCTGGCCAATCCTCTGTCTCAAGGCGTCCTCCTTTACCTCCTGTTCAGGCTGCGATTGCCCAAAAACAGACGGTACCCCGTTTTCTAACCGGACTTGGCACCATTCAAGCGGCAAAGACAGTCACCGTGACCAGCAGGGTAGAGGGTCAGCTTATGGCGCTACACTTTCAAGAAGGTCAACAAATTAAACAAGGTGATTTACTGGCAGAAATTGATCCACGTCCGTTTCAAGTTCAATTAGCACAAGCTGAAGGCCAACTTGCCAAAGATCAAGCCACACTGGCTAATGCTCGTCAGGATCTGAAGCGCTATCAGAAGCTGGCAAACACCAAGCTCATTTCCCAGCAAGAAATGGATAATCAGCATGCACTTGTTCGCCAATATGAAGCCAGCCTAAAAGTCGACCAAGCCATCATTGATAATGCAAAACTTCAACTCACTTACAGCCGTATTACTGCACCTATTTCTGGCCGAGTGGGCCTGAAACAGATCGATGTGGGAAATTTTATCTCCAGTGGCAACAATTCCCCTATTGTGGTTATTACACAAACTGATCCCGTCGATGCGCTCTTTTCACTACCTGAAAACGATATCAATGCGGTTTTGCAGGCTCAAAAAAGGAATCATGACGTTGCTGTCAGTGCATGGGATCGCAGTAATCAACAACAACTTGCCGAGGGAAAACTGTTAAGTATTGATAATCAAATCGATACCGCTACCGGCACAATTAAGCTCAAAGCGCGATTTTCCAATCAGGACGAAATTCTGTTCCCAAATCAGTTCGTTAATATTCGTATCAAAGTCGATACATTGGAAAACTCAGTCGTGATCCCAAGTGCCGCGCTGCAAATGAGCAATGAAGGAAACTTTGTTTGGATACTGGATGAAGATAACAAAGTTAGCAAACATTTGGTCACGGTTAAATTACAGGATGCCCAACGCGTTGTTATCAGCACTGGCCTGACAGAAGGTGACAAAGTGGTTACCGATGGTATCGATCGCCTGACAGACGGCGATAAGGTGGATATCGTTACTCCGATGGTAAATAAAACGAAAATCCAACCACATAATAGCAAGGCGGAGAATTCCTGATGCAGGTAAGCGCCCAGATCCCAGGAGGCGGGCCATCTCGCCAATTTATCCTGCGTCCCGTCGCGACCACGTTGTTTATGGTAGCGATCTTACTAGCAGGAATTATCGGCTATCACATGTTGCCCGTGTCCGCTTTACCGGAAGTAGACTATCCCACAATTCAAGTAGTCACATTCTACCCTGGTGCAAGCCCTGATGTGATGACCTCTGCGGTAACCGCCCCATTGGAACGCCAACTTGGGCAAATGTCAGGTCTTAAACAAATGGCATCCCAAAGTTCCGGCGGTGCTTCAGTTATCACATTACAATTTCAACTTACATTGCCATTGGATGTCGCCGAACAGGAAGTACAGGCTGCTATTAACGCTGCCAGCAATTTATTACCCAATGACCTGCCCTATCCGCCTATTTACAACAAAGTTAACCCCGCTGATCCCCCTATTTTGACGCTGGCAGTAACCTCCAATGCCATGCCAATGACTCAGATTCAAGATATGGTAGAAACCCGCGTCGCACAGAAAATTTCACAGGTAAATGGTGTTGGGTTGGTGACACTCGCCGGCGGTCAACGCCCAGCTGTTAGAGTGAAACTGAATGCTCAAACTGTCGCTGCTCAGGGATTAGATAGCGAAACGATTCGTACCGCCATCAACAACGCCAATGTTAACTCAGCCAAAGGCAGTCTTGACGGACCAACCCGTTCTGTCACGCTTTCAGCCAATGATCAGATAAAATCCGTTGATAATTATCGCAAACTGATTATTGCCTATAAAAATGGCGCACCAGTACGATTACAAGATGTAGCAACTATTGAACAAGGAGCCGAAAATAGCAAACTAGGTGCATGGGCAAATGGTAAACAGGCCATTGTGATTAATGTTCAGCGCCAGCCGGGTGTCAACGTCATTGAAACCACAGATAACATTCGTCAAATGTTACCGGAACTCATTAGCAACTTGCCAAAATCTGTCGATATAAAAATCCTGACTGACCGCACAACGACTATTCGAGCCTCAGTAAAAGATGTTCAGTTTGAGCTGCTACTGGCAATTGTGCTAGTTGTTATGGTGATTTATCTATTTCTGCGTAACGGTATCGCAACACTCATTCCTAGTATCGCCGTTCCCCTTTCACTGGTCGGTACATTCGCCGTAATGTATTTCTGCGGTTTCTCCATTAATAACCTGACACTTATGGCTCTCACCATTGCCACTGGGTTTGTTGTGGATGATGCCATTGTGGTGATCGAGAATATCTCCCGTTATATAGAACAAGGTGAGAAACCGATAGCCGCAGCATTGAAAGGGGCAGGTGAAATTGGTTTTACCATTATCTCCCTAACTTTCTCTTTAATCGCCGTGTTGATCCCGTTATTTTTCATGGGCGACATCGTTGGCCGTCTTTTCCGTGAGTTTGCCATTACTTTAGCCATTGCAATTCTGATTTCTGCCGTCGTCTCGCTGACATTAACACCTATGATGTGCGCCAGAATGCTCAAATCAGAATCACAGGTAAAGCACAATCGCTTTGAACGGGCCAGTGAACACTTTTTTGAACGGATAATTGCTGGTTATGCAATATGGCTGAAAAAGGCACTAAACCACCCACAGATCACACTTGGTATCGCTCTAAGTACACTAGCGCTAACAGCCCTGCTCTATGTCATTATTCCAAAAGGTTTTTTTCCATTACAAGATAATGGGCTGATTCAGGGAACTCTGGAAGCTCCACAATCAATATCCTTCGCTGCAATGGCAGATAAACAGCAACAAGTTTCATCCTTATTGTTGCAAGATCCAGCAGTAGAAAATATCACCACATTCGTCGGCGTTGACGGCAGTAACCCAACGCTAAATAACAGTCGGCTACAAATTACGCTGAAACCAATTAACCAACGTAACGACAGAATCTCTGAAATTATCCCACGTCTACAGGAAAAAATTGCTTCCATACCAGACGCAAAACTCTACTTGCAACCCATGCAAGATCTGACAATTGATACTCAAGTTACACGTAACCAATATCAGTTCACATTGCAAGCAACTTCCCTGGATGAATTGAGTATATGGGTACCGAAATTATTAACTGAATTGAAACAGCGATCAGAACTGGTTGATATCAGCAGTGACTGGCAAGCGCAAGGGCTAATCGCCTATATCAAGGTCGACAGAGACATTGCTAGTCGGTTAGGTATTTCAATGGCTGCTATAGATAATGCCCTCTACAATGCGTTCGGTCAGCGACTGATTTCAACCATTTATACTCAGGCAAACCAGTATCGAATTGTTCTAGAGCATGATGTGAAATCGACTCCGGGACTCGCGGCATTTGATAACATTCGTCTCAACGGAACTGATGGCAATATCGTACCACTCAGTACTATCGCTACTGTTGAACAAAGATTTGGCCCGTTAGCAATTAACCATCTGGCCCAATTCCCCGCAGCAACATTTTCTTTTAACGTTTCGGAAAATGCTTCTCTTGAGCAGTCAGTCAATGCTGTTCGCAATGCAGCGCAATTAATTGAAATGCCCAAAGATATGACGATTAAATTTCAGGGAACAACACTGGCATTTGAAAGCGCACTCGGTAATACATTGTGGCTAATCGCTGCCGCTGTTATCGCCATGTATATTGTGCTGGGAATACTGTACGAAAGTTTTATCCATCCGGTAACGATTCTCTCCACGCTGCCAACAGCTGGCGTTGGTGCACTGCTAGCACTAATGATGACGGGTCAAGAACTGGATGTGATTGCAATCATCGGCATTATCCTACTGATAGGTATTGTGAAGAAAAACGCTATCATGATGATCGACTTTGCTCTGGCCGCAGAACGCGAACAGGGGTTATCCCCTTATGAAGCGATTTATCAGGCTTGTTTATTGCGTTTCCGTCCGATCCTGATGACCACAATGGCCGCGTTGTTTGGTGCCTTACCATTGATGCTCAGTGCCGGTGTCGGCGCCGAATTACGCCGTCCATTGGGAATTTGCATGGTTGGTGGACTGATTATGAGCCAGATCCTGACACTGTTTACAACTCCGGTTGTCTATTTACTGTTTGACAAACTGGCGCACTATCGTCGTAATCGCAAACCTAACGAGCAAGACAATTCATCTATTAATAATCAGGAGCTACGGTGAAGTTTTTTGCTTTATTTATCCAGCGCCCTGTTGCCACAACGCTGCTCAGTTTAGCTATAACCCTATGCGGATTATTAGGATTTACCCTATTGCCAGTTTCCCCTTTACCGCAAATGGATTTCCCGGTAATCACCGTTTATGCCTCATTGCCGGGAGCATCACCGGAAACAATGGCATCATCTATTGCTACTCCGCTAGAGCGGGCATTAGGCCGAATTGCCGGTGTCAATGAGATGACATCTAATAGTTCACTTGGCAGTACAAATATCACGCTTGAATTTGACCTGAGCCGTGATATTAATAGCGCCGCACGGGATGTACAGGCAGCCCTGAATGCCGCCCAAAATATGTTACCTTCCGGTATGCACAGCAGACCTCGTTACTACAAAGCCAATCCGTCCGATGCCCCCATTATGATCCTGACACTGACTTCTGATACCTACAATCAGGGGCAGCTTTACGATTTAGCATCTACTCAACTTGCACAGAAAATTGCACAAGTCGAAGGGGTCAGTGAAGTTTCTGTTGGAGGAAGTTCTCTACCCGCAGTGAGGATTGAATTGAATCCTAACGCTCTGTTTAATCAGGGAGTTTCTCTAGATGCAGTACGCAAAGCTATCAGCAATGCAAATGTCCGCCGTCCACAAGGATATGTGGATTCAGATCAACAACGCTGGCAGATCCAAACCAACGATGAGCTAAAAACCGCTGAAAGTTATCGCCCGATAATCGTCCATTACAAAAACGGCTCACCCGTGCGACTACAAGATGTCGCGAATATAAAAGACTCGGTTCAGAATGTCAGAGCAGCCGGTATGTCTGACGGTGAACCGGCTATTTTACTCATCATTCGCCGTGAAGCTGGTGAAAATATCATCGCCACGGTAAACCGTATTCGTGAACAATTACCTGCATTACGTGAATCCCTCCCCACCTCTATTCAACTTAAAGTTGCCCAGGATCGCACTCCAACCATTCGCGCTTCATTAGCAGAAGTAGAGCGTGCGCTAGTAATTGCTATCGGACTGGTGATTCTGGTGGTGTTCCTGTTCCTGCGTTCTGGCCGGGCAACATTAATCCCAGCGATTGCCGTACCTGTTTCACTCATTGGAACTTTTACCGCCATGTATTTGTGCGGTTTTAGCCTTAACAACCTTTCCCTGATGGCATTGACGATTGCAACAGGATTCGTAGTCGATGATGCTATTGTGGTATTGGAGAACATTTCCCGCCACCTTGAAGCAGGCATTAAGCCTATGCAAGCGGCGCTACGTGGTGTTCAAGAAGTCGGCTTTACCGTCCTTTCCATGAGCATTTCGCTGGTCGCGGTCTTTATACCTCTTCTGCTCATGGATGGGTTGGTTGGTCGGCTGTTCCGTGAATTTGCTATTACGCTAACAACAGCAATCAGTATCTCATTGTTGGTCTCTTTAACATTGACTCCAATGATGTGTGCTCACTTGCTGAAATCCCAACGCATCAAAGCACAGAAAAAAATCCGCGGGTTTGGTAAAGTCCTGCTAAAAATTCAGCAAGGTTATGGACGCTCCCTGACATGGGTGCTCAATCATAGTCGCTGGGTGCTATTAATTCTGGCGGGCACTATCGCCCTAAATGTCTGGCTCTATATCAATATTCCAAAAACTTTCTTCCCGGAACAGGATACTGGCCGATTGTTAGGATTCGTCCGAGCAGATCAAAGTATCTCTTTCCAGTCTATGCGTGAAAAAATGAAAAATTTTATGCAGATAATCAATGCCGACCCTGCGGTAGACAGCGTTACTGGTTTTACTGGCGGCGGGCAGGTAAACAGAGGTTTTATGTTTATCTCTTTGAAGCCGCTAAAAGAACGTTCAAACAGCGCAGAACAAGTTATTTCACGCCTGAGAATCAAACTAGCTAATGAGCCGGGGGCAAATCTGTTTCTCATTCCAGTACAAGACATCATGGCAGGTGGTCGTCAAAGTAATGCAAGTTACCAGTTTACATTACTGGCAGATGACCTCAATGATCTACGCAAATGGGAACCTGTTATCCGTAAAGCATTAGGGCAATTACCCCAGCTAGCCGATGTGAATTCGGACAAAGAAGACAAGGGTGCTGAAATGGCAATAACCTATAACCGCGATACCATGTCACAGCTGGGAATTAATGTCAGTGAAGCAAATAGTTTATTGAATAACGCTTTTGGTCAACGACAAATATCGACTATTTATCAGCCTCTAAATCAGTACAAAGTCGTCATGGAAGTTGCCCCGGAATATACGCAAGATGTTAGCGCATTGGAAAAAATGTTTATGATTAACAATAAAGGAGAGGCCATTCCACTTTCCTATTTTGCTCACTGGCAACCCGCTAATGCGCCGCTAAGTGTGAATCATCAGGGGCTTTCTGCTGCTTCTACCATTTCCTTTAACGTACCAGAAGGTTATACCCTTTCCGATGCTATCAATGCTATTGAAAGGACCATCACTGAACTTGGTGTGCCTCCAACTGTTCGCAGCACTTTTGCAGGCACGGCTCAAATTTTTCAAGAAACAGCGAAATCACAGTTATTCCTGATTCTGGCTGCGGTTATCACCGTTTATCTGGTGTTAGGAATATTGTATGAAAGTTATATCCACCCACTGACCATTCTCTCTACTTTGCCTTCTGCCGGTATTGGTGCTTTGTTGGCATTAGAACTATTTAACACTCCATTCAGCCTGATAGCCTTAATAGGCATCATGTTGTTAATTGGTATCGTGAAAAAAAATGCCATTATTATGGTGGATTTTGCCATTGAAGCTCAACGTAACGGCAATATCTGCGCCCGTGATGCGATATTCCAGGCTAGCCTGTTACGTTTCCGCCCAATTCTAATGACGACACTTGCAGCCCTGTTTGGTGCCCTGCCATTAGTGTTGAGCAATGGCGATGGTTCGGAGCTGCGCCAACCATTAGGCATTACTATTGTTGGTGGCCTGGTCATGAGCCAGCTTTTGACGTTATATACCACACCGGTGGTCTATCTCTGTTTTGATCGATTAAGAGAAAAGTGGCAACAACGGCGTGTCACCCAAACTGCGGGGCAACCATGAAACCAGGTATCAGCGGGAAACTATTTATAGCTATTTTTGCCACTTGTATGCTGGTACTTATCACCATGCACTGGGGTGTCAGAAGCAGCTTTCAACATGGTTTTATTGGTTATATCAAACAAAATATTCAGTTACGTACTTCTATGCTGGCTGAAGCACTCGCTGAACAATATCAACAATATGGTAGCTGGAAATTCTTAAAGCAGAATAATCGGATAATTTTTCAAATCATCCGTTCCATTGAACAAACCAGTGAAAGCCACCAAGGTCCACCGCCCCGTGGCTGGCGAACTCAGTTTTGGGTCGTGGACAGAGATATGAAATTATTGGTCGGTCATGAAGGTAAAATTCCATCAGATACCTATCACGAACCAATTAACTATAATAATCAGATAGTTGGATGGGTCATTGTCAGTACGTCTGACAAAATTACCCGCCAGGCTGATATCAGTTTTGATCGCCAGCAACAACTGACAAGCTGGATAATTGCTGGCTTATCTACCTTACTGGCAATCATAGCCACATTACTGTTGTCCCGCGGTATGCTGAAACCCGTTAAGCGCCTGGTTGAAGGAACGCATAAACTAGCAGCAGGCGATTTTAGTGCCCGAGTTACATCATCAAGTAGAGATGAAATCGGTCAGCTTGCCTATAATTTCAACCAACTCGCCTGTACACTGGAAAAAAATGAGCAAATGCGCCGCGATTATATGGCAGATATTTCCCATGAACTGCGCACTCCTCTTTCTGTATTACGGGGTGAATTGGAAGCTTTACAAGACGGTGTGCGCAAACCAACACCTGAAACATTGAATTCGTTACTGGCAGAAATCACCACATTAACCAAACTCGTTGATGATTTGCACCAGCTATCTCTGTCAGATCGTGGGGCGTTGGCATATCGGAAAGAATTTATCAATATCAGTGAATCACTTGAGGTTGCCATAGCATCTTACCGTGGACGTTTTATTGATAAGCAAATTCAGGTGGATGTTAAGCTACCTGACATTGTCATAATGTTTGCTGATCCAGACAGATTGACTCAACTATTTCATAATTTACTGGAAAACAGCCTTCGCTATACCGCTAAAAATGGAAAACTGATGATTGAAGGCAACGCTGATGATAGCCATTTTATACTGAGCTGGCAGGACAGTGAGCCTGGCCTGTTACCAGAACAATGTCAGCGGGTTTTTGAACGTTTCTATCGCAGTGAATCCTCACGAAACCGCGCCAGTGGTGGATCAGGGCTTGGTCTAGCTATCTGCTATAACATCACTGAAGCACATAATGGTACGATCCGTGCTGAGCCTTCACCTTTAGGTGGCCTGAGAATTAACATAGAATTACCGCTAATAAAATCTCCTGATTGTGAAACGCTATGAATGCAGAATTTGAACATCATACTGTTTTAATTGTTGAAGATGAGCCAAAGCTTGGCCAATTACTGGTTGATTATCTCAACGCGGCTGATTACAAGACCCAGTGGCTATTGCGTGGTGATGAAGTCGTTCCTTACGTACAGCAACATAATCCAGATATTATATTACTGGATCTAATGCTTCCAGGTTGTGATGGCTTATCTGTCTGCCGTGAAATCCGCTGTTTTTCTGACGTACCTATTATTATGGTCACCGCTAAGACTGAAGAGATTGACCGATTACTGGGGTTAGAAATCGGGGCAGATGATTACATCTGTAAACCGTACAGTCCACGTGAAATTGTTGCACGAGTGAAAACCATTCTCCGTCGCTGTTACCGACCTCAGGATATTGTCAAGCAAAGTGACTTACACATTGATGAGGCCTGCTTTCAGGCACGTTACCACGATAAAATATTGGATTTAACTCCCGTTGAATTTCGGTTACTAAAAACAATGGCGATCCAGCCTGGGCGAGTGTTTTCCCGCGATCAATTACTGAATAATCTGTATGACGATTACCGCATCGTTACAGACCGTACTATTGATAGCCATATTAAGAACCTACGTCGCAAATTGGAGCAATTAGACAGCAACAAAACATTCATCCGCTCCATTTATGGGCTTGGTTACCGATGGGAAGCCGATATATGCCGTTTGTTATAACTGTCACACTTTAATTGAATTAAATTTCTCTCAACCTCTCACCGGTCAGAAATTCAGCTATATTAAAAATACTCATCTTTAATTGGAGGAATTATCTATGGCTATAGGTCACTATGATCTTAAAAGGACAAAAAACAAGCAGTACTTTTTCAACTTAAAAACATCGAACGGTGAAGTTATTCTCACCAGTGAAATGTACACTACAAAGGCAGCAGCGAATAAAGGGATTCGTTCTATCCAGGCAAATTCCCCTGAAGAAAAAAACTTCGAAATTAGAGAAAACAAATCTGGTAAGTCTTATTTCGTGCTTAAAGCGAGAAATTATCAAGTTATCGGGCTAAGCGAGTTGTACGATGATGAAATTGCTGCCAAAAAAGGCATTCAGTCGGCGGTTAAAAACGGCTCCAGTGTGAATGTTCGTGATCTAACAAAGTCAGAGTAACGACTTTTCATAATGAAATGCACCTTATCAGTTTGAATAAATATTCAGCTTTTAGGTGCACCTTATCGCTCTGCACAGCCAAACCCTGCATACCAATAAATTTGTATCCTCAATAGATTAAGCGTTAGAATCCTCACTTTATCCTTACTTTTTGTAGTGAAAACTGCCTTGAATTCAGATCGAGAATTTTTTAAATATGTTTACTCCAGAATTACTTTCCCCTGCCGGCTCACTGAAAAATATGCGCTATGCCTTTGCTTATGGTGCGGACGCAGTATATGCCGGTCAACCACGTTATAGCCTCCGCGTTCGTAATAATGAATTCAATCACGAAAATCTGGCACAAGGCATTAAAGAAGCCCACGAACTTGGTAAACGCTTTTACGTTGTAGTTAATATTGCTCCGCACAATGCCAAACTGAAAACCTTTATCCGTGATCTGAAACCTGTCGTTGAAATGGGACCTGATGCCTTGATTATGTCGGATCCCGGACTCATTATGATGGTTCGTGAGGCTTTCCCTGAAATAGAAATCCATCTTTCCGTTCAGGCTAATGCAGTCAACTGGGCAACAGTAAAATTCTGGCAACAAATGGGACTAACCAGAGTCATTCTTTCCCGTGAACTTTCGCTAGATGAAATTAACGAGATTCGCCAACATGTCCCTGATATGGAGCTGGAAGTTTTCGTACATGGCGCACTGTGCATGGCCTATTCCGGTCGCTGCCTGCTATCCGGTTATATTAACAAGCGTGACCCAAATCAGGGAACATGTACTAATGCCTGCCGCTGGGAATACAACGTTCAGGAAGGTAAAGAAGATGATATTGGTAATATTGTGCATATACACGAACCGATACCGGCAAAAAATATCGAGCCGACATTAGGAAAAGGTGCACCAACAGATAAAGTATTTACCTTCGAAGATATGAAGCGTCAAGGCGAATATATGTCTGCTTTTGAAGATGAACATGGTACTTACATCATGAATTCTAAAGACTTACGCGCAATTGAACACGTTGAAAGATTAACCAAAATGGGCGTTCACTCTTTAAAAATTGAAGGACGCACAAAATCTTTCTATTACTGCGCCCGCACAGCACAAGTGTATCGCAGGGCTATTGATGATGCTGTAGCAGGAAAGCCTTTTAATCCAACCTTGCTAACAACCCTGGAAGGGCTTGCTCACCGTGGATATACCGAAGGATTTCTACGCCGTCATACCCATGATACCTATCAGACTTATGAATACGGCTATTCGGTATCGGATACACAGCAATTTGTTGGTGAATTTACTGGTAAACGAGTCAACGGATTAGCTGAGGTTGCTGTCAAAAATAAATTCATAATCGGAGACAGTCTCGAATTAATGACACCATCAGGCAATATCCAGTTCACTCTGGAAGCTATGCAGGATAAAAAAGGTCAGCCAATGGAAGTTGCCCCTGGTGATGGATATATTGTCTATTTATCAATTCCTAAACAAATTGATATTAATTACGCCTTATTAATTCGTAATCTAAATGGTATTAATTCTCAATTCCCTCATGTGAACCGAGATTAAGACAAATAATCATCAATATACCATCTTGATGATGGTATATTTCTTTTTTTAGAAACAGATCACATCAATACTATTTTATTTACCGTAGTATTGCTGACGAAAAATAAAAAACTAAAAAAGTATTACAGTAAGACTAGGAACCACCTCCTTGGCCGGCTCAATCTCCCTTGAGCTGGCCTTTTCTTTTTATCCCATGAGAATAAAATCAACAAGTTGTAGAATTCATTTACATGATTAATTAAATAGATTAACTTAACTATTAAATTAATAAATCTTTGTATTAATATGTTTTCGATACCCCTTGCATTAATAAGAAAATATTTATAGTTACTGAAATATCACACTATCCAAAGAAATGTAATTAAAATTTTTCACTATTCAATAATTCAGAAAATCCATCATATTTAGACCAAATATTATACGATTTGATAAAATCGATTAGGTGAAAATTATGAAATAAGATAATTACAATTTACTTATTGTTAAAACTATTAGTTCAACATTTACCTGATTATTCTCGTTATCCACACTCACATCAGGCTGCTGATTCACAGACAACAAAAATCCCTGAATTAGCTAGCTGACTATCATTACCCTATCCCAATTGATTTAGCACAGAATTTTTACTGTCTTACATATCCACAACTTGAACAGGGAAAATAGAGATAATCAATTCATAAAACATCAATTAGCTGTAAGTACTATCCCGCATTCCAAGAGGATAAAATTAATATTTATCTTAACGCTACAATAAAAAATTGACCAGAAAATCAAAGGACAGTAGAAAAACATTCTTACATTAGCTTCAAAATGAGAAATATTACCTGATAATAATATTCAAAAAAGGTTAGTCAAATGAGTAATAACAACAAATATTCAACTTCACTATCAAACTCAATAGCCTATATAAGAAAAACATGATTTTATGGAATGCTACTCGCAAAAGAACTAACAAGAAATCAATGTAACAGTGAAATTATTTTTGGTGAATAAAATAAAACTCAATCTCAACATTTGCAATAAAAAAACAGCGAGAAATTTTCTATCTGTGACAAAATCAAACTGCACTTATGCACTTATCAATCAATTAATTTATTAAAAAATACAGAATATAGTTAAAAATTTAGAACAATTACTATTGCCATTATGGTTATCTTTAAAAAAGAACAAATAACCACATTAATGGTTCCCTGTAGAATTATATAACTTTAAAAACATAAATAGCCGAAAGATCTATTTATCATATATAGTGATATAAAATAATAAATCATTTACTAAAATAGAAATTTTATTTATATAATAATGAATTGCCTGTTATATTTATATAAACACTCAAAAATCAACAAATAACATTACAGAATTCACTAAAATGAAATCAAGATATATTGCATTTCATCATAAAGCGCATATAATCAATAGAACTTATTACAATATCAATTGGACTATAAAATGGCTAGTTTATCTATAAAAAAAGAAGATAGTATAAAGGCAGCTCTTATTGATTGGTTAATAGAACGAGACGAATTAAACGATAATGCAGTATTAATCAATGAACTCCCTATTGCAAATTTCAGCAGACGCGTTGATCTCGCAGTTGTAAATGGTAAGCTCCATGCATATGAAATTAAAAGTGACTCTGACAGTCTAGCCAGACTTGAAGGACAAATATCTACATACAGACTCTATTTTGATAAAGTAACCTTAGTTTGTGCACCAAAGTTTACTGAGAAAGCCTTATCAATTCTACCCACAGATATTGAAATATTAGAAATTAAGAAAAACAATAGTGGAACAATTAACTCTTTTATAAAAAAGAGACGCGGACATACATGCAAAATTTCTGAAGATAATTTCATTTTGTCCTTTGTCGAAAAAAAAGAAATCGTTAAATTCGTCAGAAAAAATGGTTATAGATGTCATCCCTCTGAGATAAGAGAAAACATATATAACTTGACAAAAAAAATCTCAATTGAGAAGAAAAGGAATTTCACAATAAATTATTTAAAAATAAAATATAAACTTTCTTTTGAAAATTTCATAAACAATAAGAATTCTAATTCAACTTCTGCTGAAAATGTTTCATTACTAAGCAATAATAAAATCAAAAGGAATATTAATAAAGTTAACAAAGATGAAGAACTTAAACATATTGATATTTCAGTTTATCAAAAACCCATAAATTCCTATGCTATAGATATATCGAAAAATTTATCACTTATAGGTATTAAATCTCATACTCCTATTTATATTATTCCAAGAAATAAAATTGCCTCTTAAAGAGGCAATTGCAAAAAATCATAGCAATATATTACTATTCAACAAAATTATATTCATCTGTATCATCATTGATATGAGACAATACATCATCTTCTATAAACCTAATCATTCTTTCTATATGTAAATTTACTCGTACCGAAATCCATTTAGATGGTGACTTAAAACCACTCACATTACCTTCACTAACAGATTTAATAATTTCTGTCCCCCAAACTGCCAATGAATCATCCCATCCCTCATCTGTAACAATATCTCTTGCTGCTAATTGATATAATTCATCTCTCTGTTCACTACCAGAGCGACGCTCAAAGCGCCAAACTCCTGGTGTAGGATAATCTATTCGCGCAACGAACTTCGCGTAACTTCCTGGATAAAATTCTCCGTGGATACTTGCTGCATCTCCATATAAAGCAATTTTTTCACCACCTATTGCAAGATAGTTTTGCCACTCCAACATGCTAATAGCTCCACTTTCTTTACCATATTCAGCAAATGTACGTGGAAAACTGGTACCAGAACTAACGATCTCTATTCTAGGATCAATATCCCTAAGCATATTAATTCCGCTAATAGTTGCATCTAAACATAGATCTTGATGAGAGCTATTTATTTGCCCCACATCCAATATAAATAATACATTACTTATATCGTCAACTATTGATGCTGCCGTTATCGCAGCCAGTAACTCATGCGACTTTAACGGATTAATTTTAACTACAAATCTACCAAAATAAGATTCTAACTTCTCAAGCTGCTTAACATAATCCCGTTTCCCCAAATCCTTATGGAAAATCGCTGCGGGAATAATTTTATTATATTTTTCTTTCTGATTTTTTAAAAAATCAATCCAATTACTACAATGTTTATCAGATAAATACAATGAATCTGAATCGATACATTTTAAAACTGGATCATGTGATATTTCTATAATTGATTCATTATTAAAAGAATCAAACCATTTATCAATAGCTGAATCAGCATCCTGTCCACCTTTGAGCTTTGTCAAAGACACAACCGGTAAAAACTTACTTTTTGTCGATTCACCGATATTACTAACGCCTTCCAACTCAGATTGTCTGGTTCTTATAGATGGGAAGTACCTATAGTCCGAAAATTTTTTCATTTTAGACTCCTTTAGGATATCGAATATTGATATAAAAATTCATCAAATCACATTCTCCTCAAGAAACTTGAGGTATTATTTAATAGGATTAAGATAATAAATAATTATTAATCCGCGTAAAACAATTCATCTACTTTATAACTCGTTAAATATTATATTAAATTTCAATTAGTTAATAAGATTATGATAAAAACCAAATTATTTCATCCTTATCCTATTTATCAGGTAGAAAACATTCTAAATATAGCCATACCCAGCAAACTAATAATAATTGCTATCGTATTAACTACACTAAAAATCTTCAATATAAATAAAACCCAATGAACTTAAATAAAAACCCGTTTATTTATCGCATTGTCTTCTCAACTTTGCTATAACTTTTATATCTGTAAATTACTTCTTGTGACAAGAATCACAAACATGGAGACCATTACCCAATATAAAGACAATCACATATTATAATTAATAATTATAGATTTTTAAAACAATAAACAGATGCTATTAACATCATATAAAAATCAAATTAATTAATCTAAAAGATTTATAATTAATGCAAGTTTTTAAAAGAAAACAATCCAACAGATAAATACTTTAAACTTTAACCACTAAATATCACTTGAAATATAGTAATGCCTCTCTTATCTCTTATATTGAATCACTACTTTTCAGGTAATAAATTTCACTTATACCCCCCCACCTGAAGCGATCCACTCCCCTTTCCCTTAGAATACAACTTGTTATTTTAAAAAGGATAAATGACAATCAATAGCATCTTTCAAGAGCTGGAGTAAGTCATGACTGATATCGCTAAGTTGTTAGGCAAAGATGCAGACAGTTTATTGCAACACCGTTGCAGTACCATTCCGAGTGAAAATCTTTATCTACCAGGCTCCGATTTTGTTGATCGAGTAATGATCGACAATAATCGACCAAATACGGTTCTGCGCTCCATGCAGACACTGTTTAATCATGGTCGTCTCGCAGGTACTGGTTATTTATCTATTTTACCGGTGGATCAAGGTGTAGAACATTCTGCCGCCGCTTCTTTTGCCACTAACCCACTTTATTTCGATCCGAAAAATATTGTTGAACTGGCTATTGAAGCAGGTTGTAACTGCGTAGCCTCTACTTATGGCGTGTTATCCTCAGTTTCCCGCCGTTATGCCCATAAAATCCCTTTTTTGGTCAAACTGAATCACAATGAAACACTGAGTTATCCTGCTCAATATGATCAGACTTTATATGCCAGTGTTGAACAGGCGTTTGATATGGGTGCCGTAGCCGTTGGTGCAACTATTTACTTTGGCTCTATCGAATCACGACGTCAAATTGAGGAAATTTCAGCGGCTTTTGAACGGGCGCATGAATTGGGAATGGTGACAGTCCTGTGGGCCTACCTGCGTAATTCTGCTTTCAAAAAAGATGGAGTGGATTATCACGCCAGTGCAGACTTAACAGGCCAAGCTAACCATTTGGCAACCACTATCGGCGCAGATATCGTTAAGCAGAAGATGGCTGAAAATAATGGTGGCTATACCGCTATTGGTTTTGGTCATACAGATAAACGCGTTTATGCCAATTTGACCACTGATCATCCTATCGATCTGGTGCGTTATCAGATAGCTAACTGCTATATGGGTCGTGCTGGCCTTATTAACTCAGGTGGTGCATCTGGTAATAATGATCTGAGTGATTCGGTTCGTACTGCAGTAATCAATAAACGCGCGGGTGGCATGGGATTGATTCTTGGTCGTAAGGCTTTCAAAAAATCTATGAAAGAGGGTATTGAGCTAATTAATGCCGTCCAAGATGTTTATCTGGATAATCAAGTTACCATAGCTTAATAAGGCTTTTTTATATACCTGTTATCTTTCAAGTTGCCTCTTTGTTGACTGCACTCACCCCGGTCACATCGTTATCTATGCGCCCGGGGATTCGCTCCCTTGCCGTCGCGATCCATCTTGAAATCCAGAGGGTATAGATGATAGTGATAACGAACGGATGATCAAAACGCTATAAATTCTGAGCCATAATACTTACTAGCTAGCGAAGACATCTTGCTCGTTATCACCTCCTTATCCAAATTAGCAAAACATCATTCAGCGGTTATTCTCACCACCACTGATGAAAATGATGTACAGGTCCAATCCCTTTACCTACTTCAAGAGAATCCGCACGCTCTAACGCAGTCTGGAGATAAGATTTGGCAACAGGAATCGTCGTCTGCCAATCTGAATAACATGGACGCAAAGCAGCTAATGCAGCGGAAAGAGTACACCCCGTGCCATGAGTATGACGTGTGTTAATTCTGAGAGCAGTAAAACGCCATTCCCCATTACCCGTAAATAGCCAGTCAGGGCTTTCATCATTTGTAAGATGACCGCCTTTCAGTAGAACCGCATCACATCCCAATGATAACAATTCACGCCCCTGCTTTTGCATCTCCGCTTCAGTTTTTGCAACCGAACATTTCAGCAGAGCTGCGGCTTCTGGCAAGTTTGGCGTAATCAACGAAACCTTAGGTAATAATTGTTCAACAACTAAGGAAACTGCTTCCGGCGCTAGAAGCGGATCTCCACTTTTCGCAACCATTACTGTATCCAATACAATATAAGGAATTGAATAATGGCTTATTGTATCTGCAACTACTGCAACATTAGCCGCATTAGATAACATGCCAATTTTAGCACTATCAATTCTGATATCTGACAACACAGACTCCAGCTGGGCGGCAACGAAAGCGGGATCTATATCGTAGACAGACTGTACACCACGAGTATTTTGTGCAACAAGGGCTGTCATTACTGTTGTGCCATAAGCCCCAAGCGCAGAAAACGTTTTCAAATCAGCCTGAATACCAGCACCACCACTAGGATCAGTGCCAGCAATTGTCAGTGCATTAATTCTCACTATAGATACTCCTTCCAGCCAGTAAAAGATAAAGCAGGTATCAGGAAGAAGACACTATGACTTCCCTACGCTGGCATTATCCAGATCAGGTATTACGGGTTCATCTCAGCTCAATTAAGAGCGCCCCGAGTCAAAACAAAAACACCCTATCAGATAACTAACAGGGTGATATCAGTATGTCATTGCTGCCAATAAAAAATCAGTCAGACAACAAAATTTACTCTGTCAATCAAAAACGATCGACAAAAAGAAGTTATGCTGTAGTGACATTTGCCGCAGAAGGACCTTTCTGGCCATCCTGAATTTCAAACTCAACTTTTTGACCTTCCGCCAGGGTTTTAAAACCATCGCTCTGAATAGCGCTAAAGTGTACAAACACATCTTTGCTGCCATCAGCTGGAGTAATAAAACCAAAACCTTTAGATTCGTTGAACCACTTTACAGTACCAGTGATTTTTGCCATTTTAAGAATTTCCTTTGGATCACTTAATTCTAATTCGCCATTTTTGGCGCAACATAAAAACCAGAGAAAGTGCTGCTATTAACAGAACCATATAACAGAACCGTACCTCGTTTACCGGAACGATTTATCACATATTCTTAATATGATGGCAAGCCATTTTTTATCAGCTATGGAGCTAACGCACATATTTAAAATTCTTAACAACAATTATTGTTTAACATAACTGCAAAAATTTGAAAACCCAAGGTTACCCTAATTAGCTTACAGTTTATCCACTCAACGAAACCGCGGATAACATAAATAATCTTAATTTATTTTGCTGATTTTATTATTAGCATTTTTATATCTAAGCTATGTCTATCGGCTCTAAACGCCTCTTTTTAAATGAAAGAAAGAATCAACCCCCTCCTAATATTCGTCAGCTAAAATATAAGTATTAAATATAGCCATTTAATACATATAACATCTTAATATTCATTTTTCGTTTAACTTTTATTGAGAATAGCAAGAGTAGAATTCCCGAATTTAGATGTTTGTCATATTTTATATGACGTGAAGGAATCCCCCCAATTTATGTCGCCGGGAAATTGGAGCAATAAATAATGAAGTTCGATTTGACCACAGCTTATACACTATCAATAACCCTTTTAGTCTCATCAGGGGCTGTACTTGCAACCACAGCAGATACCTCCAGCAAATCATCAGCAATGACAGCAACCCACACATCAACGGGTTATAACAACCATTCAGATAGTTTGTGGACAACATTCAACAATAATGTTGCCCTCACCTGGGATGCGCCCAACAATGAATTTTATCTTCCGGTAATTACCTGGCATAACAGATATACCTACGATAAAGACAAGACCGACAAATATAATGAACGTCCCTGGGGCTTCGGTTATGGTAAATACCGTTACGACAAAGACAATGATTGGCATTCTCTCTATGCAATGGCTTTTATGGATTCTCATAACCGTCTGGAACCTATCGTTGGCTATGGATTTCAGAAAATGTGGATACCCGGTGATTTAGACGGCTTCCGGCTGGGGGTTGGTTTTACTCTGAGTGTTACAGCTCGCCACGATTATTACTATGTTCCTATTCCACTCCCATTACCATTGTTCTCTGTGGAATATGATCGACTGTCATTTCAGGGTACCTACATTCCAGGCACATATAATAATGGTAACGTATTCTTCGCCTGGCTACGCTGGCAGTGGTAACGTAAAAAGTAAAAACACCAGACTGATATAAGTCTGGTGTTTGATAGTGATAATCCGGGTATCAATCACCCCTGATTCATTGTCTTCAATTTATTCCGCTGGGAACGAGATGTCATAAACCCAATCCATAAGACACCCACCCAAAATGGCATCAGAATGACTGAAATACGGATACTTTCTGTCATCAAAATAATGACCAGAATAAAGGCCAGGAAAACCAGACACAGATAATTACTAAATGGGTACCAGAATGCCTTAAACGATGGTTCTACACCCTCTTTAACTTTCTGGGCCCGGAATTTTAAATGAGCCATACAAATCATGACCCAGTTAATAACCAGCGTTGTGACCACCAGCGCCATCAATAATTCAAGCGCTTTGCCTGGCATCACATAGTTAATTAATACACCAATCGAGGTTGCTAATGCAGACATCACGATAGCCCTGACCGGAACTCCACTCCTATTAACTTTTGTTAAAATTTTAGGCGCGTTACCCTGTTTTGCTAAACCATACAGCATACGGCTGTTACAATATACGCCGCTGTTATAAACAGATAATGCAGCAGTCAGGACAACAATATTCAGAATATTCGCCACCCAGAAACTATCCAGGTTATGAAAAATCATAACAAATGGGCTTTCACCTTCAATAACATTACTCCACGGATAAAGCGACAATAACACCGTCAGAGAGCCGATATAGAAAATTAATATCCTATATACCACCTGGTTGGTTGCTTTAGGAATACTGATTCGCGGATTCTCTGCTTCAGCTGCAGTAACACCAACCAATTCCAAACCACCAAAAGAGAACATCAGTACCGCCATTGCCATAATAAGACCAGAAGCCCCATTAGGCATAAAACCACCGTATTGCCAAAGATTGGTGATACTGGCCTGTGGGCCACCCTTACCACTGATTAATAGATAAGCCCCAAAAACAATCATACAGATAATTGCAGCAACTTTAATGATTGCAAACCAAAATTCTGTTTCACCATATAATCGAACGTTAATTAAATTTACGCTATTGATTAAAACAAAGAATACCATCGCAGATACCCAAGTCGGAATATCAGGCCACCAGTAATGAATATACATTCCAACAGCCGTTAATTCTGCCATTCCGACCAGAGTAAACATTGCCCAGTAATTCCATCCCGATAAGAAACCGGGAAAATCTCCCCAATATTTATATGCAAAATGGCTAAACGATCCAGCTACAGGTTCTTCAACAACCATCTCTCCTAGCTGACGCATAATCAGAAATGCGATAAAACCTGCAACCGAGTATCCTAAAAGTACGGAGGGACCTGCCATTTTTATGGTTTGTGCAATACCGAGAAACAACCCAGTCCCAACAGCTCCCCCTAAGGCAATAAGCTGAATATGTCGGTTTTTTAAACCGCGTTTAAGTGTTGATTGCTGCGATTGTCCTGCCATCTTGTCCTCTTGCTGCAACTTTTATTTTGTTATGAGTGGGAAAACAACCGATTCCCATTTATAGCCGTTATCTTTCAAGTTGCCTTCTTGTTGGCTGCACTCACTCACCCCGGTCACAGAGTTATCTATGCTCCCGGGGATTCGCTCCCTTGCCGTCGCGATGCAATTTGAAATCTATTGGGTATATCTGCTTTGCTCAAAGCAGACAAAACACTTGCCTTATAGAAGGTGGATACTAAACATATATGTTAGCACAGATACAGCAAGGGAGAATGGCTGATGAGTATTAACAACTAATCAGAAAGGAAGATATCGGGTCACAAAACAGATACCTGAATCAAACTTTTCACCCTGATCACAGTAGCGGTCCAAAGCCAGCAGGTATAAGAACAGACATATTCCAAGTAATACTAAGATTGCAATGGTTTTTTTTATGCCCAATTCTATATTCCTTAAGCTTAGTTAGCACTCAATACACATAAGAATAAATTCAAGAAATTATATTTTACAATAATGAAAATAAGAAAAGTATCCATCCTGTGCTTCTGTTGTGGAGAAATCACTCTAGCAACATGTCATACCAGTAAATGTGTCGGAACAAATTAAACAAATACTGAATTATAGGGATTCTATTCTCTGGAACAAAAAAATCAATTGTCACATTTAGTTACAATCTGGCTCACTATGCCAACGCTTTGTCATATTTAAAAAAAGTTGTGTATACTTCTTTCACTTTCAACCAGAACGAAATTGTTAATGCCACAGGATAATCACTTAGCACTTGTATACGCTCTCAGCAAATGGATTGAGAATCACCTTGGCCGGGTTATCCACCTGGAAGAATTGGCAGCTTACTCAGGCTATTCGCTTTGGCATATGCAGAAGATATTCAAGGATATTACCGGAATTTCGCTTGGCAAATATATCCGCCAACGACGTCTGGCTGGTGCTGTTCATCTCTTAAGAAACAGCTCTTTATCTATTTTCGATATCGCCCTGGATTTTGGCTTTGGTTCACAGTCTCATTTCACTTACATGTTCCGCAAAGAATATGGCATAACACCTTATGATTTCCGGCAGACTCCAGATATTGAACTTGAGGTAAAACTCCCTCTTCATTTCGCCAATAGCTGCTCATGACACGATCATCAGGAAAAGAAATGCCTTGTAAGCGAGCAATTATACAACAAAGTAGCGGTACCTAATCAGGCTTTCAGGAGAGAGAAATGTCAATAAAATTGATCGCCATTGATCTTGATGGCACTTTACTGAACGAAAGTCATCAGATCACTCCCCCAGTTAAGCAAGCTATTCATCATGCCAGAAAACAGGGAATTCATATTGTTCTAGCTTCTGGCCGGCCTTTTACTGGCATCCAGCGATACTTACAGGAATTAGAACTAAACGAAACGGACAATTACTGCATCAGTAGCAATGGCAGTGTTGTCCATCAGGCAAATGACGGTGAACATTTGTTAGAAAATTTATTGGATTTTAAAGACTATCTGTTTTTTGAGTCGCTTTCCCGTGAAATAGGCGTTCATCTTCATGCTTTAGAATTTAATAGAATATATACGGCCAACCGTGATATCAGTCCATATACCGTTAGAGAAGCCTTCCTCACCGACACACCTTTAATTTATTGCCCTGTTGATGAAATGGACAAAGAAATGTGTTTCACTAAATTAATGATGATAGATCATCCCAATATCCTCAGTGATGCTATCAATTTCATCCCAGCAGATGCTTATGAGCACTATACGTTGATGCAAAGCAGCCCCTATTTTCTAGAAATTCTCAGTAAAGAAGCCAACAAAGGCACGGCGGTCAAAGTCATCGCTGATCATCTGGGTATCACCAGAGATAAAATTATGTGTATCGGTGATCACAATAATGACTTAGCTATGATCGAATTCGCCGGTGTGGGTGTTGCAATGGGGAATGCGGAACAAAGTGTTAAAAATATCGCTCAATTTATTACCGCAACAAATGAACAAGATGGAGTAGCAATAGCTATAAATAAATTCCTATAAAGTGGTTTATTTTATAAAACAAAAAATCCACTGATAATTATTTTAAATTAGATGACTAAACGGAAAAATTTCGTTTAGTTATTCTTATATTTTAAGAATTTCCCACCTCATTACCCTCCCTGATATTTCGATCTTGAAAACAAAATAATGTTACAACTCACAAGAACTATTTAGTTCTATACCCTTCATCTTTCAAGCTGCTGCTTTGTTGGCTGCGTTCACTTACCCCAGTCACATAGTTATCTATGCTCCTGGGGATGCGTTCTCTTGCCGCCGCACTGCAACTTGAAATCTATTGGGTATATACCCGTCATCTTTCAAGTTGCTTCTTTGTTGGCTGCACTCACTCACCCCGGTCACATCGTTATCTATGCTCCCGGGGATTCGCTCCCTTGCCGCCGCGATGCATCTTGAAATCCATAGGGTATAATTGCTAACCAGCAAATAATTGCCCCCACCGTAACCATTAGCACCCCCTGCCAAAACGAAAAAGAAAGCGCTGTGCTAAGTAACAATGATGAAAAAGCGGTAGATATAATTGGCGTGAAATAAGATAACGTCGCCAATAATGCAACATGCCCCCTAATTATCGCCACTGTCCATGCAGCATTCGCGACACCAATAACCGCTCCAGCAAACAATAACATACTAACACTACGAAGAGTTATCACCATTTCAGGAGGAGAAGTGAAGAAGTATTGAATCCATAATGCCAAAGCCGTTAGGATAAAAAACAACGACATGCCATTTTTACCCTCCGACATTATTTTTGTAATGTTACAATACATCGCCCAAATAATTGCACCAGCAAAAGCCAATCCATAGCTTAATGGATTACTCTGGATATTCTCCATCATTTGCCTGAATGACCAGCTATTGTCACCACTCATCACCCAACTGATCCCCAAAATAGACAACAATAAGCCGGGATATAACCACCAGTTCACTTTCTGCTTATTAACAATGACTGATAATAAGACTGTAAAACCCGGCCACAGGTAATTAACCATGCCTAATTCAATTGCCTGAACACGATTATTGGCAAAACCTAATGCGAGTGATAAACAAATTTCATAACTGACAAATAACAGACTTCCAAGCCATAAATAGGCTTTAGGAAAAGCGCTGATTTTTGGCAAACCTATTAGCAGAACCAAAAAAATTGAGCCAACAGTATAAATAAGAGCTGCACCACCTATAGGCCCAAAACTTTCACTAATACTCCTTATCAAACCAACGATTGCACTCCACAGTACAATCGCCAATATTCCATATACCGTAGCTTTTTGTTGTCCAATCCCTGCCTTCACATTCATCTCCATACTCAGAATCTATTCCAATAGGCTGTTATTCGTCACCTAATTCTCTGTCACGCTGAACCAAATAAATCAATACCAAGATGATAGTGACAAAGAAACGGAAAGCGCTGGACACACCGTTCCATTGTTTAGACATCCACATCCCAAACCATTCACCACCAATTGACATAAACGCGACTTGCCAGGTCAGGAAACCCAAAGTCAAGCCAGCTATCGCAATAGCTTTATTCTTATTAAAAACAACAGCACTAGATTTCAAATTCGCCAGCAAGAGAATACCACCGATCCAACACAACACTGCGGTGAAAGTTTCCAGAGCAATAATTACAATATAACCAATATGATGTAACACCGGTGAATAAATTGCACGATAAGTAATGGTAGTATCAGGGAAAACGGTATCCATCATAAATACATGCTGTACAAATGCAAAATTAGTACCATAGTCTGTAATGTTGCCAAAAGCGACTAATGTAGCAAACAAAGCAATTGCACAGACAGTCAAAGCCTTAGATAAACGAATAATCATTTGTTGAGTCCTCAAAGAATAAAAATAACTTAAGTACCAATAAGATCACAAAGCCCACAAACTATCATATAACTTAACAATTATCACCCTATTATTACATATTCAACCATATGATCATCTTCTTAGAATATTTCTATCCAATTTGTAACTTATATTTTTCTGTTCATACCATCATCAAATCAGTTATTATCTATTTAATATTTATTTACCTGACTATTCTTTATGGATGATTCTCTGTTTAATGCAATAAAAAGCTATTTCAGGCAAAAACTGAGTAGAATAGATTATATTATCAACTTTATTACAGCGGCGGTTATTCTCGGAACGCTGATTTTCTTATCTGGTTACCTGGCAGAAAACAATTATGCTGCCTATATGCAATATGAAATATCAGTATGGTTGTATATAATTTCTATTGGCTTATGGGCGATGTGTTCCTTCGCCACTGTTTACTACTTAATTATGAAAACAGCTTTCAGGTTTAATAACGCAGGGTTATATGGCTGGCCAATATCTATTTTTATTTATCTATGTAGTGTCTTACCAAACTATCTTTCTGATAGAATAGTCACGTATTCACCACTTATCAGCCTTGTTGGAATCATTCTTGCTTTCACGCTTCCTGCAAGAAAAAATAATAATAAAAGGTAATATTTATCTCATATATCATAAATTTTATTTAATTTTAATATTGTCTGTGGTAGTAATAGTCGTTATAGAATAAAACGACTATTACTTGCATATCATCTTATCACCACTAAATATTTCACTATTCAGCAATGCCCTGTTTCTATAACTGCCTATTGTTATCCCTTATTAAAATAATTAATTCTCAAGAAAATAATAGAAGAGATCTGGATTCAATACAAAGGAAACGGGTTATTCTTGATTAAAGATTATTGAGGTAAACGGTGGGTGAGATAAAACAAAGCAAAGATGAGTTCGAAGAATAAACCATGAAGATTTATAATATTGATTACCAAAAAACCATGCCACAGAAGCCGATTTCATAAAGCAACTTCTGTAACATGATCTTACTCTGAGAGCAAAAACTATCCTTTATACTTCTCAACCAATGCCAACGCTATCGACTCAGTTTGTGCATCAGGATTACCACTGATGTCATCCGGTCTAAAATGCATCTGGAATGCACTGATTGTTTTACGAGTATCTTCATCAAGTACGCCTGTTTGCGGAATGGTATAGCCATATTTAGCTAATGTTTTCTGTATTAACTCAACAGAAGCCATGTCATTCCATTTCCTGCCAGCCATGTATTTTTCAACGGTGGTATCATCAGGCCATGCACCAATACCCTGTTCGGCCAATCTCTTCCAAGGGAAAAGTTTACCTGGATCATACTTTCTCAGAGGAGCAATATCACTGTGACCAATGACATTTTCCGGTTCAATGTTATAACGCTGGATAATATCTTTTGCCATACGCGCTAATAGATCGATCTGCTGCTCATTGAATGGATACCACTCTTTCTCAAGTAGCCTTTCCGTAAACCCTTTATTGACAATTTCAATTCCAATAGAGGTGTCATTCAAGTCCTTCCGACCATTCCATGCACTCACACCCGCATGCCATGCCCTTTTATCTTCAGGAACTAATTCCAGAGCAACCGGCTTCCCTTTCACATAACTCGGCAATGAAGGAATCAAATAATGAGCACTGACACCGCCCTGAGTTAATATACGCAAAGAATCTTCATCATTGACAGCGGTATAGTGAAATACCAAAAACCTTATTCTGTCATTCTGACTTTGTGAAGGAAAAGAGCTATCAGCCTGATAAGTCCCCCTATCTTTCAAGTGATGTTGGCTAGAACACCCCGCCAATAACATCAATAAGCTAACCAATATGATCTTCTTCATAATCTCCCTGTCCCACCTATTAATTTAAAACGAGATAATAACACAAATAAACTAAATGAATACAAAATAAAATTCATATTTTATATGATTTTTTTATGGAATCATTGGCGACATTCTTGATATAGAACACAAGGAAAAATGCCCTATTACCACAACTTCAATGGCAATAAGGCATAAACGATAAGCAAAACGTGAAAGGTAATCAGAGTCTATATCATTAAATAATATTAACTATATCCTCTGTTCTGGTATTTCACCTATGGCCAGTTACTTGATTTGATCGGGCGCGACTTGCCGTTTCTTCCCAAATACCAACCTCGACTTTTTGCTGAATCTCAGGATATTGATTGATATCAAACGTCGGTAATTTCCCAGCACGTCTCTGCTGGTTATAATCTTTCGCAAGCTTAAATGCGACGCCGGAAAGCAGCAAAATAGCGGTCAAGTTAGTGATTGCCATCAATGCCATAGACAAATCAGCCATTTTCCAAACCAAAGGCACTTCAGCCAATGCACCAAACATCACCATACCTAACGCCGCCAGACGGAGGACAAACAAGCCCGCAGTGTGATTACGTTCGAGGAAAACAATATTACTTTCCGCATAGGCATAATTCGCAATGATTGATGTGAAAGCGAAAAAGAAGATAGCTAAAGCGATAAACTCAGACCCCCAATCGCCTACTGCTGAAGATAATGCCCGCTGAGTCAGCTCTATTCCACTTATTCCTGAAATATTGCCGTCAAGCACACCCGATGAAAGGATAATAACAGCGGTAGCACTACAGATAACGATAGTATCCATAAAAACGCCCAACATTTGTACATACCCTTGGGAGGCTGGATGAGGAGGATACGGAGAGGCCGATGCCGCAGCGTTAGGTGCTGACCCCATCCCGGCTTCATTTGAAAACAGACCACGCTGAACACCCTGCGTCATCGCCTGCGCAACACCATAACCAACGGTTCCTGCAACCGCTTCCTGTAAACCAAACGCACATTTGAAGATCAATGCAAAAACTTCTGGCATACGTTCAAAATTATGACCAACGACCCAAAACGCCAAGATTAGATAAGCGGTTGCCATAAAAGGAACAACCAGCTCCGCAACTCTGGCAATAGAACGCAAACCACCAAAAATAATGATCCCGCTCAAGATCACTAATCCAATACCGACATATAATGGGCTAAAGTCAAAGGCAAAAACCGCAGCCTGGACAATTGAATTTGCCTGAACAGCATTAAATACCAGACCAAAAGCAATAATAAGGAATATGGAGAACAGAATCCCCATCCAGCGTGCCTTAAGCCCTTTTTCCATATAATAGGCTGGGCCACCGCGGTAATTCCCCTTATCGTCTTTTGTCTTGTACAGCTGAGCAAGAGTGCTCTCCATAAAAGAAGTCGCCATCCCAATCAGAGCAACAACCCACATCCAGAAAATGGCACCAGGCCCCCCCGCCGTTAAAGCAATCGCCACACCAGTAAGGTTACCTGTACCTACTCGCGCCGCTAAACTGGTACATAAAGCCTGAAATGATGAAATACCCGCACTGTCAGATTTCTTACTGTTTTTCAATACTGAAAACATATGCCCAAAATGGCGGATCTGTATAAACCCCGAACGTATAGTGAAGTAAGCACCTGCCCCAAGAAGAAGATAAATCAACACGGAGCCCCAAAGGATGTTGTTAAAAAAGTTAATTAGTTCCGTCAAGATATTTTTCCCCTTATAATTAGCAAACCCAGTCTGACCATAAAATCGTACCCGGCAAAATTCATTGCGCTTAATATGCCTTTATAATTAAACAAGTAACACAATGCCGTATAAAAAGAACACAGAGATACTGGCCAGAAAAGCGCTATGAATGTAACACAAGTTTGAAATTGATGTGTAATGTTTACTGACCTTTTTACATTATTCATCAGATTAAATGAATGTTTGATGTACTGCTCTTGACTAATAGTTAATAGATTATGTCATTCAATCTACTAATGTCCTCCAGTAGCTTCTATACATTCATTAGCTATACCACTTACCTATGATTCGCAACAAACTCCATATATAAAACTCATTGCTCCATTCCACACAGGTAAAACGAGTTGTACCAATGAATCGTTTATTAATTAGATCAACAAGCAATCAATATCAAGAAAAAAGATTCAGAAATAAGATATAGTGATTAATTTTGTGAGCAGATTATCAGCTTTAAGAAAAAAATCGTAATTAATTGTGAAGAATTTCACATAGTGACACCCGTAATATAAAAAAATAAAAAAAATCAAAAAGATAACTCACGACTTCCTATTCAGATGACAACGAAATGTCAATGCCATAATGCTAATGTAGGGAATATCATCTCAATGAATAACATGACATTCAAGAAACCAATAAACGGGTAAACTTGTATCACATCTTCACCACCCCGTAAAAGCGCAAGAATAATTTATATTTTTCTTTCGGTTATTTGCGTTAAGGGATTATTAATATTAAAAAGTTTATCACAAATATGACTCTCTTTATCTGGTTATAATTAATACATTGCCCACTTAATTGCCCACTTATTTTTCAACTTCCTGAGTATCTTTAAATATATATATCTAATATCTCTCACTACGGTATTTCCTGTAATATTATTGTCTAATATTCCCACAGGGATATTAGACAATAATATTACAATAGAATTAGTATCAAAAAATATTTCTTACAAAAAGTACTGACTGCTCCCTGGTTATCTCTTAGAAATAAATAACATTTATCTAACAATTTTCCGATTGCATAAGTAGAAATTTAATTTTTTACCAGATAGACTAAATACTTTATAAAATTCACAAAAAATTTACCTGACGAATAACAGAAGTTGCCTGAGACTAGATATATTGCAAACTAAAACCATGACAATAATATCCTTACCTTAAGCTTTCCCAAGACTGAGCAGCTACAAATGATTGTACTTTATAAATCACCAGTATGAAGTTCAACAAACGCCCTCCTACTGAGATAATTTAACCAAAATCACGACTACCATCTGTTAAAACAACCGTTTTACCTTTAAGCATCAAAATTTTCCCAAACTAATATTTACACGATTAATTACAATCTTATCAGCCAATGAAAACTCACATTTGACCCGATCATACATAATCATAACCAATATCTTTTCTATACTGTTTTAATATAACGCATTAATTCCAACATGAGATAATTTCAAATAGAAATTATCTTTGTAAAAAATATGAAAAAACTTCTCTTATATGCAACATAACACTGGATCTTTTATTATCTACTGCTAATATTTTCATTTGTTATCTTTTACAAAAAAAATATGTCTATAAAGTTAATATTGCATAAATATCTCACTTTTATTCTGAATACATAATTTAAACAATATACGTTGAGGTTATGAATGATGTTAAGAAGAAAAAGGAAGAATCCCACTGATAACAATTTACCTATAAGAGTCTATCGTGGGAGATCTAAATATGAATATCACCCTCCATCAGGAGGTTCAATATCCATTTGCTGTTTAAGCTCACCATTATCTGTCGTTTGGGAGGAATATGAAAAAATTCTAAATAAGGAAAATAATAACTAAATAATAAAATTTCAAATATTACACAGTAAGTATTATATTTACAGTTATAGAAACAGCGGGAGAACACACTCCCGTTAGCGGTTTTTACCTAATCACGCCCATCATAAAGATTTTTACAAACTATTAAATTAATTATCCAGTTATAACTTCTGCAATCTACCTATTGCTCGTCTGAAAATCTGAAATAAAAATGACCATGCGAACTATAGCCAAGAAACAACCGAATGATGATAATTCAACCAAACCTGTGTAAATCTGAGATAACTTACGCAAAGCTATCCAAGAAGTAGATAGCGCTCTATCACCAAGATTGCTCTAGACAGCTCGCTATCAGTAAACAAAGTATCTATGAGTCTAAGTCCGCAAGTTTCTTTCCAGTTCATATAACGGCATACACACAGCTACAGAACCATTCCGGCATACATAAAGGGATACCATCGCAAGAGTGATTAAAGAGGAGAAAAAAACAACAGGTGAGAAAATAGCTAACTTGACCTTCATATGGCGGAACAAAATGTGAGTTGTAAAATCTGAAACATTTATCCCCCACAGCAGCATTAACTACTGTGGAGGAGTCAGAAGATCTCAGATTACATATGCTGGATAATAGCGTCACCAAATTCGCTACACTTCAACAGCTTAGCACCTTCCATCAGACGCTCGAAATCATAAGTCACGGTCTTCGCGGCAATCGCACCTTCCATACCTTTAACAATCAGATCTGCGGCTTCTGTCCAACCCATATGACGTAACATTAGATTGCCAAAAACAACATAACAACTTGAATATTAATGATTTTTAAGTAATTTAAATTTAAAAATAACTACAGATAAGCATCATATAACCCACTGGTTTTTCAGAACATTATTTTAGTTTTGATAACTTCATCCTACCAAAAAATCCTACCCATTTCATCTAAATAATTCACAGTACCCAAGTTTCCGAAAATGGCCGTGACCTCGTTATCACTTCGGCTGTTCTGGCCAATCAACATCCGGCGCTTGATTCACATCAACATGAGTGATTAACACTCTGTATTTTCTCCACCCCAACAGAGCGGATTTCTCCGCGTCTGTCGCGACTTCTAAGTCAACAGAGTCTTGTAGCAATGAAATTGTGTCATTTGCTTGCTGTAACAGTGTTTCTTGCTGTTGTTTTGCTTCGTTGATTTGATGAGCTTTGAGAAGACCCTCGTCAACTACCCACTCTTTACCATCCCATTTGTCGAAATCAGTGGGCGGTTTCTTGAATGTCAGGGTATCCGGCAATTCCCCAATTTCAGTGATTTCAGTTGGGGCGCGCGTTAACGTGTCGTAAGCCACTTTTCCGCGATAGTCAGGGACAATTTCCCAATGGCTTTTATCTTCGCTACGACAGACAGCTTCATCTTCAGACTTCGGTAACTCAGGCGCATCGGGATAAGCGCCCGCTGACAAACTGACACCCAACATCACATACTCAATATCTGACGCTATGAATTCTCTCGTTATCTGATTCGAGTGATAGACCTTTATCCAGCCTGCTTGGGTTGCTAATCCGTCTTTACCCAATACGGCTGTTTCATGTTCTAAAGAGTATTTTTGTTCTGTCATTATGCTGCTCTCACTATGTAATTAAATGCGATGTTGCGGGGTCTATTTTCGTTAGCGGTTGGGACGACACGTGATGCGTCAAACACTAAATTAGTATTAGCTGTTTCAGCATCAAATCTGCGAGTATTTGCTCGCCATAGCATTGCATTCTTTCCGGAGAAAACTCCGGTGGCTTCTGTCACTGCGTCAAATCCATAATTTCCGCCAAACGATGCATCACCAGTAATATTTCTGATTGCATCTCCCTGCCACGTCCCACATACCCGACCGGGGTCAACACCACGACTATCATCCCATCCTCGGATAAACTCGCCTCTTAAATCGGGTACTCTGCCATTAGGATAAGCTACTGCTAGATTAGGATATAAAGATTTATCAAATGCTTGACCGTTGCATGTTAAGTACCCCGATGGAGGATTTAGTTGCGGCCAAGGAATAGGAGAGCCAACAGGGTGGGTATTGACAATACCGCCGTAGCTCTTCGTATTAGAATTCAAAAAATAGGCATACAGATCTCCGATAGAGTTAACATATATTTGTCCGACATCTTTATTTGTGTAGCCAAAGTTTAGACCTTTAGCCCAACCAGTTCCCGCTCCGCTCGAAAAAGCCCCCACGTATGACCGCGCCGGTATGTTCTCAAAACCAATCACTCCCGGAAAAGCCCCCACATCTTCCGCACTGGGCTTATTATTCGGACTATAAACACGCTGCCCATTCTCAAAAATGTATCTTGTCGCCCATATGTCTTGACTAGATACAACATCTTTGCCTTCTCCGGATTTTACATATCCAGTTGCATCCACATTCCCGTTTACAATCCCACCCGCTTTTGGAAACGCGTTCTTAGCCAACGCCGCCGTTTCCGCTAAACCGAGGTTTTTCACAAACTCACTTTTGTTGGGAATGTCGGCACCGTTTTGGGATTTGGCGAGTTTGGTGTTTGCGTTGTTATTCACATCAGTAACAAGCTTCTGAGTCGCCGCAAGGGTATTACTGTTACCTGTTTTGTCTGTGAGTTGGGTGATGCCTTTTTCTGTGAGTGTGGCATCTCGTACTTCTGGTAACGCATTTTTAATTGCTAATGCCAGACTCTTTTTCAGCGCATTAATATCCCCATTATCTAAAACATCATTGCCGGACTCATCGGCAATATATTGCGCAAGAATATGCGTAATAATAGATGACTGACGCCATGCTTTATTTAATTCACGTGACTTTGCGACACCGGCGCTAAATCCGTTAACTCGTGCCGCTAATGCTGCGTACTCTTCATTTGATAATACGTTAGCACCCTCGGCTGTACCGAAAGTTAAAAATTCATTCTTAGCCATTTATTTACTCTCAATTTAGTAGAATGGGCCAACCGCCGGTATCAAAACCGGCAATATATTTACTGTCTGAATCGAAACCAAAAATAACCCCCTGATTTTCAGAGTTGGTATAATTATTAACTCTGACTGCCCCCGGTTTAATATTTAAATACCCTTGTTGAATTACAGCTTTGACAACTTCGGGCACAACTCCCCCGGTAACATAAACATCCATGCTCATATCTTGATTATCGACGAAGAATATTAGTACTGACTCGTCAGGAATAACGCCTTGATAAATCTCAGCCAGCATTTCATTTGTACCGTCCCAGTGATTGGCTCTTATTTTTGAACGCAGTATCGTTCGGTAAGTTTCATCGTCTAATTCAGTAAAGCCGGAATCGGAATCATATTGACGTTTCCAGCTTCCCTCGTCTAACCCCACTCCATCAGTATCGAGCGCAAAGTACACGCCAACGATAGGTGTTTTGACATAACGTGAAAGCCCTATCCATTCCCCAACAGCATCTAATTGAACCCCTACAGCATCGTCAATTGAAAACTGGCTATTCAGGAGTTGAGCGGCATTAATAATAGTAGACAGTGGCCGGGTAATTAAATCAATGTGAGTAACAAATTTATTTGCCGTTCTGTGCTGAGGGGTAATCAGTGATAAATAATCTCTCATTGTCACCTCGTGATTAGCTTAATATGCTCCGGCTTACACGTAACAGCTTCATCAAATGTCACAATTAAATTGCTTGGTGATAAGTCATCTTCGGACCTGCCAATTTGTATTTCGAAAATATCATAAGTTAAGCCTTCTTCATCACGTAAATTAGCAGGAGAAAATAAACGGCTTAAATAAACATTATCACCGATTAACTGAGCATCGATATAACTGGCAATTGCGGTTCGAATTCTATCACCAACTAAGGTTGTGTATCCCTCAAATGCGGTCAAAGTTATTTCAACAAACACAGGCACGTCTTTCGGGCGTGAGAAGTGAATCGGATGCAGAATGCCATAACTATCCGCTACCTTAATTTCAGTATCGCCAAATGTACCCGCTCCCGGTCCTTTCTTCGTTTCAATAGTTTGGGCGATGAGTTTCGCGTCACCACCGTCCACAATCATTGCTATAGAGTGCGGCGGAATGCCGTTATTGTCCGTCACATTTGTATCATTCTCAAACCCACGCCGACGAACAACACCGGGTATCAGGCTAATGGCACCCTGAATTCCATCGAGCACGGTTCTTGATGGCAGCGCAACAGATTTCCGTTGCCGTTCTCTCAATGCTGTATCACTCTCAATCGGTTGGCCGGATGAAGCGGCGGAAGGGTTCGTGACACTCTGCCAGCCTTGCGTTGGGGTGCTAATGATAGAAACATCTCCAACTAACGCAGTGACATTGCCTTTTGTCTGGCACGTAGCAGTAGCGATAACAAAGCCGTGTATGCCAATAGATACTGTACCCGGCAAACTCCAGCTATAGCCGTTGATATCTCGCACGATACCGTTTTTTATAACGGTACCAACAGTACCAATGAGTTTAACGTCAACTGTTGAGTACGTTGATTTATGCCGGGTTATCCCGTTAATTCTTACATTGTTAGATAACGCGGCGCCAGTCGCTGACGCCGGACTAAACGAGTTGTAAGCAGCAATCACCGCATTATTCGCGTCATGTATCGCTAGTGAAAAGATAGCCAGCATCTGCCCGTCTTTACTGTCGGGTTCTAAATAAGCATCAGTGCCATAGATTTGACGCGCAAACTCAGTGATGTTACTTAGAATTGTCTGGTAATCAGGCGCACTGATACCGCTCTCAGTCACCGAGGCCGCAAGCCCTAACGTATCTAAATTTAACATTATGCCTCACCTATTACCGTAGTCTGGCCGTAAAGCGTATCGATGGTTGCTGTGAAAGTCAGGCGGCGTGTCGTGCCGTCATTGCGTGTATCAAATGAAAGAATCGACTTAACGCCTTTGGTTTTTAGGATACGGTCCCGAACGGCAAGGATATAAACATCAGATCGCTGTTTTCCCAAAACCGACTGTACGTAAGGGGTACCTTCTTTCATATCTAAAAACCAGTCACCTCGCCACAAAGCAAGTCGGGTTTTGACTGCCAGTGCAACAGCTTCGGGCGAATTCGTCAGAAACGCATTATCTCCCTGGCCGAAGCTGTAATCCCCGTTCTCATCTTCACGTCGATACCTCACTGGGGACCTCCTGTCTTGCTACCGCCCGATTGCACACCACTGTGCGTATGGTTTTTCAAGCTTATGCCACCGGCTGTCACATCGTTATTCACAGTAACCGGACCTTGCATGGTCGCGGTACCGCCACCAGCGCCCATCCCCTGCGATAAGTTGCCGTTAATGGTAACATTACCGTTTAGGACGATTTCAGGTGAAGTGATTTCGGTACCACCATTTGCAGTAGCAGTAAGTTTTGCCGGTGTGATAACCGTGACGTTATGACTGCTGGGATCGAGTTCAATATACGCCGCACCGTCATCTGTTCTCAGTTGCGCGGTGCTTGTGCTGATGCCCGATATTCTCTTTGACTGAGATTGTGGACCGACAATAGCAAAAGCATCAGATAAACTGTGTTGGCGTTCGTCTACCGGTTCTTGTACGCCACCCGATTGCCACCAGAAATCAATGCAGCGATCCGCAAACACAACCAGACATTCATCACCGGCTTTTACCGGGAATGTTAGTGTCACGCCACCGCCCCTTGGGAATACAACGGGGACATCAACCAATAGCGGCAAGGACACTGATGTTCTTTTATCGTCTTTATCAATTACACCACCAGCAATTACTGGTTGAACAACACAAGTCACATCACCCGCATTAAACGATTGGACTACACCCGGCACCACAGCCCTAAGCTGTGATGAAAGAAACCTGTTTGTCACTGATAGCACTTCTGATAAATCGCCGGCCCTTGATTCAGTTGATACTGGCATGGGAAAACTCCATAAAAAAAACCTGCCGAAGCAGGTCTATATTTTTTCTTGGTAAAAGGATTATGCGCTGACATGGTTAAGCAATTTCAATTCTTGCTCACTTAGGCACTGGAAAGACTCTTCTACTATACGAATAAGCCTACTCATGAGCTTATCAATACGTGCGTGTGCATCCGGTATTACCACAGCTATAATCTGATAATGATTTTCGTAATACCAATGTTGGGCGTAAACCAAATAATTGTCGCTTTTCCTGTTGTGTAGCATTACATTTGCCGGCCACGGCTTTTCATTTAGGGGACGAATATGCAATTTCCATATTCCGGACTCCATAGCTTTCATGTTGCGCTCAAAGCGTCCTTGGCACCCAAGCCAACCGGGTACATCTTCCGCATCACTCAGATATTTAGCTAGCATAGCCGCGTAATCATAAGCGGCTGTGTTGAAAAGCAGATCTTCTGCCACGCTGACATAGACCATACTTAACCCCATGCAGGTAACGGGATACCAAGCTTCTTATGCGAGAGATTCACCAATTCTTTATAACTTTCCTCATCAGCTTTCGGTGTGTACTCACCTGTATTAACTGGCAAGTACTGCTTTAACGTTGCTGCGATACGCAATAAAATATTTCTGTTGTTCGCGAAAGTCCTCAGCGCTCCCTGAGAATGCGTTTGGAATAGCTTGACGTGCGGCCCCCACGCTGGGGAAGACTCTGCCAGAATATAGCTTAATTTCAGGAGATGAAGTTGACTTGTGGCGATTTTTGCAGCAGATTCGTAACGTTCAACTACATCACGAATATCTATACCTGGCTCAATCCCATCACGGTCAATAGTTTCAAGTAATTCAATACCTGCTTGGGTGCTCTCTTTCAAATAGGCAAGTGCCATTTTAGATTCAGATAAATATGACATAACTTCCTGAGCTGTCAGTATCTTTTGCCTTGATCTATCCTGTACCAGTTGTGTAATCGGAGCGGAAAGATATTCTGGTAGTTTTGCTAACTGATTTGTATCAGGGAGTGGGGTTAGCAACATTACTAACGTCGTCATTCCTACTGCCATGTGAACCCCCTTGTTGGTGTGTAAAATAGCACTAGAAACACAGTATACTCGCTTCCCATGCCGCCGATAAGCTCATCTTTTAATTAATCCGCCACTTTCTTACGTATCAACATTACATTACTCTGCATACTTGCTTATTAAAGTACAATCAGATTTACTAAGAGAATTTATTTCTGCAACATCAGGAATTGAGCACGCTAATTTTAAACTTCTCATACCTAATCTTGCGTAATTGTACCCATTTTCCATAACTAACTTATTAGTTAATGAAACTATTTTATCCATGGGTATATCTCTTCTCATTGCTTCCTGAGTAGCATAGATTTCTGCTTGATCCTGTATGGCATTTTTAGTGAAAATATTCTCACTCAACTCAGGATAATCATTAAAAAAATCATCTAAACTCTTACTCTTAGCCGGAAATGCTATAATCATCAAAGATATTGATATAAAAAATAAGTTACGCATAGTGCCCCATTATTTTGATACACACGTTAAATATCTCTCTGACAGTGCTTACATATTTTAGCTTTTTTCTTTACCAATTCAGCGCAATACGGGCAATCTCTTAACGAATCTTCATTCTCAGTTATCACTGAGTCTATTTCCTGCTTTGTTAACGCCCAAGCCATGCAACCTAACCACCCGATAATAGTCCATCCTACTATGATGTTTACAAGAGCGATAAAGTAAATATGTTTATGCATCCTGCGTGATGCAACATAAGTTGGCGCAAAATATATAAACAAAAAAGCTATTGCAAGAGCAAGGTTTACAAAACCATCCATAACTCAGCCACCTTTAATCTTGTAATTTCTTACACGGAAACGAACCGATGATCTTCGGCGCATCCATAGCATTCTGTAACAGTTGGACATTCAGCCACGCCTTGCCGTTCCGCTTGATAAACTGGAAGCCGTACATGTTGCCGTCACGCGCGGGCATGAGGCCCATGTCTGTTTTAGTGTTGGCATAATCGCCTTGTTCTTTAATAAAGGCGATTTTTTGGGATGTGACTTTTTCCCCATTCACTCGAATCATTCCATCGTTATCATTTACAGATATATGATAACCAGAACATTGGAATGCTGCATTCGCTGTAGATATTGTTCCCGTAAGAGCAATTATAGTTAATATTAAAGTATTTAATTTCATTGCAATTAATTCGTTTTATTGAGATTAGAAGATGACCACAAATCAGCCGCCCCACGCGCTTCACACATCATTTGTGTATACGTATCAGTGGGGTTGTCGCGTCCGGTCATCGTAAACCAGATATCTCCGCTGAAGATTTCCCCGTAGTTTTGGCCGTCACGTTGCCCGGTGGTTCCCGGTTCCACGTGTCTAACTTTGCCGACTTCACTCTCAGAAACGGTGGGTGTTATGCCGTCGTAGCCGACAATAATTTTTATCTTCGAAAACTCGCTACTCAGTATGCGATTACTGGTATCTTTTGAGAGATTGTAAATTCTTAACGTCGCCACACGCGGATTGCTAATAGTGAACCACTCAATATTAAAGGTTACTTTAAAATCTGACAGAACTATTCCCTTACTCTGATCATCTAACAGCATTAACTCGAAATGACGTAACCAATTCTGACTCATGTTTTTACCTCTGTATAAAATATAAATGACTGGAGAGACCAAGGCTATCTTTCGTGGGATATTCAGCACTGTCGGCATCACTGGCAATAACTAACATGCCGTTAATACCAATATAAGGATATTGTTCTAATAGGTTCACACCCGGTATGAGTGATGCACCTGTCAATAATTCCACCCCCGATTTATCCTGGATATCCATCACCCAACCGGCTATATCCCGGTAAATTAGACGCATCTTGATATCTGTATTTCCCAGTTTAATTGCGAACGTTTGATTATTTGCTGTAAGTGGAATTTCTGAGACTGGCATCAGCTCCCCCCTTTTATGTAGCTTTTAAACGCATCAATAAAAACACCTTTTGCTTGTGACAAAATAGACTCATTGACGGGTTGCATGGCCTTGGTACCTGAGTTCTCCACCGCTGACGTGCTCACCCCGGTTTTCATGACTTCTTTTTCAGCAACTTGTACTTTTTGAGTCGATGTTATAATCACTTCACGCAATGTCAGGGTACATAGCAACACGTTCTCACTATGCCGGTCCGTAGTGACTTCGATCGCTTTAATCAGCATGTTTTCGTAAGTGCGCTTGCCGGTAATGACATTGAAGGGTTCCCGTAGTTCTTGGAGATCAAGGATTTTTTGATAAGTCTCTTTCGGGCTAAGTCCCATGCTCAAGCCAATCTTTGACGTATCAATAAAATCCAGTAACGAACCCCCACCCGCAAAACCCAGTTCCATCGCCGTGGCTTTCGCGTCCGTTGCACCGTGCACGGTAATGTTCGTTGTTTGCTGAACGCTGTGACTTCCGGCAATAGCAGCGCAACATGCTGGTGAAGTCCCTCCAGGATACAACCCCGCATTAGCAACTAAACAGCCCAAAAGAAGGATCACTCGTCAACGCTTAAATCAACGCTTAAATCTTGATGAATGGCAAAAGATATTTGAAATTGCAGATTCAAATCATCGTTACATGGGGAATGCTATGTTGTTGGCAATAGTGACAGGTCAACGCCTGGGTGATATTTCTGAAATGAAATTCAGTGATGTGTGGGATGATTATTTGCATATTACACAAGAAAAAACAGGGGTAAGATTAGCCATTCCTCTTTCATTAAGATGTGATGCATTAAATATCTCTCTTAAAGAAGTGATTTCAAGATGCCGAGATCGCGTAGTTAGCCCATATCTAATTCACTATTTTCATACAACATCACAATCAAAACGCGGTGAAAAAGTAACACCAAATACATTGACAACAAACTTTAAAAAAGCACGTGATAAAACCAACATTAACTGGGGGGAAGGTACGCCAGCCACTTTTCACGAGCAACGCTCACTATCAGAACGTCTATATCGTCAACAAGGAGTTAATACAAAGGATTTACTAGGACATAAAAGCCAGCAACAAACTGATAGATACCACGATGATCGTGGTAAAGATTGGGTAAAAGTTGTAGTTTAATATGCTCAAATTTTATCAGGTTTTGATAACTAGTTTTGATAACTTTTTGATAACAGTTTCGTCAGTGATAATAAAATAACGGGAACCATTAAGCCCCCGTTATCTATTCAGAAGATCTCAGATTACATATGCTGGATAATAGCGTCACCAAATTCGCTACATTTCAACAGCTTAGCACCTTCCATCAGACGCTCGAAATCATAAGTCACGGTTTTCGCGGCAATCGCACCTTCCATACCTTTAACAATCAGATCTGCGGCTTCTGTCCAACCCATATGACGTAACATCATTTCAGCAGAAAGAATAACGGAACCTGGGTTCACTTTATCCTGGCCAGCATATTTTGGTGCTGTGCCATGAGTTGCTTCAAACAAAGCACACTCATCACCGATGTTCGCGCCCGGAGCGATACCAATACCACCTACCTGAGCAGCCAACGCATCAGAAATATAGTCACCATTTAGGTTCATACAAGCAATAACGTCATATTCAGCAGGACGCAACAGAATCTGTTGCAGGAAAGCATCTGCAATCACATCTTTGACAATGATCTCTTTACCATTTTTCGGGTTGTTAATTTTTACCCAAGGCCCGCCATCGAGCAATTCACCGCCAAACTCTTCACGAGCTAGCTGATAACCCCAGTCTTTAAAAGCGCCTTCGGTGAATTTCATAATGTTGCCTTTATGAACCAAAGTTACAGATTCACGGTCATTATCAATTGCGTATTCGATAGCCGCACGGACTAGACGTTTAGTACCTTCTTCAGAGCATGGTTTGACACCAATACCACACTGTTGTGGGAAACGGATTTTACTCACACCCATTTCATCTTGCAGGAATTTGATTACTTTATCCGCTTCGGCAGAACCCGCTTTCCATTCAATACCTGCATAAATATCTTCAGCGTTTTCACGGAAGATCACCATATCCGTCAACTCAGGTTGTTTAACTGGGCTTGGTGTTCCCTGGTAGTAACGAACCGGACGAAGGCAAACATACAGATCTAATTGTTGACGCAATGCTACGTTCAAAGAGCGAATACCACCACCAACCGGTGTCGTCAGAGGGCCTTTGATAGCGACTCGGTATTCACGGATCAGATCCAGCGTTTCATCCGGCAACCAAACATCTTTGCCATATACATGAGTAGATTTTTCACCCGTGTAGATTTCCATCCAAGAAATTTTACGCTCACCCTGATAGGCTTTCTGAACCGCTGCATCGACAACTTTCAACATCGCAGGGGTAACATCGACACCTATCCCATCCCCTTCGATATAAGGGATAACCGGGTTATTCGGAACAACCAGTTTACCTTTAGCGTCGACTGTTATTTTTTTACCTTCCGCCGGAATAACTACTTTGCTTTCCATTAACCTCTCCTTTCAAGTAAGCGTAATGCCTTGTTAATTTTTTGTAAGGGACGTGTCAATACTACTTGAATATTCTGCGAACGCCAATCAATAGCAGACTAATGTATAATACCCCTCCCTTTTTGTTCAGTGACCTATGATGACAAATTTCCCTGTTAAAAAACACAAACTTGACCAATTCGGCCAAAGAAAAATATCAAATTCTGTCAAAAAACTAACAGGACCTCGACAGGTGCTGATATTCAACAAACCTTACGATGTCTTACCCCAATTTACCGATGACATGGGCAGAACAACACTGAAAGATTTTATCCCGTTTCCTGATGTTTACGCCGCCGGACGTTTGGATCGTGACAGTGAAGGATTATTAATTTTGACTAATGACGGTAAACTGCAAGCACAATTAACCCAACCGGGCAAAAAAACTGCCAAAGTTTATTATGTTCAAATTGAAGGGATTCCAGATGAAGAATCACTCGATAAATTGCGTAAAGGCGTCATCCTAAAAGATGGGCTTACTTTACCCGCAGGTGCCGAATTAGTTCATGAACCAACCTGGCTCTGGGTTCGTCATCCACCTATTCGTGAACGTAAAAGTATCCCTGTAAGCTGGTTAAAAATAACGCTTTATGAAGGTCGAAACCGCCAGGTACGCAGAATGACAGCCCATATTGGTTTCCCCACGCTTCGGCTGATTCGCTTTAGTATGGGAACTTTACAATTAGGCGAGATGAAACCCGGTGAATGGAAGGAGATCAATGTTGTTTAGCCCTCATGTCACAGTTGCCTGTGTCGTCCATGCTCAGAATAAATTTCTGGTAGTTGAAGAGACAATTAATGGAAAAGCATTATGGAACCAACCGGCTGGTCATCTTGAAGCTGATGAAACGCTATTACAGGCAGCAGAACGTGAATTATGGGAAGAAGCCGGCATCCGGGCTAAGCCACAAGCGTTGCTGAAAATTCATCAGTGGGTTGCACCAGACAACACACCATTCATCCGTTTTTTATTTCTGGTTGAAATAGAACAACAAATAGCAACCAATCCACAAGACACTGATATTGACTGCTGTCACTGGGTTACGGCAGAACAAATACTAAACAGCCCCCGTCTTCGTTCTCCTCTTGTTGCAGAAAGTATCCGCTGTTATCTGCAAAACAAAAAACATCCCCTTACGATACTGGATAACTATGCCACTGCGTTCAATTAACAGTAAAACAGTCATGTGTTTGATGCGCCCTTGCTTGCAACGTGTTAAAGTACGACGCTTGTTTTTTTCTCCAGTGAGATTCCCATGTCAGATAACAGCCAGAAAAAAGTCATTGTCGGCATGTCCGGCGGTGTAGATTCCTCCGTTTCCGCATACCTACTACAACAACAAGGTTATCAAGTGGCTGGCTTGTTCATGAAGAATTGGGAAGAGGATGATAATGAGGAATACTGTTCAGCAGCAACTGATCTGGCTGATGCTCAATCTGTTTGCGACAAACTGGGCATTGAACTTCATACCGTCAATTTTGCTGCTGAATATTGGGATAATGTCTTTGAGCATTTCCTTTCTGAATATAAAGCGGGCAGAACCCCTAACCCAGATATTCTGTGCAACAAAGAAATTAAGTTTAAAGCGTTTCTGGAATTTGCTGCTGAAGATTTAGGGGCAGATTATATCGCTACAGGTCATTACGTCCGCCGCAAGGATATTAACGGAAAAAGCCAGTTACTGCGTGGACTCGATAATAATAAAGACCAAAGCTACTTCTTATATACCTTGAGCCACCAACAAATCGCTCAAAGCCTGTTTCCTGTCGGTGAACTGGAAAAGCCGGACGTTCGCCGCATTGCTGAAAAAATCGGTTTGGTGACTGCAAAGAAAAAAGATTCCACAGGTATCTGTTTTATTGGTGAACGCAAGTTTCGTGATTTCCTTGGCCGTTATTTACCAGCCAAACCTGGCCCAATTGTTTCTGTGGATGGAAAAAATCTCGGTGAACATCAAGGGCTAATGTACCATACACTGGGTCAGCGTAAAGGTCTGGGAATCGGTGGTACAAAGGACGGCACCGAAGAACCGTGGTTTGTAATAGATAAAGATATTCAGAATAATATTCTGATAGTAGCGCAGGGGCATGAACATCCTCGCCTGATGTCTACCGGTCTTATTGCCCAACAGCTTCACTGGGTAGACAAACAACCATTAACTGAAAAAATCCATTGTGTGGTCAAAACACGCTATCGTCAGCAAGACATTCCTTGCACGGTTACACCAATAAACGAAGATAAAATAGAAGTACGTTTTGCTAACCCTGTCGCCGCAGTCACACCCGGCCAATCAGCTGTCTTTTATCAGGGTGAAATCTGTCTTGGTGGTGGCGTGATTGAACAACGTTTACAGGAGTAATTGTGGCAAAGAATTATTACAATATTACACTGGCGCTAGCAGGAATTTGCCAGTCAAGTCGACTGGTGCAACAACTTGCCCATGAAAACCAGTGTGATACAGATGCTGTTACAACTATGGTGAATAGTATCCTGAACACTAACCCAACATCCGTTCTAGATGTATTTGGCAATCATGAACGCAATCTGCGTATCGGACTGGATGCCATTCTGGGGATATTTAGTGGCGGTAATAATAATATTTCCGCCGATCTTACCCGCTATATGCTAAGTCTTATGGCTCTGGAACGCCGTCTGAATAAACATCAGGAAGCTTCCGATGCACTTGGTAACCGTATTAATCTGTTAGAACGTCAGCAAGCACATTTTGAGCCCATGTCAGAAGGTATGTTTAATACATTGGCGGGTATTTACGTCGATGTGGTGAGTCCACTTGGCCCACGTATCCAAGTAACAGGCTCCCCTGATGTTCTACGTAATCCACTTGTACAGGCGAAAGTTCGGGCTATTCTGCTGGCTGGAATTCGTTGTGCCGTCTTATGGCAGCAAGTTGGCGGCGGTCGCCTGCAATTAATGTTTTCTCGTCAACGCCTGGTACAACAGGCGAAGAATATTCTTGCTCATTGTTAAATAAAACCCAGGAGTTGCTACCAATGGAATTATCCTCACTAACTGCTATTTCTCCAATTGACGGACGCTACAGCGATAAAGTCAGCGTATTACGTACCATTTTTAGTGAGTTTGGTTTACTGAAATTCCGCGTGCAGGTTGAAGTACGTTGGCTGCAAGAACTGGCAAAATGTGCTGAAATTAAAGAAGTTCCTGCTTTTGATGCAAACGCAAACGCTTACCTGGATGAAATTATTGCGAATTTCAATGAACAGGACGCAATGCATATCAAAACTATCGAACGTACCACTAACCATGATGTTAAAGCGGTAGAATATTTTCTAAAAGAGAAGGTTGAACACCGCCCTGCACTGCATGAAGTTTCCGAGTTTATTCACTTTGCTTGCACTTCTGAAGATATTAACAATCTATCCTATGCGCTGATGTTGCAAACAGCCCGTGAAGAAGTGCTTTTACCACAATGGCGTCAGGTAATTGATACCATTAAAAAAATGGCTCATGAATACCGAGATTTGCCTCTGCTATCTCGTACTCACGGCCAACCAGCAACTCCTTCCACTGTTGGAAAAGAGTTTGCAAATGTGGCTTACCGGATGGAACGTCAGTATCGTCAACTGGAACAAATCGAAATATTAGGCAAAATCAATGGCGCAGTAGGTAACTATAATGCCCACATAGCCGCTTACCCACAGATTAACTGGCATCAGTTCAGTGAAACGTTTGTCACTTCACTCGGTATTAAGTGGAATCCATACACAACTCAAATCGAACCACATGATTATATTGCTGAATTGTTCGATTCTATCGCCCGTTTTAACACGATTCTGCTTGATTTCAACCGCGACATTTGGGGTTACATCGCACTAAATCATTTCAAACAGAAAACTATTGCTGGTGAAATTGGTTCTTCCACTATGCCGCACAAAGTTAATCCAATTGATTTTGAAAACTCTGAGGGCAATTTGGGGCTGGCAAATGCGGTATTAGGTCATCTGGCAGGTAAACTACCCGTTTCTCGCTGGCAGCGTGATCTGACAGATTCAACCGTCTTGCGTAATCTTGGTGTTGGTCTGGGATACGCTCTAATTGCTTATCAATCTACAATGAAAGGTTTAAACAAGCTGGAAGTTAATGAACAACATCTGTTGGATGAACTGGATCAAAACTGGGAAGTGCTTGCTGAACCTATCCAAACCGTCATGCGCCGTTACGGTATTGAAAAACCTTATGAGAAATTGAAAGAGCTTACCCGTGGTAAGCGCGTCAATGCTGAAGGTATAAAAGCTTTTATTGATGGCTTGGATCTACCAGAAACAGAGAAGACTCGTCTAAAAGCCATGACTCCAGCAAATTACATTGGCCACGCAATTACTTTGGTTGATGAACTATACCCAATAGATTTCAAGATGGATCGCGACGGCAAGGGAACGAAATCCCCGGGAGCATAGAGAACTATGTGACCGGGGTGAGTGAGTGCAGTCAACAAAGAGGCAACTTGAAAGATAACAGGTATAAACTGATTAATATTTCACAGGTGGATAAAATCTCCACCTGTTTTCCTCATTTATATAAACCAATCCCAAACACACATTAAAGTTATATTCTATATTTCCACCTGGCGACTTGCTGTTACATATCCATGTATCTAACATGTTTATCGAAGTCCATTGTATTGAATTTTTTGCTGGCAATTTTGTCTATAATAGCAGTCTTAATAAACTGATTATCGTATATTGCTTGCTGGAGTTTAGAAGGAATATTCCATGCGGATATTGATTGTTGAAGACAACATGTTACTACGCCACCATTTGACGGTACAACTGCGTGACACAGGTCATCTGGTTGACGCTGCCGCAAATGCTAAAGAAGCTGATTACTACCTGGCAGAAAGCGAACCAGATATCGCTATTGTTGACCTTGGTTTGCCTGGAGAAGATGGTTTAAGCCTGATCCGTCGCTGGCGTCAGAAAGATGAGAAACTCCCCATTCTTGTTCTGACCGCCCGTGAAAGTTGGCAGGAAAAAGTCACCGTTCTTGATGCTGGTGCAGATGACTATGTCACCAAACCATTCCATCTTGAGGAAATTATTGCCCGTATGCAGGCACTCCTGCGCCGTAATAATGGATTGGTTTCTCAAATTATCGAATTCCCACCTTTCAGAATTGATCTGTCACGCAAGGAATTAACAATTTACGGTGAAAGTGTCAAACTGACAGCTTTTGAATATAAAATTATTGAAATACTAATGTGCAATAGTGACAAAATTGTCACTAAAGAGTCGTTAATGCGTCAATTATATTCAGATGCTGAACTACGCGAAGGCCATTCTATTGATGTTTTAATCGGTCGGCTAAGAAAGAAAATACAAGATGTTTGGCCTTATGAGGCTATCGTGACTGTTCGCAGCCAAGGCTACCGCTTTGATGTATAAGACCTTAATATGTAGAAAAGTGCTTAAACGCCAAAAGAAACCTTTTTCACTCCGTACCCGGTTTTTAATGGCGACTGCCGCAGTCATTCTGGCTTTAACAATGTCTTATGGTATTGTTGCCATTGTCGGCTACCTGGTCAGTTTTGACAAAACTGCTTATACACTACTACGCAGTCAGAGCAACTTGTTTTTCAGCCTTGCTCAGTGGAACAACAATAAGCTGGATATTTCAGTACCACCCAATTTCACACTAAACAACCCATCATTAGTTCTGATTTATAATAACAAAGGCACTATCCTCTGGCGTCAACGTCATATTCCCAAAGTAGAAAGATCTATTCCAAGTGAATGGTTGAAGGAAGATGGATTATATGAACTGGATACTGACCTGAAAAGCAGCCGAGATTTGTTAAAAGACTCGACCAATATGCAGGGACAATTAAACAAACTTGGCACTCTCGACGAAAATGAAGATAACGAACTGACCCATTCCGTTTCTGTTAACAAATATAATGCAACAGAGCATCTACCAGAGTTAACTATCGTAGTAATTGATACTATTCCGCAAGATTTGCAGAAAACGGTTCTGGTATGGGAATGGTTCGGCTATGTACTCATTGCCAATCTTATTCTGGTCATCCCATTAATCTGGCTAGCAGCTCACTGGAGTCTTCGACCCATCAAATCGCTTATCCATCAAGTTAGCTCGTTAGAAAAAGGTGAGAGGGAAAAATTGGATGAGAATCCACCCGCTGAGCTGCGGGGATTGGTTCGTAACCTTAATGTGTTGCTCAATAATGAGCGCAACCGTTATACAAAATACCGTACAACGCTGGCTGATCTGACACACAGTTTGAAAACACCGTTAGCGGTATTGCAATCAACTCTCCGTTCTTTGCGCAGCAGTAAACAAATGACCATTGAACAGGCAGAACCTATTATGCTTGAACAGATAGGCCGTATTTCTCAGCAGATAGGCTATTATTTGCACCGGGCCAGTATGCGCGGTGATCATAGTACTATTATGCGAGAAATTTCTTCTGTTCCAGCTTTACTGGATAGTTTGTGTAGCGCTTTAACAAAAGTCTATCAACGCAAAGGTGTCAGTCTCGCGTTAGATGTATCGCCAGAAGTCACCTGGCTTGGTGAAAAAAATGACTTTATGGAAATCATGGGCAATGTTCTGGAAAATGCTTGTAAGTATTGCCTTAAATTTGTCGAGATTTCAGCAACTATGGATCATGATTCGCTGAAGATCATTGTTGATGACGATGGCCCGGGTGTTCCTGTTGATAAACGCGAAATGATTTTCCAACGGGGTCAACGTGTCGATACCTTACAGCTAGGTCAAGGGCTTGGATTATCTATTGCCGCTGAAATTATTGAACAATATAAAGGTGATATCAGCATCAGTGATAGCCCGCTTGGCGGTGCCAGAATTTGTGTCACATTCCGCTGTCAGCAAATTAACGACGACGATTAACTAAATATGCCTGTGCAGTCTGATACTAGATTTAACTATTTCGTTATAATGTCCTGAAACTCACCTCAACTCAGGATACCACTATGGATTATCAGTTGAATCTGGACTGGCAGGCATTTTTGCAAAATCATTGGCAAAAACAGCCTCTGCTGATTAAACAAGGTCTTCGTCAATTCATTGATCCCCTTACTCCCGATGAATTGGCCGGCTTGGCGATGGAAAATGAAGTTGATTGCCGCCTGGTCAGCCAGAAAAATGGTCGTTGGGATGTTTCCCATGGTCCATTCGAAAGTTACGATCATTTAGGTGAAAAGGATTGGTCACTGCTGGTACAGGCAGTTAATCATTGGCATCATCCTTCCGCCGCATTAATGCAACCATTCCGTGTACTATCTGACTGGCGAATAGACGATCTAATGGTTTCTTTCTCCGTTCCCGGCGGCGGTGTCGGCCCACACCTTGATCAGTACGATGTATTTATCATCCAGGGAATGGGACGACGTCGTTGGCGTGTTGGAGAAAAAGTGCCAATGAAACAACACTGCCCTCATCCTGATCTGTTACAGGTCGATTCATTTAACGCCATCATTGACGAAGAGATGGAGCCAGGTGATATTCTTTATATTCCCCCCGGATTTCCACATGAAGGCTACGCCATTGAAGATTCACTGAATTACTCAGTTGGCTTCCGGGCACCAAATACGCGTGAGCTATTCAGTAGCTTTGCCGATTACCTGCTAGCTAATGACTTAGGCAGCTATCGCTACAGTGATCCTAATCTAGCTTTCCGCGAAAACCCAGCATTAGTGCAGAAAAACGAGCTATCCACGCTACACTCAATGATGAATGAGTTATTAGCACAACCTGAAGTTTTCCAACAATGGTTTGGTGAATTTATCTCTCAGTCACGGCATGAACTTGATATTGCTCCACCAGAACCACCTTACGAAAGTGATGAAATTTATGAATTAATGAAGCAAGGCGAAAATATCCACCGCCTTCATGGATTACGGGTGATAAGAATTGGTGATCAATGCTTTGTTAACGGCGAATTAATGGATACACCTCATATTAATGCTACTGATGTTCTTTGCCATCATTATGAAATTAATGCTGAAATGCTTGGTGAAGCGATAGATGATGTTCGTTTTATTAGCTTACTTACCGCATTAATAAACAGTGGTTACTGGTACTTTAATGATTGATGTATCATTACAAAAGGTTAATTTAAACGGGACTGCCTAAAAGCCTATTCATTCCGTTTAACTGCTAATTCGATGATTAATTCACTGCCTTTTAATCAGAATTTCCGATTAAGAGGCAGTTTCTAACCTTCAAAAATAGAAGGTGATTAAATATAGCTATACCTGTTTATTTTATATCTGAAAAAGGCATTAATTACTCGATAGAAAATTCACTCAAAGCAGATGGATTATCAAAATATTATGATATTTCCCAAGGTAAAATCGACCAAAAATTTATATCTTCTTAAACATCATCAACTAAATTTTACACTAATGGTTATCCAGTAATACTTGAAGATACCTCTATAAAAAGCATTAAAAAATTCAACATTAATCTAAAAACAAAACAACAAAATCATTATTAATCAACGAATTGAAATAAATTCGTCAGAATCCTGAAAAGAAATATATCTTACAGGAATAACCATCGCCCTAATTAACACTACCAATTAAATTTTATTGATAATACTATTTATCTGATGGAAAGTGACTGGTATATTTAAAACCATATCACCCCCACATAAGGTAAATCAACAGCCGTATCCTGCTCCTTTGCTTAACTCTTCTCAGCTTTTTTAGACAACAAAGCAGTTAATTCGGCAATACGCATAACGACACTTACAGCCTGTTCCATTCCTTCCAACGAAATAAATTCATGTTTACCATGATAGTTATATCCCCCCATGAATATATTCGGGCAAGGTAAACCACGAAATGACAATTGTGCGCCATTAGTGCCACCACGAATGGGCTTAATAATGGGTTCTATATCACAATCTAGCATTGCTTGTTTTGCAATTTCGATAACATGCGGATATTTAATAATTTCATCGTGCATATTGTAATAATTGTCATCGATAGCCAGCTCGATATAACAATCGGGATGTAATCCCTTACCTGCTTTCTCAGCAATTTTGATCATCTTCTTTTTGCGTTCTTCGAAGTTATTTCGATCAAAATCACGAATAATATAATGCATTTCAGCACGCTCTGCCGTGCCTTTAATACGTTGCAGATGATAGAAACCTTCATATCCATCCGTATGTTCTGGTGTTTCTCCTGATGGTAATTCCTGATGAATACGAATCGCCAGCGATAAGGCATTCATCATGACACCTTTGGCATTACCAGGATGAACGTTGTTGCCAACAATCTTGACCGTGACTACTGCCTCATTAAAATTTTCAAATGCCAATTCACCCACTCCACCGCCATCAACGGTATAAGCCCACTCAGCATCGAATGAATTAATATCAAAATAACCAGCGCCTTTACCTATCTCCTCATCAGGTGTAAACGCGATCCGAATATCACCATGTGAGATATTGTTATTTTTCAAGCGAACCATTGCAGTAATGATTTCTGCAATGCCCGCTTTATCATCGGCACCAAGTAGTGTGCTACCATCTGTGGTAATTAGTGTTTTTCCTAACATATTATGCAATACAGGAAACATCACTGGCGATAACACTTCATTACCGCATCCTAAGGCAATTTCACCGCCCCGGTAATCTTCCAGCATTTGTGGATTCACATTTTTTCCAGAAAAATCTGGCGAAGTATCGAGATGAGCAATAAAGCCGATGGCCGGCACAGGCCACGATATATTAGCCGGTAATGTTGCCATCACACAGCCATGCTCACTCTGCACCACATTAGAAAAACCCAGCTCAATTAGCTCCTGTCTCAATGCGTTGGCGAGTTTAAGCTGACCATCACTACTGGGAATGGTTTTCGCTGATGGTTTTGACTGAGTATTAAAAGAAATGTATTTAAAAAAGCGTTCTAACAATCTGTCCATTATTCTCTTCCCCCTGGAACTTTGCTGTCCATTATGGGGAAGAGAAACATAATAATTATTGCGTCAAATCAGCTTTAAATTCTTTTATCTTATCAATTAACTTTCGGACATATTCATCCACTATTTTACTAGCTGGTCCATAGTGCTTTTCATCAAACAGACTTTCTACCTGACTCGGTTCCAGATTCAACTCTACCGTATGTGCGCCCGATAGCTTAGCTTCATGCACAAATCCAGCGGCAGGATAAACATGCCCGGAAGTACCGATCGCAATAAAAATGTCTGCCTGAGCCAGTGCAGAATAGATTTGCTCCATACCAAAAGGCATTTCACCAAACCAGACAATATGTGGACGTAATGGTGATGGAAACTGACAACAATGGCAGCGATCATCTGTAGTGAGTGCATCTGTCCATTCAAATACTTGCCCAGATTGACAGCAACGGATCTTAAGTAATTCACCATGCATATGTACCGTGCGATAACTACCGGCCCGTTCATGGAGATTGTCGATATTCTGTGTAATCAACAGAAAATTATCGCCCAGTTCATGTTCCAGTGCTGCCAAAGCATAATGCGCTACGTTCGGCTTTATATCTGGTTGCTGGAGTTGACGCCGCCGAGCATTATAAAACGCCTGTACCAATTCTGGATCTTTCTGAAAACCTTCAGGTGTAGCAACATCTTCCACTCGATGTTCTTCCCACAATCCATCAGAAGAGCGGAAAGTCCGAATGCCCGATTCAGCTGAAATACCCGCACCAGTTAGTGCTACTACGTAAGGTTTTTTCATATTAAGTGCCAATCGATTATCCCTATAGAAAATTCGGCTACGAAATCGCTGATGCCTCAAACGCCTAATCTTACGAAATCGACAAAGTCGACGACGAATACGCATATTGATTTCCTTTAAGATTTCTCAAGTTTCCTTTACACCATAGCGCTTTTGGTTCGCTGATGCCAATAATAGGCTTATTATTTCCCACTTAAAATTCGTGCTGGATCAAGCCTGCTTGCCCGTCTCGCTGGATACCAACTGGCTAATAAGCTCAAAATTAATGCCGTCGCTAAAACGTACAAAACATCCATGCTATGTAACTCTGATGGCAAGAAATCAATGAAATACACATCACCGGAAAGGAATTGATGGCCGATCAGCTTTTCCAAACCATGAATAAGAGAAGTCAGATTAAGCGATGCAAATATTCCGACTACGGCACCAACAATACTACCTGTCATCCCCGCCAGTAATCCATACCAGAGAAAAATGGCTCTAATTTGTGCGTCTTTTGCACCAAGTGTTCTCAGGATAGCGATATCTCTGCTTTTATCTTTTACAGCCATAATCAAAGTAGAAACGATATTGAAACACGCCACACCAATCACCAGAATCATGGCCAGATACATAATGCTGCGGACCATCTGAATATCCTGATACATATAGCCGTAATTCCTTATCCAACTGCTAATATAAACATATTCCTGCGATGCTTCTCCAGCCGCTTTTACTCGCTGATTAGCAGCAAACACATCATCAACTTTGATAGCAATTCCAGTGATCCCCTGCGCATAATCCAAATATCGCTGTGCATCAGCCAAGGGAATCAAAGCCAAGCTATGATCAAGTAAGCCACTTAATTGAAAAATCCCGCTGACTTGTAAACGAATCCGCTTTGGTTGCAACAGCTTCATTTCTGGATCGTTATTTGGGATCATAACAGTCAGCCAATCGCCTTGTTTAACCTTCAAAGCATTAGCAACCCCTTGCCCCAGAATGACTTGCTGATGACCAGGCTGAAAGTGTTGCCACGCATTATCCTGAACAAACGTTGGTAATGAGCTAACCTGAGCCTCTGTGATTAAATCAACACCTCTTACTTGAACAGCATGCAGGCTAACACCTTTTTCCATCAATCCAGTGAAGGTAATATAAGGTGAAGCAGCAATCACGCCTGTTGTGTTTTTCACCCGTTCTAATGCAGATTGCCACTGTTCAAACGGCTGATTGACTGCATAGATTTCACCATGAGGAACAACAGAAAGTATCCGGTTCTTCAATTCCCGTTCAAAACCATTCATGGCACTCAAACCAATAATCAGGACTGCAACCCCAAGCATAATTCCCAGAGTAGAAATCACCGAAATCAGGGATACCATTCCACCACCACGACGCCCCCGACTAAATCGCAGAGCAGTAACTAAAGAAAGAGGCAAATTTGCCATTACATTGCCCCCGTCAGGGTCAATTCATCTTGCAAATAACCATCACGCATCTCTACCTGGCGATCCAATCTGTTGGCAAGTTTTAAATCATGGGTCACTACCAGAAACCCAGTACCTTGTTGCCGATTAAGTTCACCCAGTAGCTCAAAAATACTATCTGCATTACGTAAATCGAGGTTACCGGTTGGTTCATCAGCTAAAACTAAAGACGGCTCATTCACTAATGCTCTGGCAATCGCCACACGCTGACGTTCACCGCCCGATAATTCCGACTGACGGTGATAAATTCGCTTCTCCAAACCAACAGCAGCCAGCATTTCCAACGCTTTCCTCTGTGCTTGATTTCGATCTTTACCACCAATCAGTAGTGGCATAGCCACATTTTCTATCGCATTAAAATCTGGCAACAGATGGTGAAACTGATAAATAAAGCCTAATTCATGATTGCGTAATTCTGCTCTGGCTCTGGAAGACATTTTATTCAGAGACTTCCCCTTAAACAGGACATCACCAGAAGTCGGCGAATCCAACCCACCTAGCAAATGCAGAAGCGTACTCTTACCTGACCCCGAGCTTCCTACAATCGCCATCATTTCGCCCTGATTGATAGAAAAGGTGACATTTTTCAGTACTTCGGTCAGTACCTGCCCTTCCTGATATTTTTTACACAGATTATTACACAACAGTAATGGTTGATTATTCATAACGCAAAACCTCAGCAGGTTGGGTGGCAGCGGCACGCCAGGAAGGGTATAACGTAGATAACAGGGCAATAATCATCGCTGAAATTGCAATTGTAGCGACTTGTAATGGTTCAATAGCAACAGGCAACTCAACACCTGAGGTCAACAAACCAAGAAGTGGCATTAAATTATTAAGCTGGCTCGAAAGTAGAACACCAAGCCCGGTTCCCAATAATGTACCGATAATCCCAGCGCCGGCACCTTGGATCATAAAAATTATCATGACCTGGCGGCGTGTCAGCCCCTGTGTTTGCAAAATCGCCACTTCACCCTGTTTTTCCATTACCAGTAAGCCAAGGGAAGTAATGATATTAAATGCAGCCACAGCAATAATCAGGCTCAACAACAACCCCATCATGTTTTTTTCCATCCTTACCGCCTGGAAAAATTCACCCTTGCGTTCACGCCAGTCTTTCCACAACAACCCTTCCGGCATGGTTTGCAGGCTCAAGCTATCCACCGCCAGCGGTTCTTTGAGATAGAGACGCCAGCCAGTAATATTACCCACTGGATAACGCATCAAACGAGCTGCATCTTGCTGATTAACCAGAATTTGTGTGCCGTCTACTTCACTGTTAGAAGCAAAAGTACCCACAATCATAAACAAACGTTGGCTGGGAATACGCCCCATTGGTGTCAATTGGCTTGCTCCTGGTACCATCAGACGAACTCGGTCACCACGTTTTACTCCAAGCTCCCCCGCCAGTTTCTCTCCCAAAATCGCGTTATAACTACCGGGTTCAAGTTGATGGCGATTGGTGTTAACCAAATACTCAGTCAGTGGCTCATACTCATCTGAAGTAATACCTAACATCACACCCACCCCAACATTGCGAGCGCTTTGCAACACAACATCGCCCATCGCTAATGGTGTAATCCTGTTGATTTGCTTCAGGTTCGCGAGTTCACTAGCCGGATGCTCTGAGGGATCCAGAGAACCGTTTACCGACGTCACAATAGCCTGCGGCATCAAGCCAAGAATGCTGGTTTCCAATGAACGTTCAAAACCATTCATCACTGACAATACCGTAATTAATGCAGCGACCCCAAGAGTAATACCGATTGCCGACAGCCATGAAACAAACCGGCCAAATTTGTCAGCTGCACGGCCACGTATATACCGCAAACCTATAAATAATGAGACAGATTGAAGCATGAAATCCGCCATATCAAAGAATTTGATTTAGAAACTGTGAATTAATGTAAAATACCATATTTTATCTCTAGTTATGTATACTTGAATATGCAAAACCAAAACTTATTCAAGTATATAATTACACATTATCACCGTTTCACCTAAATTTGCTTATTTCCAACTCCCAACTTTCTCTCAAATTGGCCGTTTGAGATATTTATTGACACCTGAACACACACAGTAACTTTGTCAGTTCTGTACCGCTATGATTTAGCTTGCCGCAGAATTTTGTCGAGATAAAGCGCCTGCAAAATCGTTTTATGGAAGCATTCGCCGAAATTTTGGGTTCTATTCACTACTTTATATGCTTACCTCATTCCTTTCATATCACTGATAAACTTCAATATTTAACTGTTCTGGATAAGTGTTAAGTTAAATTCTGCTGATAAAAGCACCAATTACATAATAACCAAATAACCGTAATAATAAGGAAACAAGTGTATGGCACAAATACAAATAAATCCTAATCAAGCTACTGATATCTATAATAATGGCAATATATTGATCCCAAGTTATCAACCTCATTTAGGAATAAAAAACGTCGGTCTGGCTCCCGTTAAAGTAAGTAGTCACTGGGCCCCTCCATTCGGAGATTATACTCAATATAGCGTTATTGAAGTCCCCCCCGGCGAGGTTGGAATACTTTTACCACCACCTAACCTTATTTACTTCTTCAAAGTTACAGCCACCAATCTCAGTGGCTTTTTAACTGCAAAAATTGAAATGGAGGTAGGAACACACAATACCCCGCCCTGGAAGTAAGACCGCATAACACTCAACCCTTTTAACCACACGCGATTCGGTTCAGGTTCAGTCAATATTGAATTCCAGCGCGTAGAATAGTAAGACCTGCATTTTTGCCAACAAACCCACTCTTGTGAAGTAAACCACTTTACTTGAGTGGGCCTTAACATCCCTTCCTCCACCGGTACAGAGCAAAGGTTTACGACGATTATAACTAAGGCAACTTGAAATCTGTTACTACCCTGTTGCCAAAGTAAAGTGTTCGAGGATAATAAGGGCAGCTATACTTTATGGAACCACCAACACCCTGATCTGTGGTTTTTTTATTTTCTCTCAACCTGCCAGCGTGTTTATTTTAGGGCCATTATGGGTCAAAAAATCTGTTGGGAATGGACTGAATCATAGAGAACACATTAACGCTTATGTCCTCAAAATACCGTTATGAACTCCCTGAACGCCGTGGTGATAGCCGCCAGTTAGGTCAGCTTACTGGTGCAGCCTGTGCTGTAGAGTGTGCTGAAATTGTCGAACGCCATCAAGGCCCTGTCGTACTGATAACCAAAGATATGCAAAACGCTTTACGTTTGCATGATGAAATCCATCAGTTTACCGACTGCCCTATCGATATACTTTCCGACTGGGAAACGCTGCCCTATGACAGTTTTTCTCCTCATCAGGAAATTATTTCCAACCGCCTGTCTACACTTTATCGTCTGCCAACGACGGTGAAGGGGATTTTAATCCTGCCGATAAATACCTTAATGCAGCGGGTTTGCCCACATGAATATCTTCACGGGCATGCACTGGTTATGCATAAAGGGCAAAAACTCTCTCGGAATAAACTCCGTGCTGAATTAGAACAGGCTGGCTATCGCAGCGTTGAACAGGTTCTCGAACATGGTGAATTTGCCACCCGAGGCGCGTTGCTTGACCTTTTCCCAATGGGAAGCGAACATCCTTATCGTATCGATTTTTTCGATGATGAAATTGATAGTCTGCGAATTTTTGATGTTGACAGCCAGCGCACGCTGACTGAGGTCAAGCAAATCAACTTACTACCTGCTCATGAATTCCCCACAGATAAAGACACTATTGAGCTGTTTCGTAGCCAGTGGCGGGAGCGTTTCGAAGTCCGTCGTGATGGCGAACACATTTATCAACAAGTTAGTAAAGGCACGTTACCAGCAGGAATAGAATATTGGCAACCGCTGTTCTTCAAGCAGCCCTTGCCATCGTTGTTTGATTATTTACCAGATAATACCCTGATTATCAGTCAGGACGTCAACAACTCCGCTGAGCGCTTCTGGCAGGACGTTCAGCAACGTTTTATAAATCGTCAAGCTGACCCAATGCGACCGCTTTTGCCACCGGAAGAACTTTGGCTTCCAGCTGATAAGCTATTCTCTAAGCTAAAAAACTGGCCTCGTATTCAACTCAAAACCGAAGAACTTAGTAAAAAAGCCAACCACACAAATCTTGATTATCAACGACTACCCGATTTATCCATTGTTGCACAAAATAAAGCGCCGCTGGATAAACTCCGCCGTTTCCTTGAACAGTTCAATGGCCGAGTTATTTTTTCCGTTGAGAGTGAAGGCCGTAAAGAAACACTTCAGGAATTATTGTCACGAATAAAAATTAAACCAATTAGAATCAGCAAATTATATGATGCACAACAACCAGGTCACTTTTTGATGGTTGGTGCGGCTGAACATGGCTTTATTGACAAAAAGAATGAACTTACTCTGATCTGTGAAAGTGACATGCTTGGGGAGCGTGTTGTTCGCCGTCGTCAGGATACTCGCCGCACTATTAATACCGATACTCTGATTCGTAACCTTGCAGAATTACGCTCCGGTCAACCCGTCGTCCATCTGGAACATGGTGTTGGTCGTTATCAGGGATTAACCACTCTCGAAGCAGGTGGCATCAAAGCAGAATACCTGATACTACGCTATTCTGGTGATGATAAACTCTATGTCCCTGTATCTTCACTGCATTTAATTAGCCGCTACGCAGGTGGCGCAGATGAAAATGCACCATTACATAAACTCGGCGGTGAAGTATGGAGCAGAGCTCGTCAAAAAGCCGCAGAAAAAGTCCGCGATGTGGCCGCTGAGCTGCTTGATATTTATGCCCACCGGGCAGTAAAGCCAGGATTCGCCTTTAAACACGATTGGGAACAATATCAACTATTCTGTCAAAGCTTCCCATTCGAAACCACGCCAGATCAGGAACAAGCTATCAATGCCGTTCTGGATGACATGTGTCAACCTATTGCGATGGATCGTCTGGTTTGCGGTGATGTGGGATTTGGTAAAACCGAAGTTGCAATGCGTTCCGCATTTCTGGCAATCCAGAATAACAAACAAGTGGCTGTACTGGTTCCGACAACACTTCTGGCTCAGCAACACTTTGACAATTTCCGTGACCGTTTTGCTAACTGGCCTGTACGTATTGAGATGATATCTCGCTTTCGCAGTGCAAAAGAGCAGCAACAAGTGGTTGAAATGGCAGCCGTTGGGCAAGTAGATATTATCATTGGCACCCATAAACTGCTGCAAAGTAACCTGCGCTGGAAAGATCTTGGTTTGTTAATTGTCGATGAGGAACACCGATTTGGTGTACGCCATAAAGAACAGATTAAAGCCATGCGTGCGGACGTCGATATTCTGACGCTTACCGCAACCCCTATTCCGCGAACACTCAATATGGCAATGAGTAGCATGCGGGATCTTTCGATCATTTCAACTCCTCCCGCTCGCCGTCTGGCAGTCAAAACATTCGTCCGCGAATATGACAGCCTGGTTGTTCGAGAAGCAATGCTGCGTGAAATCCTGCGTGGTGGCCAAGTTTACTATCTTTACAATGACGTTGAAAATATTGAGAAAACCAAATTACGTCTTGAAAAATTGGTACCAGAAGCACGGATCGCCATTGGTCATGGGCAGATGCGTGAGCGAGATTTGGAACGGGTGATGACTGATTTCCATCATCAACGATTTAATGTCCTTATCTGTACGACGATTATTGAAACTGGCATTGATATTCCAAGCGCTAACACTATCATCATTGAACGTGCTGACCATTTTGGCCTTGCTCAATTACATCAACTACGTGGACGTGTTGGACGTTCCCATCACCAGGCTTATGCTTATCTTCTGACTCCACATCCGAAAGCAATGACAACCGATGCCCATAAACGCCTGGAAGCAATCGCCTCACTCGAGGATTTAGGAGCAGGTTTTGCGTTGGCGACTCACGACCTTGAAATTCGTGGGGCCGGTGAGTTACTTGGTGAAGAACAAAGCGGCCAGATGACAACTATTGGTTTCACACTCTACATGGAACTATTAGAAAGTGCTGTCGACGCGCTAAAAGCAGGTCGTGAACCTTCACTTGAAGACTTAACGAATAGCCAGACTGATGCTGAATTACGCATGCCTGTCTTGTTGCCTGATGATTATATTCCTGATGTTAATATACGTTTGTCTTTCTATAAGCGGATTGCCAGTGCCAAAGACCAATTAGAATTAGCTGAATTAAAGGTTGAATTGATAGACCGATTCGGCGCATTACCTGATCCAGGACGTTATTTATTACAATCAGCGGCCATTCGCCTGTCCGCGCAGAAATTAGGTATTAAGCGCATAGAAGCCCACGAAAAAGGGGGATTTATCGAGTTTAGTGAAAAAAACAGGGTTGATCCCACTTATCTGATCGGTCTATTACAGATACAGCCTGAAATTTACCGACTGGACGGTCCCGCCAAGCTTAAATTCATTACTGACCTGAATGAAAGGGAATCACGACTGGAATTTATCCAGCAATTGCTTAGTTCTTTTGAACAGCATCAACTCAACGCCTAAGTCACTTTTCACTTCCCCACCCGTGATTGATTATCAATCCGTGGGGAAGTGCTGTAATTCTCCTTCCTTGCACAACTAAATCATCCATTTTTTCCACAAGCTAATTTTATCTGGGCTACTAGATAATTGTGTTGTGACTTATCCATCCGTATTTCTCTCACTCATTATTATTACCTTGATTAGATTAGAAAAAAGATCAATTTCCATAAAATACCCATCAGATATAGTCATGCCAGTAATAGCAACCCGATTTAACAATGGTTATTTTAATTTTCACTATACCATCCCGCTATAATTATTATTTTTACTTATACATATGTGACCTTATATACCTCAAAATAATAACTAGAAAAAAATAATAACCACCTTAACTTCATTATTTAAGTACAATTTTATTAGATCACCGATATAAGACTATTCAAGTATTTCCCTCCACATACATCTATTCAGCTTAAGTTGCCATTCAATTTCAGTCATCGTACCAGTTATCTAATATTTTAATAATATTGGGAAATTGTGCCTTATTGTAACAATCAATCAAATATATTGAGTAATTATAGAAATCATATTCAAACATATTGTTTATTAGAAAACAAATTATTATATATTCCTAAATATTATATTATCTTTTAATTGCATTATCTTACACTTCGTCTATACCAATTAGTTAAACCACTATTTATCTATTAAGAAGGAAACAATAGATATTTATAACAAGTATGAGAAATAGTCATTATGCAAAGTGTTACTGATAAGAATATTACTTCCGATAATATTTCCTCTAAAAATATTTCTATGCAGATTCTGCATGAATTGTTGCAATACCGCCGACGCCTGACCGATTCAGAAAGAAATTCAGTTCAAGAAGAAGAGATTATTAAAAGTGTACAGTTACCCAGAATTGAGTATTTTATCAGAAATAAAAAGCCTATAGAGTTTATTTTGCCAGCATTCCCAACTAAATCGCCAAACAAAAACAAAGTACTTGGTACTTCCCCGGATATGGCAGAACGCTTGTCTTTAACTTTTCTTAATTCTCTGTGTCAGCGTATCCAGCTTTATTATTCTCCCGGCGCACGCATTATCATTTGTTCAGATGGGCATGTTTTCGGTGATCTAATTCGTGTCAGAGATGAAGTTATTAGCCAATATCATGAAGATATTAAGCAATTACTTCATGAAATGGGAGCTATCAACTTAGGTACCTTTAATCTCAATGACGACAAGGACCTCTGCGATCATAGCGATAATTTTGATTTACAGAGAAATATGTTAGTAAAACATTACGCTCGATCTGAAGAATCCATCAAAGATGAATTATTGAAGAATAATGATGGGTTACAATTGTATCGTGCAGTCACTCGTTTTTTATATGAAGACAGTCTATTACCTGGCTATACCGGATCAAACAATGCCCTGCAAAAAGATGCCAAACAAAGAGCTATCGGTGTTATTCAACGAAGCTGGGCATGGGGAAGTTTATTAGATACTCATTTCCCAAAAGCGATACGTCTGTCTATTCATCCTCAACCCGCAGACAGTATTAAATTCGGTATTCATATGATGCCAACTAGGGATGACTGGTTAACTCCCTGGCATGGAGTCGCAGCCAATGTAAATGGGCAATTTATACTTATGAAACACAAAGAAGTTCAAATGATGGGCGGAAAACTAGTCAATATTCATGGAAAACCCAGCCACTATGTAATTTAAAGGAAAAAGATGATGACAGAATTAAATAAATTTCAGACAGAAGAGATAATTCCTTTTGGTCTAAAAATTACACCTCAATATTCCGATCAACATATTGATACTCTATCAGTGGAAAAACTGAAAGAGCTGACTAAAAAACACAATCTGCTTATATTACGTGGTTTCAAATCTAACTTATTCGATCACGAAAAATATGAAGAATATGCCCGTAATTGGGGAGAAATAATGATGTGGCCGTTTGGTGCTATCTTAGATGTTCGTGAACATCAAGATGCTACCGATCATGTCTTTGATAACAGCTATATGCCGCTTCACTGGGATGGCATGTATAAACCAACAATTCCCGAATTTATTATGTTTTATTGTGCCCACGCGCCTGAAAGTGATCAAGGAGGCAGGACAACCTTTGTCAATACCCGTCGCGTTATTGCTAATGCTACTCAGCAACAATTAGAGCAATGGAAAAATATCTCTGTTACTTATCGTATTAATAAAGTCACTCATTATGGCGGAGAAGTTCATTCTCCTCTACTAGAAGAGCACCCGGACGGAAACGGCTACGTCATCAGATATAATGAACCAGCAATAGACGGTGAAAAGTTCCTGAATAAACATAATATTGAATACCATAATATCAGCTCTGATCAAGTAGCCGAATTCCAGCAAGATTTCATAAACATCTTGTACGACAAACGCCATTTATATGCCCATGCCTGGCGAAAAGGCGATCTGGTAATTGTGGATAATTTCTCTCTACTACATGGACGTGAAGGGTTTACCTCCAAATCTGAACGGCATTTACAGAGAATCCATATCCAATCTAATCCGGTCTTTAATAATCAAGCGTTAAGGTCATAGTATTCTTAACCAACAAAAAACTAGAAAGACTATTATTTTGACTCCCATTGTAGTATGCTGCCGGCATTACCAGTGCAAGCATTAATAACCAGCTAAAGCTAAAACAAATTCGGGAGTCAATAATGATTCGCTCTTATAACACACAGGACATGGATGCTATTCTGCATATTTGGTTATCAGCATCATTGATTGCCCATAAATTTATTGATGCTGATTTCTGGAAAAGCAAAGTAGATGATATGAGAAATATCTATATTCCATTATCAGAGAATTATGTATATGAAAAGCAAGGTTCTGTAATAGGTTTTTTTAGCTTGTATGAAAATAGTATTGCTGCGATCTTTGTTGCACCATCAGAGCAAGGAAAAGGTATCGGGAAACAACTTATCAACTATGCGAAAAACCTACGGAATAAACTGGAGTTAGAAGTTTATTGCCAAAATACAAATTCCATCAATTTCTATCTTAATTGTGGTTTCACAGAAAAAGAGAAAATAATAGATAAAAATACAGGTTATCCATCACTATTAATGGAATATATTAGAAACTGACCTTTTCAATCAAACCCGCATTATAATCTAAAGAAATGAGAAATTTATTTCCCGATAGATTATAATTTTATTTTAAAATCACACTCAGTAATAGTCAATATAGATAGTCCAATCACTCTCTATGGACTGAGAAATAATAATAATTTTAAATACCCAACTATAGTTATACTAAGGAGGCAATTAACACTAAAGAGGAAAATAACAATGTCCATATCTCTGAAGTATTTTAAATCTGCCAAATTTGACGGGAATCTATATCTTAAATGTCATGGTAAAATGGATAAAGATACAGTAATAAAATATACATTAACCAATTTAACCACAAAAGAGATATATGAATGTTACAGTGAAGATAATCAACTCGCTTGTTTTACTTCTCTTAAACCCGCAAATTATATAATAGAAACCACTATCATTAAAGACGGTAAAACTATTAAAATCCTTACACCAGAAAATATAGAGATAAAAGAATCAGACTTGCTATTTGATATAGATAAGGCAATAAATAAAAATGCAAGTAATGATATTAATATTAACCATATCCCTCCGAAACAAACTCTATCTAAAGATAGAATTACCTCTCTAAAAGGAAACAATCATATTCTAAATGATAATTTAAAGTACCATCTTGAGATCATGTTTTCTACCGATGGATTAAAAAGATTCGAAGTCGAAAGGGTTGATTTATTACCTATTTTTAATTCATTTAAGCATAAAATAGATATAAGGCCGATTTTTGATAAAGAAGATTTCGATAAAAAAATATGGAAAACTCCAGAATTTAGTAAATTAACTTATCTTTATAAAATGAACGCTGATATTAGTCATTCTGATTTAGTAAAATTAGCCAATGAGCTGGAAAAACTGGATTATGTCGAGTTTTGCTCTCTCATGCCTGAGCTGAAAAATATGCCCCCACCTCCTTTGCTTTTAGCACAAAAGATCCCCTCCAAATTCACTGCTGATACCACTACACCTGATTTTTCACATCTACAGGGATATTTAGACGAGCACAATGGTATGAATATCCGAAATGCCTGGACTGAAGGTTATAAAGGTCAAGGTATCACTGTACACCACCTTGATTTTGGTGTTTACAGAAACCATGAAGATCTGGTTGGTAATATTACAGTTATCAATAGTCGCCCAGAAACACAAGATTGTAATCACGGCACAGCCGCCACCGGCTGTATTTCCGCAAAGGATAATAAATTCGGTGTGACTGGCATTGCTCACGAATGTCAATTCCGTTTTTATGATGTCGATGATTTTGATAGAATCATATATAACTTTTTACCAGGAGATATTATTAGTTTAAATATTCAAATTGTAGCCAATAATAGATATTATCCTTTTACCTATTTAGCATCTAATTGGCAAAAAATAAAAAGTTGTGCCGACGCAGGGGCAATCATTATTTTTGCTTCTGGTAATAGTGGTATTAATTTAGCCTATGACTTCACTTTCCCTAATTATGGCGATCCTGGTGGTATTATGATCGGCGCCTGTACATCAATTAATGGACACAGGTTAGGCTTTTCCAATCATAATCTCCATACCAGTTTAAATTCCTGGGGTGAGAATGTCACAACCACTGGATATTCAAACTTACAACGCCTACCAGGAAATAATAGAAACTATACTCGTAGCTATAATGGGACATCCAGTGCAACACCGTTAGTCTCAGGTGCATTAGCACTCATTCAGTCTTATGTAAAATCAAAATATCATAAATATCTTAATTGCTCTCAAATAGCAACATTGGTTAAAAGCAGTGGCCTTTCAATAGGAGAACTACAGGGAATTGGCTCGCGTCCGAATGTCGCAAATGCTTTCAAACTCATTGATCGTCTATTTTCTTAATTGAGTAAGTTATTTCAAGTAAAAAGGTTATGTCTTATAAAGCACAAGGCTATCTGCTAATCGCAGATAGCCTTAATCAAATAAACAATTAATGCAATTTTAATCGTGGACGAATGACACGGTTAATTCCACCCACCAACATCATCAAGCCAGTTTTAATATAACCATGTAAAGCTACCTGATGCATACGATATAAAGAAATATAGACCGCACGCGCCACACGACCTTCTATCATCATTGAACCACGCATCAGATTACCCATCAGACTACCAACCGTACTGAATTTAGATAACGACACCAAAGAACCATGATCTTTATAAACATACTCTTTTAACGGACTGTTATTCAGCAACGCAATAATATTGCTATGACAACGGCTGGCCATTTGGTGAGCCGCCTGTGCTCTTGGTGGAACAAAACCACCCTCTTTCTTTGAGCATGATGCACAATCACCAATCGCAAAAATATGGTCATCAAGTGTCGTTTGCAATGTTGGTTTCACCACCAGCTGGTTAATCCGATTAGTTTCAAGACCTGCAATATCTTTCATAAAATCCGGTGCTTTGATACCAGCAGCCCATACCATTAGATCAGCTTTAATCAGCTCACCCTCTTTAGTATTCAATCCATATTCATCAGCACTCGTCACCATCGTTTTGGTCAATACCTGAACGCCAAGCTTTGTCAGCTCTTGATGTGCCGCAGAAGAAATACGTGTTGGCAGTGCTGGCAAAATACGCTCTCCAGCTTCGACTAACGTAACGTTTAACGCTTTTGAATTAAGTCCCTCGAAACCATAGCTGTTAAGCTGTTTTACTGCATTGTGTAATTCCGCCGACAATTCAACGCCCGTCGCACCACCACCAACAATAGCAATATTAACCTTATCCTTCTGAGCACCACTGGCAGAATACTTAAGGAACAGATTTAACATTTCATTATGGAAACGATGAGCTTGTTGCGGATTATCCAGGAAGATACAGTGATCTTTTACACCCTGCGTACCAAAATCATTGGACTTACTACCCAGAGCCATAACCAGAATGTCATAACTCAGTTCACGCTCAGGAACCAGTATCTCGTTATATTCATCCCGGATCTCAGCTAAAGAAATCTTTTTTGTATCACGGTGAATATCAGTTAAGGTTCCCAATTGGAAAGTGAAATAGTGGTTACGAGCATGAGCCAAATAACTCAATGCATCAACACCATCGTCCAGTGATCCTGTCGCGACTTCATGCAACAATGGCTTCCACAAATGGCTTTGGTTGCGATCCACCAGCACAATTTCAGCTTTCTTTTTTCGTCCCAACTTATGCCCCAGACTGGTTGCCAGTTCCAAACCACCAGCACCTCCACCAATGATCACAATTCTCTTCTTTGGTGTTGACATGACTACTCCACTAAAAATGCAAATCAAATGTTATCTAAGAATATTGTTTCAATATTCTTAGATAACATTTAGTTTGAAATAAATAACTGATGTGATAGTTACATAATATCACGGCTGGTTAATGGGTCATACCAAAATTGAACAACATCAAATTCTTTTGAATAAATAAACATCAATCACAAAAATTGTCAATTTATTTCCAGTTAGTTCGGTTCATCTCTCGTTTGTATCTCTTTCCTATTTACATGGAAAATAAAATATGCCAGCAAGAATAGGTCTTAAAAAAACTAATATCAAAGAAATTCCAAAATGTGTGACTACATTATGCACATAAAAAAGCGGGAAATTTTCCCGCATAATCAACATCGAATGTCATTTGTTTAGCAATAGAGCAAACATAAGATATGACTTTACAAATCACCGCACACAACTCTGCCATTTCTCATGTAAAGCGGTTAATGCTTTGTTAGCCTGCTGCCAGCGTTTTGAATCCTTTAACTCATTCAAACTGAATTGACCTCCCTGATGATACAATGCTGATACTTTCTCCGCTTTGGTCTGAGGCAAGTTATCAAGCACACTGACTGCCCCATCACGGTTGTTACATATCAGAATCATGTCACAGCCAGCATTCAATGCAGCCTGCCCACGTTCAGCGTAACTTCCCATAACTACTGCCCCCTCCATAGAAAGATCATCCGAAAATATCACGCCATTAAAGCCCAATTGCTGACGCAGTACTGATTTCAACCAATATGATGATCCGCTGGCTGGATATTTATCCACCTGAGAATAAATCACATGAGCCGGCATAATCGCATCCAACAAATTACGCTGGATAAAATCACGAAAAATAGACATGTCATGATGATAAATGAGTTCCAGCGGGCGATCATCGTGAGGCGTTTCTTTATGAGAGTCAGCACAGACAGTACCATGTCCCGGAAAGTGTTTACCCGTCGATTTCATACCAGCCGAATGCATACCTTTAATAAAGTGCTCTGCCATAATCGTGGCCTGTTCAAGATCTTTATGGAATGAACGCTCACCAATAGCCGCACACTGATGGCCTAAGTCCAGAACGGGGGCAAAACTGATGTCGATATCCATTGCAATCATTTCGGATGCCATTAACCAACCCGCTTCTTCCGCCAATTTCATGCCATTAAGGTTATCACCCAATCCAGCAAAAGACTGAGCCGCAGGTAAACGAGTGAAACCTTCACGGAAACGCTGAACTCTGCCACCTTCCTGATCAACAGCAATCACAAGACGATGACGGGAAGCCTTACGAATCTGACGGACTAATTCACCTAATTGCTCAACATCATGAAAATTACGGGTAAACAGAATTAAACCGCCCACTAATGGATGTTGCAAAATTTCCTTTTCTTCACTATCCAGCTCATAACTGACAACATCTAACATTACCGGACCCATAACATTCCTCACTTGTATTGTAAATATACCGCAATCAATGCAGCGTAATAGATTAAAACGTCAGACCAAAAGAGAGACGTAACCGCTGTGCTAATTCTAAAAATTGCCGATTGCTGCTCTGTTTCCAACGCACTTCAAACCACATTAAAAGCATATAATCAACCCAAGGTTGCCAACGTTTAATCTGTTGTTCCAATAATGTTCGATCCAGGTATCCCGATGGCTGACCACAATAATAGTTCAAAAACACCTGTTGCTGCGATCCATCCCAATCATTAGTCCGAAACAACGTGGCCAGTGCGAACCCAATATCTGTATCCGCTGCATATTCCCAGTCAATGAGTTTTAGTCCCTGATGCGTATTAATTAAATTACCGCAATGAACATCCATATGAACCGGTGACAATTTCAGTATTGAAGGCATTGGAGAGGAGATAAAACGTTTATGTAGCCGTAACCAGCAAGGAGTAAGGCGAGCTTTATCGATTTGCAACCACTGGCTTTCTAATTGATGCCGTAGTTGAAGTGGATAACCGAACAGAGGCTGATGATGCAAAGTGACCAATAGTGCCGCCAATTTTTGCAAAAAATCAGACTGAGAAAACTCATCTTGCCCAACGGTATAACCGGGTAACCATTCCAATAATAACCAATGGCGATCCATAGCAATCACTTGCGGAGCAATTTCTATCCGACTGAGATGGCGCAGAATAGCATTCTCACGTTGACGATTAACACCAAGCTGACTCCCTTGCTGTCCCTGTCTGCGACCGACAATATGGTATTCGCCATTAGTCGCATAATGGCTTTCATTTGTCATACCGCTTAGCGGTTTTATCTGCCAATCGTTTACTGTTGTATGAGGCCATTGCCTACACAACGCCTCTAATAAACAATCATGATTATTTAACGTCACCAACTCCCGACCAGAGAATCTCACCCGTTTGCACCAACATCAGTTGCATGACGATGTCACGCTTATCACTGTTACCTGAAACTATGGAATAGAGAACATAATCCGCACTCAAATAGCGAGCCAGGCCAATAGCCTTACTGCGTAATCCCAAGCTGTCTTCTTCAGACAGACCCAAAGATTGACGGGCGCTCTGTATCTGATTTGGGGAAACTAATTCAAAAACATTCTTGCTACTAACAGCCTGGCGCAAAGCCTCTGTTGCTTGCGTGGTTTGCAGCACGCCGTTGGTATTGTTCTTTACCGTATCAATTAACAATAACTTCCCATTTCCCAACCCATTAGTCTTAACCATTTGTTCTACTAATGGTTGCATCGTCCCTTCCCAGTCAACTATGCGCATTTTAGGCGGCTCTGGGACCTTATCAGGTGGTGATATCGGTTTTTCCTGTGAGGGCACAGGTTTTACCGGAGCTGGAGGCTCAGGCTGTTGCGGTGGTAAAGATGGACAACCAGCCAACAACATGACCGATAGTGCTACAAAAATAATTCTTTTCATCAATCTATTCCAATTACAGAGTTAAAAAACGGATAAATTCCTGCTGTGACACCCGCAATTGATTATCAGTTCAACCCAGTAATAAAATCAGTAGCATTCATTTGAATATCCGGGGTCATCCTGAACCGACTATTCCCCCGGATATCTGCCTATGTAAATAAATATGGATGCTTCACATTCACTTCGCCAGTAGTGGCCCTAAATGACAACCACCAATCAAATGCATGTGGATATGGTACACTACCTGCCCTGCATGGCGGTTACAGTTCATAATCAAACGATATCCATCTTCTGCAATACCTTCTTGTTCAGCAATTTTTGCGGCAACCGTCATTATTCGCCCCAGCACTAATTCATGTTCTGGCTTCACATCATTCACCGTTGGGATCAAAACATTTGGAACAATCAGAATATGCGTCGGTGCCTGCGGAGAAATATCACGAAATGCAGTGACCAAATCATCCTGATAAACAATATCAGAAGGGATTTCACGGCGGATAATTTTACTAAAAATAGTTTCTTCTGCCATCACATTTTCCTTTTATTTAAATAACACTGAGAGATATGAATGCTTACAAACCACAAGTTTAAGCTGATAGATCAGTTTTTATATATTTCAACATGAAATAGATCACAGAAATTCTGCGTGGTAACTTTAGCCATTTCCTCAATACTTACGCCTTTGAGCACAGCCATATATTCCGCTACATCACGCACGTATGCAGGCTGATTTTCTTTGCCACGATGTGGTACTGGCGCAAGATAAGGGGAATCAGTTTCAATCAAAATACGATCTAACGGTACATATCTTGCCGCTTCACGAATTTGCTCTGCATTGCGGAAAGTTACAATCCCAGAGAATGAAATATAGAAACCTAAATCCAGTAATTCCCTGGCGGTGTCTTTATCTTCGGTAAAACAGTGTAAAACACCACCGCATTCTTGTGCATGCTCTTCACGCAATACCCTCAAAGTGTCATCACGAGCACTACGGGTATGAACAATAACAGGCTTATTAAGCTTACGGCCAATACGAATATGTTCACGAAATGAAGTTCGCTGTAGTTCTGCGTTATCCTGTTGATAATAATAATCCAGCCCAGTTTCACCCAGAGCAACAACTTCATCACCGGCAGCTAAATGTGCCAATTCATCAAAATCATAGCCTTCATCCAAATTAAGTGGGTGAATACCGCAGGAAAACACAATATTCTCCCGTTCACCAATCAAAGTTTTCATTTGCCGGAAACCGGGTAGCGTCGTCGCTACTGCCAGCATGAATTTCACCTCCCGATCTGCCGCTTTTACAACAACATCATCCACATCTTTATGTAGATTTTCATAATCAAGGCAATCGAGATGACAGTGTGAATCAACTAACAACATATTAAACTCGTATACAAAAAGATTTCAGGGTTATGAATTAAACTGTTTTTCCCAATTGAGCAATTGCTCTGTTAGTAACAGCTCCCAGTTTACGCCCACTACTGAAAGTAGCTGATGACGGCAATATGTCCAATCATTAATATTTTGCAGTAAAACAGCAGTAGTATGCATGACACTCAATTGATAAATCAGCGTTTGTTGATCCTGATTGATACAATAACTCTGCGCCTGCCGCTGCCACTTGACCGCATCAAGTAATAAGCTGATAAGCCAATGAAGACATTGCGGCGCATTTTCGTGATTTAATTGGGGCAAAAGTGACAAAGCATCGCGTTTATCCAACGCCTGTTCAATAGCCTGACAAAACTGTTTCCGTATCTGCCATTGCTCCGGTTGCAGTAACCGCTCCGCCGCAACAGGCGCTCCTTGAGACAGTTTCAATGCAGTCATTGCATCATTCGAAGAAATTGAAGGCAACTGTTTTTGTAGCCAATAAAGACTGATCTCCGCCTGGGGTACAGGAAGAAAATAATAAAAACAACGGCTGCGCAAAGTTGCCAGAAGGCGGGTTGGTTGCTGGCATTCCAAAAGAAAATAGGTATATTCTGGTGGTTCTTCCAGTGTTTTCAATAATGCATTGGCAGCCGCATCTGTCAAACCTTCGGCTGAAGGTAACCACACAATTTTTACACCGCCTTGCTGGGAGCGGCGATAAAGTGTTTCCGTAATCTGACGTACCATTTCAACACCGATACTGGTTTTACCCTTTTCCGGTGACATAATATGCCAATCTGGATGAGTTTCTGCCATCATCAGACGGCAGCTATGACACTCCCCACAACTTTTCATCTCCTGTTTATTCTGGCACATCAACCAACGGCTTAATCCATATATCAATACATCAGCCCCTGTTCCTGCATTAGCATGGAGCAATAAAGCGTGATGGCCGCGGCCTTGCTGATGAGACTCCACCAACTGACGATATGCCTGACTAAGCCATGGATACCAGTTCATCAGCAATTTTCCTGCTGTTTCAACCATTGCTCAAGTACCAGGCAAATATCTGCTTGTACCCGATCTATTGGTTGGGAAGCGTCAACTGTCACAATACTCTTATCCTGCGCCGCAAATTCCAGATAACAAGTGCGAGTACGATCAAAGAAATCTATCGACTCTTTTTCAATTCTGTCTAATTCTCCACGCTGACAAGCTCGTAACAAACCAACTTGAGGAGGAAGGTCAAGATAAATAGTCAGATCAGGACGAAAACTACCAAGGACGGTATCACGCAACGAGGTCATCAAGTTTTTATCAATACCACGCCCACCTCCCTGATAAGCCTGAGAAGAAAGATCATGACGATCACCAACAACCCATGCACCACGAGCCAAAGCAGGTTTAATCACATTTTCAACCAATTGAACCCTGGCTGCATATAACATCAGCACTTCTGCTTTATCCGTCAGAGGTTCATCTTCAATACCTTGCTTAATCAACTCACGCAGCTTTTCCGCCAGCGGTGTTCCTCCCGGTTCGCGGGTAAAAACTAAATCTTGAATACCGTGCTGCTTCAATAGTGCAACGACCGTTTTCATCGCTGAGGTTTTTCCGGCGCCTTCCAGCCCTTCAATAACAATAAATTTGCTGTTCATTTGCCTTGTCTTAATCCCTGCCGGTAAATATTCACCGCCCTGTTATGTGCAGCCAGATTGGTCGTGAAAGTATGACCACCTTTACCATCCGCCACAAAATAAAGAAATTCAGTTTTTGCTGGATGCGCGGCAGCTTTTATCGAAGCAAGACCGGGCATAGCAATTGGTGTTGGCGGTAAGCCATTGATCATATAAGTATTGTATGGCGTCAACGTGGTTAAATCTTTACGAAAAATAGTACCTCTATATTTCTCACCTAAACCATAGATCACCGTCGGATCAGTTTGTAGCCGCATATTCATCCGCAAGCGGTTAATAAATACAGAAGCAACTTTTGTTCTCTCCGCTTCAATACTTGTTTCTTTCTCAATTATCGACGCCATGATCAACATTTCATAAGCATTTTTATAGGGCAGGTCTTTAGCACGACCTTTCCATTCTTCTTCGAGCGTCATTTTCATCTGTCGGTATGCCCGTTTCAGTAACGCTACATCGCTTGTACCTGCCGTGTAGAGATAAGTATCAGGATAGAGCCATCCTTCTAAAGTATCAGTATCCTTGATACCCAGAATCTCAGCTAATTCCTGAACACCTTTATCATCCAGTTCATGCTTAAGATATTCAGACTGTTGTAGTATTTTCCACCAATCAGACAAACGGCTGCCTTCAACAAAACGGACCGTGAACTGTGCCTCTTTACCACTGGAGAATAATTGCAACATTTCCCGCAAAGTCATTTCTCGGGTTAACTGGTAAGTACCCGCTTTAAACTCGGCAAGTTTTGGCTCCAGCCTTAATAACCAAGGGAAAATATGACTATCTTTAATCAAACTATCCTGAATCAGTAATGTTTCTAAACCATAACGGCCAATACCTGCTGGTAAAGTAAATATTCGATTTTGTTTAATTGCGAGTGTTTGATCTGCAAATTTTTCAACTTTTTTATAACCAGCATAAAGTAATATTGCTACCGTAAAGACTATCGAAGCCAATAAGGCAAAAAGACATTTTTTCCGTTTCATCAATTAATCTAATCACCTAAACACAGCGTAAATTACAACTTCAGACATTCAGGAAGCAAATATTCATACAGCTCCCTTGACTGATATTTCCATGCAGGCCGATTTTCATGCGCCTGAATTTCGCTGACAGGTATCACCGGCATTAAAGAATTACAGACTATCACTTCGTCTGCACAAGCCAATGTCTCAGGATAATGGTTTATACAGGACAGGTAATAATCACTTTCTGATAGTAACTGCATTATTCTTTCCCGCATCACTCCTTCAACGCCACTACTCTGCAAGTCAGGAGTATACACATATTTCCCTTTGCGCCAGAAAATGTTTGCAGTACAACATTCGATCAACAAACCATCTGTATCAAGTACCAAAGCTTCATCGGCATTTGATTTTTCGATAAACGATTTAATCAATACTTGTTCCAATCGGTTAAGATGTTTAATTCCAGCAAGATAGGGATTTATCCCCATAGGTATTGGACTAAGTACTAAGGAAAGCCCTTTCTCGCGCTGTCTCAGATAGTGTTCAGGATAAGGGCTGAGAAATAAAATCTGATTTGGTTGTGTAAATCCTTGAGTGCTGTAACCACGCCCCCCAGTTCCACGAGAAAGGATGACCTTGAGTACTCCCTGCTCAGAAGTAGAAGCAATCTGCTTTATATGGCTTTCAAGCCGTTGCCAATCAGGTTGTGGAAGATGTAACTTTTCAACTCCTTTTTGTAATCTTTTAATATGCAATGACAACAAGGCAACTTGTCCCTGTTCTATTTTTGCTGTTGTGAAACAACCATCACCAAATTGAACTGAACGATCATTTACAGGCAAATAGTCACACGGCTCTCCATTAATCCAATACATACGATTTTATTCTTAATTACTCAAAAGAGGCATTTCAGCTAACCTATCAAGAAAAAGTATCATAGTATATAGCTGTTATGAGTGCAAAAATGCCCGTAGAAACTGAAATTGCTATAAAAAAGCCCCAATAATTATTAAGTTATTGGAGCTTTTTATGCTGTTGCCTTAAAGTATTTACAAAATCATACCTAGAGGGATCTTAACTAGCACGTATTTGTAACATCAAGCTTTACAGGTCAATAAAGTTTATATCTTACGGAAAATCAGTGAACCGTTCGTACCACCAAAGCCGAAAGAGTTACACAGTGCATATTCCATACCTTCTACTTTACGGGATTCATTAGGAACAAAATCCAGACGGCAATTTTCATCCTGATTTTCCAGATTGATAGTAGGTGGAACAATCTGATCACGCAGGGCCAAAATTGTGAAAATAGATTCCACTGCACCAGCTGCGCCCAGTAAATGACCAGTCATTGACTTGGTTGAGCTGACTAAAACATCAGTACCTTTACCAAATACTGCTTCGACGGCATGGGCTTCAGCTAAGTCACCCGCTGGTGTTGAAGTACCGTGTGCATTGATATATCCGACTTGTTCAGTGGTAATACCAGCATCTTTTAAAGCATTTTCCATCGCTAACGCAGCACCAGCACCATTTTCTGGTGGCGACGTCATATGGTAGGCATCACTGCTCATACCAAAACCTACGATTTCTGCATAAATCTTCGCACCACGTTTCTTAGCGTGCTCGTATTCTTCCAGAACCAAAATACCGGCGCCATCTCCCAGAACAAAACCATCACGGCCTTTATCCCATGGGCGGCTTGCACTCTGAGGATCATCATTACGAGTAGACAAAGCACGGGCAGCACCAAATCCACCAACCCCCAGAGGAGTACTGGCTTTTTCCGCACCACCTGCCAACATAATGTCAGCATCATTGTAAGCAATTATACGAGCTGCATGACCGATATTATGTACTCCTGACGTACATGCTGTAGCAATAGAAATGCTTGGGCCACGTAAACCGTAAATAATACTCAGATGACCTGCTACCATATTTACAATCGTAGAAGGCACAAAGAATGGGCTGATCTTACGGGGACCATTAGCCACCAATGCGCCATGATTTTCCTCAATAAGACCCAAACCACCAATACCAGAACCAATAGCAGCACCAAAACGACTAGCATTGGCTTCTGTTACTTCGATTCCGGAATCTTCAATGGCTTGCATACCTGCTGCAATACCATATTGAATGAAATCATCCATTTTTCGCGCATCTTTGCGCGAAATGTTAAAATCTTCATGATTAAAATCTTTAACCAGACCAGCAAATTTAGTTGCATGGTGACTGGTGTCAAAATGGTCAATCAGGCTGATACCACTCTGTCCGGCACAAACAGCTTTCCAAGAAGATTCAGCTGTATTACCGACAGGAGATAACATGCCTAGTCCGGTCACAACTACTCGACGCTTAGACACGCTTATCCTCCAGGGAGGGAAATAGATTTAGGGCAGAAACATAGGCGGTCGAATGACCGCCTAGGTGTGTTCACTTATTTGCTTTCGTTCTGGACGTAATCAATAGCTGCCTGAACTGTAGTGATTTTTTCTGCTTCTTCGTCTGGAATCTCGATATCAAACTCTTCTTCCAGAGCCATTACCAGTTCAACTGTGTCAAGAGAATCAGCGCCCAAGTCATCAACAAAAGAAGCTGAATTAACAACTTCTTCCTCTTTAACACCTAGCTGTTCAACGATGATTTTTTTAACGCGTTCTTCAATAGTGCTCATGCTATTAAATTTCCTATCAAAATTCGCTTTCGCGATGGTTTTCGTAGTTTATAAAATACAGGAAAAGATGCAACCAAATCCCGGCTGGTCGAACCACAATCTTGCTCTATTTTGCGTTATCTAACACAAAAAATGCAACTGGTTCGCTCATTTTTTAGCTCATATACATGCCGCCATTGACATGTATTGTTTCACCTGTGATGTAGGCTGCCTCATCAGAAGCTAAGAAAGCCACAGCACTGGCAATTTCTTTCACATCCCCAAGTCGTTTAGTCGGTATGTCCTTCGAAAAGCTTTCTAACTGCTCGTCTGGCAATGCTCTGAGCATATCGGTTTCGATAAGCCCTGGCGCGACAACGTTAACCGTTATACCACGGGAAACAACTTCACGAGCCAATGTTTTACTGAAACCAATAAGTCCGGCTTTCGCTGCCGCATAGCTCGCTTGACCTGGGTTACCTATTGCTCCAACAACAGAACCGATAGAAATGATACGGCCATAACGTTTTTTTATCATAGAACGCATTGCCGCTTTTGACATACGGAAAACGGAAGAAAGATTAGTGTCAATAACATTTTGCCACTCATCATCTTTTATGCGCATCACCAAGTTATCACAAGTAATGCCGGCATTATTAACTAATATGTCAATTTCACCAAACTCTGTACGAACGGTGGACATAACCTGTTCAATAGATGCCTGATCAGTAACATTCAGCACAAACCCCTTGCCCTTTTCACCAAGGTAAGCACTGATGACCTCAGCGCCTTTTTCACTCGTTGCTGTACCAATAACACAGGCTCCACGTTCAGCTAATAACTCAGCAATTGCACGACCGATTCCGCGGCTAGCACCTGTTACCAGTGCAATTTTTCCATCTAATCTCATGTTATTCCTCAATTATTTTCCAATGCGGTTGCTAATGAAATTGTGTCATTAACCGCTGCTGCGCTTAAAGTATCGACAATTCGTTTAGTCAAACCTGTCAAAACCTTACCTGGCCCTATTTCTAATAGCTGTCCGACACTCTGTCCAGCAATAAATTCAACTGTTTCCGTCCAACGGACAGGATTATAGAGTTGTCGTACCAGTGCATCACGGATAGCTTCAGCAGATTGTTCTATTTTCACATCAACATTGTTTACCACTGGGAACTGAGGATGACTAAATTCAATTCCGTTCAAAACAACTGCCAACTTATCTGCGGCTGGTTTCATCAGTGCGCAATGGGATGGTGCACTGATTGCCAAAGGCAGTGCACGTTTCGCGCCTGCGGCCTTGCATGCAACACCAGCACGTTCTACAGCCTCTTTCTCACCTGCAATAACAACCTGTCCAGGTGAATTAAAGTTAACAGGAGAAACAATTTGCCCCTGAGCTGCTTCTTTACAGGCTCTGTCAATAGATTCATTATCCAAGCCAATAATTGCATACATTGCACCAGTGCCTTCGGGCACAGCCTCTTGCATCAATTTGCCACGCAGTTCAACAAGTTCAATCGCCTGTTTGAAATCAATGACACCTGCGCAAACCAATGCAGAATATTCACCTAGGCTATGTCCTGCCATCAGTGCTGGCGCTTTTCCACCTTTTTCCTGCCAAACCCGCCAAATAGCAACTGAAGCTGCTAGTAATGCGGGTTGGGTTTGCCATGTTTTATTCAGTTCTTCTGCCGGCCCCTGCTGAACCAAGGCCCAAAGATCATATCCCAGCACATCAGATGCTTCAGCAAAAGTGTGTTCCACAACAGGGAACTCTGCGGCCAAATCGGCCAACATACCAAGGGATTGAGAACCTTGGCCAGGAAATACCATTGCAAATTCAGACATGTTCATTTTCCTGTCAAATTAAAAACGTATCAGTGCTGAACCCCAGGTAAGGCCCCCACCAAAAGCTTCAATCAAAATCAACTGGCCACGCTTAATCCGGCCATCGCGTACCGCCTCATCAAATGCAGTGGGTACCGATGCCGCAGAAGTATTACCATGACGATCCAACGTCACTACGACTTTATCCATAGTCATGTGTAACTTTTTAGCTGTCGCTGCAATAATACGTAAATTAGCCTGATGAGGTACCAGCCAATCCAACGCACTATGCGATAAATTATTTGCTTCTAATGTTTCATCAACCAAATTAGCCAATTCACGAACTGCGATTTTAAATACTTCATTACCAATCATGCTGGCATATGCCGGCTTTTTCAGATTCCTGCGATCCTGATGAGGCAACACCAATAATTCACCATAACCACCGTTTGCATGAAGGTGAGTTGAAAGAATTCCAGGTTCATCAGAGGCACCGACTACCATAGCACCCGCGCCATCACCAAACAGAACAAGTGTTCCGCGATCTTCTGGATCAAGTGTTCTGGTAATAGAATCAGAACCGATAACCAACGCATATTTTGCAGCACCGGTTTTTATAAACTTGTCAGCAATACCCAGTGCATAAGCAAAACCAGAGCAAGCGGCAGAAATATCAAAAGCAGCTGAATTTTGGGTCCCCAACATGTACTGAATTTGGCACGCAGAACTTGGGAAAGCATGACTGGATGAAGCCGTTGCCACAATGATTAAATCAATCTTATCTTTATCAATGCCCGACATTTCAATTGCTTTTTCAGCAGCCCTAAAGCCCATGATAGCAACAGTTTCATCATCGGTAGCAATACGACGTTCACGGACACCTGTGCGGGTAACAATCCACTCGTCAGAGGTATCCACCATTTTTTCTAAATCAGCATTAGTGCGTACTTGCGCAGGCAGATAACTACCTGTACCTAAAATTTTTGTATACATGTATGTTCAGTCACTCTTGGGTAATGCTGTTTCCAGGCGTGCAGCGATTCTATCAGGAACCTGCCTTTCAACGGCCTGAACAGCCTGTTCGATTGCGGCTTTAAACGCATGTTCATTAGCCGCCCCATGGCTCTTGATTACTATTCCATATAATCCTAACAGACATGCGCCATTATATTGGTCAGGGTTCAAGTGACCGAAGCGTTTTGTCATCCGTTTTTGCAACCACTTCTCGACTATCTTTAACAACCAGGAAAATTGTTTCTTTTGCCCATCCGATGATTTAAGCAGGGATAAAATAACCCTGATTGCTCCTTCCAGCGTTTTCAACGTTACGTTACCTGCGAAGCCGTCACACACCAATACATCAGTTTCACCTGTTAGCAATTGATCGCCTTCTAGATAACCAATGTAATTCATTGTTGAAATGCTTTTTAAAATAGTGGCGGCTTCGCGGATATTATCAAGCCCTTTACTCTCTTCTGTACCGATGTTTAGTAATGCTACCCGAGGATTAGCCACACCCACGACTTCCTCTGCCATTACTGAACCCATAATGGCGAATTGCACAAGCATACTGCTATCGCAATTAACATTGGCCCCCAAGTCCAACACCAAAGTGCCCTGCTGTTTCAGGTTTGGTAATACTGTCATCAAAGCAGGTCTTTCGATGCCATCAATAGATTTTAGCATCAATTTGGCCAAACCCATCAATACTCCAGTATTCCCAGCACTGACACACGCCTGCGCCTCACCAGATTTAACTAAATCCAGTGCAACTCGCATTGATGTTCCGCGACTAGCACGAATTGCCTGCGACAATTTAGCATCATTAGCTACAACCTGTTCGGCAGGCACCACTTGTAAACGGCTGAGTAGCTCAGCATCGGCATTTACAAGCAAAGGAGAAATGATATCGGGAAGCCCAACTAACAATAATTTCAGTTTTGGATTAGATGCCAGTGCCTGCAATGCAGCAGGCACCGTAACGCGAGGACCAAAGTCCCCGCTCATGGCATCTAACGCTACAGTCAGATTAGTCAAGGTATCTACTTGCTAAATGACTAGCGGAGATTATTTGTTGATGACCTTGCGGCCACGGTAGTAGCCATCAGCAGTCACATGGTGACGCAGGTGAGTTTCACCAGAAGTTTTGTCTACAGATAATAATGGTGCAGTCAGTGCATCATGAGAACGACGCATACCACGTTTAGAACGAGTTGGTTTATTCTGTTGTACGGCCATTGACCTTACTCCTTAAGTACTTTTCTTTAAGCTGGCTAATACGGCAAATGGGTTTGGTTTTTCAGCCTCTGGAGGTAATTCACCAAACACCATTTCCGCGTCGGACACTTCACAGTGTTCAGAATCATGTACCGGGACCACCGGCAGAGAAAGAATTATTTCATCTTCAATCATCGCCAGCAAATCTATTTCGCCAAATCCATCAACGTCAATTGGCTCATACTCTTCCGGTAATGCTTCAGCCTGTTCATCATTGACGACCGGGCTAAAACAATATGTTATGTGAACGTGATGGCTGAAATTACCGCCACAACGCTGGCACTCAAGAGTGACATCCACATCGGAATGCCCACGCACAACTGCCAGACGTTGATTATCTATCTGAAACGATAAAACGCTGTCTACATCATTGTCCACGCTAACCACAGATTCCGCTATACGCAAAACTTGCTCAGGTGAATAACTACCGTTGTAGTCTAATCGTTTCTGAGCTGCGCGGAGCGCATCAATGGTCAGGGGTAATTTTACCTTTTGCATAAGGCGCGCATATTATCTTTGTAATGAGATATAGTCAAAGAAAAAGGCCACACATCTGCACCTTTCCACCAAATATTCGCTTATTAAGCAATGATTAGTTTAAAATGCCTACAATTATTTCGCCATGTATTTTAGAAAAATTATGACACAAATCATTTTAGCCTCCACATCTGTTTACCGCCGTATGTTACTGGAAAAACTCCATCTACCCTTTATATGCGTGGCTCCCGAGGTGAATGAAACACCTCAAGTTAATGAAAACGCAGAACAACTCGTTATACGTCTGGCACAAACTAAAGCTCAGTCATTACAAGCAAAATATTCTCAGCATTTAATTATTGGTTCTGATCAAGTTTGTGTTATTAACAACGAAATTACCGGCAAACCACATAGTTTCGAGAATGCATTTAAACAATTACGACAAGCTAGTGGTCATTGCGTCACCTTTTATACAGGTGTTTCTCTCTTTAATAGCAAAACAGGGGTTATAGATACCCGTTGTGAATTATTCAATGTTCATTTCAGGGAACTCACTAATGATGAAATCTGGGCTTATTTGAAAGCAGAAGAACCTCTTAATTGTGCCGGAAGCTTTAAAAGCGAAGGATTAGGAATCACTTTATTTGAACGTCTTGAGGGGAAAGATCCGAATACGCTTATCGGCTTACCATTAATTACACTGACTGAATTATTAATCCGCCAGGGGATAAATCCACTGACGGCTACATGTTAATTTAATTACGTACAGTTTGACGCAACATTTTTATGCAAGAGTGTAATTGTCCATCCATCGGCGCTTCAAGACGTAATGTCTCCCCTGTCGAGGGATGGGTAAATTTCAACGCACTCGCATGTAAAAATAGGCGATTGAGGCCCATATCTGATAGCTGCGAATCAAAAGTCTTGTCGCCATAACGATCATCAAAAGCAATCGGATGACCTGCATATTGAGCATGAACACGTATTTGATGAGTCCGGCCGGTTATTGGACTGGCTCTCACTAGCGTTGCATTAGTAAAGCGCTCTTCAATTTTAAAACGTGTTTCAGAAGGTTTACCTTCACCACTCACTTTCACAATCCGTTCACCGCTTTGCAAAATATTTTTCAGTAATGGGGCCTGAACAACCTTACAATGTGATTGCCATTGCCCCCGTACCAACGCCAGATAATCCTTTTGCATCTGTTTAAGCCGTAATTGTTCATGCAAAGCCCGTAAAACTGAGCGTTTCTTCGCAATCAATAAAATTCCAGATGTATCACGATCTAAACGGTGAACCAGTTCAAGGAATTTTGCCTCCGGGCGCAAAACCCGCAACCCTTCAATAACACCAAAACTTAAACCGCTACCTCCATGCACAGCTGTACCGGAAGGTTTATTAATCACCAGAATGTGGTCGTCTTCATATAAGATACAATCACCCAGTGCAGCCACTTTATGCAGTTTAGCTGAAACCGCTACCTCTTGCCGTTCTGCAACCCGAACAGGCGGAATTCTCACTACATCTCCCGCAGACAATTTATACTCAGGTTTTACCCTGCCTTTATTTACCCGGACTTCGCCCTTACGTACAATCCGGTAAATCATACTCTTAGGAACACCCTTCAAACGCGCTAATAGAAAGTTATCAACACGTTGTCCAGCTTCATCGTCATCAATAGTGACAAATTGTACAATTTGATTATTCGTTTTCATGATAGAGATTTTAATTACCCCTCAAGCGAAGCGCTACCCATTTTTAAATATGAATAAAAATTACGCATACTTTCCCCCTGTCGCCTTTTCCTCTTTAAGACAAAGACCAAATATTAACTATTTATTCATATTTCATCAGAAAAAGCTCCTAAAGACATAAAGTCACCTTGCTATCACCCCAACAGCAATGGAATAATGCGCAAGCACCATCAGTTTTTTAATTCTAGATGGCGAAGTTGAATGTTTGATCTTTGTTTGATTGCACAAAAACGCAGCAATGGCGTAAGACGTACTGGGGAATCAAATAATTAGCGGGCTACGGGTAGCAGCTTACTAGAATTGGAGTAAATCTGCTTCATTTATATTTGCGGATTATTCCTGGGAAAAGCGCTGTTTTTTAAGTGAAAATTCAGGCTCACCGAAAATATGCGTCTCTATACAAGCGACAACCGGGAGGTTGGCGGATTTGTAAAAGACACGAGACCGTCGGTTACTAGTAGCTCATCTATATTTGCCCGTAGCTCTATAACTAATGTAAAAATAATGAGTAAGTTACAATGAAAAGAATGCTAATCAACGCAACTCAACAAGAAGAGTTGCGTGTTGCTCTGGTTGATGGGCAACGCCTTTATGATTTGGATATCGAAAGTCCAGGACACGAGCAAAAAAAAGCAAATATCTACAAAGGTAAAATCACCCGAATTGAACCTAGTCTGGAAGCCGCTTTTGTTGACTATGGAGCTGAAAGGCATGGTTTCCTTCCTATTAAAGAAATAGCCCGCGAATACTTCCCTAATAACTACCATCCTCATGGTCGCCCTAATATCAAAGATGTTCTGAAGGAGGGCCAGGAAGTTATCGTTCAAGTCGATAAAGAAGAGCGTGGTAATAAAGGGGCTGCATTAACAACGTTTATCAGTTTAGCTGGCAGTTATCTGGTTCTAATGCCTAACAATCCCCGCGCTGGCGGTATTTCTCGCCGCATCGAAGGTGATGACCGCACAGAACTGAAAGAAGCCCTAGCATCTTTAGAAGTCCCGGAAGGTATGGGGCTAATCGTTCGTACCGCTGGCGTTGGTAAATCCGCAGAAGCACTACAGTGGGATTTGTCATTCCGTCTCAAGCACTGGGAAGCTATTAAAAAAGCTGCCGAAAGTCGTTCTGCTCCATTCTTAATCCATCAGGAAAGTAATGTTATCGTCCGTGCTTTCCGTGACTACCTACGACCAGATATTGGTGAAATATTAATCGACAATCCCAAGATTCTCGACCTCGCACGTCAACATATCACTGCGCTTGGCCGCCCAGATTTCACCAGCAAAATCAAACTATACAGTGGAGAAGTTCCTCTATTTAGTCATTATCAGATTGAATCACAGATTGAATCTGCGTTTCAGCGTGAAGTTCGCCTGCCATCAGGTGGTGCCGTAGTTATCGATACCACAGAAGCGTTAACAGCGATTGATATTAACTCTTCCCGTGCAACACGTGGAGGTGACATTGAAGAGACCGCTTTTAACACTAATCTCGAAGCCGCAGATGAAATTGCCCGTCAGTTACGCTTGCGTGACTTAGGCGGTCTAATTGTTATCGACTTTATCGATATGACACCAGTACGCCATCAACGTGAAGTAGAAAACCGCCTGCGTGATGCAGTCCGTCAAGATCGTGCTCGTATTCAGATTGGTCGTATTTCCCGCTTTGGCCTGCTGGAGATGTCCCGTCAGCGTTTGAGCCCATCACTGGGTGAATCCAGTCATCATGTTTGTCCGCGTTGCAGCGGCACCGGTACTATTCGTGATAACGAATCTCTATCATTGTCCATCTTACGTCTGATTGAAGAAGAAGCCCTGAAAGAGAACACGCATCAAGTACATGCTATTGTTCCGGTACAAATTGCGTCATATCTGTTAAACGAAAAACGCCAGGCGGTCAGTGCAATTGAACGCCGTCAGGGAGATGTTGGAGTCGTGATCGTTCCTAACGATCAAATGCAAACCCCGCACTTCTCTGTTCTACGTGTGCGTAAAGGTGAAGAGGTTTCTACCTTGAGTTATCTACTGCCCCAGTTTCATGAAACTGGCGCGGCAAATCCCCAAGAAGATATCCAGCCTGAACGTAAACGTCCTGAGCAACCTGCTATTTCTGCTTTCGCTTTATCAACTGATGAGCCAACCCAGCAATCATCAAGTAAAGCAAAAGAGAAAAAACCTAACCAACCTACTCAGGTTAAAACGGAACAACCTGGTTTATTAAGCCGTTTCTTGACTGCCTTGAAGAAAATATTCAGTACAGAAGAAGAAACGATACCAAGAAAAGACAATAAATCGTCTGGACATGATAACCGCCGCTTTTCTGAGCGACGAAATCAGCGCCGCCAGCATTCACGTAAAGATCGTGATGATAATAACCTGCGTGATGAGCAACGTAATAACCGTGATCGTGACGAACAACGGAAAAATCGTCATGCTCAGCAAAAAAATGGTGTTCAAGACAACAACACCGTAAATACAACAGCTCGTGAAACCCAGCAACAGCAACGTCGTGAGCAACGAGCAGAACGTCAACGCCGTCGTCAGGAAGAAAAACGTCAACAGCAACTGGAAACCAATAAACCAGACATCGTTGAACATGAGGTTGAAGAATGCCAGCCGGTTATTCCGCGCCGCCAGCGCCGTCAGCTTGAACAAAAAATCCGTATCACCGATGAAGTGAAAGAAAAGACAGTTGCCACTTCCTTGCCGCTACCAACACCTGTTGTCACGGAAGAACAATTACCAATACCAATTGAAACAACACAGGTTGAAACAGTTCAACCACAGCAACCGCTTGAAAATCAAGACAACGTTATGCCACGTCGCTCCCGCCGTTCACCTCGTCATCTGCGTGTCAGTGGCCAGCGCCGTCGCCGTTACCGTGATGAAAGAAATCTGCCTCAATCGCCGGTACCATTATCTATGGCGGTTGCCTCACCGGAAATGGCTTCTGGTAAAGTTTGGGTTCGTTATCCAGTGGTCCCTGTTTCCAGCGATATTCCTGAGAAAACTTTTGACTCTGAGCAAAAAATCGTTGAGCAACAGAATAAATCTCTACCAATGATAGTGACAGAAACAGTACCTGCCGTGGTCATTGCAACAGAGCCTGAACAAACCATCACTGACTTGCCTAAGGTGGAAGAAGTACTACAAGCTCATGCTGCTCAGGATGCAATCGAACCGGAAGCAACCTTTGCAGCAGAAAACAATGTTGTTTTGCAACAAACTGAATCAGCGCTGCAAGAATCAACAGCGATTGAACCTGTTGCAATAACACCAATTACTACTGAATTCGAACAACAATCTCAGGCAATAGAAATTGTCGTTCCTAAAGAAATTTCAGAAGTGGCTATTGTTGAAGAAAGTGAGGCTGAAACAATTAAACAACCTGTTTCTATCGTCAAAAGTCATTACGCTTATGCACCAATGACCAGAGCACCAGCCCCAGAGATAACTGAACAATCTGTTGTTATCAACGAGTGGCAACGGCCTTCTTCGAATTTCGAAGGGAAAGGAGGCGCGGGAGGCCATTCAGCGACTAACACAGCCACTTCCCCGATGGCTAAACCTCAATTTTTCGAATAACAACATTATTTACTATTAGCAGAATGGCTCTTTTTCAGGAGCCATTTTTTTGCCACTCACCCCACAAAAATCCTCATTATTAATTTTATTCCACCTACATAAGGTTTAGATTGCACGGTTACCATCCTGTTGGTTTATTTACTTAATCTGGAGAATATTCTATGAAACCGTGGCTCATTTTTGGTGCAGGCAGTGGGGTTGGACGCCATTTAGTCGCTATCGCATTGCAACAAAAACGCCCCGTAATTGCACTTATCCGCAATTCCCAACAAGCTTGCGAGCTTAGAGATGTAGGTGTCAGAGTGATACACGGTGATGCCTGTGATGCTGGAAATGTTGAGCAAGCAATTCAGAATGCAAGCTCACAAGCAATCGTGTTTTCTACTATTGGTGGGGTTGATTCAGATCTCCTGGGTAATACAACTATCATTGATGCTATTGAAAAAGCAGGAATAACACGTATGTTACTTGTCACATCAATAGGTTGTGGAGAAAGTTGGCAAACCTTGTCACCCAGAGCCAAATCATTATTTGGTCAGTCTGTCAGACGTAAATCAATGGCAGAAAGCTACCTTCAGACCAGTTCTCTAAATTATACAATTATTCGCCCAGGTGGATTAACAGACAAACCAGGAACAGGCCATTGCCAACGATATCAAGATGATATTCACGGTATGGTAAGTCGCAAAGATGTTGCACATGAACTGGCAGTAATGGCAGAAGAAGAATCTTCATACCAACAGATTTATGCCTTAGTCGATCCAGAACTTAAGCCCGATTGGGCTATTACATAATCGATTAAGGAATAACCACGCATTAATGCGTGGTTATCTGATGATATTACTTGAGCTCACCTATTGTCTTAAGCTTTTTGGACAATTCACGGCGCTCTTTGGAGAGATCCGCATTTTTAATGATGTGATCGTCTATACGGTCTTCATAGTCACTACGCATATTCATAATAATGCTCTGGATATCCTCAATTGACATACCCGGCTTGATATATTCACTCAGGTTATCAAGCAATAAAACACGTTTCTGGTTATCACGTATTTTCTTTTCATTGTCTGCTATTTCGCGCTGTAACTTATTCTTACGACGAAACATACGCACAAACTCCAACACATTCTGAAATGACGGCTTATTTACATTGTCCATTTTCTTACCTTTATTCAACCTAAACATACAGATTATAAATCTAATTACACAATACAGGTTAAAACCGTTAATAGACAAGCTAGTTTCTATTCTTTATTGGTTTTAATTGGTTACAGAAACCTGCCAGCTTCTTGCTGAACACTTCAGCACACTGAATCGTTCGAAAAAAACTGTCTGCTACAAATGAATAACAAACAGTCAATCCTTCTCTGAGAGAAGCCCAAATTCTTTCTTCCCTCACCTCTCCATTTCTTACCATAACAGCTCTCAAGCACGATGAACGTCAGAACTGGCTGAAAACCAAATGACAGATCTATTGGAAGAAAAATTTCTATACGTATAAATGACAATTAACTCTATCCCTATTTCATACATATCAGAAAATTAAAATAATAATAAATCATTTAAAAACCAATAAAATTAAAACTAACTTCATAAAATATCATTATTAAAGTTTTAAATAAGAGATAAATATCCTCCACAGTATTCCATATGTTTTAAGACGAATGCGTTATAAATTCCCCTATAAAATACATAAAAAAACCATTTAAACAAAAAACTATAACAAATAAAAAATATTAGTTTATTAGTTTATTAGTTTATTAGTTTATTAGTTTATTAGTTTATTAGTTTATTAGTTTATTAGTTTATTAGTTTATTAGTTTATTAGT
>NZ_JONO01000010.1 GCF_000711895.1 Photorhabdus australis DSM 17609
TTAACAGAGATGATGAATAATTCATCAGATTTCACTTAAAAAGAATATAGGAATACTCTGAAAATTGCGGATTTTATCGTCACCAATGAATGTAAAAACTCATGTTTTATAACAATTAATATGCATATCATTAACATTAGAGCCAAACAAACGAGAATAAACACGGACAACACGCAAAATTATCCGTAGCTCCTCTGATGAAGTATGGTGAGCGGATTCTTCTTCATTTTTTGAATCCACGATCAATGAAGTTATCGCTAAGAAGACCAGAGAGCATATTCGTGCAAAAAACTCTATTCTATGCGCCGATGGAGGGCGAATGTCACTGAGTTGTCGAATTATTTCATCTGGTCCTCACCAGACACATGTCCCATAGATTTATACTCCCATGCAAAAATAAAGCGCTGACCCAAGGACCAGCGCTTCGCCATTCATTTATCTATCAGATATTCATTATTATTGACCAAACATCTCCCTCAACCAGCCCGGCGCTTGTTCTTGTTGCTGCACAGGTTCCGACACAGTTGTTTGCTGGCATAAACTCTGTGGATCATCAGTCCAAACCGGTAATGTTCTCCAGCCACTGCCACTACAGTTAAAGCTGCCATCTTCATTAACCGCCATATCAACGATCCCCTCTGGTGGAATGTTGTTCAACATCAGCGGAGTCTGATTTTCCAGATAACGACGATACACATTTAACGCTCCGGTGGAACCGGTCAAATTAGTCGGTTCATTGTTATCCCGACCAACCCATGAAATTACCACTTCTTTGCCATCAATACCTGCGAACCAGGTATCACGCAGGTCATTAGTTGTACCTGTTTTACCCGCCAAATTATAACGACCAAATTTAGCTGCCAGAGAACGAGATGTCCCCCTCGCCACAACCTGCTGCATACCATACAGCGTCAGATAAGCCGCCTGAGCAGGTACTGCCCGCTCAGCCTGCGGGTAACTCTGATATATCACTGTACCATCTTCCGTGATGACAGAACGTAACGCAGAAAGCGTTGCGCGGTTACCACCACTGGCCATTGTCTGATATTCCTGGGCCACTTCTAGCGGTGTCAGGCTGAGAGACCCCAATAACATCGCCGGAACCTGATGAATCACTTCCTTCGGCACGCCAAGCCGGATCAAGGTGTTGCTGACATGATCAAGACCCACAGCTAACCCAAGATTCACCGTCGGGATATTCAGTGAACTCGCCAGTGCATCTACCAACATGACTCGCCCACGGAAACGACGGTCATAATTTCTCGGCTCCCAATCCTTACTGTTAGGCCGTTTTACCGTGAGAGGTTCATCTGCCAGCCAGGTATTTAACCGATATTGATCAGGCTCACTCAGCGCCGCCAGATAGGTAGAGGGTTTTGCCAGCGAACCAATTGAGCGACGTGCCATCATTGCCCGGTTAAATCCCGCATACTGTGGTTGAGAACCACCAACCATCGCTCTGATTTCACCACTGATGCGATCGACAATCACCATTGCCCCTTCAAGATCAGCAATCTTGCGGGTTTTTCTCAGGCTGGCAATCCCTTCTTCCACCGCATTTTCTGCCGCATCCTGGGATACCGGGTCCAGCGTCGTGAAGATTTTCACCCCTGACAGATCATTAACTTTATCGCCTAGCTTGTCCTGTAATTCCTTGCGAACCAGTTGCATAAACGCCGGTTGTGGGGTAATTACTCCACTTTTCGGCTTTACACCCAATGGGCGAGCACTCAATAATTTATAAAGATCTTCATCAATAATTTGCTGATCTTGTAAAAGCTTGAGCACGACATTACGACGTTGAAGAGCCAGTTTAGGGTTACGCCACGGATTATAGAGTGAAGCCCCTTTTACCATACCCACCAGCAATGCTTGCTGATCCAGACTCAATTCATCCACCGGGCGACCAAAATAATAGAGGCTCGCCAGTGGGAATCCTCGGATCTGTTCATCACCACTTTGACCTAAAAACACTTCATTCAGATACAGTTCAAGAATCCGATCTTTGCTATAGCGGTAATCCATCAGCAGCGCCATGTACGCTTCATTGGCTTTACGCACTAAAGTACGTTCATTGGTCAGGAATAAGTTTTTAACCAATTGTTGAGTCAGGGTACTTCCTCCCTGAACGGTACGCCCTGCAACCAGGTTAGCCAGCACCGCACGTCCGATAGAAAGCACACGGATACCATCATGTTGATAGAAATAGCGGTCTTCTGTCGCCAGCAAGGTATTAACCAGTAAATCTGGAAATCCCGAACGCGGTACAAACAATCGCTGCTCACCGTTAGGCGACTGCAACATGGTTATCAGTTTCGGATCAAGGCGGAAGAAACCAAACTGGCGCTGGTTATCGATATTTTCAATCCCCGCCAGATGATTGTCACTGAAAGTCAATAAAGCGTGGATCTGCCCTTCTTTACTGTCAGGGAAATCAAACGGACGACGCAACATTTCAATGGTTTCGCCTCTGACAGAAAACTCCCCCGGACGGGTAATTTTCGTCACCTGACGATACTGCATGCCTTCCAGCAGATGTACCATCTCTTTTTTACTGTAGTTCATTCCCGGTTCAAGGTTAACCATCCGGCCATAAACTGCTGCTGGCAATTCCCAGACTTTTCCATCAATGCGATCACGGATTTTGGCATCCAGATAGACACCATAAATTCCCAGTAACACAGCAAAAACAATAAATATTTTGAATAATAACCAGAACCAACGCCACTTTTTCTTAGGTGGACGGGCATTTTTTCCTTTCTTTGTCATAGGTTGGTCCTCTTCATCATCGTAGTCGTCATCTTCTTCATAGCCATCATCATAATCATGTGACAGATGCCATCTTTTTAATGGCGGTTTACGACGGGATACCCATTTTTTGCCTTTACGTCCGATTGGTTGACGATCTTCACCAGACATTCCAAAATTCTCCAAAACCGTTCAGATGCTAATCATTGATTTTCTTTTAATTAAGTTTATACCTGTTATCTTTCAAGTTGCCTCTTTGTTGGCTGCACTCACCCCGGTCACATCGTTATCTATGCTCCCGGGGATTCGCTCCCTTGCCGTCGTGATCCATCTTGAAATCTATTGGGTATATTCGTTGGCAAAAAAGTGACTAAATTCTGTTACGAATATTTTTTTACCCGCCGAGTTGGTGTCGTATTTGCCGGATCATCCGGCCATAGATGTTTTGGATAACGCCCTTTCATCTCTTTTTGTACTTCGCGGTATGATCCTTGCCAAAAAGCAGCTAAGTCCTGTGTGATCTGCAATGGCCGCTGGGCCGGCGATAATAATTCAAGCACCAATATTACCCGCCCTTTTGCCAGAGATGGACTTTGCTGCTGACCATACATTTCCTGCATCCTAACTGATAATACTGGTGGTTTATTATCAAAATAACGGATTGCTATCCGACTGCCAGTAGCAACAGTGTAATAAACCGGCAGTTCATTATCCAGACACTGTCGTTGTTGCCAGTCCAATAAACTTTCCAGTGCTGGCAATAAATCAAGCTGTTTCAGCCCTTTCAAATCATGCACATTAGTCAGAAATGGCCTCAGCCAACGTTCAAGAGAAGCCATCAATGAATCATTATCTACCTCAGGCCACTGCATTTCAGGTAACCACTGAGCCGCACACTGGATACGGGTACGAAGTTGAACAGCCGCAGATGACCAATTCAGTTCATGTAATCCCTCACTGCGTAACCAGTTTAGCAGAGCCTGTTGTAATTGCTCATCCGAAGGTTTTGCCAATAGCCGGGCTTTCACTGTCAGGTTCCCACATTGCAACCTTTTCCATGCTCTTAATGTGCCTTTATTATTGTCCCATTCAACAATACTTTGTTCGCTGAATAACTCCGGTTGTTGCTGTGCCAGTTGTTCAATGTCCAGTGAACAAGCTAGCAAAATGCGAGCATCAGGGTTTTTGCTACTTTGTAATAATGAAGGAGCCACCAGCCACGATTCGTCAGATAATTTTTCTTTATCATCGATCATCGCCCCTAAACCATTAGCCAGTTGAAAACGACCATGTTTATCTCGATTTTTAGCTATTCGGTCAGGAAAACCCTGAGCCAATAACATTGCGACTGCTCCACAGGCTGGCTCGCCAAAATAACCACCGATATTTCTGACTAACTGCTGTGCCCGCCGTAACCACTGAGCCTGACGCTGCTCAACCCAATAAGTGATATCCGGCTGACCATCACGGAGAGGCTCCTCCAGAATCGCTGTCAGCATAGCGGCGGTTGCCAGCGTATCAGCGCCCTGTTCCGAACCAGCACATAACATAGCAGCCAGACGCGGAGCACTACCTGATTCCGCCATTTTCCTGCCTCTGGAAGTCAACTGACCATTATGATTTACGGCGCCTAACTGTAATAACAATGATTTGGCTACTGCCAGCGCAGCAACTGGCGGCCTGTCCAACCAGTGCAGTTGAGAGATATCATGACATCCCCATTGCAATAAAGAGAGCCATAAGCTACTGAGGTCAGCATTCAGTATTTCGGGTTCACTGTGCTCTGCTGCCCTTTCTGCCTGTTCCTGGCTGAATAGATGCCAACAAATTCCGGCCTCCAATCGTCCTGCACGTCCAGCTCGCTGTGTCATAGAAGCCTGACTAATGCGTTGAGTGATCAAGCGGGTTAATCCGGTTTTTGGCTCAAAACGGGCCGTGCGTTCAAGGCCACTATCAATCACCAATCGAATTCCTTCAATTGTCAGGCTGGTTTCTGCAATGTTAGTCGCCAAAACAACTTTACGGCGTCCAAGTGGTGAAGGTTCAATAGCTTTTTGCTGTTCAGCTAATGATAAAGCACCGTATAACGGACAGAGATCGGTATCTTCTGCCACTTTCCCGTGAAGAAGTGCCAATACCCGCTTAATTTCCCCAATCCCTGGCAAAAACAGCAATAAAGAACCCTGTTGCTGTTGAAGTAATCGCAATACAGTAATAGCCACATTTTGCTCAAAAAGCTGATGAGCCGGTAAAGGATGATAATTTCTGGTTACAGGAAAGCTACGTCCTTCAGAAATAATCACCGGCGCATCCGGCAACAAAGAGGAGAGTCGCTGATTATCCAACGTCGCTGACATGATCAGAATCCGCAGATCATCCCGCAATCCTGCTTGTACATCCAGAAGCAATGCCAGCGCCAGATCAGCCTGTAAACTGCGCTCATGGAATTCATCCAGAATGACCAGAGAAACCCCTTCCAGCATAGGGTCCTGCTGTAACATGCGAGTCAAAATACCTTCTGTGACCACTTCAAGACGGGTAGCTGCACTCACTTTCGTTTCTGAACGCATCCGGTAACCCACCGTCTGCCCAATATTTTCATTCAGTTGAGCAGCAAGACGGTTAGCAACACTACGAGCGGCAATCCGCCGTGGCTCTAACATAATGATACGCCCGGAAAAATCAGCTTTTTTCAGGATTTCCAATGGCAACCCCGTAGACTTTCCAGCCCCGGCAGGAGCATGCAACAGTACCTGTTGTGAGCTTTTCAACGCGCTCAGGACAGGCTCGACGACCTCGTATACAGGCAATAAAGACACAAACACTCCATTAAAGAAAGTTAACTTTCAACCGCCGACATTGTAGCATTGCCTGCCTCAATCTTATGCCATCAGTCATTAAGGCGTTTTTATGAAATTCCATCCTCCGTTACAATCTGCCACGCTAATTCGTCGTTATAAACGTTTCCTGGCTGATGTCATCACTCCGGAAGGAGAAACTCTAACCATCCACTGTGCCAATACGGGCGCTATGACCGGTTGTGCAACACCGGGAGATACGGTTTGGTACTCCACATCTGACAATCCAAAGCGTAAATACCCCAACAGTTGGGAGTTGACAGAAACACAGGATGGTCACTGGATTTGCGTTAATACGCTCAGAGCGAATGATTTAGTGGCGGAAGCTATTAAACAAAATGCAATTTCAGAATTTTCTGAATACAAAAAAATTAGCCGGGAAGTAAAATATGGTGAAGAGCGCAGCCGGATAGATTTGTTGTTACAAGCCGAACAGCACGTCAACTGCTATATTGAAGTGAAATCAGTCACGCTTCTTCAGGAAAATTGCGGCTATTTCCCCGATGCTGTAACCACCCGCGGACAAAAACACTTGCGGGAATTGCAAAATATAGCCGAACAAGGGCAAAGAGCGGTTCTGTTTTTTGCTGTTTTGCACTCTGGGATCAAACAGGTCGCTGCGGCTGCACACATTGATGATAATTATTCATCTCTTTTGGAACAAGCGCAAAACTCTGGGGTCGAAGTGATCTGTTACCAGGCCAACATGACAGAAAAGGGGATGGTTTTAGGTGATAAATTAACTTTTATTCTCAATGGTTAATTTATTGATTCACCTAGTCAGGTTGTACAGAGTGTAAAGACATCCGATACGTTTGTCTTTACTCCGTTGTGAAACTAATAGCAGGAACAATTGCCAACCCATGCTCCATCTGCTATTTATAGCGGCCTGTTTTTTCCCCCGCTAGGGGTTCGTTTGATAGTGCGTGTGTTAGGAGAAGTATTATGCAAGAAGGGCAAAAACGTAAAACCTCGTCCTTAAGCATTCTCGCCATCGCTGGGGTAGAACCTTACCAAGAGAAGCCAGGTGAAGAATACATGAACGATGCCCAGTTGGCGCATTTTAAGCTAATTCTTGAAGCATGGCGCAATCAACTCAGGGATGAAGTAGATCGTACTGTATCTCATATGCAAGATGAGGCAGCGAACTTCCCTGATCCGGTTGACCGTGCAGCGCAGGAAGAAGAGTTCAGTCTTGAATTACGTAACCGTGATCGTGAACGTAAATTGATTAAGAAGATCGAGAAAACACTGAAAAAAGTCGAGGATGACGATTTCGGTTTCTGTGAATCCTGTGGAATTGAGATAGGTATCCGCCGATTGGAAGCCCGTCCAACCGCAGATTTGTGTATTGATTGTAAAACTTTAGCCGAAATCCGCGAAAAACAGATGGCTGGCTAATTAACCGTGTGCTAATACGGCGTCTTCGTGGCGCCGTATCAACCCTCACTGATCCCAATATGATAAAACCTGAACGTCCCTACGCTTATATTGGGCGTTTCGCCCCATCACCTTCGGGCGATCTTCACTTTGGTTCATTAATCACAGCAATTGGCAGCTATTTGCAAGCTCGTGCTCATCGGGGAAAATGGCTGATACGTATTGACGATATTGATCCGCCCAGAGAAGTTCCCGGCGCTGCCAGCCGTATTCTCCAAGCTCTTGAACATTATGGCCTACACTGGGATGGCGAAGTTCTCTATCAATCCCAGCGTAATGACGCTTACCACTATGTCCTTAATCAGTTACAACAACAAGGCTTAAGCTACAACTGTATCTGTACCCGCCAACGTATTCAGCAAACTAATGGTTTTTATGATAAAAACTGCCGTGAATTAAATTTGCCTCTTAATCATGCAGCAATCCGAATTAAGCAGAGCAACCCTGTTTATGGTTTTGAAGATAAATTACTAGGATACCTGAGCGCAGACCCTGCCATGGCTGAAGAAGATTTCATTATTCATCGTCGTGATGGCTTATTTGCCTATAATCTGGCAGTTGTTATTGACGATGATTATCAGGGGGTGACGGAAGTCGTAAGAGGGGCTGATTTAATTGAACCAACCGTTCGGCAAATTGCACTTTATCAGCAATTAAAGTTAAAGATACCTGATTATATTCACCTACCATTGGCCCTGAATAAAAACGGCAATAAACTTTCCAAACAGAATCATGCCCAACCAATCCCACTGGATGATCCCCGACCGTTACTCATTGCAGCATTATCTTTCCTTAATCAGCCTGCCATAGAAAACTGGCAAGATCTTTCCCGCGATCAGCTATTGAAAAAAGCAACAACACATTGGGAGCTGGACCGGATTCCACGACAAGGTAAGATATACAAGTAACATGAATAAAGTTACCGTTAGTCATAACAACCATTCTCAAAAAATACACAGTAGGCTATGATTAGCCGCTGTTTTTTATTCGTTTTTATATGATTAGTTACTTATCGAGGTGTACCATTTTTAACCGAGTAGCAAATTTCTGCCGTAATTTATTGATCCGCGACGGAAAAATTAACCGCGAGCTACAGGCAGCCAGTGAAAGGCCAGTCACCGTATCTGACCGTTCTTCTCAGGAAGAGTACGTAACTCTTCAATCTAATCACCAAAATACCTGTCAACCTTCATCCAGCGTGAACGCTCAAGAGAAAGTTGAGCAGGAAAATCCTCATTCAGATTTGCCTATAGCGGTAATTTCACGGGAACAACACAATATTTCCCGCAGGGATATCAGCGAAAATGCGCTGAAAGTACTTTACCGTTTAAATAAATCCGGTTTCGACGCTTATTTGGTTGGCGGCGGTGTCCGTGATTTGCTGCTAGGCACAAAGCCGAAAGATTTTGATATTGCAACTAATGCAACACCAGAACAGGTTCGTAAATTATTCCGTAACTGCCGTCTGGTGGGACGCCGTTTTCGCTTAGCTCATATTATGTTTGGCCCGGAAGTGATCGAAGTTGCGACATTCCGTGGTCCGCATGAACAAACTGATGCTGACAATGAGAAAAATCAGTCACAACAGGCTCAGAGCGGTATGCTGTTACGGGATAACACCTTTGGTTCAATTGAAGAAGATGCTATGCGCCGTGATTTCACGATCAACAGCCTCTATTATGGCATTAATGACTTCTCTCTGCGTGATTATGTTGGTGGTCTTAATGATCTGGAAACCGGCATTATTCGTCTGATTGGAGATCCAGAAACCCGCTATCGGGAAGATCCAGTAAGAATGCTGCGTGCAATTCGTTTCGCCAGCAAATTGAATATGACCATCAGCGAAGATACCGCCGAACCTATTTCTCGTCTGGCTTTTCTATTGAGTCATATTCCAGCAGCTCGCCTGTTTGAGGAGTCTTTAAAGCTTTTGCAAACAGGTCAAGGCTACAGCACTTATAAGCTGCTACGCGAATACCGTCTGTTCCAGCCACTATTCCCATTGGTTGAACGCTATTTCACCGAGGATAATAATTCTCCAATGGAACATATGCTCAATCAGGTTCTGAGGAATACCGATTACCGATTACAGCATGATAAACGGGTTAATCCGGCGTTTTTGTTCGCGGCGATGCTTTGGTATCCACTGGTTGAACATGCTGAAAAACTATCTCAGGAAAGTGGTTTAACTTACTACGACTCCTTTGCATTAGCGATGAATGATATTCTAGACGAACAATGCCAATCTATTGCCATTCCTAAGCGTTTGACAACCATCATGCGTGATATCTGGCAATTGCAGTTACGTCTGCCGCGCCGTCATGGTAAACGGGCAAACAAACTGATGGAACATCCTAAATTTCGTGCTGCCTATGACCTGCTAGAGCTGCGTGCCAATGTTGAAAACCGTAATGAGCTAAAAGACCTTGCCCACTGGTGGGGAGAATTCCAGCAAGTTAATGCCTCACAGCAACGGTGTATGATTTCCGAGCTAGGCAATGATGTTGTCCGTCGCCGTACACGGACACGCCGTTACTACAAACCAAAATTGGGCAGGGATAGCAGATAATCATGGCCCGTGTTTATATCGCTCTTGGTAGTAATCTGGCAAAACCTGTGCAGCAAGTAAAAAACGCACTTGCTGCATTAAAAGAATTACCAAAAACAGAGTTTATTACCTGTTCCTCGATGTATCGTACCAAACCAATGGGGCCACAGGATCAACCTGACTTTCTGAATGCGGTGGTAGCACTGGAAACCACTCTGGCACCGGAAGAATTACTCAATCACACTCAAGCGATTGAATTGGCTCAAGGACGAGTAAGGAAAAATGAGCGTTGGGGGCCAAGGACTCTTGATCTGGATATCATGCTATTTGGTGATCAGATAATTAATACCGAACGCTTGACAGTTCCCCACTATGGACTAAAACAGCGCGAATTCATGCTTTATCCGTTGGCTGAAATCGCTCCTGACCTCGTATTTCCTGATGGTGAAGCTTTATCTGAAAGACTGAAACACATCCCAGAAAATGGCCTGGCACTCTGGCTACAACCACAGCCCTCTGAATCCCAATAATTGCATATAAGGATTTCAGTTCAGTCCGTGGCCGCTTTCTGTACATAACAAGAAAAATTGCAGGAGAAGGTAGATAATGAAATCAATGACCATGACTGATCTGAATCAGTTCAAAAAAGAAAAACGAAAATTCGCGACGATTACCGCTTATGACGCCAGCTTTGCTCAACTGTTTGCCGAGCAAGGTATTAATGTCATGCTGGTTGGTGACTCTCTGGGTATGACATTACAAGGGGCTGATACCACCATTCCAGTAACCGTTGAAGATATTGTCTATCATACTCGTTGCGTCCGCGCCGGCGCTCCCTATACTTTTCTTATTGCCGATATGCCTTTCATGAGTTATGCCACACCAGAGCAGAGCTGTGAAAACGCGGCCAGGCTTATGCGTGCCGGCGCTAACATGGTTAAAGTTGAAGGCGGTAGCTGGTTATATGATACCGTTAAAATGCTTACCGAGCGTTCCGTACCCGTTTGTGCTCATTTAGGGCTAACTCCCCAGTCGGTCCATGTTCTGGGAGGTTATAGAGTTCAGGGACGTGATGAAATATCGGCCAATGAATTGATAAAAGATGCAATTACATTAGAAAAGGCAGGCATGCAATTGCTGGTACTGGAATGTGTTCCCGTTGAATTAGCTAAACGTATCACTGATGAATTACAGGTCCCTGTAATCGGTATTGGTGCCGGTAATATGACTGATGGGCAAGTTTTAGTGATGCATGACGCATTAGGCATTACAGCAAACCCGCCTAAATTTGCGAAAAATTTCCTTGAAGAAGCTGGAAATATACGTGACGCCATCCATCTATATAAAGAGCAGGTAGAAAGCAGCATCTATCCTGGCAAAGAACACTCTTTTTATTAATAACTCGCCCTTGTTAACCGAAAGCTTCTAACAAATTTAAGGAGTATTAAGCAATGCTGATTGTCGAAACTATACCGATTCTACGCCGTGAAATTCGCCGCTGGCGTCAAGAAGGGAAACGCATTGCACTAGTTCCAACAATGGGTAACTTACACGACGGTCATATAACGCTAGTCAATGAAGCCAAAGCGCAAGCGGACATTGTTATCGTCAGCATTTTCGTTAACCCGATGCAATTTAATCGTCAGGATGACCTGGCAAAATATCCACGTACCTTACAAGAAGATTGCGAGAAACTTCACCATCATAATGTTGATCTAGTATTTGCGCCTTCCGATAAGGAGATATACCCTAATGGTATGGAACATCAAACTTATGTTGAAGTTCCTGAACTTTCTACCATGCTGGAAGGTGCCAGCCGTCCCGGTCATTTCCGTGGTGTTGCAACAGTGGTCAGCAAATTGTTCAATTTGGTGCAGCCGGACTTGACCTATTTTGGCGAGAAAGATTTTCAGCAATTACAGCTTATTCGCAAAATGATTGCTGATCTGGCTTATGATATTACTTTGATTTCAGTACCGACTGTACGCGATAAAAACGGCCTGGCTCTCAGTTCACGTAATAACAACTTAACAGCCGATGAACATAAAATTGCGCCAAAACTCAGCAAGATCATGAGATCTATAGCTGAAAAAATGGCACAAGGTGAACGCAACACAGAACAATTGCTCACTGAAGCTTCCGAACAACTACGCGAAGCCGGTTTTATACCTGATGAGCTGTTTATTCGTGACGCCGAAACTCTGGCTCCAGTAAATATCGAAAGCAAAAAAGCGGTTATTCTGATGGCTGCCTGGTTAGGACAAACCCGTTTGATCGATAATCAACAGGTAGATTTAACCCAATAATAGCCCGTTATATCAGGCATTATTGATGCAGGAAAATAAAATAACAGATTCTAAGTTGTAATCGAATCAGGAGAAAGACCATGTTGCGCACTATGCTACAGGGGAAGCTTCACCGAGTGAAAGTCACTCAAGCAGATCTGCATTATGAAGGTTCCTGTGCAATTGATCAGAACTTCATGGATGCAGCTGGTATTCTGGAATATGAAGCCATTGACATCTATAACGTGGATAACGGCGAGCGCTTTTCCACTTATGCTATTGCTGCTGAACGTGGTTCTAGAATAATTTCAGTCAACGGCGCCGCAGCGCGTCGCGCCGCAGTAGGTGACAAACTAATTATCTGCTCATATGTACAAATTTCAGATGAAGACGCCCGTCATCATAAGCCGAATGTCGCTTACTTCGACGGCGATAATAGGATGAACCGTATTGCCAAAGCAGTGCCGGTTCAGGTGGCCTAGTAGAGACTAATTGCATAATTAAAATGGGTAGGTCGTGAAGATGCTGTAAATAAACTTCTCCTACCCATCACTGAACAACAAAATAACCGACAATTAAGTCCTCAATCCCCGCCCTGTTTCAATCAAATACCAGGCTACAAGATAAAAAACCGCAATAAATGCGGCCAAAACCCCCAACGTTATGACTAAAGAAACATCGGTAATTCCCAAGAAACCATAACGGAAGCCACTGATCATATAAACTATCGGATTGAGTTTGGAAACAGCTTGCCAAAATGGGGGTAATAATGTCAGCGAGTAAAATACTCCGCCAAGATAGGTCAATGGCGTTAATACGAACGTTGGAATAATACTAATATCATCAAACGTCTTAGCGAAAATTGAATTTAGCAATCCTCCTAATGAAAACAGAATTGATGTCATCAACAACGTGACAACAATCATCCACCAGGAATGAATATGAAGCGGAACAAAGAGCAAAGAAACCAACGTCACCAAAATACCGACACAGACACCACGAGCAACACCACCACCAACAAAGCCCGTGATAATAATATGCGTTGGCACCGGCGCTACCAGTAATTCTTCAATACTGCGCTGAAATTTCGCCCCAAAAAAAGAGGAAGACACATTAGCGTAAGAGTTAGTAATCACCGACATCATAATAAGGCCAGGGACAATAAACTGCATATAATCCACGCCCCCCATTTCCCCAATACGCGAACCAATCAGGCTACCGAAAATAATAAAATAGAGTGACATGGTAATAACCGGTGGTAATAAAGTTTGTACCCAGATACGACCAAAACGGGTAATTTCTTTAATCCAGATGGTTTTGAGTGCCACCCAATACAACTGAATCATTTACCACCTCCTTGCACGTTATTTACCAGGCTAACAAACAACTCCTCCAGACGATTCGCTTTATTACGCATACTCAGAATATGCACCCCCTGAGCGCTTAATTGGGTAAATACGCCATTTATTCCCTGCCCACGTTGAACATCCACTTCCAAAGTAGACATATCCAGCAGCCGATAGTCATATCCTGCCAGTTCAAAAATTGGGTTTTGCATAGCCAGATCGAAAACGAACGTTTCAGACTCCACCTGACTAAGTAGGTTTTTCATGCTGGTGTTTTCCACCAATTCACCATGCTGAATAATACCAATATTACGGCACAGCATTTCTGCCTCTTCCAGATAATGGGTGGTTAAAATAATCGTGGTTCCTTGTGCGTTCAATTCTTTCAAAAAACTCCACATCGAACGACGAAGTTCAATATCGACACCCGCTGTCGGCTCATCAAGAATCAATAACTTAGGCTGATGCATCAAAGCACGTACAATCATCAGACGACGTTTCATACCACCGGATAAACGAATCGCCCGTTGATCACGTTTTTCCCACAGATCCAACTGAGACAGATAGGTTTTCGCTCTAACCTGAGCCACATTCCTCGGCACACCGTAGTAACCAGCCTGATTGAGCACAATCTGCAACACCGTTTCAAACGGATTAAAGTTAAATTCCTGTGGAACAAGACCTAACTGACGTTTAGCATTGACAATATCTGTATCAATATCGTAGCCAAACACCTTAACCTTACCGCTGCTTTTATTAACCAGAGAACTAATAATACCGATTGTGGTGGATTTCCCTGCACCGTTCGGACCTAATAATGCGTAGAAGTCTCCTGCTTCCACATTCAAGTCAATCCCACGCAGCGCTTTAATACCACCAGTGTAAGTCTTGGTAAGCTGCGTTAACTCCAATGCATAAGTCATAAATTAAAAAACACCTTCATTATCTAGCCGCCTTTGCGTGCAATATGAAAATATAATGCTCCTTTCCTGATTAACTTTCTTTGCAAAAACAGCAGAAAGATTAAAAACAAGCAGTAACAAAATATTAAAATTTCAGTTGATGTTGTATATGATTCTATCTTAAAGAAACACTACCAGGCTATTAACCATGATGAAAAAAATAGAAGAACTGTTCGCCAATAACAAACAGTGGTCAGAATCGGTCAACGAAGAAAACCCGAATTTTTTCAAAGAATTAGCAAAAAAACAAAAACCTCATTTCTTGTGGATTGGCTGTTCAGACAGTCGGGTACCGGCAGAGAAGCTGATTGATGCCGCGCCCGGCGACCTATTTGTTCACAGGAATGTTGCAAACCTGGTTATTCATACTGATTTAAATTGCCTTTCTGTTATTCAATATGCAGTAGACGTACTGGAAGTTGAACATATTATTATCTGTGGCCACTATGGCTGTGGTGGCATTGAAGCCGCAATTGATGGTACCGAACTAGGATTGATTAACAACTGGCTGCTGCATATTCGTGATCTCTGGTACAAACACAGCTCTATGCTAGGTGAATTACCCCCCAATGAGCGTCTGAACCGTCTGTGCGAAATTAATGTTGTTGAGCAAGTATACAACCTCGGTCACTCAACCATTATGCAATCAGCATGGAAACGAGGCCAAAAAGTGATGATCCACGGTTGGGTTTACGGTATCCATAATGGTCAATTGCAAGATCTTGAAGTGACCGCTGACAGCCGTGAAAAATTGGAATTGGCCTATCGTCAGACCGTTTCCAAATTGACGCATAAGAAGTGATTTTTCCAAGTCACTGATAAAATACGCTGTAGAAAAGGTTATATTTAATCCTTTCTGCAGCGTAATTAAATGAAGCTTTATACCCAATAGATTTCAAGATGTATCGCGACGGCAAGGGAGCGAATCCCCAGGAGCATAGCTAACCAGCCAACAAATAGGCAACTTGAAAGATAACAGGTATATACAGATTTTTATTCTATTAAATCGCTGCCTATTTAAATATCAACTATCTATTTTAATTTCTTTATTTTATGAATGTACGCATATGGTAATGAAAAGAAAACAAAATAATTCATGAAAAAGAACATTTTTATGGGCTATCGAATCACATTACCTGTAATAACAATGTTGACACTTAGGCAAAACCACTCTAAAGTGTCAACAATGTGATAACCGTTACTTACGAGGAAAGTTCTATGCTTACTCATGTCAGAAAAATTGGAAACTCTGTTGGTACTATTATTCCAGCTCAACTATTGAAATCCCTCCACCTGAAAGAGGGTGACCAATTATCAATTGTCGAAGAACAAGGGAAAATCGTGATCTCTGCGGTAAACCATCGTCCCAAGTACAAATTAGCCGATCTACTCGCTCTATGTGACTCAGAAGCACCAATGCCTGAAATCTTAAAAGAATGGGATGCCAGTAAACCTATAGGGAATGAAGTGTAATGACAATATTTCAACGAGGGGATATTGTTGAGGCTTGCTTAAACCCAGTCGCTGGTCAAGAGCTGCAAGGTGACAAAAGGCCATGCTTAGTAATAAGTCCATACGATTTTAACAAATTAGGTTTAACAATTATTATTCCTATAACACAAGGAGGAAATTATGCCAGGTTTGCAGGTTTTGCCGTGACATTGATGGGCACCGGAACACAGACTCAAGGAGTTCTATTAGCGAATGGCATTCGTTCAATCGATCTAAATGCAAGACAAGCAAGAAAAATTGAAGAGGCACCGACGTCTGTAATTAATGAAATTTTAGCCATGGTGTCCAGCATATTGGAATAAATTCTGCTGTTAACCAGGGATATCTGCTGATAAAGCAAAAACGGCAACCCGAAAGTTGCCGTTTTCAAATTCGATAAAAATTACTCTTCTAGCAAAATCACATGCCCGATATAAGGCAAATGGCGATAATGTTGTGCATAATCGATACCGTAACCCACGACAAATTTATCTTCAATTGAATAACCAATCCACTCAACTGGAACATCAACCTCACGGCGGGAAGGTTTATCAAGTAAGGTACAAATTGCCAATGATTTTGGCTCACGCAGTGCCAAAATTTCACGCACTTTATTCAGAGTGTTACCGGAATCAATAATATCTTCCACAATTAGCACATGCTTACCACAAATATCTTCATCCAGATCTTTCATGATTTTTACATCACGAGAGGAATTCATACCATTTCCGTAACTAGAGGCAGTCATAAAATCTACTTCATGAGGAACCTGAATTTCCCGGCATAAATCCGCCATGAAAATAAAGGAGCCTCTCAGTAATCCGACCAACACCAGCTCACTACCGCTATCACGATAGTGTTCAGTAATCTGTTTTCCCAATTCAGCGATACGTTGCTTAACCTCCTGTTCGGAGATCATAACTTCTACAGTGTGTTTCATTATAAATTTAACCAGTTGTTTTTAATGGTAATAATCAAGATAAAGATCAGTGAAAATCATGATTACTGATACACCGTTCTTTCAAACGGATAAGATATATACTCGTCATCTTTCAAGTTGCCTCTTTGTTGACTGCACTCGCTCACCCCGACCACATAGTTATCTATGCTACCGGGGATTCGCTCCCTTGCCGTCGCAATGCATCTTGAAATCTATTGGGTATAGCTAACCAGAAAATTGTTTTAACGACTCCAATATGTTGCGCTTCTGACCACGTTTCATTGTTGGGGAACACTTAACCGCCTTATAAACTTCACGCATACAATAATCAGCGACTTTACCCTTAATAATATTATGATAATTAGTACTGATTCCGCTCTTAATATCATTAATATCAAACGCCGCATGAGCATCTACACAATTAATAAACGAATCCCATTGCAGAAACTTATGATCTTTCTGAAGCAAATCAACTTGGCATTGAAGAAGTTCCTGCCGTAATTGGATAAATCGCTGATTCTAGAATTAATGATCAGAACAAGTAGCGGCTCACAGCAGCAAACCAACAGATATTTTAACTTTGGGGGCGTTGTAAAAGGGCAGTGAAGATAAAGAACATCTCCTATAGCCAAGCTCTGTTTGGCTAAAAAGCCCGCCCTAAAAGATGCAGGAAATCTGTCACCAAGATTAGTCATCAGCTACTCAGTAGAAGTCAGATAAGCAACTAACTTGTCACCATCTTTACAACTGGCAGCTATCACTTCCAATGGAATCTCACCATTCTGGTTAGCCGCCATCCAAACACTATCGTGGCTGATATCACGTATTTCTTTAAAAGAGAGATTCCCATATTTTTCAATTGCTTCATTTATGCAATCAATATCAGAATCACTAAACACATCTTCATCGAAATCACGCAAAGCACATATTTGGTGATTCCCATAACGTCCTTCTACTGACAACGATGACCGAATAATATCAACATCACACCCATTTGGAATAAAGCGTCCATCTCCCCTGGCTACTTTGATAATATCATAGGCATTCTCTGCAACAGGGCCATCTTTCATTGCAAGATAGTTATCACCCGTAATTAACCGACCATAACGCTCTAAATGCAATCGGTCAGCAAAATACAGAATTTTCCCCACATGATAAATGTCAGAAATTGGTGCTGTAGAGGCAACATACAGAATAGCCTCTATAGCCTTTTCTGAGTCAAACCTTACATCAAGCATCTCAATACCTTCATTCAAATAGGATAAATAATACACAAAATCTATGCCTATTCTAATACCTACCGTAATCACTGTACAACGCTTTATTGGGTTCCATTACGGTTGGCAAAATTATTGACTAACAGTAAAACCCAGCATCATACCGGTATCTTCATGTTCCAGCAGATGGCAGTGCGCCATAAATGGATGTTTGGCTCCCGCCGTATGATTGAACTGAACCAACACTTCACTCTCCTTACCTTCCACATGAACAATATCTTTCCAACCGCTACGGTGAGCCGCAGGTTTACGACCATTTTCACTCAAAATACGAAAGCGGGTACCATGGATATGGAACGGATGCAGCATCATATCGCCAACCCCTGAAATCACCCAGCGTTCATACTGTCCCTGTTTAACATCAAAGGCAGGTTCTGTCATTGAGAAAGCCTGGCCATTGATGGTATTCGCGTGATGGAAATTTAATTCACCACCATGATGCATATCTCCGTGGTTCATATTCCCATGGTGCATTGCCATACCCGCCATAGCTTGCTCACCGTAACGTTGAGACAACATCATCATCCCCTGCATATCCAAACGACTATCCATCGTCAGATGTAAATTGCGTCTGTTCAAGCCCGTCAAAGAAGGCAATACAGGAAGCGTTGCAAGCTGCTCTGACAGTATGGTGCGACTAGACGTCAGAAATGGATGAATACGCAAAACCGGAAGCGGCTGATCAAATGGCGGTAATGTCATGCCTATCTGAACCACTGGTAAGGTCACCAAATCAAAAGATTTGCCATCCGAAGCATCTATCACTACCTCAAAACGCTCACCTGCCAAAAGTAGTAACTCATTAACCGCCACTGGTTCCGCTAACAAGCCACCATCACTGGCAACAACATACAATTGACGACCATCACTGGTCGCAATATTGAGGCTACGGGCATTACAACCATTTAGCAATCGCAGACGTAACCAGCCACGTGGTGCAGTATGTTGGGGTAAAATAACACCATTGGTCAGCATCATATCGCCGAACCAACCCACCGCCGCATTCATTACATCCAGTTGATAATCAATCTGTCCTTCTTTATTCAAACGCTTATCTTGCAAAATCACTGGGAGATCATCTTCTCCCCATTGGTTTGGCAAACCAACTTTAATGCTGTTTTTATCTTCAATCAGTACTAATCCTCCAAGCCCCATTGCAACCTGACGACCCGTCTTACCATGCGTATGTGGGTGAAACCAACAAGTTGCTTCCGGCTGTTCAGGGGTAAAACTGACAGTCCGACGTCCACCTGGTGCAATCACCGCTTGCGGACCACCATCGGTCTCTCCAGTCATTTCGAGTCCATGCCAGTGAACAGTTGTGTCTTCCGGCAAGTTATTGCAAATATCGATAGTAACAGGTTCACCTGAAATCAATTTCAATGCTGGGCCAAGTAAATCACCGTTATAGCCCCAAGTCTGAGTCACAGTCCCTGCCTTAAAACAGGATTGCCCCGCATTGATTTCAATAACAATTTTACCCGTCTCATCGGGTGTTATCTGTGGCGGTATCGGTAATAACGGGTAGGATTTAGCAAAGGAGAAACTGCTCCATACAGGCAACACACTGGATACACCAATAACAGCACCTAATTTAATAAAATCACGTCGTTGCATATTCATTTCCTGATTCAATCAACCGAAAATAAACAATAAAAAAACAATCAATAAGAAGAAACCTAAAGGTTCCCCTTACAGGAAGGTCAAGTAATGGGAATGTGATTTAGGTCGATCTTTACAATAATTTAAAAAAATAAATTTTAGCGAAAAAAGATATTAATATGTTAACGTAACCTGACATGAGTTCATTATAATAAGACAGATGCGAAAATTATCCCTCTTGATTTACATATTAGTTCTTTTCGGTTTTTCTCACCCCGCAAAAGCGCTGACAGAAGATGAAGCTGAAGATCTGGCGGATCTCACAGCGGTATTTATCTACCTAAAATATGACTGCGGTTACAGCCAAATTCCTGACCGGGAAATTAAACGAGCCATTATCTATTTTGCCCAGCGTAATAAATGGGATTTGAATAACTATAACAGCCAATTGATGAACACACTCAATGAAGCAAGTTATCAGGATCTGAAAGGTATTTATCTATCCAATGCGATAAAGTGCCATGCTCTCGCCAGAGATTCACTGAGTTTATTCGCCTACGTTAAATAGCCCTTTTCCTGCTACCCATCAAGGGGTAAATTTCACCGTGCAACTGTAAGGATTGTTGGCTATTATGTAGCCCAATTTTCACAGTTGTCACAGTGGAGGAAAATCGGGACATGTCACAAAAAGAAATTTGGCACGAAACCTTGCATGCCAATTTTGGTCAGTATTTTTCGGTCGATAAAGTGCTTTATCATGATGAAACCGAGCATCAAGATCTAATTATTTTCGAAAATGCGGAATTAGGCCGCATTATGGCACTGGATGGTACGGTACAAACGACTGAACGTGACGAATTTATTTACCACGAAATGATGAGCCATGTTCCTCTATTCTCCCACGGTAGCGCCAGGCGAGTGCTGATTATCGGTGGTGGTGATGGCGGTATGTTACGTGAAGTCTGTCGCCATCAATACCTTGAGAACATCACTATGGTTGAAATTGATACGGGCGTAGTTGAATTTTGCCGCCAATATCTGCCTAACCATAATGCCGGTGCTTATAATGATCCGCGCTTCCAACTCATCATTGATGATGGTGTTCATTTCGTTAATACCACCGATCAGAAATTTGATGTCATTATCTCTGACTGCACTGATCCGATCGGACCTGGCGAAGGGTTATTTACATCTGAATTCTATCAAGGTTGCCAACGCTGCCTGAACGAAGGGGGGATTTTCGTTGCGCAGAATGGCGTCTGTTTCCTGCAACAGGATGAAGCAGTAACCAGTCATAAAAAACTAAACCACTATTTCGTTGACACCAGTTTCTATCAAGCGGCCATTCCAACCTATTATGGCGGCATTATGACCTTTGCATGGGCAAGTCAAAACCCGGCATTACGCCATGTGGACCTTGTAACGCTACAACAGCGCTTCAACCACGCAGGCTTCACCTGCCGCTATTATAACCCAGCTATTCACGCAGGTAGCTTTGCCTTACCGCAATATTTGCTCGATGCACTATCTGTAAACTAATAATCACCTATTAGCCAGGAGGTGAAATAAATTGCACAAGTTGAAATTGCACGGCTTTAATAACCTGACAAAAAGCTTGAGTTTTTGTATTTATGATATCTGTTATGCAAAAAGCCAAGCCGATCGGGATAGTTATATCGCTTACATTGACGAACAATATAATGCTAATCGTTTAACAGAAATTCTCTGCGAAACCTGCTCAATCATTGGTGCAAATATTTTAAACATTGCCCGCCAGGATTATGAACCACAAGGGGCCAGTGTTACTATTCTTGTCAGCGAAGAGCCAATCGATCCAAAGAATGTGGACAATACTGAAAATCCAGGCCCATTACCTGATTCTGTTGTTGCTCATTTGGATAAAAGCCATATCTGTGTTCACACTTACCCAGAAAGCCATCCGGATGGTGGCATATGCACTTTTCGGGCTGATATTGAGGTATCGACCTGCGGCGTGATTTCCCCTCTCAAGGCACTGAATTATCTGATCCACCAACTAGAATCGGATATTGTCACAATGGATTACCGCGTCCGCGGTTTTACCAGAGATGTCAATGGCGTGAAACACTATATCGATCACGAAATCAGTTCTATTCAGAATTATATGACTGAAGAAGTACAATCGCAGTATTACATGATGGATGTAAATATTTATCAGGAAAATCTATTTCATACAAAAATGATGCTAAAAAGATTTGACCTGAATGATTATCTATTTAATACCACACCAGAGCAACTCAGTGAAACTGAAAAGCAGGAAATTACCCATCTCTTGAAAAAAGAGATACAAGAAATTTACTACGGTCGTAATTTACCCGTTATTTAGATTTTACTAATTTATACTTAACTGGCAGATGCCAATATTTACAGGTATCTGCCAGATAATTTCTTAATAGCTTTACATATTATCGCTACAAATAAATTACCCTGATTACACACCTAACGCGGTGCTAGTTGTGATTTCAGCACCATAAATAGATTTAAGATAATCAAGGGCTTCTTGCTGATCGACACCGGGAAAGACACACACAGCATCTGACAACACCTTAATTTGATAACCACGCATAAACGCACCATAAGCGGTATGTCTGACACAACAATGAGTATGTTGGCCAGTTAACACCACTTCCGTAACACCATACGCTTTAAAAACCTCTTCCAGATCGGTTCCATCGAAAGCCCCATAAAATCGCTTGGGAGAAATAATTTCACGATCTGCCCCGACAGGAGCCAATGCCTCAATAACATTAGCACCCGGTGTTCCAGCTATTGCATGTCTGCCCCAGATACTCATTTCCCGATCATCGGCTCGGTGAGCATCATTAGCATAAACTACCAGCCAATCGGGTTGGCACCGGGCGTAATTAATCAACCGTTTAATTACCGGTACAATCTTCATTGCATACGCTTCATTAGCGAGTGCTCCTGTGACAAAATCATTCAGCATGTCAACTACGATCAACGCTTTCATTAGTTTCGCCCTTTAAATGAATTCTTAAAAAACAATGACTGTGATTTATTCCCACCATTCAGTTACAGACCATTTTTACAAAATTTTCTTATGATTAATAATAGCTCATGAAACCAAGCTGGCCGACTTTTTAGCTATTCCATTAACTAATCACAACGTCAATACCTGCTAATCTTGACGCATAACGTTGCAGGGTTACTATAACCCCATCAAGACAAAAGAAGAGAGCGGGAGAATCCACTTTTCGGAGGTGTAAATGTTATATCCAGTTGCGATTGATAAAGATCATTCATCCTTCGGCGTCCGTGTCCCCGATATCCTGGGTTGCTTTTCTGGCGGGGACAGTTTCACAGATGCAATAGAAAACGTCCGCGAAGCAATTGAAGCGCATATCGAATTGCTGATTGATGATAATGAATCAGTACCAGAAGCGACAAGCGTAGAAAACCACCTTGCCGACCCTGAATATATAGGAGCAATATGGGCATTAGTTGATGTGGATATTACTCGATTTTTCCCCAAATAATCACTGCCCCGAATAAAATAGTTTATTCAGGGCAGTTTGATAACACTGTGATTATTTCGATGGGGTCAGAGAAAAGGTCAAGGTCTCTAACGGCTGAAGGGTAATCAACACCGTTTTATTGATAAACTTCGGCACCGAGTTGTTTTCGCCATAGTCTATCTTAACGTCATATATCGAAGGCTGATTATCCGGTAATTCAAGATCGCTTTGCAGATCCAGATAATATTGTTTCACTTCATCAGCAGGATTACGCAAAGTAATAATCGACTTCTTCGGACTCCAAGCTCCCCAACCGTACACCGCTAGATCGGTAGGATCTTTACCAATCCAATGGGTATCAAACAGCACATCTTTATTTTCCTCTGACCATTTCGCCGCGTTTGCCAGCGTATCCCAATCCTCGGTAGTCAATAGTTCAGGCGTAACATACATCTCTTGTAACTGAGTACCGCTGCCAAAATAGCTCCAAACCTGATCGGCAAAATCTTTAGGTGACTGTTTATCCAGATGCTTAGCCTGTTTAGCATAAACAATGCCATGCAACATCAACGAATTCAGAGGAAACAGCGGCCCCTTTCTTACGACATTACGATAAGTTTCCGCATCACGATAGGTAAGCCACTGCTGTACTTTAGAACCTGTACCGTGAAACTCTACATCATAGCCACCACGCCAAATAGAATCGGCGAAAAATAGCCAGGAAGGTGTGGCTTTGGTGCCTGTCGTCAAGTTGATAAACAGATCATTGCCTGTACTGCGCATATCTTCAATAAGATGGATAGCGGCATCAAAATCACTGGTGAATGCACTCCCTTTAATCACACGATCAGCATTGCCGGTACCATCTAGCTTAAACATAGATACATTTTGTTGTTGAATCAGATTAAGCACCCGGTTATGGAAATTGGCGTAGTAATTAGGGCCTGAAAGCGCAAATCTGCCATCTATCACTTCATAACCAAACTCCGCCGCATGAGAAACACGTTGCTCACCAGGTGGGCCATAACCGCCCCAAGGAGAAAGCCAAATACCTAAACGAGCACGATATTGATCTGCTTCCTTCTTAAGATTTTTGAACTCATGGGGAAATGCCTGACTAAAACCCCAATCTCCTTTAAGGTTATCCCAACCATCATCAAACAGATACCCCCCCAACTTCACACCACGCTTAGTCACCAACTCCTGCCCAAACTGTTTGATACGGTTCAACGCCTCTTGTTCGGTATAAGGAGTGAAGAAACCAATATCGTACCAAGAGTTGTAATGTAGGTAAGGACTATATTTACGCGGACGAGCATTGTTCAAAAACTCATTGACATTGCGCCGTAATTGCCCTTCCTGATAAACACCAATATACGTCTTATAACTTAATGTTTTCCCCGGCTCTAACGGGATAGAGAGCGCAATTTTTTGCGAAGCGCTCCCTTTATAAGCCTCAGTGGTAATTAATGGATTACCGGGAACAATAAAGAAGCTATCGCTGATAATCGGTGAACTGGTAATAGACCCGTGAACAAAAGGGACTTTAGTGCGAAATGGTATCAACGAGACAGAGCTGAGCTCCAACGCGTTCTTCTGTGGTGTAATAGTGATTTCAAACGAGCCGTACTTATCTTTATCCTCCACAGTAATTATATTTTTTACCTGAATGTCGCCATGTTTCAGGGAGATAACAATACGATTGTGCTTTTTGCTGATATCAGTAATCTGAAAATCTTTAGCCGTGAGCTTTTCTCCTGATTTCAACGTGATTTCAAACAGACTGTCAATGATGATTTGATCATGGTTTTTCGGGTTTTCAAATTTTAACTGAGTGATTTTACCCTGCCCATCGCTAACAGCCACACGGTAATTATCCCCCTTCAACTGCCAACTATCCGCCCAAACCGATGTACTACACAACGCAGAACTGGCTAACAAACTAAGCGTAATTTTATTTAACGTTCTTATTTTCACAGCAATTTCCTTTATCAGATAATTGAAAAAACAGAACCTTTACAACTTACCTGCACTGCCACAAATCCGAATTTTTTCTTCAACCACTGCCTGCATAGCCTGTTTTCCCGGCACGATATATTTGCGTGGATCATTAGCATCCGGATGCTGAATAAAATAGCTTTTTACTGCATCAGCAAAAGCAATTTTCAAATCAGTCGCTACATTGACTTTACAAACACCAAGAGCAATCGCCTGCTGTACCATAGCTTCAGGAACACCCGACGCACCATGCAACACTAACGGAATATCCACTTGTTCTCTGATCGCCGCTAACCGCTCAAAATCCAGATGAGGTTCACCATGATACAAACCATGCGCAGAACCAATCGCTACCGCTAGCGAATCAATACCGGTACGGGCCACAAAGGCTTTCGATGCCAGAGGATCGGTAAAGAAGCTATCGGCAGTGGAAACATTCAAATCATCTTCCTGTCCCCCCAACCTCCCCAATTCCGCCTCAACGCTAACATCGTAACGCTGGCAAAATCGTACCACCTCAGTCACCTTACGAATATTCTCTTCAAAGGGTAAATGCGAGCCATCAATCATTACCGAACGCACACCTGCGGTCACTTTATGACTGATATCCTCCAATTCCTCATGATGATCGAGATGTAATGCCAGCGGCAAATTATGACGACGGGCCGCTTCCTGACAGATCGACACCAAATAGTCAGTGCCCGCATAGCTAAAGGTAGCTGGTGTCCCCGCCAGAATCACGGGTGATGCCAAACGAGCTGCGGTTTCCGCTACCACCTGAACCGTTTCCAGATTGTGGACATTAAAAGCAGGGACTGCATAGCCTTCATACAGAGCTTTTTTCAGCATTTGACGACTGGAAATCAGATACATATAAGCTCCTTAGATACCATCCAAATTTGGGCTGCTATATCCCTGTTTCTGCTGTTCATGCCACAGGCTAGTCAACCCCCTCCGTCCACACTCTAGCGCCATATCACGAAATGCTTTTGGCACCAGCCCCTCACGATCCAGCATCATTTCTACCGCCAGTTGCATATTAGTCCCGGTGATAACTTCATAATGTGGATTAGTTATCGCTAGTTGTGCTGCCTGCCGGAACGGTGAGCCTCCCAGTAAATCACTGAGAATAATTACACCATCACCACTATCGCAGGCAATGCAAGCTTCCTCCAACAACATCTGCAATTGTTCAGTACTGACTCCCTCAGGAAAATCGACAGCACAACACTGAGGCTGCCGCCCGACTATCTGTTCCACTGCCTGCAACAAACCACTGGCGAAACGACCATGCCCGGTGATTACAATACCTAACATTCCATCCCCTCAACGTCGTTTGTTAAAGAAAACCGACAAATTTACCCACAATGCCGAGCACTACCGTCAAACCAATTAACTTGACCGGCGAAAATCCTTTTTTCATCAACCAAAACACCAACAGGGTGAAACACAATGGCAACAAGTTAGGCATCAATTTATCCAACACATCCTTCTGCAACGCCACACTCGCTTTACCGGCATTCACTACCACTGGCGTCGAAAAACGGACATACGAAGCCACCAGCGCTCCTATCACCGTCATCCCGACAATTGATGCCGCATGAGAGATATTTTTAGTGTGTGTTTTCAACAACGCTAATGCATTGACACCCGCCCGATAACCATAATGGGCCAAACCAAAACGCAAACCGAAATGCACGATGTTGAATAGCAACAAAAATACGATGGGACCAAACAAGCTCCCCTGTAGTGCCAAAGATGCGCCAATACCGGCGCAGATAGGTAACAGCGTCAACCAGAACAATGCATCGCCAATCCCACCCAGCGGTCCCATTAGTGCTACTTTCACCGCGCGAATAGTGGAAATTTTTTCCTTATTTCGCTCCATCGCCAGCACCAAGCCGGACAGTAAAGTGACATCAAATGGATGCACATTGATAAACTCCATATGCATCTTCATAGAATTCCCCAGATCCTGCGGGTTCTTATGGATCTTACGCAATCCGGGGATCAAGGTGTATAACCAGCCCCCCGCCTGCATACGCTCATAGTTAAATGATGCCTGTAGCAACAAAGAACGCAATGCCATACGATTCAGATCACCTTTAGTCAGCGCCTCACCCGGCATACTGTCCTGATAGTCATCTTGCTCAACCTGACTGGTCGCCAATGCCTGTGCCATCCTTTTCTCAGCTTTATCTGCCATAGCAGTATCAGTGTCGTTAAATGCCATCTTCCATCTCCTGAGATTGGGTGGTGGTCGGTGCGCTACGATCAGTCACATCTTCCATACGGGAACGGTTAAAGAAATCGATTAAAGCAATCGCAAATGCGCCGAGTGCTACGGCGATAATCGGCATATTAAGGAATGTGACCGAAATGAAACCCATAATAAAATAGGCAACATAGGTCTTTTTCATCATCATTTTCATCAGCATTGAAAAGCCGATGGCGGGCATCATACCGCCAGCAACCGCCAAACCATCTAGCAGCCACTGTGGTGCTTTCTGTACCATGACACTGGCAGCATCGGCACCAAAATAAATTGGCAAAAATGCCACGATAAAATAGAAACAAAACAGAATGGTAATCCCCAGATAGTTCACCCACTCCACACCGCGCCAATTCAATTCTTTCACCATCTGATCGCATTTATGCATCATTGGTGAGAACACGGTAAACAACAGCGTAATGCAACCCTGTACCGCAATGGAGAATGGCACGGCGATACCAATTGCGACTTTAGGATCAGCATTCGTCAGAATGGCAAATGCCGTCCCAATCACGCCGCCAATTACCACATTGGGCGGCTGGGCGCCAGCCAGCGGCACCATTCCCATCCAGACCAGCTCCAGCGTCCCGCCCACCAATAAACCCGTCTGTACATCCCCTAAAATCAGTCCAACTAACGGACCAATCACTACCGGACGGTGAAAATGAGTCAACCCATCAAAGAGATCCACCCCCGCCAACCCAGCCAATAATCCAATCAATATCGCATCAATCAGCATAACTCACCTCTCAGGCCAGTAACTTAGCGATAGGTTCTCCCGCTTCATCCGGCACTCGTCGAACCTCGCAAGTGATACCTAATTGTTCCAATTCACGAAACACCACCACATCACTGTCATCAACCGAAACCGTCTTATGAATTTGACGCTTGCCTTCGGCGAAATGCATATTACCCACATTAACAAAACTGATAGGTACTCCTCCCTTGACCAAAGTCAGTACATCTTGCGGCGTTTTACAAACGATAAAAATCTTCTGGCGTTCAGCCGCCTTATGGATCACATCAATGGTTTTCTGTAAGGTGAAATAACGAGTCTGAACCCCATCTGAAACCACCATATCCATCAGGTTTTGCTGTACCAAATCACTGGCAACTTGATCGTTAGCCACCAATACCAGATTAGCCCCCAGTGAATTGGTCCAGGTCACACCTACCTGACCATGCACCAACCGGTTATCAATTCGAGTCATCAAAATATTCGGTATCGACATAATCACTCCTGCTACATTCAGTTGTTTGTGAGTACGCTAGAGGGTAAGGATAAATTTCCACTCCCTTCACCACACGGTTGACTTCCCCTGTCGGACATGGATTGTCTGGCGTTATGCCCAGAGCCAGCGAGGTTTCAAACGCCAACATCTGCAAAAACATCAAATAGGGGAACAACAGCCAGATATCATCTTGTTCACTATTAATCACCGTGAACCCTTTCCCCTGTGTGCCACTCAGTGCAACAATTTGACACGCCAATCTGTCATGATTTAGCTCATGCCACAGATCGAGATCATAACAACGGCGATACTGATCAGCCGAGAGCATCATGACGACCAACGTATCCTGTTCGATCATAAACTTCGGCCCATGACGTACTCCCATCGACGAGTCGTAACGCGTAGCAATATACCCGGCGGTCAACTCCAACATCTTGAGAGCGCCTTCTTCTGCTACGCCGGTAAAACAACTGGAACCCAGACACATCATGCGCTTAAAACCACTGCGTGCCAGTTGCTTAGTCTGGATCTGCCACTGCTTCCACTCCCGCTCACACAACACGGCCATCGCCATCAATGGAGCACGACTTTGTTCCAATGTTAATGGCCCTAGCAACAACACAGTTGCCAGCGTCATACAACTAAAACTGGAAGTCATGGCAAAACTTTGATCATGAGAACTCTGTGGCATGTTCAATGAGCAAACATGGGAACGCCCTTCGGCATAACGCGCTAAGGCGCCATCAGGATTACAGGTCAGCATCAAGTGATAACAGCGCGGCAACAACTGATCAGCCAGTTGTACCGCCGCTACACTTTCCGGGCTATTGCCGGAACGCCCGTAAGAAATTAGTAATGTTGAACGCGTTGGATCAAGATATTGCAAAGGGGAAGGCACAATATCTGTCGTGCTGTACGCAACTACATTCAACCCACACTGCTCACGTAACCAAGGCGCCAGAGCGCGCCCAACAAATGCAGAGGAACCTGCGCCGCACAGTACTATTTGTAACTCCGGGTCAGACAACAGAGGCGCCAAAAATGGTTGCCACAGCGCTTTCTCACGTTGCAAGTTTTGATATAACTGACGCCAAAGCTCAGGCTGCTGATGAATTTCTCTGGCTGTGTATAGCGCGTGATGCTCACGTAGCCAAGCTTCCGTATAGGAAAACAGTTCACTCATACTAACGCTCCTTGTACCTCAAACTCACAAGCCTGAGCATAACTCAGCAACACAGAACGAATTTTATCCAATACCCAAGCATGCGGGTCATTGTCCAACCGTCCAGCGTTAACTGCCTGCGCTTGCTCCGGCAGATATTGACTTAGCAATGAAAGGGAAACAGGACGACGACGCAAGTTATCGATCAAAGTATTAACGGCCTGCTGTACCCGCAAGTGCGGCCAGTAGTAACGCACACGATCACTAAGACTGTATTGACGATCAATAAATTGTTGATGCGGTGTGCCATGGTAATAGCGATTCCAGTGCTCCGGCTGCTCAAGCATAACTTGTTCCAAAGTGGCACACAGATGAGCGGCTTCCTGCTCACTATTCCATTCACTATCGATCTTATCGAGCGCAAAAAGCGCTTCACGCAGGGCAAAAGTCAACGCTGGACCAACTTTCAGAATAGCGAAATGATCACGTACCAGTTCACGGTAAGCTTGTACCGTTTGATAATCAGTAGAATGGGCTTCGTAGACCAAATAGGGTTGGGATTCGATATATTTACTCAGTGCCGCCGCACGTTTAGATTGGTAGTGTTCGACATGATGGTGATCGAACTCCACACCCGGCTGAACTACCAGCGCAATCACTCGTGGCCATACCTCTTCCAATCCAGCCAACTGCCAGGCTTGCCGATGCACATTCAACGTTGTAGCCGCTGCCTGAGGCGTAGTGACTTGCATTCCTGCCAGTGCTTCTTTAGCTCCACCCGGTACAGGCACTTCGGTACCAATGACATAAACAGGCGGTTCTCCCCTCACCTGTTGCCAACAGCGTTCTGCCACCTGACACAAACGCGCTGCCCGTATCGCAACCTCTTTGTCACCAAGTGGTACCGGATCATCAGCACAAGACATAGAGCAATCAAGGTGGATCTTACGAAATCCCGCAGCTACATAATCATGTATCAAGGTTTCAGCCAGTTTCATTGCTTCAGCTGCGGTACGATCTTGCCAAGCGTTCGGTCCAAGATGATCTCCCCCCAACCAGATACGATCACGCGGTAAACCTATGCGATCTGCTTGTTGCCAGACTGCATCACGAAATTGAACGGGTTGCATGCCGGTATAACCGCCAAATTGATTAACCTGATTAGATGTTGCTTCAATCAGTACCGATGTCTTATGTTCTTTAGCGACGCACAAAGCGCTTTCTAATACCCAAGGATGGGCAGAACAGACTGAATAGATCCCCACCGCTTCACCTGATTTGTGGCGACGGATAAGTTGTAATAGTGACTGCATGGTATCTCCCATGCGAGCAAGAACCTCGGTAAGAACTACTCGTCGGCAATAATCACATCTACGCCGAGTTCAGTTAATGCCCGCCTGTAGTTATCGGGGATCCGGCTGTCAGTAATCAGCCGATGAATCTGTCCGGCCTGACGGATCATACAAAAGCTTCTACGCCCAAATTTACTGGCATCCACCACGGCGATAATTTCATGCGCCACCTCACACATTACGCGATTAAGGTGAGCTTCACCGGGATGTGGCGTGGTTATCCCTGCTTCCAGATCAAACCCATCGACGCCAAGAAACAAAGTATCAAAACGATATTGACGCAATTGCTGTTCCGCAGCCGAACCATAGAGTGAATAGGAGTTTTGACGCACACTCCCACCAAGAACCATCACATTTATCTGATCAAACCCCGCCAGTTCATAGGCGATATTCAACGCGTTAGTCATGACCACCAAATCACGCCGCGCCTTAAGGTGCGGCACAATCTGCGTGGTAGTCGAGCCAGAATCAAGGATCAGAGCATCACCGTCCTTAACAAACTGCGCTGCTTTAGCTGCAATGCGTGATTTCACATCACGATTCATCCGCCCTTTATCTTGCAGAGGGCGATCAAAGGCGAATTGGTGATTCAACACGGCGCCGCCATAGGAACGCAAAGCACAACCTTTCTGCTCTAGATAACGCAAGTCATTACGGATCGTGACGCTAGAAACCTCAAAACGAGAACTCAAATGCTCAACACGTACACTGCCCTCATGGCACAGCAGGTCGATAATCTGTTCACGTCTTTTTACGGTATCCACAGCCATTCCGTTATGCTCCTCAGATCTCCAGCGACATATTTACGTCGCCTGTGATGAATTGCTTTCTCTCTCTTTCGATTTAATTACAGCAAAAGCAATGAAATGAAATTGTGATCGGTATTACAGTCTATTATATAGACAAAATATGGCATAAAAGGTTTCGATTAAAAATAAAGTGAAAGAAAATATTAAATTCTCTGGTTACTGACTATTTACCCAAAAATCAGTTTTCATCCACATTTTGGATAACAATTAATATAAAGAAACGAAAGCCCTTGGTTTTCAATCATCAAGTACAAAGTTTTATTTCGTCAGGTGATGAGGATCACAATTTTAAGATTGCGTGTGAAAATCCTGATAAAATCCAGGACTGAAAACTCTCGCTGTAATTAAGGAAACAACACAAATGACAAAACGATTTTCGGTGCTGACTGGCAGTCTGCTGCTTGCCGCTTCTCTCGGCACTCAAGCCTCGAATACACCCGATCAGACCCGTCTGACAAATACTGTTGATAAGACCATACACTCCCTGATGCAGGAATATGACATTCCAGGAATGGCGATTGCGGTAACGTTCCACGGTCAACATTTTTTCTATCAATACGGTGACGCGTCAAAAGAGAACAACACACCGGTCACCAAAGAGACAATCTTTGAACTAGGCTCGGTCAGCAAAACCTTTACCGGCAGCCTGATTTCTTGGGCACAGGTGACAGGAGCCATTTCTCTCTCCGATAAAGCCAGCCAGCATTTTCAACCGCTAGCAAGCAGCGCCTTTGACAACATCAACCTGCTGAATATTGCCACCTATACCGCGGGCGGCCTGCCGTTACAATTCCCTGATGAGATCGACAACAATAGCAAAATGGTAGACTGGTTCCAGCACTGGCAGCCCAAGTACACGGCCGGAACCTACCGCCAATACTCCAATCCCAGTATTGGCCTGGCAGGCTATATCGTTGCCCAACGCCTTGAAAAACCTTACTCAATACTGGTGAAAAACCAGATTCTTTCACCGCTTGGTCTGCAACATACCTGGTTTAACGTGCCCGTTCAGGAGATGAAAAATTATGCATTGGGTTATTCAAAAGAGAATAAACCGATTCGCATAAACCCGGGCGTGCTGGATGAGGAAGCTTATGGCCTGAAATCCAGTGCACAAGAGATGATCGGCTTCGTTGATGCGAATATCGATCCCTCCCGCGTAGGTGACAGTAAGCTGGCTCAGGCCATTCGGGCAACCCATACTGGCTATTACCGGGTGGGTGAGATGACGCAGGGGCTGGGCTGGGAGCTTTATCACTGGCCCGTTACCCTTGAGCAGGTACTGAGCGGCAATTCAGCGGAAATCGCTTATCAGGCCAACAAAACCACGGAACTATCGCCACCAGAGCCGCCAACGGATGCGCTTTTTATCAATAAAACCGGTTCCACCAATGGTTTCGGCGCATATGTCGCGTTTGTGCCGCAAGAGCAAATGGGTATTGTGCTGCTAGCCAACAAAAACTACCCCAACGAGGCGCGCATCAAAGCGGCTTGGCAAGTCCTCAACGCACTGAAATAACGCACAATTACGTTAAATACTGTGTCTTTAAATACAGTGTCTGTTAGCAGCGATAACGCCTCCTCAGGAGGCGTTATCCATGACATATCGAGTCGTTAATCCAGTAAAGCTTCCAAACCAGCGGTCACCGACTCCATACGGTGACCACCTGAATGCTCAATCACATAACGCTTGCCCACCTGGGAGCAGGCATCCAGCCCCCAAATGCCATGTTCGACCTTCTGACTCAGCGGATCATTACTGGTATTGATGTGGGTGACGTTGGCACTATCCAACTTGTCAGCTAACCGATCCCGCAATCCTACATGCAATCCCATGCTATTGAATACGGTAACCTTTATCCCATGTTTGATACCCGCATATTGCGCCAACCCGCCGCCCAAGGAGTGGCCCAGAACCTCAACCTTATTGCCATATTGTTTAGTAAAGGCTTTAATCAAACGGTCTGCATCCTGAAACGCGCTATCCTTGATCCCCAAAGCCGCGCAGACATCACTCTTTATAGTACCAGGACGCTTAGTTGGCTGGGTGCCCACAAAGGAAAGCACCACGGTATCGTCACGCTTGTAAACAGCGACCTTGAGCGCAGACCAGGCATCTCCTTTAAGGATTAAAGGATCATTCTCCCTCTTGCCAGGACGAACACGCAGGGTTAACTTCTTGCCGGTCCCGCCACTACCGTCCTCCCTGCGAGCCAGTATCGAAGACGGGATATCAGCCAAAGTGGCATGACTGTAACCTGTCGGCATATCCCGATAACTACTGGAGCAACTGATTCTCGCCAATCGGGCCGCATCCATCACTGCTCGGGCTCCTGCAACATTCAACGGCTCTTGCTCTGCTTTGGCTACAAACGCTGGTTTGACGAGTACTTTGGCAGTATTCAGCAATTTCTCAGCACGCGTTCTAGCCTGTAAACGATTAGACACACTAAACGGTAGATACGAAACTCCCTTCATAACCGATCCAGCCAGCCCCAGGGTTGAAGATACCAACAAACGCCCCGTGAATTCCGCCAGGTTTTTAACTCCGGCAACACCGACCAAAATCGCACCACTTATTACACTACTAGCACCACCCATGATATTGGCCAATCCCTTAATAATGGCCCCAGTCCAATAACGTGCCTTACCTTTAGCACTTTGTGTATGGGAGTCATATCCTCTCTGTATGGCAGTACCAATCCTGCGAGCTGGAGCATTCAGAGTCAGATATTTCAGTGTGGTAGTCAGCATCTTGCCTAATGACACCTTTGTACTAAGGCCAGTACTGGTGTAATGGGAGGAAAGATGATGATGAACATTATGACGCCTTTCATCCGTTAACTCCTGAATACAGCGTTCTGTTAATGATAAGTTGGCAACGCCGATTTGAATGTTTTGGTTGAACAATGTTTTTTCATTACGTACTTCTGAAAATAATTTTTTTTCTGCCTGCTTAAGGGTCTCTGTAATCTTCTTGTCTTTTAATTTAAAAATGTCTAAGTTCTGCCCCTTAAATTTTTCGACACTTTTCGTAATGTTTCTATAATGTTGTAAAGAGATATTTTTTATCCCTTTTATTAGTTTTTCCAGGTATAAATTTTTTACTTTTCCTGCTTCGTTTACTTTTTTAAAAGGTTTATCAAAGGCAGATTCACATAATGAGTGCAACATCGTTACTCTGGTAGTAAACATGTCCGTATTCCTTTAAATAGCTCACTGGATTTATAATCAACATTTTAAATAAGATGCCAAGGCACTACACCTTATTTACTAAATTATCTCTTAATTCATTTCTCTAATAATATTTTTAACAAATTTATAAAAGATAGAAGTCCTGTCATTTATCACACTTATGGAACAGAAAAAACAGTATCTCGAGAGTTCTCTGTTTTTATTGCATAACAATCTCAAGCATATGTGAATTCAAAACCACAATATATCCCCTTATTTCAATAGAGGTAACTATATCAATATCGTGTGGAGATTTCAGTTTACTAGTTGTGATTATTTTGGATTTTTCGTGAAGGTGACTTACCCCTGGATTAGATATCTGTGGTTGTGTGTGCACAGCCTTATCCGGACGCATCGCAGCTCTAGTTCTTAAGCACAGGCGTTTTTGTTATCACAGAACCGGCAACTATTACGCTGCGAAGTTTCTATTGTTAACCATAAGCGCGTTTACCGATTTAAATACAATACCATTGTTATATCAATGGGCCTCCAGCACGCTGCCAAAACCCGGCTCATCAATATTTTCATTTCTATCGAAGATTATCCCTTCCAGATTTCCTCGGGGACGATAAACCTTCTTTAAAAAAGTATATCTTTAGAGTTGACAGTTTTAGTTTCTCTTAATTTCTGCTCTCTTCATCGTATCCGATATTCAAATTCAAGGGGAATACAGACGCTCGGTTCCTATTTTTAATCACCAATAAGTGAAATGCCACCAAACTAATGTTAACGATTGTAAAAATAAACATCATGGAGCCCACTTGTAGCAATTCTTTGCTCCCCCTTGGATATAATAATCCTGCCAGCCGCGCGCTTTCCATTTGCCATAAACGTTGCCGCTGTGTTTCATTATTATAAAGGCGGAAGCGATCCGCATATTCACGTGTAGCCGCTTCAATTTCACAATTTTCCGGATCTTCGGCATTAACTAACGGATGTAACATAGATGGGAATGGATTGGGCATAGGGGGGGATTTTAATGATATTCACGAATAATTGGCTCCAAAAAGTAATTTATTTGTGATTAAGTTATAGATGAACATAGGATTTTTTGCCAATTCGACTAATTTGTTTTCCGCCAACGCATGCACGGCCATCGAAACTACAGCACGAAACAACTGAAATTTGCTATTACATAGGGAATCTCTGAGATTTTGACATAAAAGAAGGCAGTAAATTGGTTTGTAAATTGAGGAGGATTACATAGTCAGTTTGTTATTCCGTAGGTAAAATATGTCCTATGTACATCAATATACTTGCATATTTAACTTAGTTTACCTAAAAAGCGAGCAAGATAATTTATTAGTGAAACAACAAGCAAGGTCAACAAACACGCTCTTCCACTGAATCGATGCAATTAACACCCAACAATTTACTAAATTTGTTAGCTTTCTTGCAGATTTAGTTGATTAATTTGCACAACCTGCTTTTCCTGCACATCATGTAAGTTATTGTGTTTATAATTAATAACAAAAATTATGATCAGAATCGCACTTATTGACGACCACGTCGTTGTCCGTTCCGGCTTTGCCCAATTACTGACTCTTGAGAATGATCTTGAAATCGCCGGACAATATGGCAGCGCCAACGAAGCCTGGTTGGATTTACTCCGAAACCCTATTGATGTTGCGGTGATGGATATCGCGATGCCGGATGAAAGTGGTTTACACCTGCTCACCCGGTTACGGCAAAAACGGCCCGATTTCCGTACCATTATTCTCAGTATTTATGACACCACGGCATTTGTACAAAGTGCATTGGATGCCGGTGCCTGCGGCTATCTCACCAAACGATGCGGTCCAGAAGAGTTGGTACAAGCAGTTCGCTCAGTACATAAAGGCGGTTGCTATTTGTGTGCTGATGCCCTGAAAGCACTACGTCAAACACCACAAGACATTAAAGCGCTGCAAATTCTAACCCCCAGAGAACGCGAAATATTTAATCTACTTATCAATGGCATCAGTGCTAAAACTATTGCCGAGCAACTCAATCTCAGCCCTAAAACCGTCCATGTTCATCGTGCCAATATTCTTGGTAAATTACAGTGCGATAGCACCATCGATCTGGTTCATTATGCCCTGCAACACCAAATTCTAACGAGGACACCATGAGCGGTGGATTACGATTTAGCTTGTTATCGCTATTTTTACTGATTTTTTATTCATTGAGCTGGCTTTCTCTATGGACCATCAGTTTCTACCTGAACGATAACGGACAACAAGCCACACTGCTTCTGCCACAAGGACTAAGGCTAGCACTGCTTATTCTACTGGGGCGTCGCTATATGCCAACCTTATTAATCACAGAGGTTATCATCTTGCTATGGCTAAGCAGAGAACAGCTTATTACTGACAATATCATTCTGTTATCGCCATTTCTCAGCCTGATACCCACCTTTATGGTCCAGCGGATCTGGTGGCGTTATATCTTGTATTGGCAACGGCTCTCCATTTTGCTGGCCGGTGTAGCCGCCAATAGTGTATTGCAGGCTATCTGTTTGGGATTTGCTCTGACTGCGGAACCTAGCTACTTATTTCTTACCTCTCTAACTGGTGGTGTTTTACTGTCACCTTTTGTTTATCTAATCTACGAATATCTGCGTCAGCAGCATCTGAGAAATATGCTGGATTCTGGCTATTTTGATCCACAATTACGCACTTCCCTGCTGATGTGGTGCTGCCTGTTCTGCCTGCTAGGGCTGAGTGCCCAGATTTTTATATCACCAGAAATTGAGAGTCTTTTGGTGATGCTGATATTTATCCCCAATGTATTTATGGCCTATCGCTATGGCTGGCAAGGTGGTGTGCTGGCTGCTTTATTGGGCAGTCTGATGATCACATCAGCTCGACAACTCAACGGCGCTTTTAACGATTTAGGTGAACTGGAAATGTTCCTAATCATTCAAGCCTTGTTAGGAATCTGTCTTGGGATAGCTATCAGCCGTCAGCAACAACTCGCAGAAAACCTGCAACGTTACCGTGAACTACTGGAACAAGAGCTAACTGCCCGCCATATCCTAATGAAGAAGCTAGTTCACACAGAAGAAGACATCCGTAAAAGTATTGCCCGCGAGTTACATGATGAAATTGGCCAAAATATTACTGCTATTCAAATTCAGGCAACGTTGGTAAAACGGACTGCCACTACCCCAACAGCAGAAATGATCGCAAAGCAGATCAATCATCTTGCTCAACAAATTCATCAATCCACCCGCCAATTACTGCGTCAGTTGCGGCCTCCAGTTTTGGATGAGATGTCTTTAGAAAAAGCACTCCACCATCTGATCGATGAATTCGCGTTTAAACAGCAGAATATTGATTGTCAATTAAATTATCAGCTTCCCCAAAATCCAGTGAATGAAACGGTGATTTTTACCCTTTATCGTCTGGTTCAGGAGTTGCTGAACAATATCAGTAAACATGCCAAAGCTACCCACATCAATATCACGTTGCGACAACGCCGGGACGTGATTGAACTCAGAATCAGTGATAACGGAATCGGTATCACCGAAGATAAAAAGAAAAACGGCTTTGGTCTTCAGGGCATTGAAGAACGTATCCAGGCACTAGGCGGGGACTGGCAGTTAAATAATGATAACGGTACACGTATAATTGTTAACCTGCCCACAAATTCTGATGAAAATCAGGCATAAATAAGAATTATTCCTAGTCACCTAAAACCTTATCCCATTCATTTTCATTAATTTTTCTTTACATTCATTTTCCATAGTGGTCTGGCTGACAGTGTTAACCCTCGGAGAGAAGGTCAGCCTTGGCTCGCGTCACCGTGAGTCAGGCACATCTCTGTGAAGTGGGAAGCATCTTTCTTCAAATAGGAAGAGGAGTAGTCAAGAAGGAATCGCCTATGCAAGCCACCAACCAGGAACAAATCTCACAACGCTATCGCTACTGGCGTAGTCGTTTACTGATTTCTATGATCATTGGTTATGCCGCATTTTATCTGACACGCAAAAGTTTTAACTTTGTCATGCCAGTTATGCAGTTGGAACTAGGGTTAGATAAAGGGGATATCGGTTGGATAACCAGTCTATTTTATCTGGCTTACGGCAGCTCAAAATTTGTTTCCGGTATATTCCATGATCTCACCGGCTATCGCTGGTTTATGGGGGTCGGATTAGTGATGGCAGGCATATTGAACATTATGTTCGCTTTTTGCTCATCGTTTTCTGCCTTATTGATCATCTGGACGCTGAACGGCTTCTTTCAAGGCTGGGGATGGCCTCCCTGCGCAAGGTTACTGACACACTGGTACTCTCGCAATGAGCGAGGCTTCTGGTGGGGATGCTGGAACATCTCCATTAATATTGTCGGCATCACTATCCCGATGTTGTCAGCTTTTCTGGCAGCAACTTACAGCTGGCAAGCTGTTTTAATGATGCCCGGAATTATCGGCATTTTATTGGGTATCTGGCTCTGTTATCAGTTACGCGACATACCACAGCAACAAGGTTTACCCACTATAGGACATTGGCGACAGGATTTACTGGAGCTGCGACACGAACAGCTATCGCCTCCCATGCCAATGATGCAGATACTACGGGATACAATTCTGGCTAATAAGACTATCTGGCTATTGGGGCTTTCCTACATTCTGGTCTACCTCATCAGAATGGCGATTAATGACTGGGGGAATCTGTGGTTGTCAGAAACACATGGCGCCAATCTGCTCAGTGCCAATGCAACACTTTCACTGTTTGAACTGGGTGGTCTGGCAGGCGCTCTCCTCTCCGGTTGGGGATCTGATTTACTGTTCCGCGGCCAGCGCGCCCCAATGATTCTGCTATTCGCGCTAGGACTATTTATCTCTGTCACCGCATTGTGGCTAACCCCCATTCATCACTATGCACTGTTGGCAGCCTGTTTTTTTAATATCGGTTTTTTCGTATTTGGCCCGCAAATGCTGATTGGGCTGGCAGCAACAGAATATTGCCATAAACAAGCCGCCGGAACGGTCACGGGTTATCTGGGATTATACGCCTATCTGGGCGCTGCCATGGCAGGCTGGCCACTGAGTCAGGTGGTTGCACATTATGGTTGGTCTGGAATATTTGCTCTGCTTACCGTCGCAGCTGCCATGATGGGGTTGCTATTAATGCCTCTGCTAATGGCGAACGTTAGTAAAAGGGAACATATGGCAGGGGTCACATCGCCACTTTCCTCCAATGATAAGAAGTTCTGAATACAAAGGACAAAATAATGAAACTGAAACCTATCTCTACACTCATCGCAGCAGGTCTGGCCATTGCTGCATTCACCAGCAACGCTCAAGCTGCTGGCCGTTTGATCGTCTATTGCAGCGCAACTAACGCCCTATGCGAAGCTGAAACCAGAGCATTCGGTGAAAAATACAATGTCAAAACAACATTTGTTCGCAATGGTTCAGGCAGCACCCTGGCAAAAATTGAGGCAGAAAAACGCAATCCACAGGCTGACGTTTGGTATGGCGGTACGCTAGACCCACATTCTCAGGCAGGGGAAATGGATCTCCTGACCGCATATAAATCACCTAATCTGACGCAAATCATGCCGCAATTTCGCGATCCCGCTAAACGCAAAGGCAACTACACCTCCGCGGTTTACGTTGGTATTCTTGGCTATGGCGTCAATACCGAACGCCTGAAAGAGAAAAAGATCCCAATTCCCACCTGCTGGAAAGATCTGACCAAGCCAATATATAAAGGTGAAATTCAAATTGCTGACCCTCAAAGCTCAGGCACGGCTTATACCGCACTGGCAACTTTTGTCCAATTATGGGGTAAAGATCAAGCATTTGATTACCTGAAAAAACTGAATGCCAACATTTCTCAATACACTAAATCCGGTGTCGCCCCAGCACGTAATGCGGCTCGTGGTGAATCCGCAATTGGTATCGGTTTCCTGCACGATTACTCACTGGAAGTCGAAAATGGCGCCCCACTAAAACTTATCGCACCATGCGAAAGTACCGGTTATGAAATTGGCGGTGTCAGTATCCTTAAAAATGCCCGTAATATGGACAACGCTAAACTGTTCGTTGACTGGGTGCTATCCAAAGAAGCACAAGAATTAAGTTGGAAGAAAGGCAAAGCTTATCAGATTCTAACCAACACCACGGCGAAAGCTTCCCCTTTAGCGCTTAAATTATCCGATTTAAAACTGATCAATTACGACATGGATAAATATGGCGCCAATGATGTACGCAAAGAATTAATCACCAAATGGGTGACAGAGGTGAAAATGGCTAAATAATCACCATTAAGGGCGGAGCACTCCGCCCTTAGCAGCTATCCATCAGGCTACTTTATTCTTCTGTACCAATAACACCCTGGAGGATAGATTCTTACTGCGGTTATCTCACGATAATAATAAAAAAGAGGGAAATTATGTCTCACACTTTGACTTTGCCTATCAGACAGAAGCGGGATGCGGTGTTCTGGTGGATTGCCCTGATATGGCTGGCTTTCACGCTTTTACCATCATGGAGCCTGGACTATGGCCTTTTCGATTCTACTCAAGATGAACTTCTCGCCGCCTATGGCTGGAACGGATTAAACATCAGTTTACTATGGTTCCTGTTGCCATCAGCGCTGCTACTACGCCCACTGACACCAGCAAACCGCAATCAGCGTAACCGACACTATTTCGATGCGGGTTATGCCTTATTATGTGCTCTATTGGTCATTATCAGTGCGACCATTATCGGTCGTGGGCTGGGTTACGCTACCATTATCCTGTTTATCTCACTGGGCGCGATTATCACTCTGGCCCTGTCTCGCCTTGAATGGCTCGGTGGCGACAGTTTTGTCATTGGCTCACTAGTTACAGTTATTGCGCTGATAGGCGTATTTATCCTTTATCCCAGTATTGCCATCTTTATTCCGGTGTTTACGGATGATGCCGGCCAGTTTGCCCCGTTTGCGTTTATATCGATACTGGGGCAAGCACATATTATTCAGGTTATCACTAACTCCATTTTGCTCTCTCTGGCCGTTGGTATCGGTTGTACTTTTTTCGGTCTGGTGCTGGCAATTTATACCGCCAGAATCGCGCGCCGCTCTGCCATTATTGGCCGGGTATTTTCTATTTTACCCATCGTCACACCGCCGTTTGTTGTCGGTTTAGGTGTCACATTAATGATGGGCCGCTCCGGTTACATTACTGAGTTTATGGCAACCTGGTTCGGCCTGACCAACACCAATTGGCTGTACGGTTTCACCGGTATCTGGCTAGCTCAGGTACTGGCCTTTACACCAATGGCATTTATGATCCTTGATGGCGCCATCAAAACCATCCATCCCTCGCTAGAAGAAGCCTCCTATACTCTGCGCGCTAATCGTTATCAAACTTTCTTTAATGTATTCATACCACTGCTGAAACCCGCACTGGCAAACGCTTTCCTAATCGTAATCGTTCAGTCATTGGCGGATTTCAGTAACCCATTGGTGCTGGGCGGTAGCTTTGATGTACTCGCGACCCAAATTTATTTCTACATCACAGGTTCCCAACTTGACTATCAAGCCGCCGGTACTCTCGGTGCTTCACTGCTGGTTTTCTCTCTGCTGATATTCTGCGTCCAGTATATGTGGATTGGTAAACGCTCCTATGTCACGGTTTCCGGTAAATCCTATCGCGGCGATGTGCAGCCGTTGCCGACTTCGCTGGTTTGGGGTGTCTGCGCTATCTTGTTGATTTGGGTTGTGTTTAACATTCTGTTGTACGGCAGTATTTTCTACGGCAGTTTCACCGTCAACTGGGGCGTGGATTACACCCTGACTTTGGATAACTTTATCAAGCTGTTCGGTCAAGGAATGCATGACGGTGCATGGCCTTCACTACTGGATACCTTGCTCTATGCCGGTATCGCTGCCCCTATCACCGCAATCCTTGGTCTGCTGATTGCTTATATTGTTGTGCGGCAAGAATTCCGTGGTAAGAAAACCATAGAATTCACCACCATGCTTTGCTTTGCCGTACCGGGGACAGTTGCAGGGGTTTCTTATATTCTAGCCTTCAACGATTCACCTTTTTACCTCACAGGAACCGCCGCTATTGTCATTATTTCCATGACCATGCGAAATGTACCGGTAGGTATCCGCGCCGGTATTGCGGGTCTTGGACAGATTGATAAATCATTAGATGAAGCCTCACTGAGCCTGCGAGCCGGATCAATGAGAACCATTTTCCACATTCTGTTGCCGTTACTGCGCCCAGCAATCCTATCTGCACTGATTTACAGCTTTGTCCGCGCTATTACCACCGTCAGCGCCATCGTATTCCTGGTAACGCCGGACACTCGCGTGGCGACTGCCTATATCCTGAATCGGGTGGAAGATGGTGAATACGGCGTTGCCATTGCTTATGGCTCTATCCTGATTGTGGTCATGCTGGCCATTATTTTCCTATTTGACTATTTGATTGGTGAAGCGCGGATTTCTCGCTCTAAAGCCCAAAATGCACAGTAATCACGGAGTGACAACATGACACAACAAAATTTTGTCGAACTGAGAAATGTAACCAAACGGTTCGGTAACAACACCGTGATCGATAACCTGAATCTGTCTATCCCACAAGGGCATATGGTCACGCTATTAGGGCCATCTGGCTGCGGTAAAACTACCGTACTGCGTTTAGTTGCTGGGCTGGAGAAACCCAGCGAAGGTAAGATTCTCATTGATAGTGAAGACGTTACAGATCGTTCCATTCAACAACGGGATATCTGTATGGTATTCCAGTCCTACGCCCTATTCCCGCACATGTCACTGGGAGAAAATATTGGTTATGGGCTGAAAATGCTCGGACGACCTAAAGCAGAGATACGCGAACGGGTTAAAGAAGCACTAGAACTGGTCGATCTGGGGGGATTTGAAGATCGTTATGTTGATCAAATCTCTGGCGGCCAACAACAGCGTGTTGCCCTCGCTCGCGCCCTGATACTCAAACCCAAAGTACTGCTATTCGATGAACCGTTGAGTAACCTTGATGCTAACCTACGCCGCAGTATGCGCGAGAAAATCCGCGAATTGCAGCAACAATTTAATATCACCTCACTGTACGTTACTCATGATCAAAGTGAAGCATTTGCAGTTTCCGATACCGTGTTGGTAATGAATAAAGGCAAAATCATGCAAATTGGCGCGCCACAAACGCTTTATCGTCAGCCAGCATCTGAATTTATGGCAAGTTTCATGGGGGATGCCAATATCTTTCCTGCTACTTTGGGCGCTGATTATGTGGAAATCTTCCATTATCGCCTGCCACGGCCAGAAAACTTTATCAGTAATCGACAATCGGTAACGGTAGGTGTCAGGCCAGAAGCCGTTACATTAAGTCATCACGGACATGCAAGCCAACGCTGTACCATCAGCCATGTAGCTTACATGGGGCCACAATATGAAGTGACGGTAAACTGGCAAGATCAAACTTTATTACTACAAATTAATGCCACTCAATTGCAACCTAATGTTGGTGATAATTACTATCTGGAAATTCATCCATTTGGGATGTTTATTTTGGCCGAGAAAAGTAACAATTAGTTTGATTACAAAAAATTCTGGTTTTCAGATCAGAAGGCCGCCACACGGCGGCTTTAGACCGCTCTCGCGGTTTTTTTCATAACCGGTGTAGTGCTCCGGTATTCATAATTTTCTTTGCTAGTATTAGTAGTAGTATTAACCTTGGCAGACTTGATTAAATAAGAGGAGTAAGCGCGTGGAATGGGTGATTGGTGGAATAATTTTATTGTTGATTCTTGGTGCGATCTTTAAGCCAAGTAGATGTGACATTTGTAATGTTAATTTCAAAAGAAAATATTACACGTGGGAAATTGAAGGTAAAAAACAGCATCTATGTCCTAATTGTAGTAGCAAAATGGACAGAAGAATTAGCTCTAAAAAATTCAAAGATAGGTTTGGTTAATTATTCAATATATTATTTTTTCAGCCATCCAGGTGATTTTCTACACAAACCACCAAATGAAGCCAGCAAATACTGACGTCACTTTTTATAGGTTTATTACTGAAAGTGACGCCATAAAAAATCTATAATCGGAACCACCGCTCTAGCCGACTTTAAATAAAAACAATTCACCAAAGATATTAATAACTTTATACCTGTTATCTTTCAAGTTGCCTCTTTGTTGGTTGCACTCACGCACCCCGGTCACATAGTTATCTATGCTCCTAGGGATGCGTTCACTTGCCGCCGCACTGCAACTTAAAATCTATTGGGTATATGCTCCCGGGGATTCGTTCCCTTACTGTCGCGATGCATCTTGAAATCTATTGGGTATATTAAATAACCATCTCCTTTATTAGACCTACATTCTGTGCAATTGAATAATAGAAAGTTTTTTTATGACAATACTAAAATATAAGACTTTTATCTCGTCTGAGATTATTTTGCCAATAAAGCGCAATAACGTGCAATATCCACATTCCCGCCACTCACAATGATCCCAATTCTTTGCCCTTGCAATTGCTGGCTTATTTGATGTACAGCAGCAAAACTCAAACACCCTGTCGGCTCGACAATCATCTTCATTCGTTCAGCATAAAAACGCATTGTCTCCACTAATTCCTCATCAGAAACAGTGAAAATATCATCAATGTTTCTTCGAATAATTTCGAAAGTATATTGCCCAATATGTTGAGTTTGAGCGCCATCAGCAATCGTTTTAGGAGCATCAATATGAATAATCTTCCCCTGACGAAATGACTGCTGGGCATCATTACCCGCTTCTGGCTCTACGCCATAAACTTTACATCTGGGAGATAAATAGCGGGCAGCAAGTGCACTCCCTGAAAGCAAACCACCGCCACCAAGACAAACAAATAACGCATCCAGCTCACCAACTTCTTCAAACAACTCTTTTGCTGCGGTCCCTTGCCCGGCAATAATATACGGATGATCATAGGGAGGAATTAAGGTCAGCCCCTGACTTTCTGATAATTCACGGCCAATTTGTTCACGATCATTCATATAACGGTCGTAAAAAACCACTTTACCGCCATAACTTTTAGTCGCATCTACCTTAACGGCAGGTGCATCGTGCGGCATAATAATTGTAGCTGGAATATTCAATATACGGGCTGATAACGAAATCGCCTGACCGTGATTACCTGACGAATAAGTTACAACCCCTTTGCGGCGCTGCTCATCACTGAACTGTGATAACGCATTAAAGGCACCACGAAATTTAAATGCTCCCATCCGCTGATAGTTTTCACATTTAAAAAATAACCTGGCTCCTGTCATTTCATTAGCAGTCCGGGAAGTCAGGACTGGAGTACGGTAAGCATAGTTTTCTATACGCCGGGCGGCGGCAATCACGTCTTCATATACGGGGATATTTTGCATTAGGGATAACCATCCATCAGATGAAATAAAGACAAATTTTGTCAATAATAAAGCATTATTACTCAAATAGTTATCGTAAATAACTATAACCCAGAATCTCTGTTCGCCTGATTAAGAATGGCTTTTGCCATCCATTTAGTGATTTCAATAATTTCTTCATCATTCATCTGCCAGATATCTTTCATCACCAGAAAAACTTCGGACCCATAAATCAGGGAAAAAGAACGAATGACATTCTCCAGAGTGTCTGGCGGGAAATGCCCTTTTAATGGTTCAACAACCATTGAAAGGATCTCTTTACGGTGACCACGCACCAGTTTCTTTTCCTGCTTATCCTCAGATAAACGCCCCTGAGCCCATTGCTGTAATGAAACCAAAAGGGCCGCCCTCAATGCCCCCTCATGTTGGAACATACGAGGATAAGCAAAATCCAACAGTTCAATAATCCGCTCCTCAGTTTTGTCACTGGCAGGTTTCCAGGTGAGAATCGGCCCAAGGCTGGCACTAACGATTGCATCAATTAAATCACTTTGCGTCGGAAAATAGCGGTATGCCGTCGCTCTGGAAACACCAGCATACACGGCCAATTCGGAAACCGAAGGTATCGCCCTCTGCTCAAAAAGCTCCAATGCAGAATTTATTAGCAATGTATAAGTTTTTTTCCGAGTACCAGTAAGAGGTTTAGTATTCGAGTCCATCATTGACACAACTCTTTCACAATAAGATTCTCTATAAACGTATGGTAAAAATATCTTTTCGACATCATCACTCTACTAAACTATCTACAAAACGCCCAAATTGATTCAGTTTATTTATAGATAAAATGAGACGACTGTCTCAATTTGATGATATAACAGTGATACTAGAGTCTCATATTGACTATAATCTGTCCATGAATTAGTAGCCAGCACCAGGGGAAACATTCATAATTATAATGAAAATTAATCAAGGCTATATCTATATTGTCACCATTTTTGATACCAAGAGCGCAGAAATCTTCTACGTCAGGGATCTAATAGAAAAAACTGGCCTTGCCGTTCGTACCGTGGACTTGACTACTAAACCGGGCTCCCAGGAAAGAGGAGCGGATATTACTTCATTAACAGTAGCAGAGCATCATCCACAAGGCAAAGAAGCCGTTTTCTGTGGTGATCGGGGTAAAGCCATTTCCGCAATGGCAATCGCCTTTAAGACTTTTTTATCAAAACAAACTGATGTTTTAGCTATTCTGGGATTAGGGGGATCTGGCGGGACAGCACTGATTACACCGGCCATGCAGTCTTTACCTGTGGGTATACCAAAACTTATGGTTTCTACCATGGCTTCCGGTGATGTTTCTGGTTATGTTGGAGTCAGTGATATCGCCATGCTGTATTCAGTTACTGATGTATCTGGCCTTAACCGTATCTCCCGCCAGGTATTGAAGAATGCGGCCAATCAAATTGCTGGCGCAGTTTATTTTCATGAAGAGGATGAGATCGAAGATAAACCAGCTATTGGCCTGACAATGTTTGGTGTAACAACACCTTGTATACAGTTACTGACCAAAGAATTGGAACAACAATATGACTGTTTAATTTTCCATGCAACTGGCAACGGCGGCAAAACCATGGAAAAACTGGCCGAGAGTCGCTTGCTTAACAGTCTGCTTGATATGACTACAACTGAAGTCTGTGATTATCTGTTTGGTGGTGTTCTGGCCTGTGATGCCGACCGTTTGAGTGCAATAGCCCGCACACAAACACCTTATATTGGTTCTTGCGGCGCGTTGGATATGGTGAATTTCGGTCACCCGAATACTATCCCAGGCCACTACAAAGGTAGACAATTTTATTGTCATAATCCTCAAGTGACATTAATGCGTACTACACCAGAAGAAAACCATCAAATGGGGATTTGGATCGCTGAAAAACTTAATCAGTGCGAAGGAAAAGTAAAATTTATTATTCCTGAAGGCGGTTTTTCTGCTCTGGATATTGAAGATGGGCCATTCTGGAACCCTGAAGCGACTCAGGCATTCATCAACGCTTTTGAGTCTACATTTATAGAAATGGAAAATAGACAACTGATTAAGAGTTCTCACCATGTGAATTCATCTGAATTTTGCCAACACGTGATCAACGAATATCAGCAAATGATGAATTCAGTTGTATAGGCGGCCCAGCATTGAAACAAGAGGAAAGATTAATGAACCAAAATACTGATGATAATACCAGGACAAAAGCAGTACTGACACCAAAAGATTGTATACAACTAATTAATGACTAGGCAGAAAGTTGCCAAAACAGGGCATTCTGATGTTATTGTTCTATCAGCCGCGACTTCTACGGCACGTCTATCGGGAAATCGCGCTAAAAAGGAGTAAAAGCAACCAAGTACTCGTGTTCCAAAGGGAAGCCTCAAGAACTTCCTGTTAATAACCTAGCTGTAAAGATGTTGGAAGTTAACAAACTAAATTAAAACATAACAATACTTGCTTTGTTTTCTTCCTTTCGGAGCTTATCTCCGTCAACACCAGGCTCCTGCGGCCCCCACCGCAGGAGTTTTTTTATGGATATACAGGCAGTAAAGTGACTTGCTCCCACCGCTAAGTCACATGTGAATCGTATCTTAGGGGAGAAAATTTCACAGTTTTGTTAAAAACGACTCAAATTAGATTTCTGCTAAATATTTTCATATTTAGCGATAATCATGTCTCTTGCATGTAAAGTACTTATTTTCTCTTCTGTACCAGATTCGATGACATCAACAGGTGAAAAAAAGGCGCCTTTTGACCAAATATTTTTTCTTAGCCAAACCAAAGTATCTTCATAGTTCAAATCACCTATTTTTTTATATATCTGTGATGCATATATATAACCAAGCATATAGCATGGAAAATAACCAAAAAAACCTGCCGCCCAATGAATATCCTGCATACACCCATTTCTATAATCTTTTCCTGAACTTATTCCTAATAATTTTATGGAAAGCTCATTCCATAATTCAGGTATATCATTAACAGCCAGATTTTTATTAATCAATTCCCGCTCAATTAAATAACGCAAATAAATATGTTGCAAGTAATGTATTTCATCTGTATTTATCCTGGTTTCATTAGGTTTTAATTTTAATAGGTGTTTCCTTATACTACCAGCTGATATATTTAATCCATGTTTAACGGTTTTTCTCGATAAATAATTAATAAAAGAATCAGAATAACCATAACACATTTCAAAGAATAAACTCTGACTTTCATGTACTCCAATAGAACAAGGATAAGATACAGGCATGCCTAAAAATTCATTGGGAAGATTCCTTTCATATAGAGAGTGTCCGAATTCATGTAAAGAAGCATAGACTCCACCAATGAAATTAGAATCTGAGTATTTATTCGTGATTCTTATATCATCTCTGGTTCCACCACAAAAAGGATGAGCACTTACATCCAATCGCCCTCTGGAAAAATCAAATCCTAGTTCAGAAAGCATCTCTTTATTTATCTCTATTTGCGTTCTAATTGGAACTTTATGATTTATATTTTTATTTAATGAGTTTGATTTAAACCGTTCTGTTAAACCAGGTAGCCATATCTGAATTTCTTCAAAAAGATTATCTAACATATCCGTCTTCATCATCGGCTCATATTCATTCAATAATGATTCATAGGGGCTAACACCGGAAGCTTCAGATAAAATACTGGCTTTTTCTCTTAATAATTCGACTAATTGTGTCAAATCTTTTGAAAACCCCTGCCAATTATTCATTTCTTTATTTTTAACCCATGAATATTCACACTGACAGGTAATCTTCTTTATTTCCTTTACTAACGAAATAGGAAGTAATCGTTTTTGTTCAATTTCCTTTTTAGCAGAGAAAAGGGCCTTTCTTGCAATATTATCCAGATTATTATCTAAGAGTAATTTTTCTATAGTATCAAAAATAGCTTGTGATGTCTTTTTTTCATGAATAATTAATTCTGCCTCTGAAAGGGCTTCAGCCCTTGCTAAGAAGCTATTATCAGGCATCATCGTAGTTTGATCCCAATAACATATATCCATCAAATGTTCGATATTATATATTGAGCGATAGTGCTCTTTTATATCAGATAATTCCCTCATTTCTTTCTCCCTCTAAATGCTATTATGACACTGGAAAATATAAACAACATGCCAACAAACATATTAATATTTATTGATTCATTTAGAAAATAATAAGATATCAACACACTAAATATAGGCGATATAAGTGCAGAATAAGAGGTTAACTCTGCCCCGCCATGTTCTATCATGTAAAACCATAAAATATAGACAAGAACTCCACTCGCTATCCCCATATATAGAATAGGTATAAAAATGTGGGTAACTGTCTGAAAAATCTCACCATTAAAGTTAAATATATCAAGGTTTGTAGATAAAAATGGCGTTATAATTATCATTAATAAAAATGAAACAATATTTTGATATAAAACCTTTGAAAATATATCTAGCTGGGTAGGTATTTTCTCCGATAAAAAAGTTCCTAATGCCCATACGAAGGCACTGACTAATATAATACACTCACCAAAGCTTATTTCTTTTAAGGATATAAATATCAAAACTCCAGATATACAAAGTATAGATACAGTAATTGATCTAAAACTTATCCTTTTGCTACTTATCATTGTTAGAAGAGAGGTAATAGCAGGCATTGTGTATATAAGTACAGATGCTTTCACTGAATCTGTATATTTTAGTGATATGTTGTTTAAAACAGGAACTAAGAAAACATTTAAAACACCTAGTGGTATACAAAATAACAGATCATAAAAATTTGGTTTTTTTTTATAAAAAACCAGAACCAGAAAGGCTAATATTAATACAGATGTAATTGTCGAATAAAAACGAAAAGGCCATACCCCAATTTGCTCAATAGCTATTTTTGAAATAGGGAATCCCCCGCCCCATAATATTGCTATTAGGATAGCGAAGGAAAGTACTTTTTTATTCCTAGTCATATCTAACCACCAAGGCCATTCTCTTTTTTTTACCCTCAGCAGTTACCATAGACACAAAATGGGGTATTTCTTTTTCACTGGTATCGAAAATCAATGTCGTCAAATTATATGGGACTAGCGTATCCACGATAAACTTACGTTCCTTATCCAGAATAACCGTTAATCCTCCATGGTTTGGATTCCAATTACCAGTCAAATTTATTACTATGCCAAAACTTTCTCCCGGATCACAATGCGTCGTTAAGAAATCTCCCTTGTCAAATCTGTTTAAATATAACAAAGCCATCTTCTTTATTTCTCTACCTGTTATTGATGTAAGAAATGACTTAAATTTTTCACTACCTACTATGTCCTTTATTGCAGAAAAATAGGTTATTTTCCCACTTCTATCATTATCAGGAAGTCGCCTGAAAGAGAATGAAAAAACACCATTATTATAATCCTCAAATGAAAGTAATTTCTCCCTTTCAATTTCTTCCATACTATTCTCACTTAAATAAAAGTCATGTTCTCCATACCTGTTTTTTATAATATAAGACCACTCACTGTCATTAATTGAATTAAAATTATCTGAAAAAAAAACAAATTCAGGAAAAAATTGATCTATTGAAAAATTCACATAGCCTTTATTCTTAAATGCTGTGTGCAGATCTTTAGTTTTCATCAAATATATACTCCTCTCTGGTTTTAAAATCCCTAAGCGAGATATAAAGCTTTTTACCGACAAGAGCAGGTTCATCATATCCAGTGATTATTTTTACTACCTGATCAGCAACCAGCCCTGACATTGCCGCTAATGATGGTGCACTTTGCCACGCATTAACCTTTCTGTTACCATCTAAGAACTGTTGTTTCATCCTGGCTTCTTGAAATTTCTTTACATCATTATTTTCACTATAAAATTGTTTTTTGATTCTTTTCTTTGCATCAAAATAAGTCTTATCTTGACCATTATTTAAATAAATTGGCCCGACGGATATTTCAAAAGGATCACCGCCAAGTTCTATGACGGGTATATTTTTATTGCAAGCAAGTTCATGTACCATTCCTTCAACCGTGTTTTTCCTAAAATAACCTAAGCTGGCCCATGCAAGTAAGACCAAATCAACACCATCTAACATCGCTTTAAGTCTATTTTTATCTGTTGTGGCAAATTCGAGATATTTTTCTACATTCGTGTATTTATTGTGCCTTTTTATCCCTTCCTCAGCAGCATCGACTTTATTTTTTCCAATATCATCAAAAGTATAAAGAACTTGCCTGTTCAGGTTAGATAATTCAACATCATCACCATCAACAATTCTTAATGTTCCCACACCTGCTAATGCCAATTGTAATGAGCACCACGTTCCCCATCCTCCCATACCAAGAACTAAAACTCTGCTTTTTTTTAATTTTTCTTGATATTTTATCGAATTGATATTTTCGTTATCTATTAAAGAATACTGAAGAAGTTGCCTGTCGTATAATTCAATTTCTTGAGATGTAAGGACATCGGAAAATATTGCATTATCTTCAATAATCCCAAATGAATTTAATTTTTCAATAAAATTAACGATTTCGTGCTCATTTATTTCATATCCCATATGTGAAATTTCTTTTATTATTCTTGGGATCGTATGAAAACCATCAAGTTTAGATAAAACAACTTTTACCCATTCTGGCGGATTTTTAATTATTCGAGATTTTCCAGGTATTTCACCAATACAAATATCACCATCATCGGAAAGGATGATGTGATGAGAGCGCTTAATTAACGGCTTAGTAATTCTCATATTCATTTCCTACAAAAGCCGCCAGACGGCGGCTTTTATCTAGTTCTTATTCAAGTTCAATAGATTCTTCTTCAGTGTACATGGCTTTTTCTTCACTGATAGAAGAGATACGTTCTTCGAGTTCTACAAAAGACATTTCTTGATTCATGGTATATACCTCAATTAGATTATTACGTTATATTTTCCTGTGTTAACCATTTTATTACAATTAGCTAACAGTCAAATTAATAATATAAAAATAATTAAAGTCAAGTGTTTTTATTAAACTACAGTAAAACTATTAATCAGATAACGTTTTTACCTAAAAAATATGATAATTTGTAAGGAGTTATCTAGTACTAAACTATTTAAACCATTCTAATAATCACAAATAGTAATCATCATAATGAAGGATAGTTTTTCCAAAGTATAATTTTATTAAATAAGTTATTTTTATTTAATATTAAAAATAAGGTATTAACAGTGAAAATAATAAATAGATTTATAGTTTCTTAAAAATATATCTGTAACTTACGCCTATTCCTGTTAAGGATTTTTTATTTCCCCTTATTTATCATCAATAAAAAATATAAAATTAACGCAACAATTATGCCAATTTTAAAATTAACTTCATTTCAAATAATCCGCCCTTATTATAGGGCGGAATAGGAAGAATATAAGAAAAGAATTAAAATTCCACATAATAAAATAATTATGCTGCTTATAGAGGTTAATACCAATTTCGATTAATCATTTTCCCTCAAATATAATAGGTGTTGAATCATTTGGACTATTAGAACCAATAAGACATGTTGCCATATTGGGCGAAAAAATAATACATTTCACAGCACATATAGGTAAATCTGGCGCCAACACACAAGCATAGATAGACGCAGAGAAAGTAGAAAAATAAGTCAATGTTAAAATGGCCATAAATAACTGACGTTTTAATCTGTTTATCATCATATCACCTCGCTAAATGGTACATTTTTATTTCCATATATTCTGCTCCCTGAATTAATTGTAGGACAAAATTTAATCACATATATTTTTTTATCATCTTGTTGATGAATCGTTTAGATTATAATTAAAACCCAATAAAATTATTTAAATAAATTTAACTATAAATACCTTCCAAATGTAACCGTAAATAAAATTTAACGAATTTTTTAAACATAAAAACATTAAAATAGATGACAGAGAATAATTCAATCGCATGTTTAATAACCTCATCTGACATACCTATCGCCAAACATTAACAATTGATTAAATAAATTATACAAATGATATTTTATAATGAAAAATTTCAACTTATTTATTAATTGAGATATTCATTTAAATACTTAACGATATAATATAGCACTAAATACTTAACTGCCTCTTGATTTAGATACCCTTACAAGTAAATAGTGCCGGTATTTCAATCATCAGTATACATATCAACAAACTATCTTCTTATGGTTACAGACGCACTATCTTTATTCCCTCACTGTTAACCATTGAATAAACCATGTAGAATGGCTGAACATCTTCTGAGTACGCCACATTTCAAAAAACAATTAATTTTTACTTTTTTCAATCAGCAGGTTTTTCAAATGCATCAAACCGATGTTACTGAACGTTCGCTCTTTTCATTAAGCTGGCCGATTTTCATTGATATTCTTCTTCATTTGGTCACTTTATTAATTAACACCTACATGGTGAGTCATGTTTCTACTTCCTATCTGGCTGCTATGGCAGTCGGTAATCAGGTATTTGACTTGTTTATCACTATCTTCAATTTTATCAGCGTTGGTTGCAGCGTCGTTATTGCTCAATACATTGGCGCAGGCAAACGAGATAAGGCAAGTCAGGCGATCCATATCTCTATTGCATTCAATTTCTTGCTTGGACTCAGTTGTGCACTAGTTACTATCTTCTTCGGCTATAAGATCTTGCATATCATGAATATGCCAGAACATCTCATGAAAGATGGATTTAGCTATCTGCATATTCTGGGTATTTGTCTGATCCCTGAAGCGATTTCAATTATTCTGGCAGCTTGTCTGCGGGTTTATAGCAAATCTAAGGCAGCAATGTATGTCACGTTAATTGCTAACTTGCTGACTGTGCTGGGCAATATGATTGTCCTGTATGGCTTCTTCGGGTTGCCTAAATATGGTTTGGAAGGTGTCGCCTGGTCTACCGTCTTTGGCCGAATTGTGGCCGTGATCCTATTATTTTGTCTGCTCAGTTATGGCTTGCGGATTAAATTTACACTGTCAGGTTTCCTGCTCTGGTCAAAGAGTATGTTGGGCAAGATCTTACATGTCGGTCTACCCGCAGCGGGTGAAAATGTCGTGTGGATCTTACAATATATGGCTGCCATAGCCTTTATTGGCTTGATGGGCGAAACTTCACTAGCCGCCCAAACGCTCTACTTCCAGCTATCGCTGTTTGTGATGTTGTTTGGTATTGCCACCAGCATTGGTAACGAAATTATGGTTGGCCATCTGGTCGGCGCTAAACGGTTTGAAGACGCTTATATTCGTGGACTCAACAGCCTGAAAATTGGCTGCGTCGTGACTATTGGTGTTGTCACCGCTTTTTGGCTGTTCAGAGTACCGATTCTGCACTTTCTGACGCAAGATGAAGCCATTATCAAGCTCTTATTGCCATTATTTTTACTATCTGTATTTCTGGAGCCTATCCGTACCGCCAATATCGTTATGGTGAACGCATTGCGCGCATCCGGTGATGCGCGTTTCCCGCTCTATGCAGCTCTGTTCTTTATGTGGTGTGTTGCTATTCCGATAGGGTATTTTCTTGGGATCAAAATGCAAATGGGTATCTTGGGTATTTGGATCGGTTTCTTCTGTGATGAATGGCTGCGTGGACTCACGAATACATGGCGTTGGAAATCGAAGAAATGGCAAACCAAACGATTAGATATTTGATTAACAATTACTAACCACCAAAAAACAATGCAAAATAACGGTGATAAAAAGCAAAATATAGCTAATTGCTCATTATCACCGTTTATACCTGTTATCTTTCAAGTTGCCTCTTTGTTGGCTGCGTTCACTTACCCCAGTCACATCGTTATCTATGCTCCTGGGGATGCGTTCACTTGCCGCCGCCCTGCAACTTGAAATCTATTGGGTATACATTTAATTAGCGGTTAAATGCTCTTCTTTACCGTAACGTTCAGAACGTGGTCCATAGAGTAAACCTCGGTTGCCACCCGCTGTCAGTAGGCGATAACTTGTAATACCCGCAATTTCATGACCTTTATCCGTAATGGTATTCGCGATTTGTGAAATCACCGCTGACACTAACATTCCAACAAGATTACTACTTGAATTGTTTTGATTTTCAGTCGACGAAGCGACAGCCCGGCCATTCCACAATTGTTTGCCATTACGCAGATCCACCAGCCTCGCTGAAGCCGCTACCCGGGTATCACTGTTAATAATCTGATATTGCGTACCGTATTCTTCAATATCCAGATAGAGCGCTGAATCTGCGCCAAAAATTTCATGCAATTTTTTATAACTGATATTTTGAGCATCCTGCGCCACTGCCACGCCATTTTTCTGCAATGTTTCTTCTACAACCGCAACCGGAAAAACATAGTAGCCAGACTCTGCCAGTGGATAAGTCACTTGAGAAACCAGGCTGTGCCCCGCTTTTACTTCCAGAGATTTATTCACAGCCGGCAACACCAGAATGGATTTTGGCTTGCTCTCTTTAAATGCCGTGTAGTCATAGGGGACAGATTTACTACACCCTGTTAGCACAAATGCAGCCAATAAACTTAACGCCACAAGAATACGGTTCATTGCATAGTTCCTTTATTTTTATTCAATAAAAAATCCATAAATGGCGCTGATTCAGGAAACAATTTTTTCTCTACTTCAAACTGATGGAATGCTTCTGAAACACGACCAGACTTACTATAGAGCAAGCCCATCTGTGCATGCAGCCCAGGTGGTACAGGTTTATCTTTCGCTTTAGCTTTTTCAATCACTTGCTGCAAAGTTTGTAGCTGCTCTTCAAATCCCATCTTATCTTGCTGATAATACTGATAAATTGTAGGTTCGTATTTACCCCACTCATAAATCGTTTTTGGTTGACTGATACAACCAACCAAGACCATCGCTGCCAGTAATAAGCCCGTTTTTTTCATTAATACCATGAGAATATATCCCTAAATTTCTTAATTAGATGGCTTCCATGCACCAGTTTCAATATTTTCAACCAGGCTATTTACCGCTTCACGAATTGCCAGATCCAGCACTTTACCATTCAGAGTAGAATCATAGCTGGCAGTACCACCGAAACCGATAATTTCACGGTTAGATAATTTATATTCACCAGCCCCAGCCACAGAGAAAACCACTTCAGACGTTTCCACATTCACGACATTCAGCATAACTTTTGAATACGCGACTTGTGATTTGCCCCGTCCGAGCAGGCCCCATAACTGATGATCACCAACTTCTTTGCGGCCAAATTCAGTCACATCGCCGGTAATGATGTAGTTAGCCCCTTTCAGCTTCTGCGACTTACCTTGTAAGCCTGCCTCAGCTCTCAGTTCCTTCATATTGGTACGTTCCAGCACCGTAAAGCGTCCAGTCTGTTGTAAATGCGTGATTAAAATCGTTTTAGATTGATTACCCAGACGATCAACACCATCAGAGAAAATCCCATTTTGATAACTGGAGCGATTTTCAAACTTACCGATAGCAATTGGGCTACGAACACCTTGATATACCGTGTTATAAGAATTAACTTTCTGTACCTGAACGGTATTGGAAGATTCAGTTGCACATCCAGTTAATATTGCTGAAACCAAACAAATTGAAGATAAAACCAACTTACCTTGCATAACAATCTATTCCTGCATAAAAAATTATTCGTTCATCCGCCTGACATCAACTGTGAGATGTAAAAACTGGCAGATAACATTTTCATCGAAATTTATTTACATCAGAAATTATTATGAATAAGCCTGAGTAGTGTGGCTAGCACTTTATGCTAAAACAGTAAAAAAACACCTGTTATACCACATTGTTATTAATTGCTTTTATCTGCATAGTTAATAAAACTAAATTAACTTAAATTAAAATTTAAATATTTTATTGATGTTTATATTGTTAATTAAATTTTTCGTATCCGCTGGCACAAATGTTTATTATTAATGAACAAATATCGTTCAAAAATAATAAGTTAATTAAGTTAAATAGGTAAAATAGGAATTTTCAGCATTTAATAGACATAATGGGAACAAATATGAACAAAGGAAAATCGTTATCCATGCTCCCGGGGATTCGCTCCCTTTCCGTCGTGATCCATCTTGAAATCTATTGGGTATAAATTCTGCCAAATCAAATATTAATTAAGGAAAAATTAATCTAATTCAAATATATCGTCACATTAATTATAAACAATTGCAAAACATAATTATAAAATGATTTTAATATCATTATTTATTTTACAACGAGATTCTCCAAATTTAACAACAGAATACTCTTTATGATATTATGGATAATAATAACCTCAGGTAGTTTATAACTCATCAATGCAGTGGGTTCTCTGCGATACCCAGGAATGTTTTGGATGAAAAACGAGCCGGGCTATGAAAGCAATTTCGCCTGATTCGTCAATGCGTTATTGCATCAAAAGTAAAGCAATGTCGTCATTCAAAAAATTAAGGAGAAGACCGATGCAGGTCAGTAGAAGAGTGTTCTTCAAGATCTGCGCAGGTGGTATGGCGGGAACAACAGCCGCCGCGCTGGGATTTGCTCCATCCATTGCGCTAGCTGAAACTCGCCAGTACAAGCTACTGCGCTCACGTGAAATTCGTAATAATTGCACTTATTGCTCTGTTGGCTGTGGCATTCTGATGTACAGCCTGGGGGATGGTGCAAAAAACGCCAAAGAAAGCATTTTTCATATTGAAGGTGATCCGGATCACCCAGTCAGTCGCGGCTCTCTGTGTCCGAAAGGAGCTGGAGTACTTGACTATATTCTCAGTGAAAACCGCCTGCAATATCCCGAATACCGAGCTCCGGGTTCTGATCAATGGCAACGTATCAGTTGGCATGAAGCGATTGAGCGCATTGCTCGTTTAATGAAAGATGACCGTGATGCCAATTTTGTTGAGAAAAACGAAAATAATGTCACCGTCAACCGCTGGCTGACAACCGGCATGCTCTGCTCCTCCGCCGCCAGTAATGAAACCGGTATTCTCGATCAGAAATTCACCCGCGCGATGGGCATGATCGCCATTGATTGTCAGGCTCGTCTTTGCCATGGACCGACGGTATCGGCTCTGGCACCAACGTTTGGCCGTGGTGCCATGACTAACAACTGGGTCGATATTAAAAACGCCAACGTTGTCCTGATCATGGGCGGAAATGCTGCCGAAGCACATCCCGTCGGTTTCAAGTGGGTTATTGAAGCCAAAATTAAAAACAACGCCCAGGTTATTGTGGTTGATCCGCGTTTCAATCGCAGTGCCGCAGTAGCCGATTTCTATGCGCCAATTCGTGCCGGTTCAGATACCGCCTTTTTACTGGGTATGATCCGCTATTTGATAGAGAATAATGCTATCCAATCTGAGTACGTTAAAGCTTACACCAACGCCGGTTTCATCGTTCGTCAAGATTACCAATTCGAAGATGGCCTATTCAGTGGCTTTGATCAAACCACCAAAAGCTATGACAGATCCTCATGGCATTACGAAACCGATGAGCAAGGCTACGCCAAACGAGATGACACGCTGTCTCATCCACGCTGTGTATGGAACTTACTAAAAAACCACGTTGAACGTTATACCCCAGAGCAGGTTTCCAGCCTGTGTGGGACTTCAAAAGAAGATTTCCTCTATATCTGTTCCCAGCTGGCAAATACCGCAGTCACCAACCGCACCGCAACTATTCTCTACGCACTCGGCTGGACTCACCATACAGGCGGTGCTCAGATCATCCGCGCGGCGGCTATGGTTCAATTACTGTTAGGTAACGTGGGAATGCCGGGTGGCGGTGTGAATGCATTGCGTGGTCACTCCAATATTCAGGGCTACAGTGACCTTGGTTTACTGTCTCTTAACTTGCCCGGCTATCTGCCTTTACCTAGTGAAAAACAGCAGAATCTCGCAACCTATCTGGCGCAAACAACGCCAAAAACCATCGTGCCAGATCAAGTTAATTACTGGAAAAATACACCGAATTTCTTTATCAGTTTGTTGAAAAGCTTCTGGGGAGAACACGCCACAGCCGAAAATGACTGGGGTTATGACTGGCTCCCGAAATGGGACAGAAGCTACGATATCATGACACAAGCTGAGCTAATGGCTCAGGGCAAAATGAATGGCTACATTGTTCAGGGCTTCAACCCGCTAGCGGCATTTCCAGATAAAAATAAATCCAGTAAGGCACTCTCAAAACTGAAATATCTGGTGGTGATTGATCCTTTGGTCACCGAATCATCTAACTTCTGGCAAAATCACGGCGAGATGAATGATGTCAATCCGGCTGATATCCAAACCGAAGTTTTCCGTCTGCCTTCCTCCTGTTTTGCAGAAGAAAACGGCTCAATTGCTAACTCAGGCCGCTGGCTGCAATGGCATTGGGCAGGCGCACAACCACCGGGAGAAGCATTACACGACGGTAAAATTCTTGGCAAGTTGTTGCTACGTCTGCGTGAACTTTACCGAATAGAAGGTGGCGCTTACTCTGAACCCATCATGAATCTGTCATGGGATTATCAAAATCCTGAAGATCCAACACCAGAAGAAGTTGCCCGTGAAGCCAATGGTAAAGCCTTAGCGGATATTAAAGATGAAAACGGCAATATCATGCTGAAAAAAGGCCAGCAACTTTCCAGTTTCTCTCAGCTAAAAAATGATGGCACCACAGCCAGCTTCTGCTGGGTCTACACCGGTTGCTGGACCGAAGAAGGTAACCAAATGGCGCGCCGCGATAATTCAGATCCCTCAGGACTGGGCTGTACTCCGGGTTGGGCTTGGGCATGGCCGCAAAACCGCAGGGTGCTCTACAATCGTGCATCAGTTGATCCACAAGGCAAACCGTGGGACCCAAACCGTCAATTAATCAAATGGGATGGAAATAAATGGAGTGGCTTTGATGTTGTTGATTACAACAACGCTGCACCGGGAAACCATGTCGGACCGTTTATCATGCACCCAGAAGGGGTCGCTCGCTTATTCTCCCTTGATAAAATGGCTGATGGTCCTTTTCCTGAACATTACGAACCGATTGAATCACCTATCGGTACAAACCCCCTTCATCCAAATGTTATCTCTAATCCGGTTGCGCGGATCTTTCATTCTGATGTCGCTTATATGGGAGAAGCTAATGAATTTCCTTATGTTGCAACTACTTATTCCATTACCGAATTATTCCGTCACTGGACAAAACACGCCCAACTTAATGCCGTAGTTCAGCCCGAACAGTTTATTGAAATCGGAGAAAAGTTGGCGGCAGAAAAAGGCATTATTCAGGGTGATGAAGTCAAAGTATCTTCCAAACGTGGTTTTATCAAAGCCAAAGCGGTTGTCACCAAGCGAATTCAGCAACTGACCATTAACGGTAAGCCAGTTGAAACCATTGGTATTCCTTGCCACTGGGGTTTTGCCGGAGCAACCCGAAAAGGTTTTCTGGCCAATACGCTTACGCCTTCCGTGGGTGATGCCAATGCACATACACCGGAATACAAAGCATTTTTGGTGAATGTGGAAAAGGTATAACAGGAGCGAAGGTTGACTATGCAATCTCAAGACATTATTCGTAAATCTGCCACTCATTCCTTCACTCCGGCCCCTCGTGTCCGTGATCATCAGGAAGAAGTGGCAAAACTGATCGATGTTACCACCTGCATTGGCTGTAAAGCCTGCCAGGTGGCCTGTTCAGAGTGGAATGATATCCGTGATGAAGTAGGTTTTAACGTTGGTGTTTATGATAACCCAACCGATCTGACGGCTAAATCCTGGACCGTGATGCGCTTCTCCGAAGTCGAAGAACACGGCAAACTGGAGTGGCTGATTCGTAAAGATGGCTGTATGCACTGCGCAGATCCGGGCTGTTTAAAAGCCTGCCCGTCAGAAGGTGCAATTATTCAATATGCCAACGGCATTGTGGATTTCCAATCAGAGCACTGTATCGGCTGTGGTTATTGCATCGCGGGCTGTCCGTTCAACGTGCCGCGAATCAATAAAGAGGATAACCGAGCGTATAAATGTACTTTGTGTGTAGACCGAGTTGGTGTCGGCCAGGAACCCGCTTGTGTGAAAACCTGTCCGACCGGAGCCATCCATTTCGGCACCAAAGAAGATATGAAAAATCTAGCGTCTGAACGGGTCTCTGAGTTGAAAGGTCGCGGTTATCAGCATGCAGGTTTATACGATCCTGCTGGCGTTGGAGGAACTCATGTGATGTATGTTTTACATCATGCAGATAAGCCACAGCTTTATCACGGCCTGCCTGATAATCCGACCATCAGCCCGACCGTGACTTTCTGGAAAGGCATCTGGAAACCACTGGCCGCCGTGGGTTTTGCCGCCACCTTTGCCGCCAGCATTTTCCACTATGTTGGCATTGGCCCAAACCGTACCAACGAAGAAGACGAAGAACATGCCCGTCAGGATGATGAAGTACCTGAAAAATCCACTCATGGGGAGAAATTGTGATGAAGAAGCAAGATACTATTCTCCGCCACTCACCGATTGAGCGGGTGAATCACTGGGCGGTAGTACTCTGTTTTCTATTTACCGGGCTCAGTGGGCTAGGATTCTTTTTTCCATCCTTTAATTGGTTGATGAATATCTTAGGCACACCCCAGTTAGCCCGGATACTACATCCGTTTATCGGCTCGGTGATGTTTTTCTTATTTATCTTTATGTTTATCAGATACTTCAAACATAACTTTATCGACAAAGAGGACATTATCTGGTTGAAAAACATCCATAAAATCCTAAGAAACCAAGAAGCTGGCGATATCGGTCAATACAATCTTGGTCAGAAAGGGATCTACTGGTCTATTAGCATCTGCCTAATCTTACTGGCAATCAGCGGAGTGATTATCTGGCGTCCCTATTTTGCTGATTTCTTCTCCATCCCATTGATCCGGCTTGCGCTTCTGGTGCACTCTCTGGCTGGCGTTGGCCTGATCCTGCTTATTCTGATACATGCCTATGCTGCGTTTTGGGTGAAAGGCTCTATCAGAGCAATGGTTGAAGGCTGGGTAACTCGCGGCTGGGCGAAGAAACATCATCCTCGCTGGTATAGAGAAATCCGTCAGAAAGAGCAGCAAGAGAAGAAAAATCCTTAACACATTTTCCTGCTGAATTTACCTGAACCATGCTATTTGAATAACCAACAGTGATATTCCGGCATGGTTCTTTTTGCAAGATAAAGGTAGTGAAACACTTCAATATTTTAGATTTAATCGATATAAATAATTATTTTATTCTGTTATATTCCCATTTCACCTATTTAATGCAATAACATCCACCATTATCTTTTTACAATTGTTTGTTTTTTTCACTTAAATTTTCCTTTTCACTGTTTATCAGACAATGAAAAGAAATGAAAATCAATTAATTACAATACTTCACCATGCAATTTATACCATTAAAAAACGATTTCCCTTTTTTGCACATAGTGGGTCAATTACCCTGCAAAAAGAAAACTTTCTCCATGAATATTCTTACTTATGTTTAAGAAGCAAAAGATTTCTCTGCATAGTGGACGATCATCCATATGTAATAAAAAATCTGCTCAAAATAGGGTTGTCACATCATTACCAACGTGCGGCAACTTTCCCCTATAACACCTAAATTTTTAACGGAAATAATAAGCGGAGCCATTATGGAAACGGCAAAAAATAATCATGCCATTGTCGCAGATTCTCCCGCAGCAAAACGGGCAAACATGACTGAAAACGAATGGCGAAATGCGATCAAGTTCGACAATACTGATGTTGGCTGGGTCATCATGAGCATCGGAATGGCAATTGGTGCAGGTATTGTATTCCTGCCAGTTCAAGTCGGTTTAATGGGATTATGGGTTTTCCTGCTGTCATCGGTGATTGGTTATCCAGCGATGTATCTGTTCCAACGGCTGTTTATCAATACGCTGGCGGAATCTCCTGAATGTAAAGATTATCCCAGCGTTATCAGTGGTTACCTTGGTAAAAATTGGGGCATTCTATTAGGTGCACTTTACTTCGTGATGCTGGTGATTTGGATGTTTGTTTACTCAACAGCCATCACCAATGACAGCGCGTCCTATCTACAGACTTTTGGTGTCACGGAAGGTCTGTTATCTGATAATCCACTCTACGGGTTGGTATTGATTTGTATTCTGGTCGCACTTTCATCCCTTGGTGAACGACTGCTGTTCAAATTATCCAGCGTTATGGTGCTGTCCAAACTATTCGTAGTCGCGGCACTGGGGTTATCCATGATCGGTATGTGGCACTTATATAATGTCGGCGCGCTGCCACCGCCAGGAACCCTGATAAAACAGGCAATCATTACACTGCCATTTACTCTGACTTCCATTCTGTTTATTCAGACCTTAAGCCCAATGGTTATCTCTTACCGCCATCACGAGAAAAATCGTGAAGTCGCCCGTTACAAGGCATTAAGAGCAATGAATATCGCCTTTGGTGTCCTGTTCTGTACCGTCTTCTTCTATGCCGTTTCATTCACCTTAGCAATGGGACATGATGAAGCCGTTCAAGCTTATGAGCAAAATATCTCAGCTCTAGCAATTGCCGCAAAATTCCTCCCCGGCGGCTGGGTAACAGTTATCAGTGTCTTATTGAACATCTTTGCGGTGATGACCGCCTTCTTTGGCGTCTATCTTGGTTTCCGCGAAGCTACCCAAGGCATCGTTATGAATATTCTGGCACGTCTCATGCCAACAGAAAAAATCAATGAAAACTGGGTACAAAAAGGCATCATGATTTTCGCTATTCTGCTGGCCTGGGGAGCGATTATCCTCAATGCACCGGTACTGAGCTTTACCTCCATCTGTAGCCCAATCTTCGGCATGGTCGGTTGTTTAATCCCAGCTTATTTGGTCTACAAAGTGCCAATGCTGCATAAATATAAAGGTGTTTCTCTGATCCTGATTATTTTCACCGGATTCCTATTATGTATCTCACCATTGCTGGCATTTTCCTGAATTGAAATAAAGATATTGATTAAGCAAAGCGCAGTCTGATAACAAGCTGCGCTTTCTAAACTTAACCCATTCCTGAAGTTTCATATTTATATTTCAGTTAAAAATAAGGATCAACCCTAAATTGGTTTGATTGCGATAATTTAATTTCCTGTCGATATTTTAAGCGCCTTATGCCATAAGACTTGAATATCTGATTTCATTATAAATAGTACATTGATTATTTATAATGAAAAAAATATATATAAAATAAAACATAGTGAAATTATATCAAACAAAATAGTATAAAAAAATAAATTATTAATATCCAAAATGGAATAAAAAACTATAATTATTAAACTTATATACATCATCCACTATAACCAGATGTGAAATCAGAATTAATTACCACAACCATTCAATTTAATTTCACTTTATCCATTGCCAAATTACCCCCTATTAAGTAAATATTAATCTAAGTAACTTAACAAAGTTATAAAAACCATTAAATCAATTAATTATTTTGTTGAGGAATTTTATCTTTTCATTATTGTTCATCAATGAAGCTTTGATTTGGTTCATTGCATTAATTAGCTCATTTCGATAAATCAAAAGGGACTTCTGTTAATCAAGTTAAACCCTGTAATCGTATTAATAACTAATTGTTATTAATTTAAAACTATATATTTGGATGCATCAATGATGAATAAGGAACCATTCGAGATATTTCCTTCTGTTGATATTGTTGACGGAGTCGCCATGACATCGAATTCTGCCATTCGATTAACCCGTGGTGAAAGCCCAACATTACGAAAACCTTTAGGTACCCCGGTCGAGGTTGCACTCGCCTGGCAAAGTGCCGGAGCGAAATGGATACATGTTGTTGATCTTGATGCCGCATCAGGAAGAGGCTCAAATAGCCACCTTATCGCTGATGTTATTGCTGCAGTGAATATCAATGTGCAAATCTGTGGCGGGATCAGGGATGAAGCGATTTTGAGCCGCATATTAGCAACTGGATGCCAGCGAGTTAATTTAGGAACAGCAGCATTAGAAAAACCAGATTGGTGCGCTCAGGCTATCGCAGAATATGGCGATAAAATCGCAATTGCACTGGATGTAAAAAGCACATCAGAAGGCTATCAACTGGCAACCCACGGATGGAATGTAAGTAATGGCAATCTCTGGGATGTCCTTGAGCGTCTTGACAAACAAGGCTGTCAACGCTACGTCGTAACCGACGTTGAACGAGGCGGCATGATGAGTTCACCAAACTTTACTCTATTGCGTGAAGTCTGTGCACAGACTTCATCACCCGTGATTGTAGGTGGCGGAGTATCCAGTCTCGATGATCTCCGTGCTCTGGCAGACATGTCTACCCTCGGTGTCGAAGGTGCAATTCTTGGTCAGGCTTTACATATTGGACTGGTTCCTCTCGAAGATGCCCTTGCCGCCACTCAATTACCGAAGAGCTGAATATGTCCAAGTCTCTATTTCCTGTTTTGGATTTTCGCTCTATAGGTTTACTGGGTGAGCTACGTGGCGTACCTGAAACGAACTATTTAACCCAAAAAGTGATGACACTTCCTGGTTTATTGACAAAGAAATCGGCATTTGTCGGTTCGCGCGGCGTTGCTTATTACGCACAGAAATCCTGCCATGAACTTCTGGCGACAACGAAATATTACACGCAGCACATCACTGAACTTCAATGTACAGACAAACAGTGTGCTGCCCCGGCAAAATACATTTTGGCCGATCATAGCCTGACAAAGTTGCTCAGAGTGGTTGATAGCTTATTAAGCTCTCCCCGGACTGTTAATGAAGAGATCATACCGTTTATTGATGGGATCAAAGAATGTGCCAGGGTTATCAGTTCAACATTGACCGGCACAGCATTCACTTTTTCACCCTCTTTGATCGATGACCTGAAATTGCCGCTGTCTACTGAACACATGGTACCCAGAACATTTATTGACGGGGATAACCATCTGTTAACTTTAGTTGCGGCACAAACTGATATCAATCCAAACTCTTCTGTCGTTGGAGTCATGTTAGGGGGATCAGCGGCTGCGGCAGTGACAGCCGCCGCATGGAATAGCGATCTCCATTTAGTGAAGGTTTCACGTTACGACGATGCATCACATAAAAGTCACCGTCTTTGGGGACGTGATATTCCACCAGGTCGAACGGTTACGATTATTGATGATAATTGTGGAACAGGCGATACCTTACGTCAGGCAACCGATCTGGTCATAGCACAGACCGGACTGCGCCCGAAAACACGAGCTGTCGAATTACATTGGGGAAAATTATTACGAACTCGTGTTTATGGGCATCCTGATCGGGTCTTTAACCCTGAAACATTGGATGTATTAACACCCTGGTGTTTCAGACATCATCGTGTCCTGAATAGTTTGGTCGATCAGATGTTAACGGATGGCAAGCACGCACATACAACCACGGCGGATTGGCTCGCCTATTCATACAGTTTGTTATCTATCCTTAATGACAGTCTGGCTGACTCCACATGGATAACAAAATTATTGCGTCTTTTATCAAGCCTGAGATCACAAACGTCGCTGAACAATGAACAGCCGATAGATGCATTTAAAGCTTTGGCATATCAATGCCCTGAGTGTTCAACCCGCAACAGTGAGTTTGGAAAAGGAGTAAACAAGTGATGACACCCGCACATATTATTTGGGACTGGAATGGGACATTGCTTAATGATGTCAATGCCGCATTGAATGCAACGAATTTTGCACTTGCTGAAATTGGTATTAAACCACTAACTCTGAAAGAATATCGGCAATATTATTGTGTTCCAGTACAAGCTTTCTATAAACAAGTGATTGGACGTGAACCCTCATCCTCTGAATGGTCAGTGATAGGAAAGATATTTAATCTTCACTATCGACCAGGTCTTCAGAAAGCCAGCTTAACTGAAGGAGCGAGCCAATTACTGGCTTCCCGACATCAAACCGGTGCAACTCAATCTCTATGCTCACTGATGCAACATGATGAGTTGTTACCTATGATTGATAATCATGGTATTGGCAAATTTTTCACCTATATAGATGGTAGAAATACGCCATTATTAACAACGGGCAAATCAGTGCAGTTAGCTAATCATATAAAAAATCTGAATATTCCACCTGAGCAAAGCGTTGTTATTGGTGATGCTACTGATGATGCAATCGCCGCATTAGCCGCAGGTACTCACGCCATTCTTTATACCGGAGGAACCCACAACAGGGTAAGTCTTGAAACCGCGGGGGTTCCCGTTGTTGATACATTAAGCGAAGCCTTATTAATAGCGGATTCGTTGGTATATAAACAATAAGCAGGAGAATACCGAAAATAATTAATTTTCTCAAATAACTATATAAGAAAAAATTCATCCGGTTGTTTGAAAGTTAATTATCCATAATGGAGTATTAATAGAAATTTAACATCATGATCTCAAGAGTAAACTTAGCATCTTTAAACAAATAGTAAGATATAAAATTATTATTTAGGATAACTCCATAAATAAGGAATAGATTTATGTTAATAGCTGTAGTTGGCCTTCAATTTGGAGATGAAGGCAAAGGAAAATTTGTTGATTATTTATCTGGCAATGTAAATAATATTGCTCGATTCAATGGAGGAGCCAATGCGGGTCATAGTGTGCAATGTGGTAATATAAGAGGTTCATTTTCTCAGTTACCCTCATCACTCAATAAAAAAAATTTATATATATGTCAGGGGGCATTAATCAGCCTGCCGATACTCATTAGAGAGATAGAATTCATACAAAGAGAAAATATTCATTCCAGCATATTTATCGATCCACGTTGCCATATCGTATTACCATTGCATGCTGAGCTAAATAAAGCATCAGAACAATATAAAGGAAAAAATAAAATAGGATCGGTTGGTGTTGGCGTCGGAGCCTGCATTGAAGATAAATATAATCGCCATGGCATTCGGCTTATTGATACTCTGGATAAAGAAAGACTAAGGAATAAATTACAATTTCTTTGGGATATTAGAGAGAAGCAAATTAACCATGTTTTTAGTGGAAATATCAGCTTAGATTTTGAAGAGATGTTAGAGGAAACGTATCAATATGGCAAGAAATTAGAACCTTATTTCACATTCACGAATGAAATTATCGGTGATTTACTGAATTCTGGTGAAGATGTTTTACTTGAAACATCACAGGCTACTTTCTTAGATAATAGTTTTGGTACTTATCCTTATACCGTAGCGTATCAGACCCTGGTTCAAACTTGCTTTGCAATGATAGGCATACCCGCGCAGAAAATGCATATTGTCGGTGTGATGAAATCCTATATGATTCGTGTAGGCAATGGACCATTCCCCACTGAATTATTGTCAGAACCGGCTGATTATATCCGGGAGCGCGGGAACGAATACGGCACCGTTTCAAAAAGACCACGGCGTTGCGGCTGGCTGGATTTATGCTTGATTAAACATGCGGTAAAACTCAACGGGGTAACAGAACTCGCTATAACGAATACTGATGTTCTGGCTGACTTACATGAAATAAAAGTCGCTATTGCCTATGAAATTGACGATAAAATCGTTTGTTGCGATGACGCATTATTACAGTTCGATAGAGTAAAACCCATCTATAAAATATTTAAATCCTGGGGTAAACTTAACTCGTCATATACACATTTAGCGCAACTTCCCGTTGAACTGATTAACTTCTTATCTTTTATTCAAGATTATGCTGGTATCCCAATCAAATATATTTCCTATGGGCCAGACAGAAATCAGACATTAGTAATGAAAGAAGAGAATGGAGAAAATAATGATTAACTATGTAACAGGATTTATGTTTTCTCAAGATAAAAAACATGTATCCCTGATTTCAAAATTACAGCCCAGTTGGCAAAACGGAAAACTCAATGGAATTGGTGGAAAAATTGAAGCAGGTGAAAATCCTCAGCAAGCAATGGCCAGAGAATTTGCTGAAGAAGCCGGCATTGAAACACGCCCAGAAGAATGGCGATTATTTACTGTCTTAACCCGCCCTGGCGTTTATCGGGTTAATTTTCTCTATATGTTTGATGATCGTGTTTATTCGGTAAAATCTGTTGAAAAAGAGATCGTCAATATTTATGAAACCAATATATTACCAGATAATGTCATCTACAATCTGCGTTGGTTAATTCCTATGGCTGCCGATGAACATCTGCGCTTCGACAAAGAAATAGAAATAACAGAAATGCGCGGTTAGATACGCTATATGGGTTTACACATATCAAACATTGAGATCTCAGAAGAAATCGCAGCTTAACTTGTATACAGGAGCAAAAAATAAGGCGTTTTACCTTTCAGGTCTGTAATAATTGTAAAACGCCCCCTATTCAGCCAATTTGGTCTCTAAATCTACATCCCCTTTATAATTTAATGATTGGTAAAACTCTTGCTTATCGGTAAGGTGGGAGTGTTCAACTTTCCCTATATACCCGTTATCTTTCAGGTTGCCTCTTTGTTGGCTGCACTCACTCACCACAAGAAACCAGGGAACCAGAAATAAAAACAGAACATCGTTATCATTCCGTAGAAGCCATGCTCAAGGTGCTAAATGATAAGCAATAAAGATAAGATTAATAGATAAGAACGAACTATTTATTTCCAGAAATGGCATCGCTAATTAATAAAAAAACCATGAAAGTGACCGTTCCATCGGTCACGCAACTCAACCATAAACCCGTTTATACATCCTCCTGTTTAAGCTGTTATCAATTAACAACCAAATTTACCCAATGTTGCTTCCGCAATCGGGATATATTGGTCCGTTAATTTATTAATATTCATCTTGGTTGCAGGGGAATAACAATCAAGGAAAAACCAATTTATCGGTGTATCCAATATTGAAGCTATCTGCACCAAGTGGGACAAATCAATTCGGTTTATCCCTCTCTCATAACGTGAGAGTTGTTGTTGGCTAATACCAATTTGTCCCGCCAATTTTACTGCGGTCATGCCTAATTCCTTCCTTCTTTTCTGAATACGCTTCCCTACTAATAGATGATCTTGTCTCATTTTCACCCAGCCTTTAACTTAAAAAAACACTCATTTATGGCATTGCCAAAATAATTGCGCCTGATCCTGAGAATGGCCCGGCTTCTACCCTGCCGTTTTTCTGTAAAATCGATTTCACTGTAACGGGTACAATTCCGCCAGCCGGTACAAAAATAGGAACGCCTTGTTCGCCTTTTCGGTCATTTAATAACAATTGGGCTTTCAAGCTTCCATCACCTCTTAAAGGTACCACCCCTCTATCTGGCCCTGTCGCGGTCACGATAATATTCATATCCCGATTACAGGTGATATTGATATTTTCAGATCGGGTTGCACCTTCTAATTTTGCTTCATCAATATTGCCGTAGTTAAGTTCAACCGAGCCTTCACTCACCTTACAAAAACCGATCGGTGGGGGAGCAACACCACATAAAGAGCCGGGCAATAGCCTTCCCCTAAAACCATTACGATCTGTTTCATAAAACAGACCGACACATTCCTGGTGAGACTCAATAGCCGGACCAACATGTTTTGCAATCCCAGTGATCGGGAAACTTGTTTGTTTCAATATCACCTGCTGAACTTGTTTCATTGTCCTGTAGCTTTCTACACGAATATTAAATAGTCTAAATGGTTGCCCTGAATAACCATCTACAGTATGACGGTGGTTAACAGATATCCAACAGGCTGAATAGCCATAACAAGGATTCGGCGTAAAATCGTCTTCTTCGTCCCAGCGTTCAATGACAAAGGTATAATATGCATTAGCCGGAGTACCTTCTGATTTAGTAATATACGAAAATATCGATGCCTCCGCCCCTGATGAGAACAGTGATAAAAGTACCAAACAAATAAGAAATAACTTTTTCATTTAGGTTACCTAATAATAAAATTAAAGCGGTGCAATTAGTCATAATTCAAATTAAACGTTGCAACAGCATGAAATGTGCCACGCTTAATTGTCTGGTTGGCGATTGCAGCCGGCTCAGCCTGCACATACGCTTTCAGTTCAATTAAGGTTTCACCCTCTTTTAGCGGGTAGGTACCCCCTTCTTTATTCAGTGGCAACCGTTTGCCTTCAGCAGTTTCCATACCAATAGCAATCCCAGAAGCCAGACTACCCGCTCCTAACGCTAATAAGCCCGGAAGCTGCGTATTCTCTATGCCACTGAATGTCAGTTTAATAGACTTGCCTACGCTAATATCGCATCCAGATAGCCTTAATTGAAAAAGCTCACTATTGGTCCGACCATGTTGGTACAAGTATTTTTCGGCAATAGTTCCAAAATCGAGTTTGATATCTTCATCACCCGGTTGAATCGTGCAGGGTTCTTCAACTAATGCACCATAAAAACGCATATTATCCGCCGCCTGTACCGCCTGATTGCAGTAAGTTGTGGTCGCAATAACCATAAAACCAATACGCAACACGAATAATTTAAAATGTTTCATTAGCTTTCCTTTCACTGGTATTCCGCCAGTAATGTCGCCGTTACTTCAAACACCCCTTCCGGTAATGTACTTCCCGGTTTTTTCACTGGTACAGCCTGTATTACCGGCGGTTTCTCTGATGTAACTGGAATACGCTTGTTAAGCGTAAATGCTTGACCATCCAGAGTGAGACGGATGCCCAAATTAGCAATATTGGTTTTCAGGGCAGCAGCATCAAATGAGGTTTGTGGCCCAATCACTGTCAATCCTAAACTCCAGCCAGAGGTATTAGGCACACATACCAACTGGTAATGCACTGGCCGGGTATAATTCACCCCATCCACCTTATGTATTCCAACATTGTGACCAAAATAGACATCAATCATATTGCCGTCATTGATAACACAGGGAGGTGGTTCAAGCAGTGTGCCGTGGAACCACATATTATCTGCCGCTCGCCCCGGCATTACACTGATCAAACCCAGGCAAACAGCCCAAAAAGCACGATAAATCAAATGATTCATTCGTATCTCCTGTTCACTGGTATTCAACCATCATGGTGGCTCCGGCGCCAAAACCGCCGCCTTTCAATACCGCGCTCATCTCTTTCACTGGCACCGCATGTAATTCAGGAAAATTGGGATAAGTAAATTTCATCCAATCATTCACAGGGAATTTCTGCCCGTTATGCATAACAGCAATCCCAAGCCCAGCACGATTGGTTTCTAACACCATCCGATCAAAATTGGCTGTGTTGCCCGATATCTTCATTTTCATTGCATTAGCCGGCATCTTTTCGCATTTCACTGTGTATTTAATGGGTTTCATGTAATTAACCCCATCAATCCGGTTAATCATCACTTCACCAAAATCCACATCAATGGTATTACCATTATTAATCTCACAAGGCGGAGGAGCGATAACAACCCCATAAATGTTGACCGGTGTTTTACCTGAAGGATCGTTTATCGGTATTGCCGCTACATTTATCCTTTTTGTCGGTAAATCAGCCGGAACACCGACACTGAACAAGCAAACAAACAGTAATACGCTCAATGTCTTCCGCCAATAATGCGGTCCTTTCATTCGCAGAGACCTAATCATAATTCACCCTGAAATCGAGATTTGCCCGGTATTGCCCGGTTCCCAGTGCTCTCGGTGTCCGTACCGGCGTCACGTAATATTCCAGACTGTCCTGCTCCGATGCGACAAAACGCGGGCGTCCCCGTTCCCCCAACCGGATATCATTATTCTCAGTGTCCGTTATCTGTAACCCCAATCCTGTTATACCCATTACTCGTACCAGATGGGGCCAATCCTGATCCGCGGGTGCCACAAAACTCACCGTTACCACCGGTTGTAAATGACTCCACGTCAGATTACCTGTCCGTGCATCACGCACGGCTCCTTTGGTCCGCAGACAGTCACGAAACTTCAATGTAAACGGTATCGGCGTGCCTTTATCCCCTGGACGACGTAAATCACTGCTCGGCGTCGTCCCCAGAACTACTTCTTGCCACTCAGAGGTCATATCCAGACGGCATGCCGCCTCAGTCAGCGTACCAAACACATGTAGTTCGCCATGATATCCCTCTATATCTGCATCTGCGGCTCGGTTATCTATTGCCTGACTCACCGCAACCGGTATCAGCAGGAGCACCAATGCCAGTGCACGGCCAGTCTGCTTTATGTGCATCACCCCTCCTCTCGGCGTAACCCACCACGATTAACGCTTAGCCACCTGGCAATGGTTCCCCACACAACTAAAAGTTAGTTGTGGTCGGCCTCCATAATCATTGATATACGTTAGCACTGGCGCTCCCCCTAATACCCCCGCACTACCGCTCAGCACTGCGCTGCCTTTTGGCGCTACCATCAACGGCTGAAAACCTGTCACCGTCTTCCCCTTAAGTTGGTTCGATGCATCAACCACCGTGATGTAATACGGTGTCGGATTATTTACCCAATACTGGTCACCCTGGCGCGTTAGGGTCATTTTTTCCTGCCACGGGTTATCTAACTCAGTGCGGCCAGCAAAAATCGCTTTTGGTCGATAAAACAGTTTTATCCGAGTTTGCAACGCAATCTGTAATGTGTTCGGTTTCTTACTACGTGGCGGAATCTCGCGCAGGTTAAAATAGAACAGGCTCTCCCGATCCTGTGGTAACTGCGCTATTGTTGGCAATGACTGTATTTTCACCTGGCTCTTTGCACCCGGTTCCACCCGCTGTACGGGCGGTGTCACCACCAGCGGGCCGTTGATTTTGTTTCCCTGTTCATCCTCTATCCAGCCCTGAGCCAAATATGGTAGCTCTTTGTTTTGATTGCTAATGTCCATACTGGTGGATTTTTCCTCACCGTTAAATACGATCCTGGTACGATCCAATGCAATAGCTGCCATTGCCTCACTGACCACTGACAGACTCAGGACCGCGATCGTTACTGCATTCATTGTGTTCTTCAATTTCATGCTCAATTACTCATTTTCAGAATATGTCATTTCAGAATTAGTTACGGGCCTGCTCCATCAACCTTGATGATGACAGCGAGGCATTCGCGCTATGGCTGTTATTACCGTTGGCCAACTGGCACAGCAACAACAAGGAAGCCATCTCTTCTACTGCGGGTAACTTATTTGGCAACTCAACGACACACTGCAATTCGCCATCCCAGCGCACATCCAGCTTCTCACCTGGATTTATCCCGCTCAGGTAGGTATTCCCGCCGTCATTGACGATACCAATTTCCCGTTTATCCTTATTCAACACTGTCGCACCAAACGGTGGGGTACTCCCATCTGATAAACGGATCAATCCCATTGCCTTCTCCCCGGCTATCACCTGGAATTTACGGTAACCAATCGCACCTTCTGTCAGTGTTGCTTGCTGTACTGAACGTATTGCTTCCACATTGTTTGGCAGTTTATTCAAGTCAATGCTCGCACTGTTACGATAGTAGTTATTCACATCCGAGATCACCGCCTTACCGAATCTATTGGTATGGGTGATCGCACCAAAACCTTTCACGGGTACTCCCCCCACACCTTCGGTATCCACCATCAAGCGCGTCGTTCCCGGCATATTGATACGGTGCAGCGCCGCGCCTTCTGTCGTAGCGGTCACCCCCCCTTGGATAGAAAGTGCTGCCGTGGTGTAACGTCCATCCTGATAACTCGCACTTGTCGTCAATTGAGTGCGGTCGCCGTAATGAGTGAAATAACCGTTAGCCGTTGCCTTGCCATCAATACTGCTACCCGCCGCTAAACGATAACTACTGTTCTCATTTATCCGTCCGTAATAACCAACAGTGTTGGAATTACCTCTCCGATTGACCATCGCGTTATAACTGATCGTTCCTGAATGACCCCACGGTAAGGACAATGTTAAATACATGCCATCGTCATTCTTGCTTTCATATTTATTACGATAAGCCGATAAGTTCAGGTTAATATTTTTAAAAGTACCAATATCGAAATAGCGCGATACAGATAAGTTATAGCGATCATTATTCGGTCGATTCCAGTAAGTCTGATGGCTATAGTTCAGGTAAGTGCTAATCCCCAAAGTCGTGAACTGTTTATTCAGCATAATGTTATAGAGTTCTTTGCCACTTTCCCCATCGCCATCATGATAACGGCGATCCAGATATTGACTCATGCTCATGAAATCACGCTCTGAGAAGCGATAACCTGCAAAAGTCACCTGACTGTCATACTCCTCAAAACGCTTGGAATAACTCAAGCGATAAGACCCTCCTGTCAGGGTTTGATTCTCATCCGGTAAATGAGCGCGGGATTCAGTGACATCAAAGGACAGAGCACCGAAGGCCATCAGATCACGCCCTAGCCCCAGCGACAATGCGTTATAATCTCCAGCCCCCAATACCCCGCCATACAGTGACCAGCCATTGTTTATCCCCCAGGAAAATTCCCCGACACCAAAACCCTTCCCCTCACTGCGATGCTTCCAGTTGGTCGGCTTACCCGCTGCTAGTTTGTACTGTACCCGCCCCGGACGAGTCAGATAAGGAATACTCGCAGTATCAACTTGAAACTCCTGTACACCGCCTCCCTGCTCTTCCACTCGCACATCCAGTTTGCCACTGACCGCATCATTGATGTCCTGAATACGGAATGGCCCTGGCGCAACCTGAGTCTCATACAACACTCGCCCTTGTTGACGAATAGTCACTTTGGCATTCGTTTTCGCCACACCGGTGACCTCCGGCGCATAACCCCGCAGGTTTGGTGGCAACATATTGTCATCAGTGACCAAACTTGCCCCGGTAAAACGGAAGCTGTCAAAGATACCTGAATTGAGATAATCCTCACCCAGCGTCAGCTTGGCCTGCAAATGAGGAATCGCCCGATACATGTAGTAACGGCTCCAATCCCAATTCTTCTCTGTGCTACCTGTCCGGCCAGTGACGTGGTTATATTGTGCCTGCCAGTCCGCCCGCAGACGCCATGTTCCAACGTTTATTCCAGTCGTACCATTGGCACTAACATTCTGATTTCTTTTTCCCTTAGTTGGTTTGGATACCTGAGCGTTAACGTTGTAATCAAACAACATCCCCAAGACTCCCTCATCCCAACGTGACGGTGGGTCCCAATCCGGCGAACTATATTCAAGATAAGCCTGCGGTACGCTCAGATATAACGTATCGCTGCCCAAATCCCCACGCACCATCATGCCAGGTAGCGTTTTAACCTCCAGGCATTGATTATTATTCCACCAGGTGAGTTTTGCCTCCCATTCCGCCCGTAAACCCAGTTGTTTCACCACATCAGGCGACAAACATGCCACACTCCCTCTCGGATCATCTGGTGGTACCATAAAAGTCACCGGCATCTCCGGCAGTTCACTGTTATTCAGACGTACCATCATCTGGTAATCCCCCGGCATGATATAACCCGCACGGGAAAATTCTTTTAAATCAATCCGCGAGCGATCCTGAACATCCAATACATCCGTATTAAATTCAATTTCTTCTTCCGCATACGCAATGTGAGTACCCATCAACGCGAACAATACTAAAACAGCAAGAGGTTTCCAGACACATCGAGCCAAGACCACCCTGTTGTGTTCAGTGGTCACACCCAAAAACAAAGCCATAACATTCTCTGAATCGATGATTAATAATAATCCAGCCTGAACCGGACGGTGGTTCGATATTGCCCCACCTGTAATAATTGATGATTACCCACCAGGCGCATCGCGTAATTCAGGGTCATATGCCCTTCTTGCAAAGCACTTATTGGCAGTGGGGTCCCCGGATATGCCTGATTGCCCCGTATATCAGTAATTTGTAACGCTACACCTCGTGCCACACCGTATAACCGGAAATTATTCCCATCCGACGCACCATCAAACGTTACCTGAAAGTGACGCCAATCTGGTGTACCCGATGTCGCTGAGGCAAGTACGCAATTAATCAAGCGGATGGAAAAGGGGCGTTTTGGCCCCTGTCCATCACGTATCACCCGGCTGACTGGAGTAGTGGCCAATTCAATCGTTTGGTCACCACTACCTGCATCAATCGCGCAGGCCGTATCAATGATGGCTCCTTGCATGCTAACGCGACCATGCCCTTGCGCTCCTCGTGGAGCAATCGCTTCAGCACCAACAACAATGCAAGAAAACATTAGCATGCAGGGCACCACAACAACGGCAACACATCGGCTCATAACTTTTCTCCAACTAAACTCATGCAAAACTTTTATCAGGAAACGCCTACTACCAGTAAGCGTTTCCATGCATGAAAAGAGTTATTGATAAGTCAGCTGGAAATTGGCAATGCCAGTAAATTCACCCGGAATAACTGCATCAGGTGTTGTATCCCCCTGAAGATAAGCAGCAAAATTGAGATCATTATTACCATCATGCAGCGCTACAGCGGGAGAAGGCGTACCCAGTTTAATCTTATTCCCTCCTGCATCAGTGATCGCAATGCCTGCACCCTTAGCTGTCCCTTCAATACCCAACAGACCGTCACCGCCGACTATATTGGATTTGGCACCGACAAACGTCGTTGTTACCGTACTTAGCGTATCGGTAGTACAGTTCTCTAAAGAAATTTTGAACGACCTGGAGGAAGAACGGCCACCGTTTTTCAACGCTGCGTTAGAAATAGCACCCATTGGCACAACCTGCTCAACCGTTTCCGGTGTGATAGAGCAAGGTGCATCAATGATAGAGCCCGTAAAAGTCACAGTTCCATGACCTTGACTGGAGTTAGCTGCATTTACAGAACCCGCAGCCAGAGCCACACCCAATCCCAGAGCCATAACCAATTTATTCAAATTCATGTAAGTTAATTCCTTGAATTAAAGGATAAAATACCCATAACCGTAAAGAAAATAGCAGTGCAGGAACCCAATTCCATACACCAGATATCCAGTGCAAAATAGGATTTCAAAATTTCGTATTAATATTTTTAAAACCAAACAAAATGCACCAAACTGTTTTATTTAGTTAAAAAAACTAATCATAAGTAATAATTTGAAGCAAAAATTCAAAATTACATGTAATTTTGAATTTATAATCTAAGTGATTAACTAATATCTGATTGAATTCAGATGAACTAACTAATTTTTTACAATAAATTAATAATGAAACATGAAAAATAGTAAAGAATAATGGAAAAAGATTCTATATTATAAATAGTTAAATATTGGCAATTTGCCATTACACAAAATTTGACTTAAGAGGTAGTTTTGTAGGAACATATTTACAGTTTGGTGCATTCTGTTTAGTTTCTCTTTATTACCTAATAGTTTCTAAATATACAATTACAAAGTTTACAAGCTGATATTTTCTATTGAAAAATGGCTATTTATGACTATCTGAAAACAGTCTTTATAGATTTTGTCCCAAATAAATAGAATTACCAGTTAATAATTTTATAATAGTTCTATTAATTGGTATATTCCGGTAGATTAATATTATTTTCTACCCATAACTATCTGCTCAAATTTCACAGGAACTATTTTCATGAAGAAGCGTAAATTCTTAACCAGACATGAAATTGATGCGATCTTAGAAAAAGCACGTCAGGGTCGTCATGCTGAACGGGATTACTGCATGTTACTCATGTGCTTCATTCATGGGTTTAGAGTCAGCGAACTATGCAATTTAACACTATCCGACCTTGATCTTAGTTCAGAAATTATTCATGTGAGGCGATTAAAAGGGGGGTTATCAACAACACACCCATTGATAGCTGAAGAAATTAATGCTTTAAATCAATGGCTTATTGTCAGAAAGAGTTGGAGAGAAGCAGACACACCGTGGGTCTTTTTATCGCAAAAATCAGGCGCTATTTCACGTCAACAGGTTTATGGTTTATTAAAGCGATATGGCAAACAAGCATTAGTCAGTATTTCACCTCACCCACATATGTTAAGACATGCCTGCGGTTATGCTCTTGCTGATCTGGGGAGAGATACGCGCCTTATTCAAGATTATCTCGGTCACCGTAATATATCCCATACCGTTATTTACACAGCAAGTAATGTAAAACGATTTTTTAGAATATGGGAAGTTCCTTCAAAAAGATTCCTCGATTAAAGTATCTCTTTTTTATAAAAACATTGTAATATGGGTAGTTATTTTTCCTGAAGTTAAAGAATATTATCTAATATTTAAAATCCTCATCTATATACTGATGAGGATTTTTTATCCCCCAGGATAATTATCAACATCATAAAGCTATTTTTATTTCTTATAATTAATCTCAAAATAATTTTTTTGGAAACTAATAGATGATGGCATTAAATGAAAATATATATTTGACATATATAATTTAATTAAAAATCTATCCTAACCCTCTTTTAACCTGAATAGATCATTGCTGCAATGGTGACAATGACGACAAACACGCTCAAGAAAATAAGTATTTTTTCACATCAAATATGAAAATTTGCTAACTATTTATAAAACAAGAAAAAATATAAAAAGTGATTCACTATTGAAAAACACGAAAGGTTGCAGGAGGATTCATTCTCACTGAATTTCCTTCAGGGAAAAAATCCTCTTGTTCCATTCAATTTCACCGGCAGTTAAATAGTTAATAAAATAACTATCACCATAGTAACCATCGAAAATTATTTATACGCAGACTGATGAATCTCTTTCAATGAAGATTGTATATCCAGGAAATCTTCATCTAATTTATCATAATTTTTCACTTCATCTTTAAATGTAATAACATTATCTTGTCCACTGCACTTCTCATTAGAAAGCATATTACAATCATCAGGAATATTCTTTTCTCTTATTCCAAGCCATTGGGAAAATAACGTTAAAAAATACAGGCCACTTCTTTGTGCCGTTATTTCTTCACGGTGGTGGTAATCGCTGCCGGTGATAAAAAATGGCACCTGAAAACTCTGTTTATTTTTATCATTATGCGTCAGGTTTTCCCGTTCCGTTCCTTTATCAATATAAGAAAGCCCATGGTCTGAAAAATACATCATTGTCCATTTTGAATGATGGCTATTAGCCTTAAATGCAATATCAGAAAGAATTTTATCTGTATTCGCGATACTCTTTATATAACAGGAAATTTCTTCCGACTGTAAAAATACATCATATTTTCCATTCGTTCTGACGCATGCTTGTGGGTGAGATCCCATCAAATGAATAATAATCAATTTTTTCTTTTTCTCTGACATTAATGCTTTTTCTATATAAGGCATTAATTTATCATCCGGTAAATAAAGCCTGTCATCAGAACTTCCACTTTTCAGGAAATTAAAACTATCTGCCTGTTGCCCAATTAAAGCAACCGGAGAATCAAAAGCACTTTTCATACCTTGATTAGATATCCAATAAGTATAAAAACCCGCTTTCTTTGCCAACGTAATAATACTGTTGTTCAAATCGATACTATTGTCGTTTCTCAAAGCTAATGAATTTGTCAAAGATAGCTGAGTCGATGCCGCTGAAGAGATATAATTTGTAAATATTTTAGCATTGGCTTTATTCAACCACGGCGTATTATCATAAGGAAAACCATATGCCTCCATAAAATCTTTTCTGACACTTTCCCCAATTACCATGATATATGTTTCATATTTATCTTCTTCTACAACCGGCTGCCAGAAGTCTTTCTGTTTTATTATTTCAGCAAACCTCACTCTTTCCGAATTAACCTCATTATAGCTCTCAACGATATCACTAAAAAATCTAACTTCCGGTAATCCAGATGCTAATAGGTTAAAATCCGGATCGAAATCAGATTTGATATATCCTTTTACCGGTGACCAAAAAGCGGATAAAACAAAAAACAGAGAAAGAAATCCTATATGGCTCTTCTTCAATGTTACTTTTACCTTGAGAGATAAAAGCATTAAAATAATAGTGACTAATACTACTAAATATGTAAATAAAGGAAGCCCACTGATAAACTCAATAGCTTCGTTTTTATTAGTATATATTAAAGACCCTATTGAGTTCACATCAGGATAACCATAAGTTAATCCTACTGGAGAATAAATCACCCCAATTAACCCAATGGAAAATATAAAGGTATAATATATTAAACAGTTAAAATTAGATAACAATATTAAGATTGAAAATGCACTGAATACATATATAAACTTTAACTGATAGCCAAGACTTAAATGGGCCAGTGTAATAAAACCAAACAGGCACATTAAAACAAAAATTTCCCGAATCTTCTTACTCAACAACATTTTAACTCGTTTCCTTAATCTACGGAAAAAATCCTAAAGCATTAATGATTTTATCTTATTAAGATGGATTATTTTGCAAAATAGAAATATCTGTATTTGATTAACCCTGTTCCTGAATGAGATCAACTCTACTCATATTTTTATTCAACACAATTATGTTCTAAATTTCATCTATTCTTTGTATATACCTGTTATCTTTCAAGTTGCCTCTTTGTTGGCTGCACTCTCTCACCCCGGTCACATAGTTATCTATGCTCCCTTGCCGTCGCGATCCATCTTGAAATCTATTGGGTATAACCGCAAGCAACTTCACTCAAACTGCTACATGAAAAGGTTAAACAAACACATAAAAATACCTTACCAATCTATCTGTCATTTCGTTAATGATTATCCTAAGCAGGAGCTTTCAATGATTAATCTTAAAAATTTGATTAACAGAATGTAAATGATATGCATTTTTTCATTAATAGCAAGAGCATTGGGATATTCTGGTCCCAATCATAAAAGCCGGGATGAGTACCGGATTAACCATGCTACCCGCGATCAAATTTCTAAAGCTGCCTACACGGCAGTAAACAGCAAAAACCAGAAGATTTACATGGCACCTGGAAAAGGTGTTTCGATATTATGATGCTTTGGTTAAATTCAAGATACAAGGATATCAACACGCTATAATAAGCATATGACCGCTTTCAATGGCTATAGCTCAAAAATAACAAAACAAACAATGGCATTAATGGCAGGTTAAGCCGGGCTATCTGGGGCAAAAGCCATTATTAATATCGCTACTGAAATTTATGACATCGCTAAAGACTTTCATAAGGAAGCCAGATATGTTGGTATTCCAATAACTTTAGCCAAAAAGATTCAACGAAATATTGACAACAAACGGAACACGTTGAAAGAATCATTCCGAAACCCTTAGGAGATGAATAATGAACGAGAAATTCTATCAGTTAAAAATTACCCTCATAGATTCACAACCGGCTATCTGGCGACAATTTGTCGTTCCTGCTTCTATCCCGCTCGATAGATTGCATGATGCGATACAAATCGTTATGGGGTGGCAAGATAGCCACTTACATGAATTTCGTATCGGCAAGCAACGGCTAACAGAAATGCCAGAAGAGCCATCTGATGGAGAGGAAGAAGGTTTATATCGCCTGATAGATTTGGTTAAACAAAAAGGCAGAACGTTTAGCTACGTCTATGATTTTGGCGATAACTGGGAACATGAAATCATCTTAGAAAACAGCAATTATCCTGAACAGGATCTTCCTCTACCTATTTATTGTCTGGATGGCGCGCGCGCCTGCCCTCTTGAAGATACTGGCGGCGTCTATGGCTATGAGAATTTAATAGCAATACTTAATGACCCTTCCCACGAGGAATATGAAGAAACGCGGCAATGGGTAAATGGATTACTTGATTTAGCAGAAAATGATCATTTCGATCCTGAGCTATTTTGTCCAAACAGTATTAATGGCTTTTTAGCCCTTTATTATCGCTGGTCACGCGATCGCCACCAACCCTTGTGGAACTGAAAAATTTCAGATGCATCACTATTACAGCCTCAAGTGCTTAATTTGAGCTACTTTTTCTCGTGGAACAGATAATATTTAATTCAGTATTGAGTGCAGTTTCGACGGTGTTACAGGTTAACTCCGGGCAAACTGCACTGGTACTGTCCTCGCCAACCATTTCATCAATACAAACTCAGCGAAAATAATGTCCTGACCGTAAACCTTTTGAAACATTGGGCAGAATTTTCTATCCGTGTTCTGGAGGATATCCTTTAATCTGGGTAGCCGGATTTACTATCAATAAAGCATCCCGCAAATTCTCAAAATCTCGCTAAAAAAATACCTTCCAACCTGATTCTCAACTGAATACATTGTATCTCACTCATGAATATGTGACGCAAAAACAGGATATACCCGTCATCTTTCAAGTTGCTTCTTTGTTGGCTGCACTCACTCACCCCGGTCACATAGTTATCTATACTCCCTTGCCACCGCGATGCATCTTGAAATCTATTGGGTATATTATTTTATTATTTATCAGAAACGGAGATTTAATAATTAATCAAATAGATAGGCAGAGAATATAATTAATCATCTTAAGTAGAAAATAAATGAATTCGAGATTTTTTTCATTTTCATACTTTTTCAATTCTATAGTAACAGCACTCATTTTCTGCTTCTAATACTCTCTAATAAATTTATTTTTTTGTAAATTGAAAAATTGAATTTTTTTCTTGCTATTCGGTGATAATTTAATAATTATTGTTTTAAATTTCATCACATGGGCAGTATGAAGAATATTTCAGGTTCTGTTCCTCTTATTTCACAGGAATGAATTGAGTGGGAGTTCATGCCTGTATTCTTGTCGTCCAATTGACTATTGTAATTTCTTCGGTGAAAAAATTAATCATTTCAATTCCCTGACATAATTAAGGAAACAACATCGATGAGTAAATTAAGCCCACTTGATTGTCTTGACTGTAAAAAAATTCTGAAACACTGGGTAGAATTTCAGTTGTTGGATGAACAGGGAAAACCGCTGGTAAATATGCCTTATAGCCTGATAAGCAGAGGACTACCGAATTATGTGCGTCGAGGGAAGACGGATGGTTTTGGGGTACTCAGGGAAGAAGACCTGTCGGCTCATCCAGTAAGGTTGTATATTCACGCCCAATCGCTAGCGGATGAGATGGAACAGCGTCCGTTGCGAGAAAAACGCGGTGAAGAGGCATCGGTGGTGAAACCAAAAGCCGAAGCGGAAGGTTATCAGTACCGTTATGTGACCATCGGGCAAATCAGTGATGGTTTGCCCGCGCTTGATGATTGGAATGATCCTAAAAAAATTCCACCTCCCTATCATTTCCCTGACCCTGAGCCAAAAGGCTATCAGGTTCATCCATTAAGCCGACGGTATGTATTGGAAATATGTCCGTTTCGTGCATGGGTTTTACAATTGCATCATCAGAAAGAGTATTCCATTGTTAATGCCTATAATCAGTGCTTAATGAGCGTATTGGCTTATGCCAGTGGAGATGTTGATATTGAAGGCTCTGTGACTCACTTCTTTAATCGGCAGATGGTGGATGTCTCGAAGCCTCCTTATCGGGTAAACGATGTCTCGGCAACGCCTGTGGTTTATGATGTGCCGTTCTGTGAGCGTTATGCCCGAGTAGAATTTATTGATTCAAAAGCATCAAACAATAAACAGGGGGATACCCGACTGTTTTATATCGCCAGTCACAATGATGTTCTTGTCAGTTGGCGTGGCACCGCCAGTCTGACAAATGACCTAACTGATGCAACTTTTCAACCATTAAGTTTGAGTTGCAACGATGATAAAGCCCTGTGCAGCGAGTTTATTCACCGAGGCAAAGTGCATAAAGGGTTCTGGGAGGCATTCAATCTAGTTGGGAAGTTAACAGTTCCCAGTGATAAAACTACAGCGGTATTCAATGATGTCATCCAGTTAGCTAAAAGCAAACGATTATTTATTTGCGGGCACAGCCTAGGAGGCGCACTAGCATTACTGCACTGTGCACAATTGAAAAAATACCATCCCTGTCTCTATAGTTACGGGATGCCAAGAACATTAACCCGCAGTGCAGTACAAGAATTATCTTCTATTATCCATTATCGTCATGTTAACGAAAATGACCCCATTCCTTTGGTACCCTTTGAACAGGATATGGATAATATTTTTTTCAATTACTGGGCATTAGCAGGGTATGAATGGGAAATCATGAAATTGTTGTCACCCTCACCGATTATTCAGGCAATTAAACAAGCAACAGCCAGTAAAGAAATTTATCTGCATCATGGTAAAGTGGTTCATTTTCTAAAGGCCAGTGCCTGCCCGGAATGGCTGATTGCCGCCAGTAATGTATCGCTGATAACCAGATTGAGCGCAGAGGAAATATTAAGCAATACGACAAAACTGTATTTAATTCCTGAACTGAATAAAGAAACAGAGCACTTTTTCTCTCAGGCCGGTGAGCAGCAAAATGCCCTGTTTAATCAGCTAAGCCCACAAGAACAGGATAAACTGTTTGATGAAAATAAAAACCCTGAGTTAAAAGACAAATTAGGTATTCTTAATCACTTCTCATCTAAATATGCAAGTTATATTGATGCGCGCCTTAGAGAGTTATGCGAACCAGATAAAATAACAATTTATCGAGACAGCCAACGCCGATTTAAAGAGAAAATGAATGCTGATAAAAAACTTATTCCAGATGCCATTTACTACCGTAATCTCTGTTTTCTGGAAATGGATAAACAGTTAATAAAATCATTGGCCGTCAGTCAGCAGGAAGAAAAAGGGAAACTGGCTTTACAGTACTACTACGGTGATAAGGAACTTCCAGTATGAGGATATTAAAAGTCACATTGTTATTATCACTGTTGTCTTTTATTTACTGGTCTATGGGAGACACCTTTTTTAACTGGCTATTTCCCTTTTCATCTAAGGGAAAGCGGCAGTGGATCACAGTGGAAGGCATCATACCGAAATATACCGAGCCGTATGTAGCGGCAAGGTATATCTCAAAATCTTGTCTTGAATATGAATTTAGTGCGACGATGACACCTCATAAAGTACCGACTTACAATGTGCTTTACCAAGAGGTAATCACTGATCCTCAAACAGGTTACTTTCAGACGAAATTGCCTTTTAGTGGTGGTGGTTGGTGTAAATGGAAGATAGACCGAGCCTTTGTGTCTGTGCGTTATACTGACGTCAGCCATCTGATGAAGGATGTTGTTAATGAGGGAGGCGATGGAACAGGTTTAACCGCTTTTATCAACGATGCAACCCAAACAAGTCTCAGCGAAACTGCGGTATTAAATACCCTAGATTTTAGACCAGTTATTTACCCTATTCTGGAAATAGTTGAAGGGTTTCCGAAGCGCTTATTTTTACGAGGTGAAGTAGGTACGCGTTTCTTCCAATTAAAATTAACTCCGGGAGCTGAATGGAAAATTATCTTTAAGCCTAAGCTGGATGAAACCAAAATACCAAAAATCACCATTACTAATGGAAAAGGCGAGTGGGTTGAATATCCTGATGGGCACATTGAAACCAATACCCGAAATGTCAATTATCGATATATAAAGTAATTCATCAAGATAACTGACCATGATAAACATAAAAAAACGTTCACAGACATCTTAAGGAGAAAATGGATGCTGATAAAAAACTTATTCCAGATACCATTTACTACCGTAATCTCTGTTTTCTGGAAATGGATAAAAGTTAATAAAATCATTGACCGTCAGTCAACAGGAAGAAAAATGGATATTGGCTTTATAGCATTACTGCAATGGTAAGGAACTTTCAGTATGAGGATATTAAAAGTTACATTGTTATTATCACTGTTGTCTTTTATTTACTGGTCGATGGGAGACACCTTTTTTAACTGGCTATTTCCCTTTTCATCTAAGGGAAAAGGGCCATGGATAACAGTGGAGGGTGTTGCACCAAAATATACAAAGCCGTATGTGTCGGCTGTATATAAATCAAAAGATTGTCTTGAATATGAGTTTAGTGCGACTATGACACCTCATAAGGTACCAACCTATAACGGATTAAGTCTGGATGAAACCAAAATGCCGAAAATCACTATTACTAAAGGGAAAGAATGGGTTGAATATCCAAATGGCAGAATTGATCTCAATCGGCAATCAATAGATTACTGGAAAATAACGTCGCCAAAGTCTACGGCAAAATAAATAGGGCAATACAGCCTTAACACGCTATACAAATAATGCTGTCGGAATTGAGGAAAACTAACTATGAATACCTTATTACTAATCTGTTTAAACACCAATACCAGAAATAAAGCCCCCCTATGAACCATGGATTAAAACCAATTTATACCTGTTATCTTTCAAGTTGCCTCTTTGTTGACTGCATTCATTCACCCCGGTCACAGAGTTCTCTATGCTCCCGGGGATTCGCTCCCTTGCCGTCGCGATGCATCTTGAAATCTATTGGGTATATACTATTCGGAGGATATATGAATATTTCAATGACTTGGCAACAATGGCTGAACACCCCTAATAAACCCCCCGTTTTCTTTATGCTCAATTCATTGGCAGAACCTAACCCTGTTGCTCCGTTCTATAGCAACGACTGGGTGGAGCAAGCTTTTCCACTGTATAGCGGTACCCCAATGGATCACCTACTGAAGTGCAGCCCCTGGCTAATTCAACCCAAATTGAATTCTTTATCAATTATAGGTCATTGGCTTGACAGCCATTCCTTAAGTGATAACAGTTGGGGCTGGGCTTATCGCAGTGATGATTCATGGTCGCAACAGCTTAATCACTGGCGTTCACGCCAGCAGGTGATATTGCAAGAGAAACAAGTGATTCTACGCAGTATGGACCCGCGTGTTCTCAGCCAATTATTACCGGCAATGATCACGAGCGATTGGTCAGCATTTCTGACACCAGTGAGCGAGTTAATGATCGATCTGCCTGAACCACAGTTGTATTTCCGCCCTGAAAATTGCGGTCAAGATGGAAGTGAACGGCCCTTTGTCTTGGGTAGTCATTTATCGCATGCCTGGCATCATTCCGATTACGCCCTGAGAGGGATGGCATTCGCTATCTGGAATGACCTCTGGGAAGACCACGGTGAACTGGCTATGAAACTGGATGAGCCAGAAGGAATATTACAAGAAAAGATTATCCATTGGCTAAAAGAGCATAGGAAAGACAAAGGTAACATTAGCAATCTTACCAGTGCAGATTACTTACAAATGCTGAATGAAAACGGATAACCACGGTATCCCCATAGGCACAGGGAACATTTCACCCGCTTTACTCAACTCTTTTCTATTATCGGTTTATCCCCGTAAACACGGGGAACTTTTTTACCCTGCCATCATCATAAAGCCCGAATCCGGTTGATCCCAGTGAACCCAAAGAACTTTAGCACCATGTCGGAGTCTCCTCCCAGATAACAAAGTCCTACGGGCCACAGGGAACACATTGCTATAGACAAGAATAGCTCTGTTTTTAGCGGTTTATCCCCGTCAGTACGAGGAACGAGTATATCCCTGTTGAATCAAACGCTAACTGTTCGGTTTATCCCCGTAAACACAGGGAACATTTTTCCAAAACAAGAATACATCAGTATCAGTTCGGTTCACCCCCGTAAAGACAAGGAACCTTGGGGAAAACAAATTATAGATGTCATTTTCGTACGGTTTATCCCCGAAAGTACAGGGAACATTTCCTTAACATCACACTATTTAGAGCACTACTCGGTTCATCCCCGTAGAAACAAGGAACATTTAGTGATCTGAATAAAGCATCACTCTTGACGCGGTTTATCCCCGCAACAACAAGGAACATTTCAGAAAAATAACCGCTTCATTTTAAATACTCTGGTTTACCCCCGCCAATATAGGGAACATACCATTCTCTCATTAATAAGATTTATTGAGTTTGGTTCATCCCTGTAAGCACAAGGAACATTACTTCACGTTATCTCTTACTCGTTAAGTATAGCGGTTTATCCCATGGAGCACAGGGAATACATTCTTTCTGGTCCAGATGTATACAGCGCTTATGTTATCCCCGCTAACGCGAGGAACATGGTAATCATTTTACCTATGTTTTTTAGAATAGCGACTAATTCCTAATCAATCAAGGAAATCGCAACATTAATACGTTTCTTCCAACGGAGATTATCGAATTACGACTTTCAATCAGCATGCCATTATACTGTCCTGATTAACATTAGTCCGCATCCCATAGCCTTAGCGCGACCAAACCCCTTTGCATACTGAGCCAAATACAAATCACTATTAGTAATGGTCAGAAGACCTTGAAAATCGACACTGGAAAATTGTATTTTCTGCCCTCTCTTTTTTACGCTTCGATGCTGGGTATAACCTTCAATATCCAGTAAATCATCAAACTGAATACCCCATTTCTGCATACGACGATTATTCAGGAGCCAATTACGGGCAGCATTCTCCATGATGACCTTTATTTTTCTCTGTTCAGTTTCCCCCCTCTGCCTCGCCTGAAACTTAGCATGCATCAAGACGTCATGACGCCGACGTTTTCCAAAAGGATCGATCGTACAGACTGTCGGATTGACACGTAATTTGAACGCTAAACGTTGTCCCTCTTTTAAGAGCGGATAAAATGCTTTCGTTTGAACATCAAATAAGGGGGACTCAATTTGTGGTGAAGTTTTGGACAACACATAAAATATAGGTAATCCTATTACTCCTATTTCTTCCCGAAATAAAAAATGACGTTTTTCATCCTCTGAAAATAACTTCCATAATAATTGATGAGAAGTATAAACGCCATTTTCACCAAGTTTTGCCAATATATTTGCAGTCTCACTTGATTGTCGGAGCATAATCTTAGATAGATACATCAACACCCTCCTCAACAGAAAGTTGATACATAATACGTTGCCTGAATTGCCAACGCCCTCGATTAATCGGCTCATCCCAAGGATGGTTTATCAAGATATTTCTAGCGATCATTTCATCTTTATCCCCTTCCCAAAAGTAAGTAACAAAACCATTCGCTCCCAGCCATGATTTATCTTCTTTATCAGAGTGAGTCAGCGGTGGAAAAGGTGTATCTAATGCAGCTTTTAATGTCGATGATTCAATCAATTTAGGACAAAGAGGTAAAGCTGGTGGGCAAGATTTACGGCCAAGATACAAAACAAATACCGGCTTAAATAAAGCATCCTGCAATTGTTCAAGAGTAAAAGAAGCATGTTTAGTTAATGAAATAGCAACTATCCAAATACCATCACAACAATAATCACGATTCGATAATATGGTATTCAGTTTATCCGCACTTAATTCACTTTTACGACTACAATGAGTGACATGATTATCGTGAGTCGGGACTTGTGTCGTATGGTAATCACGCATAAAAAAACCGGGAATAGTTTGTTTAATTGCTATCAAGACACTTTTTTGTAATTTTGCTAATTCAGACTCATTATCTCGTCGAATACCTAATGCCGCCCCCAATAATCCCAAAATCGCAGAGCGGCTAGGATACAATCCCGTGGGTCTCTCCCCTCCAACCGCAGGCTGTCCCCAGCTTGCCATCGGGCCATATAATCGAAAGACTAAATATGCCTTCATTCTGCCCCCCATTACTGCACCACAAATTTAAGCAGTTCAGTTAAACGCCCTTCCCCTGTAAATGCGTTAAATTTATATCGCTTATCAGCGCAATCACCATAAACCTTATCAATATTTTGCATCTGCTTTTCCAATGCATTAATTGCCGCGGGGCCTTGATCACTGTCATTTATTGGTTTTAAAAATGCGACGGATAAAGAACGCGGTTGTTGTTCTCCTTTTTCAGCAAGAGCAAAACTGGCATAAGCACGAGAAGCGAAACTATTTTGTTTACCCGTTGGCGATACTCTTACCGCGGCTTCTATCAATGCTTTAATCGCTCTATTAGCAAGCACTTCATCACCGTCTAAATTCTCTATCAGTTGCGTTTTATTAATACAGATGTAGCTATAGAATAGTGCAGCCGCAAAACCCGATTCGCCAATATGGGCTGAACCAGTATCTGACTTACCATCATTTAAATCATCCACCGCTGTAAAATAATCATCTTCAACGACAACACTATGTACACTAATAGCATGAGCAACCTGACAAGCGGCTTCGACGTTAAATGCAGGACTGGAAGCCAACATTCGACCAAACAAGGCAATATCTACCGCAGTTTGCTCAGCTTTTAATAAATTAAGCTCTTCGGATGTCGGCGCTCGGCGCTCTCGTGCCAATGTAGCAACCAGCGACATAACAGACCGTTGTTCTGCCGGGCTAATATGTGCCAATTGTTCAATTTCTAATGCATCTTTTTTCGTTTTTCCAAAAACACCCGCAATAGTTGAAGCTAATGCCTTAGCCGATTTTTCTTTCACGCCAGCACTGAGTAAGGCTTCAAATACCTGAATACCAAAACGCTTTGTACGAATACCAATATTCTCTGATAACGTTCGCTCAAATAATTCCGAAGTACGCCAGTGACGTTTCAAACTTTGAGAACTCACACGTAAACGTTCAAATCCCCCCATTTTGGCTGTTTTAGGGCGACCTAAATCATCACGATTAAGGTTAGATGGCGCATAAGAAGTTAACAGGTGTAATTGAATAAACTGACTCATAATAATTATCCCAGAATTAATTAACGAAAATCTGATAAATCAATCGATTTGCCGCTTGCTGCACGGTAATAATCTATAACCCACCTCACATTGATACGCTTATCTGCCCTGTATGGCTGTAATTTTCCATATTCAGCAAACCATTCTTCAATATCCTGAGCCAAGGCCAGAACAGAAATATTTCCTTTTACTTGCTGTAGAATTCGACGTAATCGGCGTAATAATTCATTAGGCGTTTTAGCACTTTGTAATTGTGAAAATCTCAATTCACTGACAACCGATTTATTTCCACCACCTTTCCTACCCGCTGCTACCGCCAGTTTTATGTCACTGTTACTTCTAACATAAACTAATGCCACCGCTATCATCGCCCAATATTCTATTTTCACCGGATTATTAGATAAACTAATTTCATCAGGTAAGCGGATCCATAAGTCGCGAAAACCGTCGGTTAACATAGCCATCTCGATATTTTCACAGCGTTTTAGTTGAGCTTTATAAATAGAAGGCGCCGGAGTAATACCTTTCTCTCTTAATTGTTCTGGTGACAAAAACATACTTTGCCACCAGCGCAATAATATGATTTCAATTTTACTGTCCATTACTCTTCCTGTTTACACAATTGAATATGGTTATTAGCAATAAATATTTTGATCTCTCTTAAAGCATTCTGTCCATACAACCCCATTATTAAATGCTGACGTGCTTTGATGCGTCTTGCCACTGAACGCTCATTGCTAAGATCAGATAATGTAATATGTTCATCAAACAAATCTCTACAAAGATGGCACAATGTATTGAGCCAATGTTTAGCTTGCTCAGGTGTCAAAATAGGCGCATTCTGTTTGGCATTATCGATAAGCTGGTGAATAACTGAAAAGAATAAAGACTCACTGCGTTGCCAGAAAATAAGGTCAATAAAAGAAATATCGCCTTTTACATCAATAGGCTTTTCAAACCAAGCCGCTTTTATCTGGTTTCGGCATAGCCAAATCACATTAGTTGCCAGCTTTTGTAATTCTTTGACTTGATTCCAAACTTTTTCTTGTTGTTCAGGTAAGACAAAAAATAATGGCATAGAGACAGAATACCAGCAACGTGCTTTCATATTATCCATATCGTAGCCAAACACCCACAAACGAGGCATTGCACTTTGTAGTTCCGGGAAATCACAACATAAAGTATAAAAATGGCTTACTACAGGTGCACAACGTTGTCCCTTATTATGATGGCTAGAAACCAAAATATCCCAGATTTTATATGTCACCCCGCCCGGTTGGCCTTTAAGAGATAACTGTTCAGCGGGTCTTTTAGTATCCCATTTATAAGGCGTTAACGGATGAACCCAATTACCGGAGTAATTGCCACCATAGTTTCGTGTACGATATTCAGAAACAGTGAACGCAGAACACTTACCCGAAACTTTGCAAACTTGCTTATTATTCACTACGACAAGACGTATACGTCTTGGCATCGCCCAATACATATGTAAGGGATGAACATCCTCAGAATAAATTTCTGTCCCTTGATCAATACTCACTTTTGTCGGTGCCAACCAGGGAAAAACCTGGGCACTGGTCAAATCAGGCTCCGAATAATGCCATTCTTTGCGATTAATGACGTTTAACCATAGTTTCCGCCATAACGTTACATCATGTTGTGGCAGCAATAATGTGGTTAATGGTCCCCCACCCCGTAATCCAACACGATGCCCCGCTCCCCCTGACGGCGCATTAATTTGTAAGGTAAAAAGTGCCAACGTTGCCATTTCAAGAGACATCACATCCCCAACACCTCGTTTAATAAAATGATCCGTATTAAGTCTTAAACCATTAGCTCCCGGGGCTTCAATTAATAGCCCAGCAACAGTAGTTGATTTTATTTTTTGTAGCGGATCAAAATCCTGCATAAAAAGAGGCCCTGTACCGGTAACATTAAAAGCATGTACAACTTTATTAAAAGCTTGTTGTAATGTTTTCTTATCAGGTGATGCTTGATACAGAGAATGCCATTGATACTTATCTTTCGGCGCAAAAACAGTTTGCAATAAACCAATAGCAAATTGGTAAGCTGCTCCTTGAAAATCAGCTCGCGGTAATGCAAAGTCCATAACATCATGATCACATATCGCATTTATAGGCAGTATTTTTTCACTACCGTCACGTAGGCGGAAAGGTAACCATGGGTCCTGAACCAAGTTCATAACACCTCCTGCTTTTATTTTTCACAAAAGCCTATTGTTGAAGAATAAGTAAATTTTGGATCTTTTTCTGGCAACCAAGGCTGCAAGTATTTAATTTGACGGTATCGCTGTTGCAATCTATTGAGCGCTGGAATTAATTTAGTCGGGATTCGGGCTAATTTATCCGCATATTTATTTTTAGATAATTTAACCGTACTTAATGGCACTGAAAATTCAGCAGCATTTACCCATGGTACGAGTTGTCCTGAATCGGTCAGTCTAAGTAATAACACCTCAACAGTTTCAATATCGCAGTAGCGCGTATTAATACCAGAATTATCTTCATACCAATTATCAGCACTTCGATCACAGTAACCATATAACTGCCATTGCAACCAATAAGATTTGGCTTTAGCTGCCTGACTTCGCTCTGCACCAATTAATTCATCTTCTCGATGTCTTAGCGCTTCAGGTATTTGTTCATCACCGTAACCATAAACCGCTTCAATTAATTGGCGGGCATCCGCAGGCATACGTATTGCACCTATTTTTCTCAACACCCGCATGCCTAACCACAAACGTGCAGGAGATCGATAAACATATTGTGTGTTACGGAAATTATGGCTTAACCAATCTGATTCAGGATTCTCCTTCCAGTCAGGTGCATGGACAAAAAGTACTGGGGCAGAACGTGAGTCTTTAATGCCATGTTGATAAATGCCATCACTATCACGCGTATGGCGATGCAAACGTCCAGCTCGTTGAATCAGATCATCGATAGGACAAATATCTGAAATCATGACATCAGCATCAGTATCTAAACTTTCCTGAAACACTCGCGTAGTAATTAACGCCTTGCCTCGACGCATCTCACCATAACTATTTTTACCAAAGATCGTCAGCACACAACTTTCAATTTCTTTTCGATGTTGCAGTACAAATCGGCTATGAAATAATAAGCAACGCTCAGGTTCAGTGAGCAAGTTTCGCAACGCCTGATAAGCTTCAATCGCATCTTCTACTGTATTTCGAATCCAAACTGCACATTGCCCTTGTACAATTGCGGCCAATACTTTTTCAACACAACTGCTAAAGCTATTTAAAAACTCGACCTTAACTTCCCGATTAACGTCTTTTCGACTCGATAACGGTTGTTCAATAATCGGTGCTACAGGGTTTAAATTTATTTTTGTTGCTAACGGGAAATTAATTTTTCGCAGTAATTGAGAATTTAACCCACCGGTATTCAACCAAATATCCGCTAAACGTTGACGCTGTTTAAGGGTCAGTGTTGCAGTTAATAAAATAGCCGAACCACCTTGATAAAGGTGCAGCGCTAATAAATTTTCCAATAAATTAAACATAAATTCATCAGCAGCATGGACTTCATCAACGATTAATACCTTGTGATTAAGCCCGAGCAATCTCAATGATTGATGACGCCTTGGCAATACAGCCAATAATGCTTGATCAATGGTCCCGATACCAACAGGCGCTAACAGTGCTTTTTTACGTGAGTCTTCTAACCACTGACTACACAACACTGAAGCCGTGATATCTTTCTTACTCTCGCTGCTATCCATATATCTTGAGACCAAAGCAGCTGCACGAAATTGTTTATTCATCATCTTCCGTACATCATGAGCCAAAACAATATTTGGCCGGCTCCCATCTTCTGTCGATAGCATTTGTTGATAATGCTCAGCCACCCGGCTAAACATCGCATCGGATGTCGCCATACTAGGCAGACCGAAATAAAAACCATCGGCGGCTTTTGCTTGCATCAAGCGATGTGTGAGCGCTAATGCCGCTTCTGTCTTTCCTGCCCCAGATACATCTTCCAGAATGAATAATTGAGGTGAATTATCTATTGGTATTGATTCAGCCCATTGTTGCAAGGGAGTTGCGGCAAATCCGTAATATTCCTGAATAGAAATAAATGGTTTTACTATTGGCGTTTTACCTAATTCTGTCGCCATGACCGCTTTTTTTGCCACTGTTTGAGCATATTGCCAATAATCCGTTAATGGCATAGGTTCAGACTGATATTTAAAATAGTGATTATCAGAACCAATCCAATCTGCCAATACTGTAATACCGGCAAACTGCCAACTCACTTGCTCTAATCGTCGTCTCCATTCTTTGGATCGTAGTTTTTCAATGGGAAACTCAGGTTGTAATAATTCAATTAAATGATGAGCAAAGAGTGTGGCAGCATTGAAATTATGAGGTTCAGTAAAACGTTTAATCGTTTTATAGTCTGTTTTATCAATTGGCTGACCATGATGGCCTAACACACAATCCATGAACACCATTAAGGTATCAAGCATTTCTTGTTGTTCCGCTTGCTCAATGCCTTCAATATTAACGAGTCTATTAAGTAACTTCGTTTTGATATTTTCCCAAAAATATAATCCCAGACGAGCATGGCTAAAATAACGGCCATTATATTTCTTCAAGCAATAGGGTTGAAACAGACCTACTGCTTGATGGGAAAACAATCTTTGAAAAGCGGACGCAAATTTACCAATATCGTGCAAAGCAAATACAAAAGAGGCTATGCTTTGTAATTGCTTCGTAGATAATGCCAGAAAACTAGCAAGATCTTTGGTCAATGATCTTTCTAAAGAAAGTAGCTGTATTCCTACAGCAGCCACATCTAAACAATGATAAGGAAGTAGATGATAATCTGCATTATTAGCCTCTGGCTCTCTCTTCGACTTACCCCAGTATTGAAAATAAATTGGCATTTCCATCTAAAACCCTTTATTTAAACGCTTTTTCCACATACTTTTAGAACATAATGCGAAAATTTAAATCAAAAAAACACTACTTTCTGTTTTTTTAGGATAATTCTGTATAACACTCCCATCCAAACAGATTACATTTCAGACTGCCTTATTCAAACATTAACCAGAAATAGCATGATATCGTATTGCAATGAAGCAGCTTGACAGGATAATCCACCGATAAATATATATTTGATAAATAAAGAAAATCATATGAAAGGTCCATACCATTTCACCAAGAATTCATTTAGATAGATTACCCTGCCCATAGGACGTCAGGTCGATATGAGATAAAATTACTGATGGGTGTTTAGCTCTGTCAATATACAAATAGACTTATGAATCACATTTCTAATCATTAATCGTATAAATTTAGATCCTGGTACCAAACCACAGCGAAAAAGTTAATTAATTAATTTACCTGAATCAGCTGTATGATTAACATCAACACGCTTGGCAACCACACAACCATTTAATCGAGTGAATACAAAGACTATCGGTGTTTTTCCTTCCATTGTTTAAATTGAGCCGGTCGAAGCCCATACCTCGCCAAAACACCTTCATGCAATCGCCGTAATTCCTCAATAACCAATGCCTTTAACGTATCACGTTCAGATGGACTTAATTCATTGGAAATTAAATTATCTATAACTTCAAGCGAATCCATTTCCGGTGTGACAACAACCTGATAAACAACCTGCTTAATCGTATTTCTATATTGTAACCTTAACGGGTCTGGTTCAGTAATTTCCTGCCTAAGAGCCAGATATTCTTGAGTAGAACGCTCGTAAGCCCATAAATAGAGATCTCGTAACAATTCAACTCTGGTCATTTCATAAACACCAAGCATTGCGCGGCTATATGCTTCTTCCGGTACATCCAGAAAAGTCAACGGACATAGATTTGAACGCAGCAACGGCAAGTTAGCCGCCAGGCGGGAAGTTCGTTTATTTATATCTGCAAAAGGTTGTAAATACGGCAAGTGGACCATGATAAAAAACGATTGCTCAAACGGATCTGAGATAACTTGTGCTTTCGCAAGCAAAGAATCTAAAACTTCACTAATATAGACCTCTCCCGATAACGGCCTGAAAACACTTTTTCCTATTTCAACCTGATGCTGACGGATACGTCCTTCATCTATAGGATTAAGCAATAAATTTTCAGATAATGCACTATGCAAATTGAGAATGGTATATCGGTTAAAATCAGCTTCCACTATCCCATCAACGAGTAATTCAATAGCGGATTTATGATTTAGGATCATTTGAGTTTCAATCGCGTCTTTTCCTACCGCAATTTTGCCATACTCAATTAATTCGATCGTATCCAATCGACTATAGGTATTCCCTTCCAAACGACTTGAAGCCCATGATAAATCAATGAGTAAACGATCTAAAATAGCTCTACCATAAGTTCCCGCTGGTTGTGAAGTTTGTTTTGTCCCTCCTATTCTCCAAAGATGATTACGAATTGGAACTGACAAGTAATGAGTCACATTGGGTTCATACGATTCCAGAAACTCTCGTTGATAACCAACGGGTACCCTAGCCTCCATAGGTTGATCTACATAACCGAGAACATCCTTACTATCTTCAGACAATGGGATATAACTTGGGAAATTGCCGGATCTTTCGATTACCTGCTTTGATGTTTCTTTTCCAGAAACAACATAGCGACGATTTCGTCCTTCGCCCAAAGCGTGTATTTTTCCATCTTCAACAAGCTGTCCCAGCCAACGTTGGACAGTTCGTCTGGGAACAGAGGGATGCTCTGCTAATAGATCAGAAACAGACATAGGTTGTGATGCAACACGCAACGTCTCGTAAATATTGGTCATTGAGTTCATAGAAAAGAAATTCCTGTGAGAATATGGCGCGCTATTATGGCACAAAAGTGGCGCAATTCAGATAATCGCGCCACTTTTGTGCCATCAGTATGGCGCGATTTAAAATTATCTCACCATTTCAAATAGATAGATTCCTTTTTTTTATACCCATATTGTTAATACTCTCGTAGGCTGGTACATATTCATTGAATATATTTAAGGATATTTATCTAAACTCACAGTAAAGAAAAACAAAGAAACTTTTAATGAAATAAAAAAATTTTTTATCATTATTTGATCTATTTGTTGAGCCAAATAATGTGATATCGAATATACAATAGCTTTAAATGATAAATAAAAACCCATTTAATCAACGTATCCCCACCCATTATTCATTGGTAACGGAGAGTAATTACCTGTAACATATAAAAATGATAATGATTTACATTTACATTAATGAAGTGGCATAAAAATGACCGTTAATGTTTTGGACACTCAACAGATCCAGTGGATGTACATCCACAATCATGATTGGCTATTTCGCTGGCTTAAGCATCGTCTTAACTGCGATGAAACCGCTGCTGACCTGGCTCAAGATACTTTTGTTAAATTACTTCGTTCACCTTTACCACAGCAACTAAACGAACCCCGTGCCTATATCATCACTATCGCTAGGGGACTGATGATTAATTGGTATCGCCGCCGCTCACTTGAACAGTCGTATCTGGATTTACTCGTCAGCCTGCCTGAGCAGCTTATTCCTGCACCGGAGCAAAAATTGATTATCCTCGAAACACTTCAGGAAATTGACATCATGCTTAGCCAGCTCTCCATACCCGTTCAAACGGTCTTTTTGCTTTCCCAAATAGAGGGAATGAAATATGAAGATATTGCAAATCACATGAATATTTCGCTATCTACGGTAAAGCGCTATATGAAACAAGGTTTTTATCAGTGTCTGATAGCAATGGCATAAGGGATTGATATGACCTCCACGGATACATCTCATTCATCAAGCACATCCACTAAAACAATTTTGGCAGAAGCCGCAGAATGGTTGACCATTCTGAATGATAGTCATGTCAGCGAAGCTGACCGGAATGCTTGCGCTGCCTGGTGCGCACAAAGTCCAGAACATGCTCAAGCCTGGGAGCGGGCACAATGTCTGTTAACCCGGTTACATCATCTACCACCTCATATCGCCTCACCGCTGTTAAACAGTAAGCAAACTCTTTCCCGCCGAGAAACTATCAGCAAGCTTACTCTGATGTTGTTAATACCGGCTGGGGTATCACTCTTCTGGCAACCTGATCAATTTAAGCTCTTCACTGGCGATTATCACACTCGGACAGGACAAATACAGCACTGGCCATTACCCGATGGCGGTCAACTGACGTTAAATACACAAAGCGCAACAGATGTTGATTATGACAATACTCAGCGGCTTGTTCGTTTAAAGCTGGGAGAAATTTATATTGAAACTCATAAAGATAGCCACCAGCCAGTACGCCCATTTAAAGTACAAACCAAACAAGGTTCTATTGTGGCACTCGGTACGAAATTCAGCGTCCGTCAACAAGCCTCCCATACTGAGGTGGAAATCGTGGAAGGGACAGTCCGCATCATGCCAGATAATGGATTATCACAAATACTGTATGCCGGAAAAGCAACACATTTCACTCAATTTGCAGTTGCCTCACCATATCCACGTTCATCCACATCTCTAAGCTGGTTACAGGGCATGATAATGGCAGATAACCTGCCGCTGGCAACAGTAGTGACCGAATTGAATCGCTATCGTTCCGGTGTGATCCGCTGTGATGATGCAGTAGCTAATCTGCGTGTCTCCGGTGCTTTTCCCACACAGGATACAGATTTGGCAATACAGATGCTCTTGCAAACCTATCCTCTCTCAATGCACAGCCTGACTCGTTATTGGGTTACCCTCTCTTCACCCAGTCGATAAAAATAATTATTTTTGCTGACACTTTTTTCAATCTCATACGGCATAGAGATAAAAGGAGCTTAAAAAGCTGTGGAGAAATTATCTATGCCATATCATATTAACTGTCCGGGTTCACAACCATGTTGGCAGAAAAAGCCTTTAACCATCTTGTTGCTTCCATTGATGCTACTATCAGCACCATCCCTGTACGCAACCACACCAACAGATCCCCTTTATTCTGTCAACATTCCGGCGGGTTCATTAGGCAATTCTTTATCTCGTTTTGCTGCTCAAACCGGTACAGCGCTCTCCTTCGATCCAAATTTAACCAACGGGTTAACCGCACCTTCGTTAAACGGCAGTTTTACCGCTCGTCAAGGTTTAGTACAACTACTCACAGGTTGTCATTTACGCCTGTCCCAGCGTGACGATGGCAGTTATACGCTGGTAAAAATGGCAAAGAATATGACCAACCATGGTGTCATAGAACTAGACCCTCTTACGGTAGCAGGCAATCGCGGGTACACGGGAAATGAGCCATTGCGTTTCGACAGTACCACCATCAAAGGCAAAGATATCGAAAAATTTGGTGTGATCCATCCTGTCGATATTTTCAAAATAACCCCCGGCGTTTTATCCGGCGAAGCACGCAGTTCAGGCAGTCTGGATGTCAATGTTCGTGGCTTGCAAGGACAAGGGCGAGTCTTGACGACCGTTGACGGCGCATCTAACCAGACCGCTCTATACCGCGGTTATCAAGGTGTCTCCAACCGTTCCTTTATTGATCCCGATTTTATTGGCCGGGTAGATATCAGCAAAGGCCCGACCGGAAAAGGCGGTATGGGAGCCATTGGGGGTGTCGTGGAGATAAAAACCATCGAAGCCAGTGATATTCTGCTTGAGGGACAAAAAGTCGGGCTTCGTCTGAAAGGCAGTCTGCTGAACAACCATTCCAATCCTGACGATTATCAGCGCAATGACTGGCCTTCCCCAGCAAAAACTTCTTTTTTTGATGCCAGGAATAGAACCGGGAGTATCGTTTTCGCCGTGGCCGAACCGTCCTACGAATTGCTATTTGGTGCCGCTCAGCGCAAACGTGGTAATTACCATTCTGGCAAACACGGACCGGGTGCCAAAGAACGTGGGATGCCCGGTTATCTATGTGAAAGCGATCCACAAGATTGCCACATTCCACAATTCAGTGAACAGATGGCAGGTTATTCACTGTATGCAATGGGAGATGCCGTGCCTAATACTTCTGAAGATAGCCAATCGCTATTGGGTAAAGGAAAAATCCGTTTTGGTGATGGCCACGAAATCTCCGCTATCGTGAGTCATTACCAAAATCTTTATGGGGAATCTTATGTTGCAGATATGGCAAGCCCAAGCCAAACCTTCATGATTTTAGATCAAGGGCCACTAACACGACTCAACATGAACAGACACAGCCTTAATTACAAATGGGAACCGGCATCAAATCCCTGGATTAACTTAGACATAAGCGTGTGGCAAACACGGGTTAACGACCGCCCCCGAACCTCAAATAATACTCTCGGTGATAAAAAATTCATGCGTACAATAGGGATGAATCTGAATAACACCTCATTATTTGAACTTTCAAATCAAGATATTGAGTTGAATTACGGCGCCAGTTTTATTCGTGAACGTACTGGCCCAAGCGAAGGAAAGTGGCAATACGCAGTTAACCGTGAAGGGCAGCGTAGGGAAGATCATCTTTTCCTAAATGGAAACTATTCTCCTATTGCACGATTAACTTTAATGGGTGGATGGGATTACAAATCCTATCGAGTCGAAGATTACAGCCCGGCTCATTCTGGTAACTCTTGGTTACCACAACTGACTTCAGGAAAAGTAAACAATAAGCGAGATCACGCCCACGGTTATTGGGTCGGCGCTAAATTTGAGCTTAATCATGCAACAGCACTGCATGCCAAATATGCCTATGCACCACGTTTTCCATCGATGGTTGAAGGTATTCGTGGCTACCTGATGAGTGTTGATGACCATATAAAACCTGAAATCTCAAAAAATATAGAAGTCGGACTGACATCACGCTTCCCGAATGTCATTGCTCAAAATGACAGTTTCGATATTAAAATGTCCTACTTTGATAACCGGGTGAAGGACTATATCAACCGATCATGGATGGATGATTACTGGAGTATGTACATCAGTAATATTAAAGCAGCGAAATTTGCAGGATTAGAATTAGCAAGTGTTTATCACAGCGATCACTTTGACGCACGTTTATCTATGAATTACTACACGAATGTCAAATTCTGTACAGAAAATGAAGGCTGTGTTGCACGTAGCCTCCCTTCGGATTATGCCACCAACCATATTCCCCCTAAATACGCCGTATCACTCGATTTGACACAAAGATTTTTAAACGACCAAATCTCTCTCAATGCAAGAGTCTCCCATTATAGTCAAAGATCAGTGCCAGCAGGAAAACCAGGCCGTGGTTCTGCTACCCTGCTAGCACCTATTATTTGGCGACCAGCAACCGTGGCTGATATTTCTCTGACTGCCCGTGTGAATAAGCATGTAGAGTTTGAGTTTGGTGTGGATAACATCTTTGATAAATATTATATCCAGCCTCTCAGCCTGGGCTATATTCCATCACCGGGAAGAACATTTCGCGCGGGTATTACAACTTACTTTTAAGTCGATTAGTTAAGTACAAGGCATATCATTGAGTTGATATGCCACTTTCTGTCAGCATGATCTCATTCTTCAATTTTTAAGCCGTATGTCTTAAATTTCTCAAGCACAATTGCTATTTCCTCTTGGCTCAGAACAGGAACCGGATTTTGAATCGCCAAAGTTTGTAAATACAGGCGAGCGAGCACTTCAACTTCATGCGCAAGCCATAGTGCTTTTTGCAGATTAACCTCACAAGCGATCATCCCATGATGCTGTAATAAAATGGCTTTTCTATTTTTAAACCCATCAAATACATAGTCGGAGAGTTGTTTAGTGCCAAATGTTGCATAAGGTACACAGGGAATAGAATCTCCTCCCGCCGCTGCAATCATATAATGAATAGCCGGGATCGATTTATTTAAAATAGAAACTGCGACGCAGTGAATTGCATGATTATGGATAACTGCATTTGCATCGGGCCTGGCATGATAAACCGCTTGATGAAAACGCCATTCACTAGAGGGAACTTTATGATCCTCGTGTTGACCATTTTCATCCACATAGACAATATGTGTTTCAGTCAATTGTCTATAAGGTATCCCTGTCGGGGTAATTAACATTCCATCTTTATAACGGACACTGACATTACCTGCTGTACCTTGATTCAACCCAAGTTGGGTCATTTCCAAACATGTATCAATAATTTCTCGAGATAATGCATTTCTTTTCATTATTATTTATCCTATTTAAAAATGATTAAATCTACCTTTTATTTTTGTAGTACTTTGTTGTTTTAAAATAAACGTTTTAGTTAGTTTTTGTGATTAATTTCAAATATTTTCAGAACTTTTTCTTTTTTCTAAATATCCCTATTTATTTTTTTATTCCGTATTTTTCATTTCTAACTCAAACAGTCATTTATACCCGTTATCTTTCAAGTTGCCTCTTTGTTGGCTGCACTCACTCACCCCGGTCACATTGTTCGCTATTCTCCCGGGGATTCACTCTCTTGCCGTCGCGAAGCATCTTGAAATCCATAAGATATATTGGTTTGATTGACCGTTTTCTTATAAAAAAAATCATACGGTCATGTTTACGACCAAATTAAATAAAAAGAAAATATAAACGAACGTCGGTAATAGGTTTATTTCAGTGATTAAGTTCACAGTTTAGCCGAATGAATAAATAAATGTGATTTAGATCCTTTTTTCATCTCATAAATGACTAAAAATACTACTGCTTCTGGAAGAATTACAATATCAGCGGTAATATAGAGGGTAATATGGATAACATATCGATACAACCAAATATAGCTCGAGATAAGAAAAAAAACAGAGGTTACTTAATTCCTTTTGCTATTTTATGTTCTCTCTTTTTTTTATGGGCTGTGGCAAATAATTTAAATGATATATTACTACCTCAATTTCAAAAGGCATTTACCTTAACAAACTTCCAGGCTGGGTTAATTCAATCGGCATTTTATTTTGGTTATTTTATTATTCCCATTCCTGCTGGTATATTAATGAATAAGTTAAGTTATAAAGCGGGAATAATGACTGGATTATTGTTCTATATTGTGGGTGCTGCACTTTTTTGGCCCGCAGCAAAAGCGATGAATTATACACTATTCCTGTTCGGGCTTTTTATTATCGCCGCCGGATTAGGCTGCTTAGAAACAGCGGCTAATCCTTTCGTCACTGTCTTAGGCCCAGAAGAAACGGGGCATTTTCGAATTAATCTGGCACAAACATTTAATTCATTTGGGGCAATTATCGCCGTTATTTTTGGGCAAAACTTGATTTTATCTAACGTTCCCCATTTGCCCCAAGAAACACTTGATAAAATGACCGTTAAGCAACTTGATGCCTATAACCATAGCCTCGTTTTGACGGTACAATCCCCTTACATGATTATCGTTGCCGTCGTTTTGGTCATTGCCTTTTTAGTCTTATTGACCAAATTTCCTGTAATACAAAGTGATGCACATGATAATAACAGCTCATTCTTTAAGTCTTTGCGACGTATTATCAAAATCCAGCACTGGCGTTGGGCCGTATTAGCCCAATTTTGCTATGTCGGTGCACAAACAGCTTGCTGGAGTTACCTTATACGTTATGCCATTGATGAAATTCCGGGTATGACTCCGGGGTATGCCGCTAATTACCTGACAGCAACAATGGTACTTTTCTTTATTGGTCGATCAAGTGGTACTTGGTTAGTTAAACGGTTCGCTCCAGAAAAAGTTTTGGCTTGTTATGCCTCAATATCCATGATCCTTTGCATTATTTCCGCGTTCGCCGGGGGGCACATCGGCTTAATGGCATTGACCATTTGCAGCATATTTATGTCTATTCAATACCCAACCATCTTCTCATTAGGCATTAAAGGATTAGGTCAGGATACTAAATATGGCTCTTCATTGATTGTCATGACCATTGTCGGTGGTGGCATCGTAACGCCTATTATGGGATTTGTCAGTGATGCTGTAGGCCACATTCCAACTGCTGAGCTGGTCCCCGCCCTCTGTTTTTCTGTGATTTTGATTTTCGCAAAATTCCGCACAAATGCGGTGCCCAGTAATCCGTTTAATTAAAGGGGCAAATAACAACTTTATTTAGATGAGGAAATAACATGAAAAAGCATATGAATTTACCCAAGATTGGCATTCGCCCAGTTATTGATGGTCGTCGTCTGGGGGTACGTGAATCACTCGAAGATCAAACTATGAATATGGCAAAAGCGACAGCTAATTTATTGACTAAACATATTTGCCATCCTTGCGGCACCCCTGTTGAATGCGTTATTGCAGATTCGTGCATTGCTGGTCTTGCTGAATCTGCCGCTTGTGATGAAAAATTCAGCATATTAAATGTTGGTCTGACAGTGACTGTCACCCCATGTTGGTGTTATGGCAGTGAAACAATAGATATGGTACCAACCAGACCGAAAGCTATCTGGGGTTTTAATGGGACTGAACGTCCTGGTGCAGTCTATCTTGCCGCAGCCTTAGCCGCTCACGCGCAAAAAGGTATCCCCGCTTTTTCTATATACGGACATGAAGTTCAAGATACTAATGACACTCGCATTCCTGACGATGTTAAAGAAAAATTGCTACGATTTGCACGTGCTGGATTGGCCGTTGCCAGTATGAAAGGAAAAACTTACCTCGCTGTTGGCGGTGTCTCAATGGGTATCGCTGGCTCAATTGTTGATCATAACTTTTTTGAATCCTGGCTTGGTATGAAAGTCCAATCTGTTGATATGACTGAATTACGCCGTCGTATTGATAAGCAAATATATGATGAAGAGGAGCTGGAACTCGCCTTATCCTGGGTAGATAAATATTTTCAATATGGTGAAGACCTGAATGCTGAACAATATCGCCGTTCACCAGAAAGTCATCGTCACATTCTGCGCGAAAGTTTACTCATGGCTATCTGTATTCGTGACATGATGCAAGGAAATCCAACGCTGAAAGCAAAAGGGTATGGCGAAGAAGCTCTCGGCTACAACGCGATTGTTGCAGGTTTCCAGGGGCAACGTCACTGGACAGATCAATACCCTAATGGCGATATGGCAGAAGCCATTTTAAATAGTTCATTCGACTGGAACGGCATTCGTCAGCCATTTCCGATTGCAACAGAAAACGACAGCCTAAATGGCATCGCCATGCTATTTGGTCATATGCTAACAAACACCGCTCAGATTTTTGCTGATGTTCGCACCTTCTGGTCTCCCGAATCTGTTGAACGTGTCACGGGCCAAAAACTTACAGGGCTGGCAGAAAATGGGATACTCCATCTCATTAATTCAGGTTCTGCAACGCTGGACGGAACCTGTTGTCAAAAAGACGAGCAGGGTCATCCTACGATGAAACCTCACTGGGAAATTACCAACGAGGAAGTGAATGCCTGTCTGGCTGCAACGCGGTGGTATCCGGCAATCCATGAATATTTCAGAGGTGGCGGATTCTCCTCCAAATTCTTAACAAAAGGAGGCGTTCCTTTCACCATGAGCCGGATCAATATGATTAAAGGTCTTGGTCCCGTTCTGCAAATAGCTGAAGGCTGGAGTGCAGAGCTGCCTAAAGATATTCATGACGTTCTGGATAAACGAACAAATGAAACCTGGCCCACAACCTGGTTTGTACCACGTTTAACCGGTAAAGGCGCCTTTAAGGACGTGTACTCTGTTATGGCGAATTGGGGGGCCAATCACGGAGTGCTCTCTATCGGTCATGTTGGCGCAGACTTCATTACATTAGCTGCGATGTTAAGAATCCCTGTTTGTATGCATAACGTGGATGAAAAAACCATTTATCGTCCTTCTTCATGGAGTGCACACGGTATGGATCCTGAAGGTTCAGATTACCGAGCCTGCCAAAACTATGGTCCTCTCTATAAGCAATAATCGCTGGCGGCGGTACGAATTGTGCCGCCATTATTCATGATAGGAGCTCGCATGACTCAAGATGTCATTTTAGTTTTAGATTGTGGTGCTACGAATGTGCGGGTTATTGCAATTGATCCACAAGGTAATGTGATTGCAAAAGAATCAACCCTAAATACCAGTGAACCGGATAAGGCCAATCCTCACTGGCATATATGGTCACTGGATGCCATTTTAGAACGGCTGGCGAGCTGTTGCCGTGTGATTATCCCTGAATTATCAGGTTATAAGATACGCGCAGTAACGGTGACAACCTTTGGTGTTGACGGAACACTGGTCAACGCAAAAGGTGACCTACTATATCCAATAATTAGTTGGAAATGTCCACGAACAATCCCCATTGTTGAAAATATTACTCATTACTTCCCTGCTGAAAAATTACAAACGATATCCGGTGTCGGACAATTTAATTTTAATACGCTTTATAAACTAATCTGGTTAAAAGAAAATTACCCTACCCTTTTAAATCAAGCTCATGCATGGTTATTTATCTCCTCTTTAATTAATTATCGCTTAACAGACGTGATGTCTACTGACAGAACCATGGCCGGAACCAGCCAGTTACTCAATATTCATCATGATCAATTTAGTGAAGAAATCTTAGATGCGATTTCTATTTCGGCACGTTTATTTCCTGAACTCGTTTCTGCTGGCGAACAAATTGGCAATTTGACATCAAAGGCAGCCCGAAAGTTAAACTTGCCTTCAGGAATTCCAGTTATTTCTTCTGGCCATGACACACAATTTGCTTTATTTGGTTCAGGCGCTGATTTGCATCAACCCGTATTATCTTCGGGTACCTGGGAAATTCTGATGGTACGCACCCCTTATGTAAATACCGGTATTTTACCTTATTATGCTGGCTCTACCTGTGAATTGGACGCGAGAAAAGGATTTTTTAACCCAGGTTTGCAATGGCTGGCTTCCGGGGTACTTGAATGGATTCGAGGACTTTTCTGGCAAGATATTCCTCCTTCAGAAGCCTATCGCCAAATGATCCATGAAGCTTTATCGGTTCCTCCCGGTTCGAATAACTTAAGAATGAATTGTCATTTATTAACCTCCAGAGCGGGGTGGCGTGGAACAACGTTAAATACTGATCGCCGTCATTTTTATCGTGCCGCATTAGAAGCTTTGGGATATCAGTTAAAACAAAATCTGTCTCTTTTAGAGAAAATAAGCGGATTTCATTCTAAAGAATTAGTGCTAGTAGGTGGGGGTAGCCGAAATCATCTCTGGAACCAAATAAAAGCCGATATTCTAAACATGCCAATAAAAGTACTTAATGAAGCAGAAACAACTGTACTCGGCGCGTCTTTCTTTGCCTGGTTTGGTGCAGGTTACTATGAATCGCCTGAAAAAGCCCGTGAACAATTTTCTTATCACTATGAACTTCATACACCCGGTGAACACCAAAAAACTTATGATTCATTAGCCCAGGATTTTATAAAAGAGATTCCCCTATGAGAAATGAGCGACATCAAAAAATTATGGATCTTCTTCATCAACATGAATCATTGACAACGACTGAACTTGCAGAAGTTTTACACGTAAGTAGAGAAACAATACGTCGAGATCTGCGATTGCTTCAGGAGCATGGTCATCTTCTGCGTTTACATGGAAGAGCAAAAAGCTTAAACGGAGAAACACTAGATAATGGAGACCCCTTTCACATTCGAGTTAAAAGCCATTTCTCAAGTAAATCGCTTATTGCTCAGCAAGCTGTGACCTGGATAAGCGAAGGAATGATCATTGCACTTGATGCAAGTTCAACTTGTTGGTATTTAGCAAAACAACTCCCTGATATTAATATCACTGTTTTTACAAATAGCATTCGTATTTGTCATGAATTATCAAAGAAAAAAAACATTCAATTAATCAGCTCAGGGGGAGTCCTTCATCGTAAATATGCTTGCTACATTAGTTCATCACTTATTGCTCAATTAAAAAATTTAGAAATTGATCTCTTCATTTTCTCCTGTGACGGCATTGATGCAAATGGCGATTTATGGGATTCGAATATTGATAACGCAGCATTCAAAGAGATTCTTATAAAACGAGCATTACAATCAATTTTATTAATTGATAAAAGCAAAATTAACCGAAAAAGTGAAATTAAAATAGAAAATCATGGAAATATCACTGATATAATATCGAATGACTAAATGGTAGCTGTTAACTGTTATAATCCTTCCTGATATTTTCACATAATAAGTCTGATACTGGTTTCTATGGGCCTTTATACCCGCCATCTTTCAAGTTGCTTCTTTGTTGGCTGCACTCACTCACCCCAGTCACATAGTTATCTATGCTCCCGGGGATTCGCTCCCTTGCCGCCGTGATGCATCTTGAAATCCATAGGGTATATACTCAAGATACTTCAAAGTGCATGTTTGAAAAACGACTATGCTGTTGAATTTAAATGTTTTTATGTCTGACAACTCAAGCATCTTGAAGTTCATTCGGTATATACCCAATAGATTTTAAATCAAAACCAAATTTACAAATCAATACCAGATTCCATCAATATAAGATTATAAAGCGATCAAGTCATTAGTTCATTTAAGTTGTTATAAGCAAACCATTAGTAAATATTATTGCAAATAAATTCACTAAATAATTCAAGATACAAAAATATTGCAAATAGAAATACAGAGTGATTTTTAAATAAAAAAACAGTTTATATTTAATTAATTACCTTTGAACAATTACATGTAAAAAAACATATCAACACACGGCGTTTATAATATATAATTATATTTATTTTATGCTGTTCAAAAATCAGCAAAAAAAATTAGTATAAAAAATTAATTATCTTGCGTATTAAATGGCTATTTAGTGAATCTGAAAGATTATTTTTTTAATGAGGCGTATATATGAAAATAAACTCGGCTGAAACATTAAATCTATATAATACCGAATACTCGATAAACGCATTATCCGGTGTGGTCTCTCTGGGAAAAAATGCAGATAATCGGCTCGAAATTTTCGGTGTAGGCTCTGACCATGCCGTGTGGCATAATTGGCAAACGGTATCAGATACAAGCTCCACCTTATACGGCTGGTACTCACTTCGGGGACAAGCGACTAGCAAACCTGCCGTTCACATCAACTCAGACGGTCGATTGGAAGTATTCGTGCGAAGCACGGATAATGCACTCTGGCATAACTGGCAATTCTCTCCCAATTCCGGTTGGGCCGGCTGGTGCTCTTTAGGTGGCTCGCTCACCAGCGACCCGGTAGTAGTATGTGCTAACTACGATGGTCGACTTGAAGTCTTTGCACGCAGCAGTGATAACGCACTCTGGTACATCAAACAAACAGCTCCCCATTCCTCTCCATGGTCGAACTGGCAATCGCTAGGTGGCGTGCTCACCAGCAACCCAGCAGTATATATCTATCCCGGAGGGCGACTTGAGATTTTTGCACGTGGCTCTGATAACGCTCTCTGGCACATCTGGCAGACAGAACAAGCAGGTCCATGGTCAGCCTGGGAATCATTAAATGGCGAGATCACCAGCGAACCCGTGCTAATCAGTAACGCCGATGGTCGGCTTGAGATTTTTGCGCGTGGCACCGATAACGCACTCTGGCACGTCTGGCAAAAAACATATGCTGGTCAATGGTCGAATTGGGAATCGCTAGGTGGCGTGCTCACCAGCAACCCAGCGGTAGAGGTCAACACTGACGGTCGTCTCGAGGTTTTTGTGCGTAACGCCAATAACTCAGTCGGGCACATCTGGCAGACGGAAGCCCATTCAGGTCTATGGTCTGACTGGGCCTCATTAGGTGGCTCGATTACCAGCGCGCCAGTCGTAATGAAAAGTTCCTCCGGTCGGTTTAACGTCTTTGCACGCGGTACTGATAACACACTCTGGCTCATACAGCAAAACACACCATCCAAAGTATCGTGGGATACTTGGTGCTCCATTGGCGGTATCTTGATCGATGCTTCAGCAACCAAATAATTTTGAATAATCCAGCTTAGTTCAAAACAAGAGTAACCTTTGGCCTGATGTATTAAAGAAAAAATTTACTGCTTCGCATCGGGCCATTGGTATTCAAAATAGATTCTTAGTTAAATATATACCCAAGAAACTTCAAGATGCAGTTTTTAGCACCTGAAAATGGTCATTAATTCTCGATGTCAGCGAGTCCGCTATATCAGGTAGCGTTGTAGTGAAAAATTTGAACACTTTGTCTCGAAATTCCTGTTTATTAGCGAAATAACGGTTATTTCGAACCTGTTCATTCATGACCTTCCATAATCGCTCTATCGGGTTTAAATTGGGACTGTAGGGAGGAAGGTAATGTAACTCAATATTGCTGATATAAGCCCAGTCCTTCACCAGATGCGCTTTGTTGTAACCCGCCCCATCC
>NZ_JONO01000011.1 GCF_000711895.1 Photorhabdus australis DSM 17609
GGAAGCCAAAGATGGCGGCAACCTGAAACGCTACAGGGTCGCCAACCTGACCGCACAGGCCATCAATTTTCGCATTGGCACCTTCACCAGTACCATTGATGCCAGCAAGCTGGACGGTAAGCAGGCATGGCAGGTCACTTTTACCCTGCGGGAACATTTATCGGTGTCTGAAAAACGCGATGCCCGTGCAGCCGGCACTGTTTCGGCCAGGAAACAAACCGGAAAAGGCGGCAGCACCGCAGCCAGGGAAGAGCCGGAAAAATTAAGCTGGTTTGAGCGTGAGGTTCTAAAACCGATTAATGATCATATCGGGGGCAGTTAATGAAACCCCTGTAGCGAGCCGCGTAAATTGAAAAAGCGCGTCATTTAAATTGATAAAATTTCTGCGCCGCGCTTTTTATCAAAATATGTGATTTATTTTAGCTGTTCTTGTCTGGTTTTCTCTATTGGTAAATATTTATAAATAGTAGATAGGGAAACATCGTAAATCAGCGATAGCTGTTTACGTGTGTGACCTTTTACCAGCAATCTAGCCGCTTGTTGTTGTTCAGCAACTGACAATGCTACCGGTCTGCCTCCAATCCTCCCTTGCGCACGAGCAGCTATTAATCCAGCGATTGTCCTTTCAACTATCAATTCCCGTTCCATTTCTGCCAGTGCACTCATGACGTGAAAGAAAAATCTCCCCATAGCTGTACTGGTATCAATACTATCAGTCAGACTCTGAAAGTGAATACCTCTCTCGTTTAAATTAGAGACCAAATCGACCAGATGTTTTACACTACGTCCCAGTCTATCTAGCTTCCAAACAACTAACGTATCTCCTTTTTTAAGTTGTCTTAAAGCCCGCTTTAAACCGGGTCTGTTAGTTGTTTTTCCACTTAATTTATCCTCAAAGATTTGTTCACAATTTATACTCATCAAAGCATTTTTTTGTAAATCGCTGTTTTGGTCATTTGTTGACACCCGGATATAACCGATCTTTGACATGTAAATTCCGTCGCCGCACATAGAATAAATTGTATTTATCAAAATTAGCTCTATGTGTGAGTGTGCGGAAAACCTCACGCTGACTTACAGTGCTTCCATCTGTATAGATCACTCAGACGGCTTTTTAGATCAATTAACGTTCAAAATGAGTGTTTGTAGGAATGTAGAAAGAAACGAGTGAAATGCAGTCAATTATTGACTATAAAAGGGGCTAAATAAACCACATGTTTTGATAAAAAGCGCGGCGCAGAAATTTTATCAATTTAAATGACGCGCTTTTTCAATTTACGCGGCTCGCTACAGCTCAACTGACCAGATAGCGCAGATCAATGAGGTAAATACACCCGTGCCACCGAGGAAGTCGAGGGCTATTTTGTTTTCTATCTGTGGAGCTGCGGCTAATAAAAATGCCATTAGAGAGAGTAAAGCAGAAGTTAACCCGTCCAGACCGTAGGATTTCGCTAAGCTATAAGCGGTACCAACTGAAACAAAAATACTCATTAATCCCATCGTCATAAAGTAAGGCATAGTGATGGTATCCCAGTGAGTTTTAGCAAAGGATAACCAAGCCTGGCCAAATGAGGATGAAGTTTGTGAATCGAATGGTGGGTTTGCCATAATTAGCATCATACTGCCGATGATCAAAAATGGCATGGCTGAGATAAAGCCATCACGCATTGCAATAATATGTCGCTGATTACCGATTTGCCCGGCAAGCGGGATAATGTAGCGCTCTAAGGCACGCATGAAAGATGCGTAAAGATTCATGGGGGTTACTCCGCATGATGATGAAATTGCTTATTCCAACAGGCTTAATGCCTTATCGAGAACCTTATCACCGCGAAGAGCACCATAATCCATCATGTCAATAACGTCTATTGGCTTACCGAGTGTTTTGGCAATAGCAGTAAAGTGGGTCAGTTGGTATTTTACCTGTGGGCCAAGTAAAACAACGTCAGCGTCGGCTATCAGGTGTTTTAATTCAACAGTGGGGACTGCCTTAATCTCAATGTCCAATGCCCTTTTTGTTACTTCTGCTTGCATACGTTGTACCAACATGCTGGTGGACATGCCGGCGGCACAACACAATAGGATTTTTTTCATGACTTAGCCTCATTTCTAATGGGATGAAGTAGCTAATGGAAGCATCTTCACTTTTTATAAGACTAGCAATTTATGTTAAATTTGATGGGATTTTGTTCTCATCTTGATAATAATATGTTTAGGAATAGGGGTGAAATGTGATCTTCATCTGTATGCATATAGAATGACAGTGTCAAGTTGTGACGTAGATATTCCTGAGACGGTCTACGCTGTGAAATTGGAATTTATGGAGCATATTGCTTCACAGACACTTGCAGATTGTTCTGTATATGAGCTATTTGTAGTGAAATGTTGTGCCTCATTAGAAGATACTGCATCTGAAACGAATTTAACTTGTTGAATCCTAAAAATTGTTTTTTTATTATTTACCTATACAGTTCATTTACAACTATTTTCTATGATAAACTTATTTGTGCTTGTTACCCGCTCTGTTTGAGGTGCTTCTGAACACACCATCGCAGCTTTCATTACCTTTATATCTTCCCGATGACGAAACTTTTGCCAGTTTTTTCCCGGGGGAAAACGCTACTCTGTTAGCTGCAATCAAATTGGCAATTAATCAGCAGCATGGCAGCTATATTTATTTCTGGTCCCGCGAGAGTGGGGGGCGAAGCCACTTATTGCATGCTGCATGCGCTGAATTATCTCTAAAAGATGAAGCCGTGGGCTATGTTCCTTTGGATAAACGTGCCTATTTTATCCCTGAAGTACTTGACGGCATGGAACACTTATCACTGGTTTGTATCGATAATATTGAATGTATTGCGGGTGATGAAGAGTGGGAAATGGCGATTTTTAATCTTTATAATCGTATCCTGGAGATTGGTCGCACTTGTCTACTGATCAGTGGGGATCGCCCACCTCGCCAGATTGATCTTATGTTGCCTGATTTGGCTTCCCGTCTGGATTGGGGACAAATTTATAAATTACAACCACTTTCCGATGATGAGAAGTTACAGGCTTTGCAATTGCGTGCAAAGTTACGTGGTTTTGAATTGCCGGAAGATGTGGGGCGTTTCTTACTGAAGAGATTGGATAGAGAAATGCGAACACTGTTTATGACATTGAACCAGTTAGATCACGCTTCGATAGTTGCTCAGCGCAAACTGACGATTCCATTTGTGAAGGATATCTTGCACCTGTAAATGATGATGGTGATTTCACCATCATCACATTCACTTGATTCAGTCAAGAATTTCTTTTACTTGTTCCGGCGGGCGTCCAAGTCTGGCTTTATTACCACAAACAACAATAGGGCGTTCAATCAGTTTAGGATTTGCCGCCATTATTTTCAGCAAATCACTCTGAGCGAGTTGTTCATCGTCCAGATTTAACTCTTTGTATAAATCTTCTTTAGTCCGCATCAACTGGCGCGCATCATTAAAACCAAGCTGTTCTAATAAAGCAGATAATTGCGCTACAGTTGGGGGTGTCTCTAGATAGAAAATAACCTGCGGCTTAATACCCCGTTCTTCAATAAGCGCTAACGTTTCACGGCTTTTGGAGCAGCGTGGGTTGTGATAAATAGTTACCTGTTGCATGAGAGTTCCTTAACGTTTGTATTGACTGTAACGCTGTTGTAGCTGACGTAACTGATCGATACGGGCATCATAACGTTCTTGATCGTAACTACCTAATTTTACCAGTGAGCTGGCGCTACTAAGGTATTTAATCGCGTTGTCAAATTGGCCACGAAGTGCCATTTCTTCCGCGTAAGCTGATAATTCTTCATGGCGTTTGCCTTGCTGGGCAGCGGCTTCAGCCATCAGGTGCCAACCGTTTGGATCATCAGGATTATTGAACGTATAACGGTAAAGCAGTTTTTCAGCTTGTTGATATTGCCTGGCGCGAATAAGTGCATTTGCCAAATTAATCTGCAATACCAAATTATCTTTTTGTTTCTCTAAGGCATTTTGCAATCGAGTGATGGCTTGAACTGTCCGATTTTGCTCGATATCGATGTCGGTCATCATATCAATAAACCAGATATTATCTGGTTGTTTCGCCAATAATGGTTCCAGAATAGCTCGAGCTTCAGCGTATTTTTTATCCTGAGAAAACAAGATTGCTTTGCCATAAGCTGAGGCAAGTTGTTCTTTAGCAGTACCTTTACGATAGTTTTCTAAAATTTGCTCCAAATAGCTACGTTGCTCTGTGGTATACATTCCGATAATACGAACTTTGGCGAATAAAAAATCTTGAGATTGTGGAACACGCTTTGCGGGATACTGATTAGCCCGGTTACGGGCATCAGCAAGACGGCTGTCAGGTAACGGGTGAGTTAGTAATATCTCTGGTGGTTTAGAGCTATAACGGGTTTGATCTGCCAAGATCTGCATAAAATCTGGCATACCTTGAGGATCAAAACCAGCCTTGCGGAGCGTCTGCATACCAATGCGGTCAGCTTCTTGTTCATTGGATTGGGTAAAGCTGATCATTCCTTGCTGTACACCGGCGATAGTACCGCTGAGCGCGGCCATTCCCGCTTGTGGGTTAGCCATGAGCAAGAGAATGGCGCCTAATGTACCTGCCCAAGCCAGAGGCGCTGTACGCTGCTGATCTTCCATCATTCGAGCCAGATGGCGTTGAGTAACGTGAGAAATTTCGTGAGCTATAACGGATGCAAGTTCACTTTCATTACGACTATAACGAAAAAGTGCCGCATGGAGGACGACGTTTCCACCGAAGAAAGCATAGGCGTTGATATTTGGGTTATTAACCAGATAGAAATGAAAAGGCGTTTTAACAGAGTCCGCATGGGCTACCAATTTTTGCCCAAGCGTATTGATGTATTGAATCAATAATGGGTCATAAATTAGAGGGGCGTTAGCCCGCATCTGGCGGGCGTAAAAATCTCCCATTGCTAGTTCCTGGTTAATACTCAAGGTTGAACCTGCCGTGGTACCTATGTCCGGTAACGAATCTTCAATAGAGGCGCTGAGAACAGGGGGATGTGCGAGCAATAGTGTACTGACGAATATTGCTGACAGAAATTTATTAGACATTATTTTCATAAAACAAAAGTGATCTCATTTGGCCATTGTTTTTAGATAATGCGTGTATGATGAACAAGGGTACCTTAAAATTAACCAATTAGTACAATTTTTAAGAAAAATAGAAATTATGAATACTGCTATTAAGGAGCCTGGTCAATGCTGGACATGATTATACAGTGGTATCGTCGTCGATTTACTGATCCGCAAGTTATTGCGCTATTTGTCATCCTTGTAGTTGGGTTTTGTATTATTTATTTCTTACATGGCATTTTAGCACCACTATTGGTAGCAATTGTCCTTGCCTATTTGCTGGAATGGCCAACTTCTATGCTTGAGAAACTGGGGTGTTCACGGACAGTTGCTGTTTGTATTGTGCTGATTATTTTTTCTGGGATCAGTGCTTTAGTCATTTTGATTGTGGCACCCACTGCATGGCAACAGGGGCTTAATCTATTGTCGGATATACCTAATATGCTTAACCGGTTTAATGAATATGCCCAGACATTACCGACACGTTACCCGGCCTTGGTTGATGCCGGTATCATTGATATGATGGCGGAGAATTTGCGTAGTAAGATTTCAACAGCGGGAGAGTCTGTCGTGAAGTTCTCAGTAGCTTCATTGATTGGTTTGCTGACGCTGGCTATCTATCTGATACTTGTGCCGTTGATGGCATTCTTTCTACTGAAAGATAAAAACCAAATGTTACAAGCGTTACAACAGGTTTTACCGCGTAACCGCATTTTAGCCGGGCAGGTATGGCGCGAGATGAATCAGCAAATTACTAACTATATCCGTGGTAAAGTCACGGAGATGGTTATTGTCGGTATCTGTACCTATGCTGTATTTGCATTTCTTGGATTGGAGTATTCATTATTACTTTCTGTCCTGGTCGGGTTGTCAGTATTAATTCCCTATGTTGGAGCGCTGATTGTCACGATCCCGGTCGTATTGGTTGCTTTGTTTCAGTGGGGGGTAGGAACAGATTTCTGGACGTTGATTATTGCCTATCTAATTGTTCAGGGATTGGATGGTAATTTATTGGTACCGATTTTGTTTTCTGAAGCAGTTAATCTTCATCCTCTGGTGATTATTCTTTCTGTAATTACTTTTGGTGGCTTATGGGGATTTTGGGGCATATTCTTTGCTATTCCATTGGCGACGCTGATTAAAGCGGTTATTCATGCATGGCCGGAAGAGATGGTTATAACAAAAGACGGTGAGATGAAAGAGTGAATCCTCTTTTAATGTTGAAAGTTATCTTGGTACTTATTCTTATTGATTGATGCCAGTTGCCTGCTATTAGGGGAAGTACGGAGTGGGAATATCCCTCCCGTACTTGCCCCGACTATCTTTAGCTGTTAGATAAATACGATTAAGTTCTTGCCATTTTCTTAAGAGTGTTGATTCAGATAATTCACCACGATTTGATGGTGATCACTGGTCTTAAATTTATCAAAGACGTGTTCAATATTACCTGTGGCATCAATTAGGAAACTAATACGGTGAATACCATCATAGGTTTTCCCCATAAATTGTTTTTTGCCCCAGACACCAAATTGTTCAGCGACTTGATGATCTTCGTCAGACAACAGTGTGAAGTTCAACATTTCTTTCTCTACAAAGCGCGATAGTTTACTTGGGTTATCGGTGCTAATACCCAGAACTTCAACACCTGATTTCTTTAATGTATCCATTTCATCGCGTAGACCACAGGCTTGTACAGTACAGCCTGGAGTCATTGCCTTAGGATAAAAATAAACTAAAACACGCTGACCTTCAAAATCAGATAAATTGATTGTTTCTCCATCTTGGTCAGGAAGGCTAAACCGGGGGGCCTTATCACCGGCTTTCAATGGGTTCATCACGTATTCTCCGTTTAATCTTTCTACTAAAGTGGTTCAAGAATACTAATACTGCCTTGTGCATTTAGATCTGTACATAGCTTATTAAACGCTTGCTTAATAATTATGCCATCGTCATCTAATAGACTGTGAGCAGTAATTTGGATTTGTAATCGGGCAGGGATATTACCTTCTCGTGGCTGCGTTTTTGATACCAGTTCAGCAATATTAAAATCCTGGGTGGTAAACAGATTGGTAAACTGCTCAACAATACCGGGGGAATCATCAACATCAACTTTGACAGAAACCGTAGAAGGAAATGTTATATGAGAATCACACTTTGTACGCTTCATTACGATAAGAAGATCTAGCTCGGCTCCTTTCTGTGGCAGCGTTGATTCAATCATGGTGATAGCATTCCAGCTACCAGAAAGCAGCATAATGAAGGTGAATTCCTCACCAAACATAGCCAGGCGGCTGTCTTCAATGTTACAACCACATTCACTCACCAGACGAGTGATTGTATTGACGATGCCAGGGCGGTCAGCACCTAAGGCGGTTATAACTAAAAAATGTTGTTCTGATTGTGGCAAAGTCACTTTTCCTTCTCTGCTGTGGTTTATTTAAGGTAAACATAAAAAGGCTATACTGCCAAGGTCAATTGCATCAAAGTTGTTCTATTACTCTGATTCCCTACCTTTAGATTTCAATAAATTACTTTGATTATCACTTCTCTTTAACAAAGGTTCTCTGGTATTAACAAAATTCATTGAAATTCGGTGTTAAATAGTTTCCTTCTGTATGGCTAGAAAGTACCATGGAGTTCTTGTTTGTATAGGGGGTATGTAATGTCTAGCGGGAGCTTTGAATTCACAGGCAGTATTGTTGCGCTGGTAACACCAATGGATGCAAATGGTCATGTTGATAAGGCCAGTTTGAAAAAATTAGTCGATTACCATGTTGTCAGTGGTACATCGGCTATCGTTTCGGTAGGAACAACGGGAGAATCGGCTACATTAAGTCACGATGAACACGGTGATGTTGTCTTGACAACTGTTGAACTGGCCGACGGACGTATTCCAGTAATTGCTGGAACAGGTGCAAATGCGACTGCTGAAGCGATATCCCTGACGAAGCGTTTTGAAAATAGTGGTGTTGTTGGTTGCTTGACGGTAACACCTTATTATAATAAGCCCTCACAGGAGGGGTTATATCAGCATTTTAAAACTATCGCTGAAAATACTGATTTGCCACAAATTCTGTATAATGTGCCTTCTCGTACCGGATGTGATTTGCTGCCGTCAACTGTAGCTCGTTTGGCGAAGATTAAAAATATTGTTGCAATTAAAGAAGCGACAGGGAACTTAAATCGCGTTAGTCAAATCCAAGAGTTGGTTAATGATGATAGTTTCATCTTATTGAGCGGTGATGATGCAAGTGGATTGGATTTTATCCAGCTTGGAGGCAAAGGAGTAATTTCTGTTACTGCAAACGTTGCAGCACCTGAAATTGCTAAGCTTTGTGAATTGGCATTGAACGGTCAGTTTACAGAAGCGCGTAAGCTGAATAACTGTCTGATGGATTTACACTATCAGCTATTTGTTGAACCTAACCCAATTCCAGTTAAGTGGGGATGTCACAAATTAGGTCTGATTGCTGATGACACTGTGCGTCTGCCTATGACGCCATTGACAGATGCAGGAAAAGCCTTAGTCGAAAAAGCCTTGAGAACGGCTGGATTACTGTAAAATTTAGGGAATTTTAATGGCAATATTGTTGCAAAAATCAAAGGTCATGAAGATTGCTGGTATGTCATTGGCAATGTTACTGGCAGCGTGTTCCAGCGACCAAAGTTATAAGCGCCAGGTCAATGGTGATTATGCGTATCTTGAAACACCTTCTCTGAAAACACTGAATGTTCCTGCGGGTATGATATTGCCATTACAGAATGGTGAATATGATATTCCACCAACGATATCTAAGGGACTGATTGGGAAAGAGCTTGATATTCGTCCACCATCTCAGGCGTTGGCTTTGTTGAGTGGCTCCCGTACTGAAAGCAGTGCAAAAAGCAGTAAATTGCTACTTGAAAACACCCCTGAGAACAGTAATCTGTGGTCACAGATTAATAATGTTCTGCTGAAAAAAGGTTACAAAGTCAGCCAGCGTGATGATGCTAATCAAACATTGATAACGGATTGGATTGAATGGCAGCGTACAGATGAAGATGTGCCATATCAGACTCGTCATCAGATCAGTATTGCACACCAGAACTATCAAATTGAATTATCAGTTGCTAACGAAGGGTTGAGACAAGGTGGTCAACAGGTAACTGATCCTGTTGAAATTCAGCGTTATAACGCACTGATGCTTAATGAACTGATTGAAGGTGTGAACCAGCAACGTGAACGCATGAGTGACAACACTGCGGCACACAATTCAGGGCCATTAGATGTACAGAGTGGTGGAGATATTTCTGGATTACCTCAGATGATTGTTCGGGCGCCATATAATGTCGTTTGGGACAGGCTGCCGGCAGCGCTGGAAAAAGTGGGTATGAAAGTAGGTAGCCGTAGCCGTTCGACGGGGTCTATCACTGTAACCTATAAAAATCTTAGTGCATCTGATTGGAAATCAATGAGTGTTAATGAGCCTTCCATCAGCGAAGGTGATTATAAATTACAAGTTGGCGATTTGAATAACCGAAGCAGCTTACAGTTTATTAGCGATAAGGGTAAGCCGTTGACTCAGGTACAAAATGATGAACTGGTTGCAGTATTAAAAGCCGCTTTCAGCCAGACAGCAGGATTGTAGATATAAATATAAGTAAAGGGGCGAAAGCCCCTTTGCTATTTATAGCTATTTCTAATGATTATTTTTCGTATTGATATTTGGGAGTATGTAAGATGCAAAAAAGAGCTGAGTTGTATCGTGGCAAGGCAAAGACGGTATACACCACCGATGATCCAGATCGGCTAATTTTGGAATTCCGTAATGATACATCAGCGTTGGATGGGGAACGTATTGAACAGTTTGACCGCAAAGGGATGGTGAATAATAAATTCAATCATTTCATTATGAATAAGCTGGAGGAAGCGGGTGTTCCAACGCAAATGGAACGTCTGTTATCAGACACTGAAGTACTGGTGAAAAAGCTGGATATGGTGCCCGTTGAGTGTGTTATCCGTAACCGGGCAGCGGGTTCATTGGTCAGACGCCTTGGGGTTGAAGAAGGTTTGGTATTGAGTCCACCTTTGTTTGATCTGTTTCTTAAAAATGATGCTCTGCACGATCCCATGGTGAATGAATCCTATTGTGAAACTTTTAGCTGGGTGAGTAAAGAACAGCTGGCTGAAATGAAAAGTTTGAGCTATAAGGCCAATGAAATATTGAGTAAATTGTTTGATGATGCTGGTTTAATTTTGGTTGATTTCAAGCTTGAGTTTGGTTTATTTAAAGGGCAAGTCATTCTGGGTGATGAATTTTCTCCCGATGGTTGTCGTTTATGGGATAAAGAGACTTTGGATAAAATGGATAAAGACCGTTTCCGCCAAAGTCTTGGTGGTTTGATTGAAGCGTATGAAGAGGTAGCACACCGTATTGGTGTTGTTTTAGATTAATTACGCAAACGATTACCTGGGCCGAAAGGCCCTTTTTTACTAGTATAAAGTGATGCCGGTGATAATTTTCCACTTTGTTTTTGGTAATTAATATTATCGGATGGGATTAATAGTTGATATAAATTAACTTATATTGATTCAGCTTATTTGAAATAATTGATATTAATTCAATAAGGATAATTTTTCATTTTATTAGCAATGAATGGTTAAAGTTTAGAAAATACAGAAAACAACCAAAATTAACCCGAAATACATTTATGTGATTGTTATATATTTGTGAATATTGTGATGATTCATCAGTTTTTTTTGTCGATTTTTTCTTCACTTGTAACTGATTGTCTGGAATAAGTTATCCATTGGCAATATACTTGCCAACCTGGATATAGGGTAACCCGTAAAAGGTATTGACAATATAGAATAAAACATAAATTTTATTTTCTGGCTATTTTCTTGTGATAGCGTTTATAAAGATCTCAATCATGTAGTGATAAACGTGAATATTTTGCGATAATTGCATTTTTCTAAATGCAAACAAGATGTTGTTATTGTGAGAGATTTGTTATTAATTTGTTATTGATGAGGGCGGCATTAGCTGCATATCCATATATTGATGTTAACGAATAACATCCCTAATTTTACTGAGGTGATATAACCCAAAGATGGAAAACATTATGTCAAAGAATTTAACCGCATGGCAGATACTGTTACGTAGTGCCATACCGTTTAAGGGAACGGTTATGTGTGCTTTTTTGGCCTTAACCGTCACATTATTATGCGATCTAGGTGGCCCCTATATTATAAGGAATTACGTCGATAGGGCGACGTCAGGAACCACTGCTGATCAGCTTATTATGTTGGCAATAATTTATCTTTTCATCGCCTCGATTGGTGTCATGGGTAGTTTGGTGACTAGCTACATGAGTACCAAGGCGGGTTGGGGTATTGCAGATACCATTAGATACAAACTTTTTCATCATGTGATGACAGTTTTACCCGTATTGGAAATAGAAAAAAGATCGCAGGGAGAGTTGTTGGAAAGTGTCGAAGGAAACGCTGATATTATAGGAAAAACGATTTCTAAAGCTGGTTTCAAGGCCATTGGTAATTCAGCACTGGCACTCGGTACATTAATCATTATATTCAATGTTATGCCCCAGGCGGGTATTGCTATGGCGATTGTTATTATATTGGTGGCATATGTACTTATTCAATTAACCAGACTTGCTGTTCGTCGTTGGCTAATTGCGCGAACTGAGAAAGCAAGGATTTTTGGTTTTATCGGTGATTCACTCCATGCAATGGATGATTTGCAACCATTATCTCAGGCCCATTGGCCTTCCGTTGCATTTCGTAAGATGTTGTCAGTATTACTCAAAATTGAACGCAAGGCTTATATTGGCGGCAGGGCTTTCTGGCCAATTACTCAGCTCTTTTTTGCATTGTGCTTCGGTATAGGTTTTGGCTTTGGGCTTCAATTACTTGGTCAAGATAGTATAAGTATCGGTACATTAACAATGGTCTATCTCTATGTTGACAAGCTTCGAGAGCCTGTGGAAGACATGTCACAAGAAATAGAGTTGCTACAGAAGTTATTTGCTGCTTTATCACTGGCGGCCAAAACACTGAGTGAAGGTACTGCAAGTAAATCATCAGATAATCTGTTGCCTGATGGCCCCCTTTCTATCCATTTCGATAATGTGGATTTCAGTTATGGTGGAGAAGAAACACAGGTTTTGCATAGCGTTAATTTTTACGTTGCTCCGGGGAGCAAAATTGGCATCATCGGGAGAACGGGAGCAGGGAAAAGTACCATTCTTAATTTGATGTGTGGATTTGCTCAGCCGGATTCGGGAAGAGTGACAATTGGAAATATTGATGTCTCAACAATTAGACCTGACGAATTTGCAAAAAAGATTGCTGTCCTGAGTCAGCGTTCTCACTTGTTCTCTGCAACGTTGCGGGACAATTTAACGCTATTCAGCAATGAAATATCTGACGATCAGATTTGGGATGTTCTGCAAGAATTAGATGCGCTTGAATGGGCCAAAGCATTGCCGGATGGTCTTGATACATTAGTCGGAACTAACGGACAGATAATGTCGGAAGGGGAAATTCAGATGATAGCGGGCGCCAGAGTGATGTTACAGCATTGCTCGTTGGTGATTATTGATGAAGGAACATCTCAACTCGATCCTCAGACTGAAGAAAGTTGGCTGAAATTACTTGGAAAATTAAACCGCAATCGCACTGTAGTGATGGTCGCACACCGTCTTCATACACTTTCAGCCGTTGATGAAATCATCATTATTGATGATGGGCGGATTAAGCAGCGAGTTCCAGAAACAGAAATCGCAATGTTAACCAGCAATCATGGACTCATTGTATGACTATATCCACTGTATCAACTAAACCTAAGATGTTATCGGCATTGACTGATTTGGTGAAAAAATTTGCACCTCTCTATTTCATCACAATGTTTGTATGGACACTTATGCACGGTTTTCCTTTATTGATTGGTTATTTAATCAGTAAACTACTGGATAGTGCAATAAATGAACCGACTAACCCTACAGTCTGGTGGTTACTTTCCTCTGCGATTGCGGTAATGGTTTTGCGATCACTAGTTCTTTTCATGGGCTTAAGCCTGGACTTTACGTTGATATTTAAAGTAAGTGCTTATTTGAAAGAGAGAGTTTTACGTGGAGTAAGCCATTGTTCTCATAATCAGAGGCATGCTTTTTCACAAGGCGATATTTTGAATCGCATTCGTGATGATAGTGATGAAATTGCGGAATTTTTGAGTTGGACCTCTGATTTTATCTACCGAGCATTACTTTTAATTATCGCATTAGTCGTGCTTATCAACACTGATCCAATAACCACGTTGGCTCTTATGCCTATGATTGTGGGTCTCTGGGTTGGCGCGATACTTAAACGCAAAGTAGGTAATTTACAAGAGAGTAAACGTCAATCGCAGGGAGATATCGCTGGTCAGATTACTGATGTATTAACGGGTATACGCGATCTGCGCCTTAGCAATAAAATTGAAGGCCAGATTGAGAGGTTGTCGCAGAAATTTGTTAGTCGACGGGCTATTCAAGCTAAACATCAGGTATTTACTGACCTTCTTTCTGGCCTGTTTAAAAATATTGTTATAGTCGGAACGTCAGCTGTTTTATTGATAGTGAGTAAACGAATCGTTGATGGCAGTTTTACTGTGGGTAATCTGGCGTTATTTTTGACTTATATCGGCTGGATTAGTGAACAGATATTTTTCTTTGGTCGGTCTATTGCTAATTATAAAAATGCTGATGTGTGTTATGAGCGTATTAAACAGCTATTGGCAGATAAAAAAGACACAAAAGAATATGAACAAGGTGAGGTTCTCCATAAGCTTAGTGTTAATCATCTTGCGTATTCAAATATTCAGCACCCTGTTTCATTTGAAGCGACAACTAATCAGGTCGTTGGAATTGTTGGTGAGATGGGGGCGGGTAAAACCACCTTTTTGCGTTATTTGATCGGTTTGGAGAAGTCCAGTTCTGGCAGTGTGCTTTGGAATAATAGGGAAGTTTTGGGGAATGAAAACTGGTGGCGGAATCCTCGTATTGGATATGCCAGACAAAAAGCGGGTTTTTTTGGTGGAACAGTAAGACAAAATCTCGCATTGGGCGATACGGATATTGATGATGATATCATGGTGCAGGTTTTGGAGGCGGTAGGTATGACTCCCGGCTCATATGAGCTGCCAGAAGGACTTGATACTGTCATTAATTCTGGTAGCGCCCGGCAACTGTCTGGTGGTCAGCGTCAGCGTTTGGCTTTAGCTCGAATGTTATGCCGTCCTGCTGATGTTTATATTGTTGATAATTGTGATTCATCATTAGATGCAGCTACGGCTCGCCACTTATGGTCCACCTTACCTGAACGTTGGCCCGGTTTGTGGATTGTTGTTTCATGCAATGCGGATCTTCTCGCTAAAGCTGACCATATTGTTACTGTTCAACGGCGGAGGGAGTTTGCATGATCCTTGGAAAATAGTTGTACTGCATAAGGGATATTTTTAGGTTAATAATGTGTTTGTGGCGGAAGGGAATACCGATACGTTAAATGCTTGTCAGAGGCAATATAAGAGTGACGGCTCCCCGCCGCAAACGGTGAGACTTCCCACTTCTCAGGCCGCAACCGTCGATGCAACGGATTTACGCTGGCCTCCGTGGGCAGAAACGACGAGTCCCGCCGCCTGTAATTTCTGTATGCTTTTGCGCTGGATGCTGAGCGCTGCGTTTATATCACGATCATGTGCGTACTTTGCCTGTAGCGCCGGAGGTGCAATGATAGAAACGCTTCAAGAGTGCGTTGCCGGCCAGAATACTCCGGAGTAGCCAGCCCAAAGTCCTTTGGGTTTTTCGCCTTATATCCCCGTCCGCGCTGTGATGGATATACGCCAAACACCATTGTAATGAAACATGCCGAGAAGGAAGCCAATAAAAACGAATAAAATGAGAAGCCAATGGAACTATCAAATAGTGATAAAATCTCGAAACCAATAAATGATAATAATAATCCTAATGGCGATATTAATAATGAAATTAAAAATGCCTCGGTAAGAAATTGATAGAAAATATCGGAATAACCTGCTTATACGGCAAGTCGTACACCAAGCTCTCTTCTACGTTCTCTGACACTGATTAAAATGGTATTCATAACACTAATTCCCGCAACAAAGAGCGTTACCGATGATATTGACAGCAGGAAAAGGTTAATTTCTGACTAAGTTTCATTCAACGTTTTTAATAATTCCGTAGTATTACGTATCTCATAGCTTTGTTGACATTTAAATTGTGATAACCGTTCCTCAACAGCGCGCTTAACGGGTTCAACATGAGAACCATTATCCTGCTACTCCACTCTATATTTTATTTTGCAACTCGATCTTTATCTTTTCGAAAACAGATTCATCTATGCATAATCCAATATTACCTTCTGCGCTAAAGCACACCAGAGGACGTTTGCTAGTACGTAGAATAAAATATTTGTTTCGTTTCTTTTGATAGTATCCGGATGAATAATGGATAATATGTATACCATTGCTGCGATGAAAGTCGTTCAGGGAAACGCCTTCTTCCCGGCGCAATGAGGAAATCGTCCATTCGTGCGAATATACTCCAGATTTCATCAGTAATTTTCCTTCTTTGACCACCGCCTTATTTGATAATAGTTGATAGCTCACAAATAAGGTGATGATGACAAGGAGTGTGGTTGTAATGCCGGCCACCAATTTATTGGGATTACTGCTATTGAGCCAGTATGGTACAGGCAGAAAAACCAAGGCAATAAGGACGAACATGGCGACGTTCATTAATATGACTTTGAGGTCCGGATTTAATCCCACAATATTGCTCATTCCACTGCCATTCCTAAAGATAATTTGGTAAAAAGATGAAAAGAAGCCGTGCTGGTTGAAAGGTCGCTATGGTTAATTTGGGGTAGATAATTTGCCATGCATACAGTAACGGCTGTTTGTACTGCCAGCCTTAAATAGGCTGCTACGTTAACCGTTGCTTCAGGTTGTTGTTTGATAGTTTCCCAAAATCGGTTACAGGTAATAATTTCTTCCCAAACTTCAACCGGGAATTTGGTATTTGACATTGACAGTCTCAGCTTATTTTCTTCGACCTCTCCTGGGGAAAGTAATGAACGTGGCACGCCAAATAGGCGAGTGCTATCAGTACCGGCATTAAAGGTAGGTATGACACTGTCAATGGCTGCTCCAGCAGCTATACCAATAAATGTGCGTCTTTTCATCATTCGTTCCTTTATAAGTTAACGGAATTCTTTTTTTACTGAGTGTTATACCTTTCATCTTTCAATTTGCTGTTTTGTTAGTTATTTTCATTTACCCAATTACATCGTTATCTATGTATCCTAGGGATGCATTCACTTGTCGCCGCGCTGCAATTTGAAATCTATTGGGTATACCACCTTATTCGATAAAAATTTCTGGCTTACAAATATGGATCATAGTGATGTTTGTAATTCAGATTCTGATCTAAAATCCAGCTTCAATTCCATGATATTGTTTATGTTATCATCATATCTAAAGATAATTTGGTAAAAAGGTGAATCACTTCTTTGCGTTCTGCCCGGGTCGTTGGAAGGTTAATATAACCACATTTTTGCGCGGCAAATAGGCAAGCCATGACTTCTTTCCTGATTGCTTCTCTGACCAGCGTATCTACCATTGCTCGATTGTTATAGATCCTGGCGAGGTGAAGAGAGGCAGCGTTGACCGAAATATCTTCATGATTAATTTGAGGACGATAATTTACCATGTGTTTTCCAGCTATTTTTGTCAGGGTAGTGACTAAGACAAATGCGGAGACACTCGTTGTCGTTGATACATTTACTGTGGTAGAGGTTTGCACGGTAACTACGACGGCCATATTAATGGCGGCAACCAGATCTGCCCCTGCGGTAAGGCTGGTATCATCTTTGTTATTCACAGGTTCCAGGATTTCTTTCAACCTGATAAGTGGAGGACTATCCGGCTGCTCTAATGGGATGTAATCTTTAAAATGTGCAACCAGATTAGCATCCTGACTCAGGTAATAATTAATCCGGTTTCTCAGGCTTGATTTCCTTTTATTTAGGCCGTAAGTCTTTAGTCGGGAAAATAACTCCTCATAGTCATTGGTTTTTACCGCATTCATTAAATCCTTATCATAGGTGATGAACAACAATAATTCCTCAGCGGAGCCGGGGCTAACAATATCTTTATCTATGCCGAATTCATTTAGGACTTTTTCAGGTGATGCTCGATACTCTAATGCTAATTCAGGCTGTTGTTTTATGGTTTCCCAAAATCGGTTATAGGTAATAATTTCTTCCCAAACTTCAACTGGAAGTTTGGCGTTTGACATTGACAGTCTGAGCTTATTTTCTTCAACCTCTCCTTGGGAAAGTAATGAACGTGGTACGCCAAATAGACGATTGCTGTTAGCCTTTGCGTTAACGGTTGGTATGACACTACCAATAGCTGCTCCTGCAGCTACGCCAATAAATGTACGTCGTTTCATTATTTACCTCTTATATTTGAGTCAACGGTATTTTCTGCTGCTGATTGATATATCAGAAGATTCAATCTTTCCTTAGCATTAAATTTTTTGATTACTGGAATAATTTCCTCGTGATAATTATCTAATAAATTCTGGCGTGTTCGTTTGTCCTTATGTAGGTAGGCACAGGCTTGGCAGGGATGAACGATTTTTTCCAGATTAATGTTGCTGTCTTGCGGGCGATATTTTTCCAGAATTTTGTACGGCCCCTCTGTCCGTAACCAGACTTTCATAAAGTCTTCCTCTTGACCTTTGAAAAGTTGAGCTAAATCGCCACTCTGCAACCGGCCAAGTTTCATTTCTGGGATATGCTCTAATGTCAGCCCACAACAGGCAGAAATTTCACCATGTGGTGTCAATACGATATTTTCAAAGACTTGATCACACCCTTTTGTCAGTTGTTGATCCCGGTTTGGCACGTTTTTTCGTTCTTCACTGGTATCATAGAATGGCATCCAGGTGTTTCGCTGTAAGCTAATTTTGTTTTGTTCTTTGAGACGTTTAATGATCGGATTTTGGGTAATTTGTGTTGCAATGGCGGAATCTGCGGTGTCCTGTTCCACTGTAATCAGTGTCGTAATGTTTTGCCCGGCCAAGGCTTCCGTTGCTGCAACCACGCTGTCGATTGGTACCCATTCACTGTGATCTTTCCCGGTACTGATATTTATTTCTGTAATACCGGCATCTGTTAAATCTTGGGCGATTTTTTGTGCTTTTTCCCGATTTTTTCCCCAATAACCATTAGTCACGCAACGGGTCAATAAGCCATGTTCAGAGGCAAAATGGATTGCTTCTATGAGATCTTTGCCTAGTAGGAAACATTCTCCTCCGCTAAAAACGACTAACTTTAACCCAGGAAAATTAGCTTTTGAATGTGTAATAAATTGTTTAATTTCATCCAGGCTGAGGCGTGCTTTCACAGAAGGATTACATTCAAAACAACACTCTTTGCAAGCGGCATTGCAAGTATATGTTGTGATTACCGTGGCTGTATTCGGATATTTTTCCCAATATCCGCTAGGAAAACATGACATAATTTACCCCCAGTTAGATTAATGGTCAGACGATATTCACTATTAACAGTATGGATTAATTTTGCAATATATTAGTTAATTAGATTCGTATTTTGAGTGTTTAGGCTAAGTATGACTTGTTAAAAATATGCTTATTTAGAGGCTGCTCACAAAATAGGGGGCAGAAATATTCCTTATGGAGGATAAAGTAAGTGAGAATAATTGGCTCGATAAGTCTTTAACTGAAATAATTTATAAACAATGCCAGATACAACTGGAAGTAATGTTTAATGGTGTATGGTGGCAGGATTGTACGTAACTTTGCTGTGCTTAAGGTCAATGTAATTGGTTTTTATCCAGTATTTAATCAGGGAATTTTGCCTCATAAATGTATAAATCGATATTGATGAAAAAAATACGATTTCCGGGTATCCTGAGCGATGTAAATTAGTTTTGTAATATAAGGAAAAATCGCCCTGGCTTAATTGAGTTTAGGTAGCATACCCAATAGATTTCAAATTGCAGCGTGGTGGCAAGTGAACGCAGCCAACAAAGCAGCAATTTGAAAGATGAAGGGTATATTAGGGTATTAACGTCTATGAGTCATATCGATCCTACTCTACTCGTGCTGTTGGTGCTGGCAACGCTAGGTATCATCAGCCACAACATGACTGTCACTCTTGCAATGTTGTTCCTGCTAGTTATTCGCATAACGCCATTAAACCAATTCTTCCCGTGGGTAGAAAAATATGGGCTGACTATTGGTGTGCTTATTTTGACTGTGGGAGTGATGGCACCTATCGCCAGTGGAAAGATCACTGTACAAGCGGTTCTCAACTCATTTATGAATTGGAAATCGTTATTGGCAATAGTGATCGGTGTTTTAGTCTCATGGTTGGGCAGCCGGGGTGTTTCCCTGATGTCTAATCAACCGTCGACAGTCGCTGGTTTGCTCGTGGGAACAGTACTGGGTGTGGCCATGTTTAAAGGTGTTCCGGTCGGGCCGCTGATTGCTGCGGGCATTTTGTCATTGCTAATTGGTAAGTCGTAATAGTTATGTTTCCAGAATTAAAGGCGATCCAGACAGAAATGCAGCAGCAAGGATTACGTCGTTTGCTGGTGCTAAGTGGAGATCATAATTGGTGCTACCGACAGGTTCATGAGTTACAGCAAAAGGTTACGGGTGATTGGTTATGGATTTCTTATCGCAAAGATAAGGCTGTGCTACCTGAAAAAGCAGCTGGATTATTGGGGCGGGAGTATCTGCATGGAGTATTTGATGCTACCGAAGGTTTTAATGCGGAAGCACTGGCGATACTGGCGGGTACGTTGAAAGCAGGAAGCTGGTTAGTGATGATGGTTCCACCATGGCACCAATGGGATTATCAACCAGACCGTGACAGTATTCGCTGGAATGAACAATCAGGTGCTATGCCAACACCAAATTTTATTCAGCATATTCAACGGCAAATTGCTAATGATTGTCAGGTTTTGCTATGGCGGCAAAATGATCCCTTTTATATCCCTGAATTGCCACAGTATAGAGAGTGGCAACTACCTGATGGTCAGCCAACAGACAGTCAGCATGCTATTTTGGCGCAACTTTTGCGGGCAAATCAGGGTGTATGGGTGATTACTGCCCCAAGAGGGCGAGGCAAATCAACGCTTGCTGGTATGTTGATACAACAATGGCAGGGAAATTGCTGGCTAACGGCGCCCGCAAAAGCAACAACTGAAGTTATCCGATGCTATTCGAGTGAAAAAGGACAATTCTGGGCAGTAGATAATTTGTTGAAGTATTGCAGACAAAATAGTGTGTCAGAGATTGATTGGTTGCTTATAGACGAAGCCGCTGCTATTCCAACGCCTCAGCTATTTGAACTTATTAATTATTTTCCCCGAATATTATTAACAACAACAGTACAGGGATATGAAGGTACCGGGCGAGGATTTTTACTTAAATTTTGTGCTGAAATTCCTGGCTGTCGTATATTGAATCTGATGGCACCTGTGCGTTGGGCGGAAAGTGATCCGCTGGAAAACTGGCTGGAAGAAGCTTTATTGTTTGAAGATGCCGTTCCTGCAAATCATTCTGCTAGAGTGATCAGTTATCACGTATATCAACAGCCGCAATGGGTGCAGCAACCTGAGTTACTAAAACAGTTTTATGGAATATTAACCAGTGCTCATTATAAAACCTCACCTTTAGATTTACGGCGTTTACTGGATGCTAAAGGAATGCAATTTGTTGCAGCTCTTGGAAATAACTCGTTGATTGGTGCTTTATGGCTGGTTGAAGAGGGGGGATTATCGTCTGAATTGGCACACGAAATATGGGCGGGAAGACGTCGTCCAAGAGGAAATTTGGTTGCTCAATCGTTAGCGGCCCACAGTGGTTTACCCCAGGCGGCTATTTTGAAATCTCAGAGAATTAGCAGGGTTGCGGTACAGGTTAATAGTCGCAGACAGGGAATTGCTCAGGGAATGATTGCGTTTCAACGAGAAAGAGCAGAAGGAGAAGGAATGGATTTTATTTCTGTCAGCTTTGGTTATACCGATGAACTTTGGGCGTTATGGCAAAAGTGTGGTTTCCAACTGGTACGGATGGGGACTCATCTGGAAGCCAGCAGCGGCTGTTATACCGCAATGGCAATTTTTCCACTGAGTCAACAAGGGATTGCACTTTGTGCTCAGGCACAACAGCAGCTTGCCCGTGATGCACATTGGTTGGAGTCACAGATTGGATTCAGTTTGCCTGTCGATCATCAGGCTGACCAACGTCTCAACCAAAATGACTGGCAGGAGCTTGCAGGTTTTGCATTTGCTCACCGGCCATTGTCTGCTTCATTGCCCGCTTTACAGCGATTGTTACTGAATTGTGATTTGCCGCTGACAGCACTAAGAAATCACCTTCAGCGGGAAATGAGTATTGAACAGTGTGTCGCTGAGTTAAAGTTGAATGGGCACAAGGCGTTAACGTTACTCTGGCGGCAAGAAACCTCGCAGGCTCTGGTCAGTCTCGACAAAAAACTTGCTATATACTGGCAGGAATGGACTACTGTTTTTTCTGAGGCCAATCGTCGTCTTCATCCCATTTGTCATTAAGATCCCGGTGAGGGGGGAGTTCTGGTTTATTATCCAAAAATTTTTTGACGTCCAGGCGGCGTAATTCTTTAATGGCATTGAGCAAAACACCAACCAGTAAAACCAAAATAATCCACCAGTAATCAGCTAACCATTGCATCGGGTTGTCTCCTGCTAAGTACGGAGGTAGTTTTCAAGTAGATAAGGCAGGTTAGCTGATAACCAGCCGATACCTGCGATATCATGCTGTTGCCATACATCCAGTAAAATCTGTTCAGTTAGCAATTTTTCCAATTGTTCAGATAGTGGCCAGTAGCTGATATGCCATGGTTCAGCAGCGATACTACCATTGTGATTCATAAAGGGACGGTAAAAGTTGAAAATCGGCATATTTTCAGTCAACCAGTGAGTTAATGGTTCAAAATAACCGCCTTTTTCATATTCCCAGGGTTCCAATTGTAATTTCTGGTTTTCCGATAGCATTGTTGGATCATAAATATCCAGTTCGGTTCCCCAATGATGACGGCTGGCACCGGGCAGGGCAGACCAGCGAAGAATAGCTTTACAGAGCTCACCTTCGGTTAACTGGGTAATATCCATTGGTTGGCTATTTTCATCCAATACAGGGCGTTTGCCCCGGAATTTGCCATTCCAGATAGTCTGTTGGCGCTGGAAATCGCGGAAAGTACTGGCAGGTTGCAAATTAAATCCCGCGCTTGCGGCTGCCTGCTGCATGGATAGAAAAGCCCTGGCTGCTTCCGGTTGTAACTGATGGTTGCCAGAAAGAGGAACCAAATGCTCGGTAGTCAGGCCGGTTAATATACTTGCGGTCGTCATTGGATTAGCTGCTCCATAACACGCTGATAAATTCGGCTAAGTTGTTGCAGATCTGCGGCACTGACAGACTCATTAACTTTATGAATTGTTGAGTTGATTGGCCCTAGTTCGACAACTTGAGCACCCATCCGGGCAATAAATCGTCCGTCAGATGTACCGCCACTGGTGGATAATTCAGGTTTATAGCCACAGTAATGGTCTATTGCTTGTACGACTGCATCGACCAATTTGCCTTTGGCTGTCAGGAAAGGCTCTCCTGGTAATATCCACTCAATAGTGTAATCCAGGTTGTGGTTTTTCAGGATAGTTTCAACCCGTTCACGGATTTGGCTATCGGTTAGTTCTGTACTGAAACGGAAATTGAATTGAACCTGTAAATTTCCAGGGATAACGTTGTGGCTGCCTGTTCCGGCATGAATATTGGCAATTTGCATACTGGTCGCTGGGAAAAACTCATTCCCTTCATCCCAGCGTGTACTGACTAGTTCTTGTAAGGCTGGGATAGCCCGGTGAATCGGGTTGTCAGCTAGATGTGGATAGGCAACATGGCCTTGAATGCCATGGACTGTCAAATTGGCTGTCAGGGAACCACGACGGCCATTTTTCACCATATCACCGAGGCGATATTGGCTGGAGGGTTCACCAATCAGACAATAATCCAGTTGCTCATTGCGGGACATCAATGCTTGAACTACTTTGACTGTACCATCGGTGGCCTTCGCTTCTTCATCTGAGGTGATAAGAAAAGCCAGGCGCCCATTGTGGTTAGGATAGCTGGTGACAAAGCGTTCGGCTGCAACAACCATGGCGGCCAGCGAACCTTTCATATCCGCTGCACCCCGGCCATATAACAGGCCATTACGAATAGTCGGTTCAAAAGGTGGATATTCCCATTGAGATTCGTCACCCGCAGGAACAACATCGGTATGTCCTGCAAAGGCCAGTGTCGAACCGGTACCACGATAAGCCCAGAAATTGTTTGTATCGCCGAAAGGCATCCGTTCAATGGTGAAGCCGAGTGCTTGCAAGCGGGAGATCATAATATCCTGACAACCTTTATCGTCTGGACTGACCGATGGTTGCCTGATGAGTTGTTGTGCGAGCTCAATTACAGGACAAGTCATCTTAAAGCGCCCCAGCAAAAAATTGCTGATATTTATCTGCGTTATAACCCAACAAGCAGTTACCTTTTGCAGAAATTAATAATGGACGCTTAATAATTGCGGGCTGTTCCAACATTAGCGCTTTTGCGACATCAGCGTTATTAATTGCGGCTCTCTGTTGGTCAGTAAGTTTACGCCAGGTTGTGCCGCGGGTGTTAATAAGTGATTCCCAGCCAAGTTTGTCAATAAATGATTGCAAGAGAGCTTCATTTAATCCATCTACACGATAATCATGAAAAAGGTAAGCGATTTTCTGTTCTTCCAGCCAATGACGGGCTTTTTTTATAGTGTCGCAGTTTTTGATCCCGTAGAGAGTAAAGGCAGAGTGAGAAGGTTTATCCGACATAAATAAGAGATCCCTAAAAAAAGTTAAATACCTAAACATAATGCTGGAAAATGCCAGTTTTATCCAGACGGTATCTTGATTTTTATTACCAGAGATATTAAGAGAGGGTTTGGTGAGCTGGTTCGTCTCACGCAGGTTATTGTGCTCAACAAAAATCATAGAAGCCGGTCCCCCGATTATAAACCTAAGGGAGCGGCTTAGTAAAAATATTAGGCTATCCCATTCTTTCTATGTTGCAGATACATAATTGTTGCTGCCAGACGGGAACGTACATTTAGTTTTTTTAACAAGTTTCTAATGTGTACTTTTACTGTTTCTTCAGAAATAAAGAGTACATCAGCAACTTCTTTATTGGTCATGCCACTGGAAACCTCTTTTAATACATCTAACTCACGTTTAGTCAATTCAGATAAAGGATCAACATGTTTATGGCGGTTAGCCAGATGTTGATATATTTTTTCACTAAATACAGTTTGTCCACGAGCTGCGTGGCGGATGCTGCTTAATAGCGAATCTAAATCGCTATCTTTGAGTAAATAGCCATTGGCGCCAGCGTCAATGGCTGCATAAACATCATTTCGGTCATCTGAAACGGATAATACCAGCACATAAGAGTTGATCCCTTTTCTGCGGATAGATTTAATTGTATCCACGCCTGAAAGACCATTCATATTGAGGTCTATCATAATGACATCAGGTTTGAGCTTGCATGCAATGTTTATTGCTTCTTCACCGTTGTCAGCTTCCGCAGTGACGGTAAGCGCACGGTCTAGCTCTACAATCTGTTTCAGGCCATGGCGAATGAGAGGGTGGTCATCAACTATCATCACTGAATGGTTATACATTGTCCTTCTCCCTTATAGGTAAAGCCACGAAATTCAGACTTTTAATTCGATTAATAGGCAGTAATGAATGAGTCTGCCCTAAATTAAATTGCTATAAAAAAATTTTATAAAAACCGATTGAGTTACAAAGTTGATAGCTCTGTAAGTCCAGAAAACACATCCTGATATAAAAAGATAAATAGCGCAAATTAGTTTGATAAGTAAAAAAAGAATGTGAGTAATTTTCACAAAAAACACATAACTTTGATGAGAAAAATAATATTGTAAATCAATTCGTTATAAATCTAATTATTAGATTTGTTTTCTTTTATAAAATTTATTTTAATTGAATTTATATTGAGAGTTTTTATCGGTTATAATTGTCATGGTTATTATAATTGTAATGATATTATTCCATGAATAATATTTCTGTATTTATATTATCCATACTTAGTATATGACGTTGATGGATAAATTCATCAGTGTTTTTTTTGAGCAAAAAAGTGCGAGTTTATTGGTTAAATACTGTCAAAGTTATGCTTTTACACCCTGTACCAATTATACTGGTTATGCTCTTACTCCAGATAATGTATATAAAAGGATCCGACAATGGACGAAAAATTAAAGCAGAGTGCATTGGATTTTCACCAGTTTCCACAACCGGGGAAAATCATGGTTACTCCAACTAAGCCTCTGACAACTCAGCGCGATTTGGCCTTAGCTTATTCACCAGGTGTTGCTGCGCCGTGTCTGGAGATTGCAGAAGATCCATTAGCGGCTTACAAATATACTGCGCGCGGCAATCTTGTTGCGGTGATTTCTAACGGTAGTGCGGTCTTAGGATTAGGGAATATTGGTGCACTGGCAGGTAAGCCAGTAATGGAAGGAAAAGGTGTACTGTTTAAAAAGTTCTCAGGGATTGATGTATTTGATATCGAAGTCGATGAATCTGATCCTGATAAATTGATTGATATTATTGCAGCATTAGAGCCGACTTTTGGGGGAATTAACCTCGAAGATATCAAAGCACCGGAATGTTTTTATATTGAACAAAAACTCCGGGAAAAAATGAATATTCCGGTATTCCATGATGACCAGCATGGCACAGCAATTATTTGTACTGCTGCTGTTCTCAATGGTTTACGGATTATGAAAAAAGAGATTTCAGAAGTTCGTCTGGTTGTTTCTGGCGCTGGTGCTGCATCGATTGCCTGTATGAATTTATTGGTTGCACTTGGACTGAAACGCGAAAATATCGTGGTATGTGACTCTAAGGGCGTTATTTATCGTGGCCGCGATGAAAATATGGAAGGAACTAAAGCCACTTATGCCATTGAAGACAATGGCAGCCGTACACTCGGTGATGTTATCCCAGGTGCAGATATTTTTCTGGGATGTTCCGGTCCGGGCGTGCTGACTCAAGATATGGTGAAAACCATGGCAAAAGATCCGCTTATCATGGCGCTGGCGAACCCTGAACCAGAAATCCTGCCTCCATTAGCTAAACAAGTTCGCCCTGATGCCATTATTTGTACTGGTCGTTCTGATTATCCGAATCAGGTTAATAACGTTCTCTGTTTCCCGTTCATTTTCCGTGGTGCGTTAGACGTTGGGGCAACAACTATCAACGAAGAGATGAAACTTGCTTGTGTTCACGCTATCGCGGATTTGGCGCTGGCAGAACAAAGTGAAGAAGTGGCTTCTGCGTATAATGATCAGGATCTGTTTTTTGGTCCAGAATATATTATTCCTAAACCATTTGATCCGCGTCTGATTGTTAAGATTGCCCCGGCAGTGGCTAAAGCGGCCATGGATTCCGGTGTAGCAACGCGTCCGATTAAAGATTTTAGTGCATACATAGAAAAGCTGAATGAGTTTGTCTATAAAACGAACTTGTTTATGAAACCTATTTTCTCTCAGGCGAAGAAAGCGAAAAAACGTATTGTTCTGGCCGAAGGGGAGGAAGTACGGGTATTGCATGCGACTCAGGAGCTAGTTTCTCTTGGATTGGCTTATCCGATCCTGATTGGCCGTCCAAGTGTTATCGAAAAGCGTATCCAGAAACTAGGGTTGCATATCGAAGCAGGTAAAGATTTTGAAGTTGTCAATAATGAGAACGACCCACGCTTCAAAGAGTATTGGCAGGAATATCATAATATTATGAAACGTCGTGGTATTTCTCCTGAACAAGCACGCCGAGCTGTTATTGGTAATCCAACCCTGATTGGGGCAATTATGGTGCTGCGCGGTGAGGCTGATGGCTTGATTTGTGGTACCGTTGGCAGTTATAGCGAACATTATGATGTGGTGAGAGATGTATTTGGCTTCCGTGAGGGGGTTCATACTGCGGGAGCAATGAACGCATTAATGTTGCCAAGTGGTAATACTTTTCTCGCTGATACCTATGTCAATCATGATCCAACGCCTGAACAACTGGCAGAGATTACGCTCATGGCGGCAGAGACTATTCGCCGTTTTGGTCTTGAGCCAAAAGTTGCACTGCTTTCTCATTCAAGTTTTGGTTCTACGGATTGCCCTTCCGCACAGAAAATGCGTCAGACGCTGGCATTGGTCAATCAGATGTCACCTTCGCTTGAAATTGATGGTGAAATGCATGGTGATGCTGCGTTGGTGGAAAGTATTCGCCGTGACATCATGCCAGATAGCCCATTGAAAGGTGCGGCGAATCTGTTAATTATGCCGAATATGGAATCTGCACGTATTAGTTATAACCTGCTGCGTGTCACCAGTTCTGAAGGCGTTACCGTGGGGCCGGTTCTGATGGGAGTTTCAAAACCAGTACACATTTTGACGCCAATTGCCTCTGTACGCCGTATTATCAATATGGTCGCTTTAGCTGCGGTTGAAGCGCAGACTCATCCATTGTAATTACAGATCTTAATTAATATGGGTTAAAACAGCCGCGGCATCCGATGGGAAGCTGGGCTGTTTATTATAAATAATTCTTATTATCTATACCCAATAGATTTCAAGATGGATCGCGGCGGCAAGGGAGCGAATCCCCGGGAGCATAGAGAACAATGTGACCGGGGTGAGTGAGTGCAGCCAACAAAGAGGCAACTTGAAAGATAACAGGTATATATGATGCGCAAAATATTCTATGGATAACGAACATTATGAAATTATTCACAGCTGTAAAATCCTTTCTGATTACCTGTGGCTTACTGCTCTTATCTGGATGTGTATCTGTACAACAAAAGCCAACGCTGCAAATACTTTCGCCGGAATTGATCCAACAAGGGGCTGTTATTGATCTTAAAACCGGCAACGTGCTTACTCCTGATGAATTGATCAATCGATTGGCATCACATCAGCGAATAGTTGTGGGTGAAAAACATGATAATACATACCATCATCAAATTGAGCTTTGGCTGGTTCAGCAACTTCTTCTCAAGAGAGAACATGGTTCGGTGTTGTTGGAAATGATTACCCCTGACCAGCAGGAAACAGTGAATAAAGTCAAAAGTTGGTTGCAAACTAAGCCTACTGTACGTGAAAGTCGTATAAAAGATTTACTGGCGTGGCATGTTGGATGGCCATGGGAATTATATGGTGGGTTGGTAATGGAACTTATGTATCAGCCTTATCCGCTCTTGGCGGCAAATCTGGCTCGTAGTGAAATTAAGGCTGCTTACAGCAATCCTCCTGTTTTGCAGGGAAATATTTCTGTTGCTGAAAATGTGAAATCAAAGATCGCAGCGACGATTAAAGATGCCCATGGTGGTGAAATAACTGAGCAACAGTTATCTGCTATGACAACTATTCAGCAAATGCGGGATCGCAGAATGGCAGAGCAATTACTTAAAGCACCTGTTCCTGCCACATTGATTGTGGGTGGATACCATGCAACGAAAGTGATGGGTGTTCCTCTGCACATTAAAGATTTGTCGCCACCAGAGGATTTTGTTGTGCTGATTATCTCGGAGAAAACAAATGTACTGGATAGTCAGCATGCTGATTATGTCTGGTATACACCAGTGAAAAAACTATAGATATTTTACATAATTAATTGTTTTTACCTATATTCTAAGGATCTTGGCATATGGATGTGCGCAAGTTAACGATATGTGTAAAAATAATTTTCATTAACATATGAAATTAATTATCATTATCGAATGGTAATTAAAATTATGCGCTCTAACTCATGTTGACGTTGACACACCCTGTCTTTCAAACCAGTCATTTTAAAAAAGGGCTGGTTTTCGCTATTGCTGCTCATCTCATTTGGGCTGGATGGATTATCTACCAGCCAAAAGAAATTTTGGTTAATGAATTGATGCCACCGCCAGCGGTGATGATGGAGCTTTCATTGCTGACAGAAGCGATACATCAGATACAAAAGCAACCTATTGGTATTGAACAGCAACTCTCTGTTGCCAGCCTACAGCAAGAAAGTGCGATTAATGAAGTTAAGGCGCCTGAGCTTATTAAAGATGAACAAGCGCAGATTTTGGTGCATGAACCTAAAAAACAAAAAAAGAACCATGAAGAGCCTAAAAAAACACCGCCAGTAAAACGCCAACAGGTAGAAGAACAAGAGAGTGAAAAATCTCAAAATAGTGCCGCTTCAGTGAGTAGTACTGCCACTTCGGCGAATTTGACTTCGCGAGTTGCTGCTTCTTATGATAGCGATTCAGATGCTGTTGTTGATGCGGATGCTGCATGGCGAGCTGAAGTTATCGGGCATTTAAACCGTTATAAACGCTATCCGGAGGATGCGCAGAGAAGAAACCGTACTGGCCGGCCTACGGTCAGGTTCACTATTGATAAACAAGGATGTGTTACTAACAGCGTTTTGGTTCATCGCTCAGGTACCCATTCTTTGGACAGGGAAGCGAAACAAGTTTTGGCAAGAGCGCAGCCATTGCCAGCTCCTCCCGATATTATTTTAAACGGCGGTGAAATTACGATAGAACTTCCAATTGATTTTAGTTTAATCAATTAATATCTTTAATGATTTAAGGACAGCATATATGCTAAGGCAGCAATCACAGTTTGCCCTGAAGACTAAAGGGTTGTTGGTAACGTTTTTATTAAGTGGCTGGTTGAGTTCAGCTGCGGCAGAGGAAGAAATTATGCCACCAAAGGCAATGAAACAACCACATCAGATGACTATTCATGGTGATACTCGTACAGATGATTATTACTGGATGAGGGATGATAATCGCCAGGATCAAAAAATTATTGATCATTTGATAGCTGAAAATAAATATACTGAGCAGATGCTGAAACCCGGTGAGCAATTGCGGGATACGTTATACGAAGAAATGATTGGTCGGATGAAACAGGATGATCAATCTGTGCCATATGCTTATAACGGGTATATTTATCGTACAGTTTACGAAGCTGGAAAAGATTTTCCGATTTATCAGCGTAAACCAGTTGATAATTCATTAGATTGGCAGATTTTGGTTGATGGTAATGAAAGGGCTAAAGGACATGAATATTATCAGCTGAGTAATTTTGCTATTACTCCAGATAATAAACGTATTGCAATAGCTGAAGATACTCAGGGGCGCCGTAATTATCAGATCTCTTTTAAAGAGATCGGTGATAAACAGTGGAATAATGGCGCAATAAACAATACTTCCGGCAATATTGTCTGGGCAAATGATAATAGCACACTGTTTTATGTGCGCAGACATGCTCAAACTCTGTTGCCATATCAGGTATTTCGTCATCAATATGGTACAAATACTACTGAAGATCAGAAAGTATATCAGGAAGAAGATGAGCGTTTTTACTTAGGTTTATCTAAAAGTTCCTCCCGTGATTATATTATGTTGTCGATAACCAGCACTTCGACTTCGGAATATTTACTGATTGATGCAAATAAACCACAAGCTGAACTTCAAGTATTTTTCCCCCGTCAAGAAGGTCGGGAGTATTATGTAGACCATTTCCGTAATCATTTCTACATTCGTTCAAATCATGAAAATGAAACCTATGGATTTTATCAGACAGATGCAATAAATACCCCGTGGAAAACAGTTATTGCTCCACAGCAGGATAGTGATCTTGAAGATTTCGTATTGTTCAATAATTGGTTAGTTGTACAGGAGCGAACAAAAGGATTGCCGACAATTCGTCAGATTAATTGGGAAACACAGCAAGAAAAACAAATTAAATTTGATGATCCAAGTTATATGGCATGGATTGATTACAACCCTGAACCTGATACTGATTTTGTACGTTATGGTTATTCGTCTATGACTACACCAAGTTCAACATTCCAGTGGAATATGAGAACAGGCGAGCGGGAATTACTTAAGCAGCAGGAAGTAAAAGGGTTCGATAAACATAATTATGAAAGTCAGCGTATTTGGGTGAACACTCGTGACGGTGTGGAAGTTCCGGTTTCTCTGGTTTATCGTAAGTCACTGTTCGAAAAAGGCCATAACCCAATATTGATATATGGATATGGGGCTTATGGTGCGAGTATGGATCCGGCATTCAGCTCACCACGATTGAGTTTATTGGATAGAGGTTTTGTTTACGCGTTGGTGCATGTGCGTGGTGGTGGTGAATTAGGTAAACAATGGTATCTGCAAGGTAAAGTCGAGAATAAAATGAATAGTTTTAATGACTTTATCGATGTGACCAGGGAGCTGATTGCCCAGAAATATGGTGACAGTAAGCGTGTTTATGCTATGGGGGGCAGTGCTGGTGGTTTGCTGATGGGAGCCGTGATTAATCAGGCACCGGAATTGTATCGCGGTGTTGTTGCTCAGGTTCCATTTGTTGATGCTGTTACAACCATGCTCGATCCTTCTATTCCACTGACAATAGGAGAATATGAAGAGTGGGGTAATCCTGAAAATAAAGAAGATTATTTCCGAATTAAATCATATAGCCCATATGATAATATAAAACCTCAACGCTATCCCAATTTATTGGTCACGAGTGGATTTCATGATTCACAGGTTCAATATTGGGAGCCAGCTAAATGGGTAGCAAAATTACGCGATATCAAGAAAGGTGACTCTGTTTTATTACTGGAAACTAATATGAATGCGGGACATGGTGGTAAATCAGGCCGTTTTAATCGTTTGAAAGACACTGCATTAGATTACAGTTTTATCTTAATGTTGGATGATGCTAAAAAGTATTTCCCGCAATTAAAAGATAACTGAAAGAAACTATAAATATAAGTTTGTTATTTAAAGCACTGATAATTATTTATCAGTGCTGAATCTTTTTATTTTTTTTAAGACTGACATGTGAGCAAATATTTATCTTTATGAATTTGGGATGATTGAAATGAAAATAATGACAAAAATAGCAGGGGCCAGTGTCGTGTTGATTGGGCTTCAAGGGCTTGCTTATGGTGAAGAAAAGCAAGAGAGGAAATCAGAGAAGGTACTGAAATTCAGCAGCCTTAAGGTTTCAGGTTCGCAAGATAATGCTGAAGTGCGGGCAATGGAAAAGCCCGGTTCTTATAGTTCTAAAGGTGAAGATACTAAACTTCAGTCAATCGATAGCATATTACGCAGTATGCCCGGAACCTATACGCAAATAGATCCGGGCCAAGGAACAGTGAGTGTAAATATCCGTGGATTAAGTGGTTTTGGTCGGGTTAATATGATGGTTGATGGCGTTAGCCAGAGTTTTTATGGTACATCTCCGACGAGCCCAATTCACGGTACGACTTACAACCAATTCGGTACAATAATTGATCCTAATTTTATTGTGGGGGTTGATGTTAACCGTGGTCAATCTGATGGTTCAAATAGCGTTAATGCCTTGGTAGGTAGTGCTAATTTCCGCACAATTGGCGTAGATGATGTGATATTCTCTGGGAATTCGCTGGGAGTACGCACAAAAGCAACTTATGGCAATAATGGCATTGGTCATAATGGCATGATAGCGGTTGCAGGTAAAATACCGGCTTTTAGTTCTGAGGGTTCACTTGGTGCTATGTTAGCTGTCAGCGGGCATTCAATTGATGCGCATTATAAGAATGGCGACGGAGTATTAAGTGATGAGTTTGCTACCAATAAATCATTTAAACAAAAACCCAATTCGCAATTAATGAAAATAAATATTAAACCGAGCGAATTTCATGATATGGAGCTCAGTGGGCGGAATTATCATAATAAATTTACCCGCCGACATATTGATAGTCGGGATGTTTATTTAAAATATAATTACACACCATTCAGTGAATGGGTTGATATAAAATTATTGGCCAGCACCAGTGAGAGTAGTCAACGCTACGAAGGTGATTCACTTTTTGAGTTGATAAATAGCAGAGCCAAAAACAAGTCAGATGCAATAGATATCAGTAACATTAGTCGATTCGACTATGGTAATACAGATTTTGAGCTAACATTCGGCAGTAAATTGATGAAAACCGAATATAGCAAAACAACAGATAGTATTTACTCTGGTAAAGGTCGAAATGAGGAAGAAAAGAAAAAATATGAAAAAACGGATAGGGAAGCAAAAGAAAATAATGTCTTTGCACCAAGTGGTAAACAGGATATTGCCAGTATTTATGGTGGGTTGAAAATGAATCGTGGGATTTATCAGGCTAATATTACCTTTAATTATATGGACTACAGTGTTAAAGGTCATAAACCGGCTTGTGATCTGCGGATTCTTTGTTTCCCTCAGGGGGCAACCAACCTGAATTTGAAAGAACATGGATTTAATCCAGGTATTTTACTATCAGCAGAAATTATTCCTGAATTCCAGCCATTCGTCAGTTATGCTCGTTCAATGAGAGCGCCAAACATTCAGGAAACTTTCTATAATAATGAAGGTGGTGGTTCCATGAATCCATTTTTGAAGGGAGAAACAGCAGATACTTATGAAATTGGTTTTAATAGTTTTCGTCCAGACTTGATTGTTAAGGGAGATATTTTCCGCCTGAAAGCTGCCTGGTATCACTCTAAAGTAAAAAATTATATTCTCAGTGATATCTGGATTATTTGTGGTAATAGGAAAACATGTAAAAACGATAGTTCACTGGACAATTACGATACAGTCGATCCTAACATCAAAATGTATATCTATCACAATAGCTTAACGCCGGTGACAATACGTGGATATGAAGTTGCTGCTGATTATGATGCGGGTGTGTTTTATAGCAAATTGGCTTATAGCTGGCAAAAAACGCGCCAGCCAACTTCAGCCGCTACAGCGTATTTTGGTGCCGATCCTGTGTCACAATTACCTGATAGTTTTATGACTCTGGATACAGGTGTTCGTTTATTTGATGAGAAATTCCGTATTGGTGCGATTGTTAAATATACCGGCGATTCTCATAAGCTAGATCCAGATCAATATAATGTTGATAGTGATGGGCGGGTTGTGATGCAAAAAGAGCCTAAAATTCCAACGATAGTTGATCTTTATAGTGATTATCAGATAAACGAAAACGTGTTGTTGAAATTTTCAGTACAAAACCTGGCAAACAAGAACTATTCTGAAGCACTTAACCGTGTAAATTCTTCTCCGGTAATGACCGAACAAACTTCAGCTATGCAAACAGCCAGAGGGCGTACCTATATTGCAAGTGCAGAAATTCGTTTCTGATGTAAGAAAATAATGGCAAGGGAATTGCCACTATTCCTGATTTGCTCGCCGTTTCTGGCGTTCTTTCTTTACTTTAATAATTTCACTTTCAACCCAACCATCTTGTAAACGGGTTCTCAGAACATCACCAACATGTACTTGTTTGGTTTGTTTTAGTAATTTTCCATCAGATGTTTCACTGATGCTGTAACCACGAGCTAATGTTGCCAGTGGGCTAACCGCTTCCATGCGTGAACAAGAAACGGCAAATTTTTCTCTGGAGCGGCTGAGTTGTCGTTCAATTGCTTGTTTTAGCCGGAAATCCTGTTGTTGAATTTGTTGGCTATACTGGCGGATCTGCTGACCAGGTTCTGAATGCCAGAGGCGTTGCTGCAATTTCTCATATGCCAGATCGCTTTGTCGTAGATGTCGTCGCAAGCTGTCAGTGAGTCGTTGGCGTAAACTGACCAGCAAGTTTTGCTGACGAGCCAGTCGTAAATGAGGGTGTTGTTGCTGTAAACGATGAGATAACAAACTAAATATACGTTGTTTCTGGGCAAAGAAGTAATCCATTGCCATTTCCAGTCGCTGCTGTTGTGATTGAATTTGACGTAACAATTCAAGCTGATTACGGCTGACTAACTCAGCTGCTGCTGATGGTGTGGGTGCGCGTAAATCTGCCACAAAATCAGCAATGGTGACATCTGTTTCATGACCTACCGCACTGACTATCGGAATATCACTGTGAAAAATTGCTCTGGCAACATGCTCATCGTTAAAACTCCATAAATCTTCTAGCGAGCCGCCACCGCGCCCAACGATTAATACATCGCATTCTTGCCTTTTGTTAGCTAATTCAATAGCTTGGATAATCTGTAAGGGTGCTTCTGTACCCTGAACAGCCGTTGGATAAATGATGATGGGTAATGATGGATCGCGACGCTTTAAAATATTCAAAATATCATGCAGAGCAGCGCCACTGGCTGAAGTAATCACACCAAGCTGTTGAGCCGGAGAGGGCAGGTTTTTTTTATAGCGTTGGTCAAATAATCCTTCATCATTGAGTTTTTGTTTCAATAATTCAAACTGTTGCTGCAATAGGCCATCACCGGCGGGTTGCATGCTTTCAACAATAAGTTGATAGTCTCCTCTTGGTTCATAAAGTGTAATCGCAGCGCGAACTAAGACTTGCTGACCATTTTGTGGTCTGAATGTCACACGTTGATTGCTATTGCGAAACATCGCCGCTCGCACCTGGGCACGTTCATCTTTTAGTGTGAAGTACCAGTGACCAGAAGAAGGTTGAGAAAAGTTGGATATTTCAGCGCTCAGCCAAATTCTTCCCATTTCCATTTCGAGCAGTTGCCGAACTGTCTGATTGAGGCGACTGACAGAAAAAATTCCAGTATTAAGAGGTAGTGACATGTGAGAAAGATCAAATTTCAAAACAAGAACTTAATATGCTGATACTAACCTTCATGATGAAGTAAGCAAGAAATTTTTTAATAAAATGCTGGAGGCAACCGATTACGTTCTGTATAATGCCGCGGCAATATTTTATCCCTTAAATTTTCAGCAGCTTGGTGAGATATTGCTTATGTTACGAATTAAAAAAGAAGCTTTAACCTTTGACGATGTTCTGTTAGTTCCTGCCCACTCAACTGTTTTGCCTAACACTGCTGACTTGTCTACTCAATTGACTTCCACTATTCGTCTGAATGTTCCTATGTTATCCGCGGCTATGGATACCGTGACTGAATCTGCCTTGGCTATTGCACTGGCTCAGGAAGGTGGAATGGGTTTCATCCATAAAAATATGTCGATTGAACGTCAAGCAGAAGAAGTTAGCCGAGTAAAAAAACATGAGAGTGGTGTTGTAACAGATCCTGTCACTGTGACACCTAAAACAACGCTGCGTGAAGTTAAAGGACTAACAGAACGTAATGGTTTTGCTGGTTACCCTGTTGTCACTGAAGGAAATGAGTTGGTTGGTATTATTACTGGTCGTGATGTACGTTTCGTTACTGATCTGGATCAGCCTGTTACTGCGGTAATGACGCCTAAAGAGCGTTTAGTAACAGTAAAAGAAGGTGAAGCCCGTGAAGTTGTGTTGCAGAAAATGCACGAAAAACGTGTCGAAAAAGCGCTGGTAGTTGATGAAAACTTTCATCTGCTTGGCATGATCACGGTGAAAGATTTTCAGAAAGCAGAACGTAAGCCAAACGCCTGTAAAGATGAACGTGGCCGTTTACGTGTTGGTGCAGCGGTTGGCGCTGGTGCTGGCAATGAGGAGCGGGTTGATGCGTTGGTTGCTGCTGGTATTGATGTTTTGCTGATTGATTCATCACATGGCCATTCTGAAGGTGTATTACAACGTATTCGTGAAACTCGCGCTAAGTACCCAAATCTGCAAATTATTGGTGGTAACGTAGCGACTGGGGAAGGTGCAAAAGCGCTGGTAGAGGCGGGTGTCAATGCAGTTAAAGTTGGTATCGGTCCTGGTTCTATCTGTACTACCCGTATTGTTACCGGGGTAGGGGTGCCACAAATTACCGCTATCTCTGATGCGGTTGCAGCGTTGGAAGGCACCGGTATTCCAGTTATTGCTGATGGTGGTATTCGTTTCTCTGGCGATATTGCCAAAGCCATTGCTGCGGGAGCGTCCTGTGTTATGGTGGGTTCTATGTTGGCCGGGACAGAAGAGTCACCTGGAGAAATTGAGTTGTACCAGGGGCGTTCATTTAAATCTTATCGTGGTATGGGCTCGTTGGGGGCGATGTCTAAAGGCTCTTCTGATCGATACTTCCAAACTGATAATGCCGCAGATAAGCTGGTACCGGAAGGTATTGAAGGCCGTGTTGCCTATAAGGGCTTGTTGAAAAACATTATCCATCAGCAAATGGGGGGGGTGCGCTCCTGTATGGGGTTGACAGGTTGTGGAACCATTGAGGAATTGAGAACTAAAGCAGAATTTGTTCGTATCAGTGGTGCAGGTATTCAGGAAAGTCACGTTCACGATGTGACCATTACTAAAGAGTCTCCAAACTACCGTTTAGGTCTGTAATTCATATTTATTGTGGCCTGAAACAGGCCACTTAATCTTTTTTTATTTTTACTATTTGTTTTTGGAATTCCCCGCACATGACAACTAATATCCATCAGCACCGCATTCTTATCCTTGATTTTGGTTCGCAATATACTCAGTTGATTGCTCGTCGTATCCGTGAAATCGGGGTTTACTGTGAACTTTGGGCATGGGATGTCACTGAAGAGCAAATCCGCGAATTTAATCCAAGCGGTATCATTCTTTCCGGTGGTCCGGAAAGTACCACAGCGCAAGGAAGTCCACGTGCACCTGAATATGTTTTTAACGCGGGTGTTCCTGTTCTGGGTGTTTGCTATGGCATGCAAACTATGTCGGTGCAGTTTGGTGGTAAAGTAGAAGATTCTACTGAGCGTGAATTCGGTTATGCGCAGGTTGAAATTAAAGCTGAAAGTGCATTATTCCGTGGGATTCAGGATTCATTAAATGAACAGGGTCAACCATTACTGGATGTATGGATGAGTCATGGTGATAAAGTCACCTCAATTCCTGCGGACTTTATCACTATTGCCAGCACTGATACCTGTCCATTTGCCATTATAGCGAATGAAGAAAAGCGTTTTTATGGCGTACAATTCCATCCGGAAGTCACCCATACCCATCAGGGGCAGCATATACTGGAACGTTTTGTCTTGGATATATGCCAATGTGAAGCACTGTGGACCCCAGCTTCTATTATCGAAGATACCGTTGTACGCCTGCGTGAACAGGTTGGTGAGGATCACGTTATTTTAGGGCTGTCCGGTGGTGTTGATTCTTCTGTCACCGCTTTATTACTGCATCGCGCAATTGGTAAACGTCTGACTTGTGTATTTGTTGATAATGGTTTGCTGCGTTTGAATGAAGCTGATCAGGTGATGGAAATGTTTGCTGGTAAATTTGGGCTAAATATTGTTCATGTTCCCGCCGAAGATCGCTTTCTTGCTGCTCTAGCAGGCATCAACGATCCAGAAGAGAAGCGTAAAACGATTGGTCGTGTGTTTGTTGAAGTCTTTGATGAAGAGGCAAGTAAACAGACTCAGGTTAAATGGTTGGCACAAGGTACTATTTATCCAGATGTTATCGAATCAGCGGCATCTGCGACAGGTAAGGCGCATGTTATCAAATCTCATCATAACGTAGGTGGTTTGCCAGAAGAGATGAAACTGGGATTGGTGGAACCGTTGAAAGAATTGTTCAAAGATGAAGTGCGTAAGATTGGTCTGGAGTTGGGATTGCCTTCTGACATGCTAAACCGCCATCCATTCCCAGGCCCCGGCTTAGGTGTTCGTGTACTGGGTGAAGTGAAGAAAGAGTATTGCGATTTATTGCGTCGGGCGGATGCTATCTTTATTGAAGAGCTGCATAAGGCTGATTTGTACAACAAAGTCAGTCAGGCATTCACTGTGTTCTTACCGGTTCGTTCGGTGGGCGTTATGGGGGATGGCCGTAAATATGATTGGGTTGTCTCGTTAAGGGCAGTAGAAACTATTGATTTTATGACTGCACATTGGGCACATTTGCCATATGATTTTCTTGGCCGGGTTTCTAACCGGATTATTAATGAAGTCAACGGAATATCAAGAGTGGTTTATGACGTTAGCGGTAAACCACCTGCGACTATTGAGTGGGAATGATTTAGATCCTTCCCATATCACTCCAAATCGTCATGTTTCATTAATTAAGGCCCTAATTTTAGGGCCTTTTTGTCTCCGATTTTCACCAAATCAAACGTAAACGCCCAGTTAAGCAGTGAGAGCTTCACATAATGTCGTCGATATTGACATTCCATGGCAGCAAATCGTGCAGTGAGTCATTGGCATGGCGTTTGGGTAATTCCGTAAAGATATGTCGAAAGTAAAAATAAGGGTTGATATCATTGGCACGGCAGGTCATCACCAGACGGTATAAGTTGGTGCTCTCAAAAGCGCCTTCAGCTGAAGTTAAAAACATCCAGTTCTTGTGTCTGGTCGTAAACGGGCGGATATCCCGCTATCAATACTGATATGACCGTCTTCCAGATAGACAATCAGCTTCGGCCATTGGTTCAGGGTATATGTGATCGCGGTGCCGATGGCACTTTTCGGTAACTCGTCAATAAGAATGGCTAGGGTTCCCTTTCAAGGGTTCCGCTATTGTTCTTGATGATACTCAAAAATAAATATCCTTTGCATTGGTGGGTGGTTCACGTAGTGAGCCATCCCACCTGTTAAGCCTTTTTTATTATGTGTATTAATCCAATCTCAATACTCTATTACATAATAAATACGCAATTGCCATGTCAAGTGAAAACAACCGCGATCAATAAAGAGGGTAAAGATTCCATTTAAGACCCATAGCTAGCTTTAGATTTTAATATTTTTATGCGGTGATTAAATCCATTATACTGCAAGAAATTAATGATGTCATTCTTTTTGAATTTACTCTTTGGACCCAATGTTATTTCTGAAATGGCATGTTTGGGGAAGGTAAATTCATAGTAAGATGTTAATTGATCATTGGATATTCTGTACTTTAAATCTTTAATTGATGATGACTCTGGATATTCATATCTTTCAATACCTAGAGTTTGATAAACCAATCTCATCTCTTTCTCTTCCTTAAATGCTGGGTTTTTAGTGATTGTATTTAAGTGAATGATATTGCTAATTAATTTATAAATGCATTTATCATATCGACTAAATCCCGATGATGTTACGATTTCATTCATGTAGTATTTTTTTATAAAGGAATATTTTGACAATATTGGTTCAACTAAACAATTAATTTCTGGAATATCCATATAATCAACATCGTTTAGAGTTAGTCGACACTTCGGGTCAATACTATTACCTATAATTCCATTATGGATATTAAGTTTTGCTCTATTGAATCCAATAGATACACCGAATCCATCTTTTGCATAAGCTCTCCATTGACTCAAAATATCCCCTGATTTTGATAGACAACAAGCAAATGGTGTCCCGATGGACATATTACTCTCTAGATGTGTTATTAACTGGTTAAAGCAGTTAGGATCGAGATTTCTAGATAAATAATTATTCAAGGCAGCATAAAACCACTTCTTTTCCATGTAGTCGTTCATGTGATCCATAGAGCTTAACCATAAACGCTGATTCTGAATAATGCTAAAAAAGGAATCAGGACTACAATAATGATAAATTATGCTCATCTTAATTAAAATCCCTATGTAAGAAATATTACTTATGATTTACTAGGTAATAATTAACCCGAATTCTGCTTAAGCCGTCATTGAAATATCTTTCTCTGAGTAGAAAATTTTCAGTGATGGTTTTTTCAATTTAAGGCTGTAAGCAATCAATCCACCTAAAACACACAACAGAAAGCCTTTTATACTTCGGTGGCGCGAGTGCTCAATTTGAGAAATGGTCTTTAATTGTCCATTAATTGTTTCTATGATAAATCTCTTTTTTAACATTAAGTTATTCCACTCAGACAGCGCTTGTGCTTTCATATTACGGCGTTTCTTCGTGATGAAAGTCACCCCGATTTTGGCTAAATTATCGGCCAGTTCCTGACTGAGATAACCTTTATCACCGTAAAGATAACCCGTTAACGATTTTGATAATTCGCGTACAGGCTCTTGAGCATTCACATTACCGGGAGTTACTTTTAGCGCGAGAATTTCGCCCTGATGGTTAACAACCAAGTGTAATTTGAAGCCGTAAAACCAGCCCATTGATGTTTTTCCGCGCTGGGCTATTCCCTTAAAAACCTTATGACGCGGGATACGGATGTTATGACAGACGCACAAACTCGTGGAATCAATAAAAGCAATCTTGGTCGGTTTTCCTTTTAATTGAGTCTGATAACTACATAGTGGGACCAAAACGGAAGGGGCAACACTAACAAAACGGGTATAACTGAGTAAGGTGGGGAAATCTTTGTGGTGATATTTCCAAATATGTTCCAGATAAAAATGTTTAAAATCACGGTAATGCGCCATATGAAAAAGGATCAAAATAGTCATGATTTCACTGGGATACATACGGCCTTGCCGATGGCGGTACCCTTTTTCGAAACAAAATAATTCCCATTGAGGAATGAAGAAGCGGCAAAAATCATCGACATCGCAGAAAATTTCAACTAACTTGTTCATAGCCTGTTCCTCCCCGGAGCTGTTTCGGCGAGCACCAAAACATTGCTCCTGGAACAGTCTTCACGTCAATTTCTTATCCAGAATTCGGGTTAACTTAATAATGATAGCGGCAGGCTGCTATCTGAATAGTGTCGGCGGTAATCGCATATACCAGCCGATGTTCTTCCGTTATGCGTCTTGACCAGAACCCGGACAGGTTGTGTTTTAATGGTTCAGGTTTTCCTTTGCCTTCAAAAGGGGTTCTGCGGATATCTTTAATCAAATCATTGATTTTTTTGACAAGGCGTTTATCTGTTTCCTGCCAATAAAGATAATCATCCCAGGCTTCTTCAGACCAGGTTAGCTTCACTCAATGATATCCTTTTCAATACCTCTCCCGGCTTTCAGACTTTCGATTGAATCTGAGAGTCTTCTGGCGTTGACCGGGGAACGTAGCAGATATGCCGTCTCTTCCAGAGAGTTATATTCTTCAAGCGATATAAGAACGCATGATTCACCATTCTGCCGGGTGATCAAAATCGGTGCATGATCCTCTACAGTTTTCACCATGGTTGCTGATAAATTCTGTCGGGCTTCGCTATAACTAATTGTGCGCATAAAAACCTCCTTCAATGTACTTGTTATTGTACAATGATTGGGGCGATTTCACCAGTGCTAAAACTCATGAACCAATAGTCAGTAGATGGTTGCCCGGGGTCATCCAGCGCCATTAAGTCATTGAGCGTCATGCCGATAGGGTACCGGATAATTCCCCGCCGTTATCCGGTAAAAGTGTGACCGGGGTAACGGAATTAGCTTCGCCAGCCGGACAGGTCATCTCCCTCGACCTGTTGCCAGTGGATGCCGCGGATGAGCCAGTCAAACTGGGCGGGCGTCATCACCCAGCTGCGCTCGCCCTGCTTCGGCCAGACAAAATGGGCCCGGTGCAGACGGCGGGTACACAGCCAGACGCCGTGTCGGTTCCAGCGCAACACCTTGAGGCGGGAGCGGGCCTTGTTGCAGAAAACAAAAGCGGCTTCGTCCTGCCAGCGTAAATTCAGTCCCTCAAGGTGTTGGGTCAGGGCATCGATGCCCCGACGCATATCGACGGGCTCTCGCACCAGAAAGAGCTGTTGCGGTTTCAGCATTGGGCCAGGACCCGCATCACGTCAGGCAACAGCGTCAAGGGACAGGCAACGGCATACCCGTTTGGGGTATGCAGGGTGACGGTGTGCGCGTCGTCAGGCTGGAGTGAAACTGGCAAGATGGCGGGCAGTGTCTGGCTGAGAGGTTGGGGGATGTTGTTACTGTCGGCAATTCAGTCGCGGAAAGAGGAAAAACTCAGCTGATGCTGTTCACAATGTTGTTTTCGGGTCAGGCCACTGTGGCGCCATTGGGTCACATGGTGTTGTTTTTGCTCCGGGGTATATTGGCTACGGCTCATGGTGTCAGTCTCCAAATGAAGATAAGGAAGCGGTAGCGTGCAGGGGCCAGAGGGGAAGAACAAGGTGAGATGACCGGACGTTTACCGCTATTTATTCATGCCGGGAATGCTAAAGGTAATCTTCCAGAGCTGAGCAACATAGGCCACGATTTCATGGGTGTGATGGAAAAGATGTTGAGATAATTGGTTGATTAAAAAATCAGTTTGTTCTCGGGAAAGTAAACTATAGACCCGCCATTATCAGATTTAAGTTTACCGTGATTAAGGTAATCACTGATATGGCGGTCAACGGTGGTCTGATGGAGTCGCAATGCCTGGGCTATCATCACAGAACTCCCCCCTTCAGAAGCCAGAAGGATAGCTTTTATTCTGTCTCGTACCTGACCATCGTGAGTGGTGTCGTGAAGCAGGGCCGGATCTCATATTTTTAATATGGTTATTATGAGTAAAAATAACTCTTCACATGCTCAACAAACACACAAAAGAGATATCAAAACCTATCAATAAAATCATATTGAATATGCGAAATTATCAATATCAGTGTGACGATTGATTTTTATACAAAGTAGAATCCCGCCCTGTGTCGTGAAGACGTTCAAGTTTGATTTTTTGTTCTGATGTAATAAATATTTTCATAGCAAGGATAATGATCTCCATTTCGGATAAAATCAAGCATCTTCAATGAGTACGGGTATATATTGATTTATTTTATAAATCGTTGTGGATTTCTATTTAAAACATAAATAATTAGAATAGTTGTTACAGTACCACTTCCGATCATCCCGGCTAACCAATTATTCCCATTTAATCCTAAGATTAAAGAGATAAACAAAGAGATAAAAGTAAGTAATAATCCATAACTTTGTCCTCTGATACTTTTTCTTACCATTTGTTCTAAGGCAACTTTTTCCATCTCTTGTCTGTGTTTTTGTTGTTGTTCGATCAGGGTTAGAAATCGATCAGCAGCTCCTTTTGTATGTTGTTCATAAAGCTTTAATATCTCTGAATCAGGAAGTTGATAATATAATGGGTTGGTATCACCTTGATTAATTATTTTCGGATGTTTTCTGTTTATTCTTTTGATCATATATCGTCTCTTTCCTTGTAGATAATATGATTTCATCATTGAATTGCTTTAATACAACAGCAAAGTCTGCACGGACTTTATCCAGATCATCTGCTAAAGTATCAACATCACTCTTTGATGGAATAAGGTCAAAATAGTTTATGTTTGGCATAATATCAAATTTTGGTGAAATTGATCTTAATTTATTAAAATATTGTATGAAAATGTTCATCATATTACCTGTATTATTAGTTGGTTCTATTAGTTAAATGACTTATTTACAATTATATTTTATTGATTTTTGATTGGAGAATGATACCTGATAAATAGATTTATTTCATAAAAATATTGCGAGCTGGTTCAAAAATAGGGCTGAAAATAATGGAGTATAATTTCATGCAAGGTAATGATTAATCGTTCATATAGAACTATTAATGAGTATGATTTAAGACGGAAAGTATCAGAATATGCTATAGTGCCGGCTGGTTTTCGCTTATATTTTGGGAATCTTATGTCTTATCAATGCCCCTTATGTCACCAATCTTTACTGCTCACTCGACAGCAATGGCGTTGTGAGAATAATCATCAGTTTGATTGTGCTAAAGAAGGGTATGTCAATCTGATGCCCGTTCAGTATAAAAGGTCTAAAGAGCCGGGGGATAGTCCGGAAATGATGCAATCAAGAAGAGCGTTTTTGGATGCTGGATATTATCAGCCATTACAGCAACGAGTTTCGGAATTGTTGGAAAAATATCTGCCAGAGGATGCAGAGAGTTTATTAGACATAGGATGCGGAGAAGGTTATTACACTGCTTCAGTTGAAGCACAGTTAAGTAAGAATCGTAATCTTAAAATCTATGGGTTAGATGTTGCTAAAATCGCGGTTCGTTATGGTGCTAAGCGCTATCCTGCTGTCAGTTTTTGTGTTGCGTCGAGCCATCGTTTGCCATTTGCTGATAAATCGCTTTCCGGGGTGTTAAGGATCTATGCACCTTGCAAGGCGGAAGAGTTGGCAAGGGTAGTTAAGTCACAGGGAATTGTGCTGACAGTTACTCCAGGTCCTCGCCATCTTTATCAACTAAAGGAGTTAATTTATCAAGATATTCATCTTCATCCATTGAAGACAGAGCAATTAGCCGGGTTTGAATTGATAACTGATGAGTCATTGTCTTATCTAATGAAATTAGATGGAGTACAAGCATATCATTTATTACAGATGACACCATTTGCCTGGCGAGCAACAGAAGATGTAAAAAAAGGATTAGCAGATAAAGCGCTGTTTGAATGCGAAACTGATTTTATATTGCGGATTTATCAACGTTTTAAATGATCAGGATTGTTGCCCAAAATATAGTGTTTGACAGATAAATATTTTGGGCTAGTGGTGTTATTTCGCGTACATAAATAATTCGAGATGCTCAAATAAAATATTGAAGCCAATTGCGATCAAAGTAAGTCCGCCAATAAGTTCAGCACGTTTGCCTAATAGTGGGCCAATATAGCGGCCAATTAGCATCCCCAATGTTGCCATAATCATTGTCATCATACCAATAGCCATTGCCGTATGTACGATATTGACCTGAAGAAAAGCGAGTCCGAAACCAATTGCCATTGCATCCAGACTGGTAGCAATAGCGGTTGTTATCAAGACCATTGAATTGTGGCGACAAGGTGGTTCACATTTTCCTTCCTGACTTGCTTTAAAACTATCTGTAATCATTCTACCGCCTAGAATGAACAATAGAGTGAAAGCGATCCAATGATCCCACTCCATAATATATTGGCTGGTATAAAGCCCTATAAACCAGCCAATTAGTGGAGTACAAGCTTCCACTACACCAAATATCAGACCAGTACGAATTGCTTCACGAAAATGTGGTCTATGCAGTGCGGCCCCTTTACTGATTGCTACAACAAAAGCATCCATTGAGAGTGCTAAAGCTAAGATAAGGGTTGCGTATAGGTTCATCAAAATAGCCTCGGCTGGGTGTTTCCATATACATATAACCCATCCCCAACCAATGATGTGTTATATGCCTATGGTCTTGCCAACCTTAAAGGCTACCCGTACCACGTTTTAATTTTTAAACGAGTATGTTGATACGGGTTTTTCAGAGAAATTAACTCAATCATTTTTCTGAAACAGGCTACTCCCCATGACTTTCTTAAAGATAGCATAATAACTTAAAAAGAGTAAATAATATTATTTTTTGGGGTTAAAATATGATATCGATAATAATTATCATTATCTGTCATATGGGGGGAAATAAAAGCCAGCATAGAGCTGACTGTTTATTATCTCTCTATCTATTATTAATTCTTATCTATCTGTTTTCAATGAGGAATTTATAAATCCTTTCTAAATCATCAAGTTGATAGACAGAGATATATAATTTTTTATTTTCCAGACCAATAACCAGAATACCATCTTCAGATAAATTTATGGTTTTTATCTGGTCGTAAGAAATAAACGTATTTACATAGAAAAAGCCATTGCTTTTAAATAACAATTTAGGTGAGCGTATGTAGGCAATATAAATAGTCACCAGGATAGTAAATAACAATAAGTATGTGGTTAAACGACTACCATGAGAAGTGATGTTATTATAAACAACAATAAGTATCAGGATAATAAAGATGAAAGCGTCAATTCTATGTTTTCTTTTTAACTTTATTTGTAAATAAGTTTTTCCTTTCAGCAAATTAACCACAAATTCATCATAGATAGCGAAAATCAGCATTAGTACGATTAATCCAACTAATACCATATCATTGAGGCTCATTCTTTAATCCCTGTTTTGTTGTAAAAAAGAATAATGTGGGGAGGAATTCCTCCCCGTATGATTAATGGGATGATATACCCGTTATTTTTCAAGTTGCTTCTTTAGTTGGCTGTACTCACTCACCCCGGTCACCTAGTTATCTATACCCTTCATCTTTCAAGCTGCGGTTTTGTTGGCTGCGTTCACTTACCCCAGTCACATAGTTATCTATGCTCCTGGGGATGCGTTCTCTTGCCACCGCCCTGCAACTTGAAATCTATTGGGTATATGCTCCCGAGGATTCGCTCCCTTGCCGTCGCGATGCATCTTGAAATCTATTTGGGTATAGTTTTATAGGCCGAGGAAACCAAACCTGGCGCCAATAATCCCCAGAATGAAGAAGCCGATAATAATCCAGAGGGCATTGACTTTATGCCGCAATAGCCACATACAGGCAAATGTCAGTAAAAGTGGTACAAGGCCCGGCATCAGTTGATCAAGGATATTCTGAACCGTTGTGATTGTTTTTTCACCTGTTTGTTGGTTAGGAATTTCTGATACAACCAGTGGAATATTCACTTTCGTCCATTTATTGACCAATGCTCCCATGACAAATAGACCAAGGATCGATGCCCCCTCTGTCATTTTTTGCAGGAAGCCACCGCCCATATCCTGAACGATATTAATCCCTTTCTTATAGCCGTAGGAAATGCCTGAGTAGAGAACTAACAGGCGTACTAAGTTGAATAAAAAGAAGAATAGTACAGGCCCAAGCCAGCTACCACTCATCGCGAGACCTGCACCCAGAGCAGCAAACACCGGGCGGACTGTGCCCCAGAAAATTGGGTCACCAACACCCGCCAGTGGCCCCATCAAACCGACTTTGATGCCGTTGATAGCACCATCATCAATTGTCGCTCCATTAGCCCGCTGCTCTTCCATTGCCATAGTGACACCCAATACCGGTGCGACGACGTAAGGATGAGTGTTAAAGAATTCAAGATGGCGTTTAATCGCTTGTTTACGCTCATCGGTATTTTCTGGGTACAGACGGCGAAGGGCTGGAACCATAGAAAAACAGAAACCCAGTGCTTGCATGCGTTCAAAGTTCCATGAACCTTGGAATACATTAGAACGGAGGAATACACCACGGATATCGCTTGGTGTCAGTTTTTTCTGGTCTGCTGTCTGAGCAGTCGTTTTTGTTGTATCTAACATGTTGCTCATCCTCTTTAGTCTAATTCGTTATCAAGGTCGTTATTGGTGTGTCCAGGGGCAGCAGTAACCACCTGAGATTTGTTGTATTTAGGGCTGAGTTGAATGTATAGCACTGCCATCACAATACCAATGATACCTAATGCTACCAGGTTGAACTCAGTAAATGCCGCAGTAACAAAACCGAGATAGAAGAATGGCATTAAGTAGCCAGCACGCATCATATTGATGACCATTGCATAACCCACAACCACGATCATACCACCCGCAATATTCAGGCCGTTTGTTACAACCTCAGGGATAGAGGCGAGCAATTGCTGAACTTCGTTGGTTCCAACGGATAGGGCAACAATCAAAGCAGGGATGGCGATACGCATGGCCTGAAGCAGTAATGCGGATAAATGGATAAAGCTGATAGCCCGAAGGTTGCCATGTTCTGCTGCATTGTCAGCGGCATGCTGGAATGCAACTGTGATGGTACGTACAATGATAGTCAGCACTTGTCCTGCGGCTGCCAAAGGAATTGCCAGAGCGATACCTTCACCGATATCTCGGCCGCCGGCGATGACCAAAATAGTTGAGATGATTGATGCTAAAGCTGCATCCGGAGCAATTGCGGCACCGATATTCATCCAGCCAAGTGCGATCATTTCCAGCGTACCGCCGATAATGACACCTGTTGTCATGTCACCGAGAATGATTCCGATTAAAGTACAGGCCACAAGTGGGCGATGGAATTGAAATTCATCAAGAATGGAATCCATACCTGCGATACAGGCCACGATGAATATCAATGAAATTTGAACAACGGTAATTTCCATTGTTTGTCTCCTGTAACCAAATTAAATTTGGTGAGAAATTTTTGTCATTGAGTAATAGTTAAATTGCTCTAGTTTAATTTTCGTTTTTGACCTTCTGGATCAGATCCATCATTTGCAGACGGGTGTCACTGGCAACTTTACGGGCTTCAAGCTCAATGCCGCGTTCATCCAATTTTTTGAAGGCTTCAATATCGGTTTCGTCAACAGATATTGCGTTGTTAACTTGTGTTTTTCCCTGTCGGTATGCCATTCCACCAATGTTTACAGAAGTGATATTGACCCCATTTTCGACTAGACGTAGAACATCTGTTGGATTTGTAAACAACAACATGACACGTTCATTAGCATATTTTGGGTTGTTATAAACTCGGATACATTTTGCGACATCAACAACGTGAGCACTGATCCCCGGTGGTGCAACCTGTTTTAATAAGGTAGAGCGGACAGTATCGGTAGCAACTTCGTCGCTGACGACAATAATCCGTTTGACGTTAGTTTCTTTTGTCCAACGGGTAGCAACCTGACCATGAATAAGACGGTCATCAATGCGGGCCAGTGCAATTTTCATATGACCACCGGTTGATGGTGCAGATGTAAATGCAGCAACGGGGGTTACAGGTTTGGCAGGTTCAACTTTTTGCGGTTCTTCTGTTTTTAAAGCCCGGATACCTTCTTTCCCTGTTTCCAGGGCGACTGAGACCAATTCTTCTAGAGATGGGTTATCATCGCGGCACATAAAGGCTTCAACCAGCATCGGGACGTTAACCCCAGTGATAATCTCATAATTCTCGTTATCTACAGCGATACGATTAGCTGCATTGAATGGACTTCCTCCCCATGTATCAACGAAAAATAGTACACCTTTTTCTGTGTCAAGCTTTGCCAGTTTACTGTTGTATTTTTCAAATAAAGTATCGGCATTTTCACCAGGAACAAAGTCAATATAAGAAACATTTTCTTGTTCTCCAATTAACATCTCTGCAGTATGAAGCAGTTGCTTAGCCGCAGCCCCGTGTGTGCCAATCATAATGGCTATACTCACCTCATTTTCCCCTCTGTTTTGTATGTAAACGCAGAATAATTACAATTTACTCCAATAATTTTGATGAATCATTCCTCCAATAAAAAATTTATTTGTATAAATAATAGTCTTTTGTTGGTTGGGTGCCTGAATATTTGGCTTGATTTAGACTTTTATCTCTTACTGACTGAGAAAACACCCCGTTAGATTAGCATCAGAACTACTATAGAAAAATTGCTATCAGTCAGAAAAAATGAAATAGGTGAACATATTAGCAAGAAAATAATTTAATAAACTAAATATTGTCGAATTTATTTATAATTATCTTAAATTTAATTTAAGTTGGATATTAATTTTGTTCCTGGTAACATCTTATTAATTTAAAATTAAAAATATATTCATCTTTTTTGGTTGAAAAACGGACTTCATTAAGTTTTGGATAAAAAATATCCCAACCATGAGGTAGGGATATATTCATCAAGAAGAATGTGCTACTTAAAAAGCAGATTATTTATTTGGTTAATCACACTGAACTTTAATTGCTAAACCACCGCGGGATGTTTCACGATATTTAGCGTTCATGTCTTTACCTGTTTCGTACATGGTTTCAATAACTTTATCGAGAGAAACGCGTGGTTCACTAGTACGACGTAAAGCCATACGCGCGGCGTTGATTGCTTTTACTGAAGCAATGGCATTTCTTTCAATACAGGGCACTTGTACTTGGCCAGCAACTGGGTCACAAGTGAGGCCGAGGTTATGTTCCATGCCGATTTCAGCTGCAATGCAGACCTGTTCTGCGCTACCGCCAAGCAGTTCAGTGAGACCAGCAGCTGCCATTGAACAGGCAACCCCAACTTCTCCCTGACAACCCACTTCCGCCCCAGAAATAGAGGCATTCATTTTATACAGAATGCCAATAGCACCCGAAGCTAGAAAATAGCGGATATAAAGCTCTGGTGTTACAGGTTCAATGCAATGGTTGTAGTAAGCAAGTACGGCGGGAACAATGCCACAAGCGCCATTAGTGGGGGCTGTAACAACACGTCCACCAGCAGCATTTTCTTCATTGACTGCTAATGCAAACATGTTTACTAAATCCACGACATTCATTGGATCGTTAGAGAGATTGTTTGATGCAGTTAACATACGGTGTAGTGCCGCTGCACGGCGTGGTACGCGCAGTGGGCCGGGCAGAACGCCCTCTGTGTTCAGGCCACGTTCAATACAAGCCTGCATGGTATCCCAAACATCAGCGAAATAGGCATTAATTTCCTCTTGGCTGTGGAGATCCAATTCGTTTTTCATCATTAAACCAGAGATCGATAGTCCGGTTTTATTACAATTCATCAGCAATTCTTTTGCTGAACTGTATGGATATGAAACGGGTTTGGTATCCTGAGATGGTTTACCAAAATGTTCTTCATCAACAATAAAACCACCACCAATTGAGTAGTAGGTCTTGCTATAAACTTTTTTGTCACCCGCGAATGCATGAATTTGCATACCATTTTCATGCAGTGATAGGTTATCACTACGGAAAACCATGCCACTGTCGCGTGGAAAATCGACTTCATGTAAGCCATTGGCCAGCTTGATACGCTGAGTTTGCTCTACATCACGAATAAAACCGGGGATCGAATCAATATCAACAGTTGCTGGCAAGTTGCCTGCCAGTCCCATGATAATGGCTATATCCGTATGGTGGCCCTTACCGGTTAATGAGAGTGAGCCGTAAACATCGACGGCTACACGCGTGATAGAAGGCATTAGTCCCTGGTTTACCAGATCGTCGACAAACTGTTTGCCGGCTTTCATCGGGCCAACCGTATGAGAGCTAGATGGGCCGATACCGACCTTAAACATGTCGAAAACGCTAATCACGCCAGACTCCTTAAAAAAGATAGAGATATAGTTATATATATTGAGGTACGCTACTTTACTGTGATTTAGTAGTGTTGATAAGGGAGTTTACAGTTTTTTTTGAATTATGATAGCAATGGTGATAAAAATGGACGAAAAAAACACAAATTGATTATTTCTGATGATACAGATCAAGTCTGAACCTGTTGAGCCAATTGATGAATGATAGCTGCTGTCAGGCCCCAGATAAGTCGCCCTTGATACCAGTAAAAATAGATGCGATGTTGCTGACCACGGCGGTTAACATCAAGGTAATGATAGCTCGAAAGTGAAAGTGCCTCGGATAAAGGGACTTCGAATATACTGGAAACTTCTGTTGGGTTGCGGTGAAAAGACAATTCTGGGGGTAATAACCCGATAATGGGTGTCACCAGATAACCGCCAATGCTGTCTAAGGGCATGAGTTGTCCCAAAACTTGGACTTTGTGATGGGGTATGTTGACTTCTTCCTCTGCCTCTCGCAGTGCTGTAGCAATTATTGATTTATCTTCAGGATCAGCAGCACCACCGGGAAAGGCCACTTGACCGGAATGTGATCGTAAAGTGGTAGAGCGCTGCGTCAGTAATAGCGTTGGTTTCGGTTTGCGGATGATCGGTAATAATACCGCTGCATGGCGGCGGTTATTTGCAGGCCGTTTAGGATGAGATGGGCGTTGTAACTGAAATCTGTTAATGAAATCAGAGAGTAGTATCATATTGGTTTTATTTTCCCTAATGGTGGCAAAATACAGTTCAATTTATCAAATGTCTCTTGATATTCTTTTTCAGCAATACTGTCCGCAACAATTCCACCACCAGCCCAACAATATATTTTTCCTTTCTCGGTCAATAGGGTACGAATAGTGATATTGCTATCCATTGTGCCACAGAAACTGATATAGCCAATTGAACCACAATATCCATGTCTGCGGTGAGGCTCTAATTCTTCTATTATTTCCATTGCCCGGATTTTCGGAGCACCAGTGATAGAACCTCCGGGAAAGCAGGCTCTTAATAAATCTGTAGCATGCTGTTCATTTGGTAGTGTTGCGGTAATTGTGCTGACCAGATGATGAACGGCAGGGAATTGTTCAACAATAAATAGTTCAGGTACTTTAACTGACCCCGGTGTGGCTACCCGGCCAATATCGTTACGTAACAAATCGACGATCATCAGGTTTTCGGCTCGATCTTTTTTCGATGTTGCTAGTTTTTCAGCCTGTAATGCATCTTTTTCAGCATCATTTAAACGCGGTAATGTTCCTTTGATAGGACGAGTTTGAATTTGATTATTTTCCAGGAATAAGAAACGCTCAGGAGAGACACTGATCATGCTGTTTTCTGGTAAACGGATAAAGGCAGAAAAAGGGGCACGATTTTTCTCATTAAGTTTCGTGAATGCCAGCCATTCATTGCCTTGATAATCAGCGCAAAACCGTTGTGACAGATTAACTTGATAACAATCACCTTCTAATAGATAGTTGTGAATGCGGCGGATTTTTTCATTGTATTGCTCCACACTCATATTTGACTGCCAATCGCTGGTTAGAGTAAAAGTTGTTTCTGACGAATTTTTATGAGACATAAGCCAGTTTAGACGTGCATTAACATCACTGTGACTTAATAAAGTCACCTTTTTTTTGTGATGATCGACAATCAAAGCCCAGTCATAAATACCTATTGCCATATCTGGAAATGACAACTCATTTTTAGCTTGTGACGGTAATTTCTCAATACGACGTCCAAGGTCATATCCCCATTGGCCCAATGCACCACCCTGAAATGGTAAATTAGGATTAAATTTTGCTGTGAGATTTAAATTTTCTAGCTGTGTTTTTAACAGGTAAAAGGGATCTTCTTCAGTAATATAGTTAGTACCATGTTCATTTATTTCGGTTGATTTACCGTGACAGAGAAGCGTGATCAGTGGATCTGCAACCAGAATATCAAACCGGTTATGGGCATGGTTTGCAGAGCCGGAATGGAGCAGCATTGCCCAAGGCTGGTTTGAAATCGGCGCGAAATAGTTGATAGCGATATCTGATTGATAAGGTAATTGTCGTTTTTGCAATGAAGTATTCATCATGGTGTCAGTTTTAACAATAGCAACGTAAGAGTTGGCATTAATTATTAATCGTCAGAGATTAGCATAGAAATTCACTCCTCACTGAGTTAAAAATCGCTATACTCTTGGTCATTGATCAATTTATTGAGGTTATTCTCGTGTTTTCAGGTATGCCAACATTATCTCATCAGGAACAACAACTGGCAGTGGAGAAAATTCAGCAATTGATGGCTGAAGGAATGAGCAGTGGAGAGGCTATTGCGTTGGTCGCACAGGAGCTTCGTGAGAAGCATAGGGGACAAGAGCAGGTTAATGTCGTGTTTGATGATTAAAAATGAACATAATTAAATTATTTATTTAACAATAATCACACATTTTTTTTACCTGACATGTTAGGTTAGCTCCATATTTAATCTCTTTTTTTGAGATATTAACAGGAGGTAGTATGAAAGCATGTCATATCATTAACAGAGTTGGCCTATCAAGTGCTGCACTTTTATTTACGATTTCATTCACCGTATTCGCTGTTCCAGAGAGCAAACGTGTTGATAAATTTATTTCCTGCGATAATTTAACCAAATCGCAGATTGCTGCTCAGGTAAAGCGAGATTTTCTGCAAAACCGTATTAATCGTTGGTTAGAAGATAGAAAACAGTTGGGAACTTCTACACCAGTCGCGTGGATAAATGTAGAAAATATCACCGCAGATAAAGATGTGTTGGGAGTTCCACTGACTGTTCGTGGCTCTAAGCGTGATAAAGATTACCGTGTTGTAGTGGATTGTCAGCAAAATACGATTAGCTATAACGAATTGAAATAACATTTTCTGATGGTTATCTCTCCCGTCATCAGATGGATACTAGATTTAGTGTGAGGAGTAAGGAAATGTTATGTCTAAATTGAGAAAATTATATCCGGCTTGTGAAGCTTACCGCTCTGGTTATTTGGACACAGGCGATGGTCATCAAGTTTATTGGGAATTATGTGGCAATCCTGAAGGTAAACCCGCTGTATTTATTCATGGTGGACCCGGTGGTGGTATTGCCTCTTATCATCGTCGGCTATTCGACCCCAAAAAATATCATGTCATGCTATTTGATCAGCGTGGTTGTGGGCGTTCAAAACCTCATGCCAGCCTGGAAAATAATACTACTTGGCATTTAGTTGAAGACATTGAGTGTTTACGTCAATTAATGGGAGTGGAAAAGTGGCTGGTATTTGGTGGCTCGTGGGGTTCCACTTTATCTTTGGTTTACGCACAAACTTACCCTCAACGAGTTTCTGAACTGATTCTTCGGGGAATTTTCCTGCTTAGGCAGCAAGAGCTGTATTGGTATTATCAGGATGGCGCTTCTAATTTCTTTCCGGATAAATGGCAACGAACGATCTCTATTTTATCGGAAGAGGAACGAAAGGATGTTATTAGCGCATATAACAAGCGGTTGACTAGTGATAATCGACAAATTCAATTAGAAGCAGCTCGTCTCTGGAGCTTGTGGGAAGGAGAGACGGTAACATTGCTTCCTTCGGATAGTGTGGAGTCTTTTACAGAAGATGAATTTGCCTTGGCATTTGCCCGAATTGAGAATCACTATTTCATGAATGGAGGTTTTATGAATGAGGATCAGCAACTATTGAATAATATTGACGCTATAAGGAATATTCCGGCAGTTATTATTCATGGTCGATATGATATGGCTTGTCGGGTGCAAAATGCTTGGGATCTGGCGCAGGCATGGCCAGAAGCAGAATTACATATTATTGAAGGAGCGGGGCATTCATTTGATGAGCCAGGTATTTTACATCAGCTTATTGGTGCAACGGATAAGTTTGCTGAGCAGTAATCTGATATAGCCACCGGTTATCCGGTGGTTATCAATCCTTGCTGGATAATTAGCGGCTTTTTGGCTCGTAAGGTAAACGGGAAAATTGCTTAGATAATTGGCGATAATGTACTAAACGTTGTTGAAAATACTGCCGAAGAGGTGCGGGTTGTTCCTGCTCAACTGTATCAGGAAGTACTGGCATATTGTAACGTTCCTTAAAAGCTACACTAGATGCTGCCAAATCAACATTGACTTTATCCATATCTTCTGCAGAAAGTTCGGCTAGGTTATGTCCCATAAGTGTCTCGCTCAATTGAAACTATAAATTCATAAAATGACAAAGTTAATCCAGACTGATTTTTCTGGCAAGAACTCAATTAAATATTTTATAAATATAAATAATATTCATTATCATTAAATATAGAGAACTATTTGACAATATTATTTTGCGAATAAAATTCATTTTCATTTAAATATATTAAATGAGATTCATTTCCATCTAATTTTGTTGGAAATTATATTATATTTCAATGTGATATATATTTTTTAATTATTTTTGTTTGTTGGGTTTTTTTATTTTTATTTAATTGGCATAATACAAGTAAATTAATGATGGGAGGATCTATTATGTTAAATCAAGAAATGGTTAATAAATTAAATGAACAGATGAATTTGGAATTCTATTCTGCAAATTTATATCTACAAATGAGTGCATGGTGCAGTGATAAAGGATTGGCGGGTGCTGCTGCATTTTTTAAATCGCACTCTCAGGAAGAGATGCAACACATGCATCGCTTATTTGATTATCTGAGCGATACTGGTGCGATGCCACGTTTAGGGCAGATTAATGCACCTTCAGCAGACTATAAATCCATATCTGATGTACTTCAGCAAACCTACGATCACGAGAAAGCTATTACCGCTGAAATTAATAAACTCGCCCATTTGGCGATAACGACGCAGGATTATTCCACTTTTAACTTCCTGCAATGGTATGTAGCAGAACAGCACGAAGAAGAGAAGTTGTTCAAGTCTATTCTTGATAAATTAAGTATGGTTGGCGAGGATGGTAAGGCACTCTTCCTATTGGATAAGGATTTGAAAGGTTTGGCCGGTTCAGACCCTATCTAATGAATGGAATTAATCAACCGCAGTAGCTGGCAATGACGTTAGATATTTAAAGCTAGCACCGCGGTTTTCCTTTTTTTGCGCGATAGTTCACAAGACGAAGTTCCTATTGTAAGTTATCGCGGATAAAATAACTTCTTTGATATAAGATAGTCTTAATTTGTAGAAATATATCTGAAAATTAAGAGGTTATTTATGACCATTAGTAAAATTCGTTCTTTTTGCCGGAAATTATCTGCTTTAGTTGTTCTGTTTGTCGGTATGTCTTGCCAGCAAGTTTTAGCTCATGCGCATTTAACAGAACAAATTCCAGCAGAAGATACCACGGTGGAAAATGCACCACAGGTCATTACCCTGAGCTTTTCAGAGGGCATTGAACTGAATTTCAGTAAAGTAAAAGTGACGGGTCCGGAAAATAAACCTATCAAAACTGGTCAATTGAAGCTCGATCCTGCGACTAATACAAAACTTATTCTTCCCGTAGAAGATAAACTGGTGGCAGGTAAATATCATGTTGACTGGAGTGTAGTCTCGGTTGATGGGCATAAAACTAAAGGCGTTTACAGTTTTACAGTTAAATAATTATGTCTCTGGCGGCTCTTTATATCTTCTGTCGCTTCGCTCATTTTGTGGCAGTTATGTTGATGTTTGGTCTCAGCATGTTTACTGTCATGTTAGTTCCTGCTCGCCTCTCTGTCCTAATTGATGTTCGTCTTCGTTTGGGGATAATTATCAGTACAATTGTGGCATTCATAACTACGATTGGTTGGTTGGTGATACAAGCGGGGCTAATGGGAGATGGCTGGCAGGATACTTATGATCTGGAAGTTTGGTTAGCAGTTCTGAGAACAACCTTTGGCAAAGTCTGGCAGTGGCAAATATTGATTTCAATAGTTACTACAGGGTTCTTGTTTATTAATAACCAAAAGACCAGAAATATTCTAATGTTAATTGGCTCGGCCATTTTATTATCCTGTCATGCTTTTATAGGACATGCAGTGATACATGATGGGATGTTGGGTATTCTTCATCAGATTAACCAGATAATTCACTTATTAAGTGTAGGGTACTGGTTTGGTGGATTATGGCCGTTTTTGTTATGCCTGCAACTTTTGCGTATGCGGAATGAACTCGCTGTAGAGTTGGATAAACAGGTTATGATTTCTATGATGCGTTTTTCCACCTATGGCCATATTGCAGTAATTCTTATCATCGTTACAGGTATAATAAGTAGCTTGATTTTGCTCCCGGGTTGGCCGGAGTATAGCGGTACTGAATATCAGTCAATGCTATGGCTGAAGATAGTGCTGGTAGCTGCTATGGTGATGCTTGCATTGATTAACCGTTATATCTTGGTTCCTAAACTAAGACAGCCTGGCCGCTATCAACTGCTGATTATCAATAGCTGGATTGAAATTATTTTTGGAGCGTTGGCTTTATTATGTGTTGCTGTTTTTGCTACTTATCAGCCGATTTGACTTTTTTAACTATACCCAATGGATTTCAAGATGCATCGCGACGGCAAGGGAGCGAATCCCCAGGAGCATAGCTAATTATGTGACTGGGGTGAGTGAGTGCAGCCAACAAAGAGGCAACTTGAAAGATAACAGGTATAACAACTTGTTTCAGTAGGTGTTATTTATGCAGTTGATTATTGATAATAATAAATAGTGAATGCGGGCAGCGTGCTGAAACCGTAGCGTACACGCAGTACGTGAGGATGATTCGTTTCGTTTGTCCTTATATCTACACATTGGTAACTATTATGAAACGTTTATTTCTATTACTTTCCTTATTATGTCTATCTTTTCAAAATGTTGCTGCTCCTATTGAGACAGTGAGTAAGTTGCAATTTGGTGATAAATGGGCATTTACTCGAGAAGAGGTGATGCTGAATTGCAGAGCAAATAAGGCTTTATTTGTGATTAATCCAAGTACTTTGGTGCAATACCCATTGAATGATATAGCCACAGAGATGGTCAGGGCAGGGAAAGTGAATGCGAAGTCTCTGGATATTATTCTATTAGATGATAGTAAAAATTCCGCTCAAAAAATGAGCATAAAACCATTTCAGAGAGCAGCTTTAGCACTATGTGGTAGAAAGTGATGCGTGGTAGAAAGTGATGCGTGGTAGAAAGTGATGCGTGGTAGAAAGTGATGCGTGGTAGAAAGTGATGCGATAAGAAATAATGTTATTGAGCTAAGCCGCGTAGCGTGACATTTGACTTAATAAGTGTCATTTCTGGCTATTTATTATCCAAAAAGTTGTTCAAATGTAATATGTCAGCTACGCTTTAAGTTGTAAGTTGTTTTACGTCTCAATGACACTTTTAGCGCACGGCTCTTAAGAGCCATTTTCCCTAGGCCGAGTAGAGGAGTCAACTCGGCCTTTTTTTGTCAGAAGCTTTGCGGACATCAGACTACCCTCATAACCCATGCATGGTTTTGTTTGTCATAATGTTTTCTGTACAACAGAATCTGTTTGTCGTTTAGTAAGGCGGGGATACTGGTATGTTCATCCCAGCCATCTAGTTGCATACAAAGTTCGCGGTCGGAATTGCAAGGAATACTAATGGTAGTATCGTCTCCTGCGGAAGGTTGAGACAGAATAGCATCATCAATTTCGTAGCTGGAAATTCTCAGTTTTGTCTGGTTCATGATGGCTCCTTAATTTCAATTAACAGGTACGACCAGTGAGGCCATCATTTGAGAATAGATCAAATGACTGAGATTGCCAGTAATAATATTTCCAGAATTGAATAATCGTTAGATGATATTGCTGTTATAACTATCTGTACTAAAACTTAGTTTTGTAATATTGTTTTTTTCATCTTCGTCATTCTTTGGACTTTTCCACATTCAGTAGGAAATATTTTATTTTAGTGTAATTTCTGGAGCAAAAAGTGTTAATGACAGAATGGCAAATCTAATAATTCTACGGATAAATTGTTTGAATGTTTTACTTTTCGTTACTCTGCTGGTCAGCATCTAGATAAAATGTGGGCAGAATACAGTCTGATTTTTATTGCTAAAAGGGTATAGCGGCTCTTACAGGTGCATTATACTTCTTATTAGCTGTACCTTTTGATGTTTTGCTAATGAGCGTGATATCTCGCTAACCTTGATAAACGCGCAATAAATATAATAAAGAATATCTTAATAGAGACAGTAAAAAATTTACGTCAGTGAGGCAGGCTGTTAACCTTATTGTTATGGGCATTTGATATTTTTTTGATATAAAAATAGAGATGCATTTTGTAAATTTCATCGGATAGGTCAATATGAATAAAAATGAGTTCTATCGAGATCTTGTTGGAGACTTAAAAGCTTTGTTGTCTGGTGAGTATGACTTAATAGCGACGCTCGCCAATGCTAGTGCATTGTTGTATGAACGTTTACATGACGTTAACTGGGCTGGTTTTTATCTGATTGATGGTGATACGTTGGTTCTGGGGCCATTTCAGGGGAAGGTTGCCTGTGTCAGAATACCTGTTGGTAAGGGAGTATGCGGAACTGCTGTATCAGAAAAGCGAATTCAACGTGTTAATGATGTCCATGAATTCCCTGGTCATATTGCCTGTGATGCTGCTAGTAACGCTGAAATTGTGTTGCCGTTGATCGTTAACGATAGAATCATTGGTGTATTGGATATTGATAGCGTGATTTTTCATCGGTTTGATGAAGAAGACGAATTTGGCTTACAAGCCCTTATTGATGGGCTATGTGCTCATTTAGAACAGTGCGTTGTGCCGAAATATGTTGAGTTGAATGTAACTTAACATATCGATAACGTGGCATTTATCAGCAACGCTATTATAATGACGCCAGTTCATGCCTATGCTGGTTGGCAAAACCGTTGTAATCAGGAAATTTCATGGAAAATCAACCTAAGTTGAATAGTAGTAAAGAAATCATTGCTTTTTTAGCTGAGCGCTTTCCGCTCTGTTTCGTCGCTGAAGGTGAAGCTCGTCCTTTAAAAATTGGTATCTTTCAGGATATCGTTGAACGTATTCAGGACGAAGAATGCTTAAGTAAAACACAATTGCGTTCCGCCTTGCGTTTGTATACATCAAGCTGGCGTTACTTGTATGGTGTGAAAGAAGGGGCGCAGCGTGTTGACCTTGATGGTAACTCGTGCGGTGAATTGGAAGCGGAACATATTGAGCATGCTCTTCAGCAACTGACTGAAGCCAAAGCGCGGGTCCAGTCACAGCGTGCAGAGCAAAGAGCCAAAAAACGTGAAGCTGAAAATACAGCTGCCGGTGAAAAAAATGATCGTCCGGCAACTAAAAAGCCAACTCCTCGTCGTCGTGCTCATAATACTGAAGGAGAAAAACGGCAGCCACGTCAACAAAATCGACCTCAGAAACAAGCACGTAAACCTGCTGCTAATAAACTTAGCCAACCTGCATCGACTCAGATTGCTGATGTTTCATTGCTGAAAATTGGCCAGGAAATTAAAGTTAGAGTAGGTAAGAGCTCGATGGATGCCTCTGTGCTTGAAATCGCTAAAGATGGTGTACGGGTGCAATTGCCTTCCGGTTTGGCAATGATTGTACGCGCAGAACATTTACAGTTCTGATACGGAGGCCAACCCAGGCATGAACAAATTCGTCAGACTGGCTTTTGTCTTAGGCGTTTCAATTTTTGGTACTTGCTATGCAAATACAAACAGTCCAGCAGCGGTTCCTGTTCGTATTAAACAACTGCCTATATTGGAGCAAGAACCTCAGCATTCAACTGTGAGCGAGCGGGTAACATCCCGCTTCATTCGTTCCCATTACCGTCAATTTAATTTAGATGGTGACTTTTCAGCAAAAATATTTGACCGTTATCTCAATATACTGGATTACAGCCACAATATATTGTTGGCGTCAGATGTAACTCAGTATGCTGATAAGAAAAAATTGTTAGGCCAGGAATTGGAAAGTGGGAATCTGGAAATCCCATATGACCTGTTTAATCTGTTACAGAAACGCCGTTTTGAGCGTTATCAGTATGCTTTATCTCGTCTTGAGCAGCCAATGAATTTTGATGGCAACGATACGATTGATATTGATCGGTCTAAAGCCCCTTGGCCGCAGAGTGTAGAAGAGCTGAATAGACTTTGGGATGCTAAAGTTAAATATGATTGGCTTAATCTCAAGCTCACAGGTAAAGATGATAAAGAAATTAAAGAAGTGCTGATTAAGCGCTATCAGTTTGCGTTAAAACGTCTGACACAAAGTCAGAGTGAGGACGTTTTTCAGCTGATTATGACTGCGTTTGCCCGTGAGATTGACCCTCACACTAATTACCTTTCACCACGCAATACTGAGCAGTTTAACTCAGAAATGAGCCTGTCCCTTGAAGGCATTGGTGCTGTTTTGCAGATAGACGATGACTACACTGTCATAAATTCTATGGTTGCTGGTGGTCCTGCGGCTAAAAGTAAAGCGCTAAAAGTGGGAGATAAGATTATCGGTGTCGGTCAGTCAGGGAAGTCAATGGTAGACATTATTGGCTGGCGTTTGGATGATGTGGTTGCACTGATTAAAGGCCCTAAAGGTAGTAAAGTACGGCTTGAGGTTATTTCTGATACGAAAGGGGCGAAACCACGTACTATCACTTTAACTCGTGAACAGATCCGTCTGGAAGACCGGGCAGTGAAGATGTCAGTTAAGACAATCGGTAAAGAAAAAGTAGGGGTGCTTGATATCCCAGGTTTTTACGTTGGCTTAACTGATAATGTTAAGACTCAATTGCAAAAACTGACTAAGCAGCATGTTAGTGCTATTGTCATAGATCTGCGTAGTAATGGTGGTGGTGCACTGACAGAGGCAGTTTCTTTGTCTGGCCTGTTTCTTCCAAGTGGCCCAATAGTGCAAGTCAGGGATAATAATGGGAAAATTCGTCAGGATTCTGATACTGATGAAGTGGTCTACTATAAAGGACCTCTAGTTGTTCTGGTAGATCGTTTCAGTGCATCTGCTTCTGAGATTTTTGCCGCAGCTATGCAGGATTATGGGCGAGCTTTGGTGGTTGGAGAGCCAACGTTTGGTAAAGGTACTGTTCAGCAATATCGTTCTTTGAGTCGTATTTACGATCAAATGATGCGTCCTGATTGGCCATCATTGGGTTCTGTTCAGTATACAATTCAGAAATTCTATCGTGTAAATGGCGGTAGCACTCAGCGTAAAGGTGTGACTCCTGATATTGTAATGCCAACGGGTGTTGATCCAGCAGAAACTGGGGAAAGTTTTGAAGATAATGCTTTGCCTTGGGATAGTATTCCTCCCGCTCGTTATACTGGGTCTAAAGTTATTGCCGCGTTAGTTCCACAGTTAAATGTGGCTCATAATGCTCGTATTGCAGGTGATCCAGAATTTAAGTATATCAATGAGGATATTGCTCGCTATAAAGCGATGAAAGAGCGTAAAAATATTGTTTCTCTGAACTATGCACAAAGAGAGAAAGAGAATAAAGAAGATGATGCTTTGAAATTGAACCGGATTAATGATCGTTTTAAACGAGAAGGAAAGAAACCATTAGCTTCACTGGATGATTTACCTAAGGATTATCAAGGACCAGATCCATATCTTGATGAATCAGTGAAGATTGCACTTGATTTGGCACATCAGCCTGCTGAGAAAGTGTTAGCTCAATCTAAGTAGAGCAATAGATTAAATAATCAGCTTAATAATGCCCAATATCGTTCATCTTAGATGCTTTGAGCGAATGGTATTGGGCTTTCAGTATTTCAGTATATTAAGCGCTCATTTTTTAGACGGTTGTTATTTTTCGGGAAGGATGAGCTGTTTCACAATTTCCTTGTGTTGCCTGGTGCCAAAGTATTTTGCTTAACCAATTGGTGTTAGGCTAATGTTAGTTTTTTACGGTTTTGTAAAGTTGTGTTGGTTTTATCGTTTGAAAAGTTAAAAAGCTTGAATATTGCAAGAATAGCCTTATTTATAGGATAGCTCTGAAGTGTATTGATTATTAATATAAGGAAGCCCATTTTTATGATGCGAATTGCTTTGTTCCTCCTCACTAACCTTGCTGTTATGTTGGTGTTTGGGATAATACTTTCTCTGACAGGAATTCAGGGAAGTAGTGTACAGGGTCTAATGATTATGGCTGGTCTGTTCGGTTTCGGTGGCGCGTTTGTTTCTCTGCTAATGTCCAAATGGATGGCTCTACGTTCTGTTGGTGGTCAGGTTATAGAACAGCCAACAAATGAAATTGAACATTGGTTGGTAGAAACTGTTCGTCGTCAGGCAGAACAAGTCAATATTGCTATGCCACAGGTTGCGATTTATGCTGCGCCTGATATTAACGCATTTGCTACTGGAGCGCGTCGTAATGCTTCTCTGGTAGCTGTCAGTACTGGCCTATTAGACAATATGAGTCGAGCAGAAGCGGAAGCTGTTATCGCTCATGAGATTAGCCATATTGCTAATGGTGATATGGTGACCATGACTTTGCTGCAAGGGATAGTAAATACTTTTGTTATCTTTATTTCCCGTTTGTTGGCTCAGGCTGTATCAAGTTTTCTGTCTGGCAACAATGAAAATGAAGAAGAAGGCAACTCCGGTAATCCGATTGTTTACATGGTCGTTTCAATGGTATTGGAAATAGTATTCGGCATTCTGGCAAGTATTATCACAATGTGGTTCTCCCGTTACCGTGAATTCCACGCAGATGCAGGTTCTGCCAAGTTGGTGGGCCGTGAGAAGATGATTGCTGCTTTACAGCGTCTGAAAACCAGTTATGAGCCACAAGAAGAAGGCAGTATGATGGCGTTCTGTATTAATGGGAAATCTAAGACATTCAGTGAGCTTTTTATGTCTCACCCACCATTAGACAAACGTATTGAAGCACTGCGTAGTGGGCAATACTTGAATAAATAATCTAGTGAACAAAATAAAAAGCTGGGAATTTCCCCCAGCTTTTGAAGATTAATTATACCTGATTTAACTCAATTTCTTCTTCTCGATTGAGGATGGCTGTATCGGTTTGCCTCATCAATTGGCTGGTAATTGCACCTGCAGTCATTGAACCACTTACATTCAAGGCTGTGCGGCCCATGTCAATAAGAGGTTCAACAGAAATCAACAGGGCAATTAACGTAACAGGTAATCCCATTGCCGGTAAAACAATCAGTGCAGCAAATGTGGCACCTCCACCTACACCGGCAACACCAGCAGAACTGATAGTTACAATACCGACTAGTGTTGCAATCCAAACAGGGTCAAATGGATCGATTCCTACTGTTGGAGCAACCATGGTCGCCAGCATGGCAGGATAAATACCAGCACAACCATTCTGGCCAATTGTTGCTCCGAAAGATGCTGAGAAGCTGGCAATAGACTCAGGTACACCGATACGGAGTGTCTGTGTTTCAACATTCAACGGAATACTGGCAGCACTTGAACGGCTGGTGAATGCAAAGGTTAGCACTGGCCAGATTTTTTTGAAAAATTTTACTGGGTTGATACCAGTAAAAGAGAGCAAAACTCCGTGAATTACAAACATCAGAGCGAGTGCAATATAAGATGCGATAACAAAGCTACCCAGTTTCACGGTTTCGTTGATGTTAGAATTAGCGACGACTTTAGTCATTAGAGCCATGACACCATATGGTGTCAGACGCATAATCAGGCGAACTAATTTCATTGTCCATGCCTGTATTGTATCAATAGCGACTAATGCTAGTTCACCATGTTTGTGATCATCTTTCAGCATTTGTAGCGCAGCAACACCCAAAAAGGTTGCAAAAATAACAACACTAATAACAGAAGTTGGATTGATACCCGTTAAATCAGCAAATGGGTTTTTAGGAATAAAAGACAAAATTAACTGTGGCACAGACAAGTCAGAGACTTTGCCTATATAGTTGTTTTCTATGGTAGACAGGCGTGCGGTTTCTTGGATTCCTTGAACTAAACCTTCAGCAGTCAGGCCGAATAGGTTAGTAATAATGATACCGATAAATGCTGCGATCATTGTTGTGAACAGCAGCGTTCCGATGGTCAAGAAACTGATTTTTCCTAAAGAAGATGCTTTATGTAATCTGGCAACTGCGCTCAGAATAGAGGCAAATACTAGAGGCATAATTACCATCTGTAGAAGTTGTACGTAACCATTGCCGACAATGTTGAACCATGATATTGATTCTTTCACCGTGGCATTATCGGGACCATAAATGAGTTGTAGTGCCAGACCAAAAATAACGCCAATGGCAAGGCCAACAAGAACTTTCTTTGACAAACTCGGTTGATGTGAGTTGGTTTTTGACAATAGCAAAAGTAGTGCTGCAAAAATGAGCACGTTCAGAATTAGTGGTAGATCCATCCCCAAACTCCAGAATTCAATTAGTTAGGTAATAAGCTGTATTGAATCGTGTAAGTTTGCAAACGAACACATTACAACAAGCAGTTGGGGAATATAATATCAGTTTAAATCATTTCTATTTATAACTAGATCGAATTTTATATAACAAATGTGGTGGTTAAGATTTAATTTTAGTCTATTACAGCATTAAAAATAGAGTTCCTTGATACAATCTATATAAAAGAATATAGAGTATTCAATATTTCTTGGCAGGAAAATGGCAATAACAATCAGTAGGACAGAAATAAATCTTTCTGCTTTCTTATTTCCTTGCTTGCCAAGCACCGGTAGGCGAAAACGTATCTTTATTGGCCATAATAATGGTACACCAGCAGGAGTTAGCATATCTGCGATCAGATGACTTAGATAACCAACAATCATGGCATGGAAAAAATCAGCTGGAATAGGCCACTCTTCTGGTATTTTTAGCCAAAATAAAGCGACACCTAATATGAGAGCAAGTAGGCTATGAGTAAATCCCCTATGTCCACATAATTTGGCGATTGGTATGGAGATAAACCTAAATAGTTTGCCCAAGGTTGAATTTGGGTGATCTATATCTGGTAACAATGCAGTGAGAAGCGCTCCTGGTAGCATGTGTAACCAGTCACCATTAGCTATTTCTGGTGTTATTTCGAGTTTGTGTGCCAGCATAATACTGGCAACTGAAAATAAAAGATGCCCTTCCGCGGTCATAAGCTCCTCTGGCTGGTGACTGTCTATCCATACAGTGGGGCGAGTATAGTGGGTTTTATGCAGGTAAGATAGAGGTTGAAAAATAAAAAATGTTATTTATTAATAAATAGCATTAATATTTAATCAAGTTTTTATTTGACAGAATAAGATATGAACGCTACGGCGACTATGTAAACAATTAAAGATTGCCATTTGGATAGATAATAGCAGTTAAAGTCACAGTTAAAAGATATCTATTGCATTTAGTTGTTCGAATGAATGTGGTTTATATCTGTTAATGCTCAACATGGATCATTAAAATGATGAGCTGATGGTTTTTTCTATGTCCCCAGTCCTCTTAAGTAGTCCAGGTAACTCTTCTAGAGTTATTGAGAGACTTGGCTTATAACGGAATCCAATATAAATTCTGAATATATTTTCTATTCTAAAATGTTGAATTACTTATTGTTGCCAATTATATAAAAATGGTTAATAATTTAAGAAATAAGAGCATTCCATTATTTTTCATTCAAATTAGACCCTGATTGAAGATAATTGTGAGAAATCATCTGTACGATGATTCAATATGGTAATTATAAAATCATATTATTTAATTCGAGGGGAAGATATGAATCCTCACAATGACAATAAATTACTTTCCTCTGTTCAATGACTTCTAGATGATCGTAGCGGTTTGCCTGGTTGAAACTTTTGAGTAAATTGTATGTAGACTGGCTACGTATTTTTAAGCTTCTTGTCTTGAGGTGGCAGGTTAGCTATCGGGTGCTCCCATTGGTCATATAGTTAGCGAAAATTGACAGCAGTAATCTCGATAGATGGAATCTTTTTCTTATGGAAAATCGTAAGAAGTTCTTAGTTAATTAAATATAAAGTTAAATTTTATGACTGATGGTCTATGATTGAACAAAAATAAACTCTATTTATCGCTATGGGAGAGATCGATGACTTATCAGAAAGCCGGATATATCGCGATGATGAAGCGAATCTTGGGTTGGGTGATCTTTATTCCGGCACTTGTATCAACTACTGTTTCTGTAATCAATCTTGTTTGGCAGCATGGTATTAGGGGAGATGGCATCAATGCGGTTTTGGATGATTTTTTGAAGATGATGGCAGAAATGGTGCGTTTTAATACCCCATTCTTGGATTTTTTCTGGAAAAATTCCCCAACGCCCGATCGTTTGGTTGGTTTTACAGGATCAACTTTTGGTTTCTTGACTATCTATTTCCTTATTTTTATTGGTCTTGCTATGAGAGCATCAGGTCAACGTATGTATAGACAGGTGAAGTTTATACGTGAAAATATTGAGGATCAGCTTATTCTTGAAAAAGCTAAAGGCAACAATGGGCTGACAAGGGAACAGATTGAATCAAAAATTAAACTTCCTCATCATACACTGTTCAGCCAGATTTATATCTTATATATTTCACCGATAATTGTTGGTGTAACTGCCTATTTTATATTGGAAATTTTAGGTTGGTAAGTTCTCCAATGGTTATTGCTGCGGAATTAAAGTGTTTTCGCAGCCTGATTACTTTATTTATTGACCATTTTCGGCCAGAATATTATCAATAGCATTTTGAGCTGTAATAAAATTATCACCACCAAACAGGTTACATCGGTTAAGTAAGTAATAAAGTTGATATATAGGTTGTCGTTCAATGAAGCTAGCGGGGAGTGGCCATACGCTCTGATACCCGTCAAAAATTTGCATTGGTAAGTCAGGGTATAACGGTAGCATCGCAAAATCACACTCACGATCTCCCCAATAGCATGCTGGATCGAAGACAACTGCGTTATCATCTAGAGAAGAACAATTAGTTGGCCAGAGATCTCCATGTAACAGAGAGGGTTGTGGATGGTGGTGTTGCAGTTTGCTACTTACAGTTTGAACAATATTATCAATATCACCAAATATCATGCCTTTTTCTGCCGCAATTTGTAATTGCCAACCAACTCTTTTCTCTGCATAGAATTGATGCCAGCGTCGTTGCCAGCTGTTTGGTTGTGGTGTTGTTGCTAGCATATTGTCGAAATCAAAGCCGAATTGAGGCTGTTCACTCCATTGATGAAGTTTTGCCAGTTGTTGGCCGAAGCAATAAGCACTGTGAGAATCAAAAGGTTTTAAAATCAGAAACTCAAGTAGCAGAAAACTATAGTCACGATCACAGCCAATACCATAAATGGCTGGAACACGGATAGTTTGGCTGCGTGCAAGAAGTTCAAGTTGCTCTGATTCTGCTTTGAAGACGGAAAGCATTTCCCTCTGGTTAGATTTGACAAAAATTTGCCTTTCTCCATGGGTAATCCGCCAGGTTTGATGGATATCTCCTCCGATTAACTCAGTTTTATCGTGAATTTCGGCAACACCGAAATGCTCATTCAATAAACGATTTACTGCTTGCCACATGGTTCACCTCTCTATGTCCTCAATCACTTTATAAACAATTAACAATTATAGTCAGAGAAAATATATGATCAGGTAAAAAAGATGATTAACAGGGTTATATCAAACAAATATAACCCTTTTTGTTATTGATTGAGCTCGTTAGAAATTTTCAGAGAAATTTGATGAGTTTTATGTTTGGATTTTATCCTTGCCAGTTTTATTTGGCTATAAGCTAGTGCTAGTGTAAAGAAAATAGCTTGGACAATAACAATGCATGGACCTGTCGCTCCATCAATGTGGAAACTAATTAGTGTACCAAGAACACAGGAGCTGACTGATACAATAACGGCGACAATTAACATCCGATCAAAGCTGCGGCATAGTGTGAAAGCTATGATTCCTGGTGATATCAACATTGCAATGACCAAAATCATTCCTACAGCCTGTAAGGAGGCAACTATTGTCATTGCTAGCAGGCAAAGTAAGCCGTAATGCAAAAACTTAATGGGTAATCCCACTACACGGGCTTGGTTAGGATCAAAACAGTAAAGCATGAAGTCTTTGCGTTTCAGTAGTATCACTACCATGGTAATACAGGTAATCCATAATGTTTGATTCAATTCATCTTTAGTTATCCCTAACATATTACCAAACAGAATATGGGTGAGATGCTGGTCGGTATCCATTCGGGCAAAAAGAACCAGACCAAAAGCAAACATGCCAGAGAAGACAATTCCCATAACAGTATCTTCTTTTATTCGGCTGTGTTCTTTCAGATATCCTGTTGCAAAGGCACAAAAAATACCAGAAAGAAACGCGCCAATAGCCAGTGGTATCCCGGCAGCGAAAGCCAGAACAATTCCTGGTAATACTGCATGAGAGATAGCATCACCCATTAACGACCAACCTTTAAGCACCAGATAGCAAGAGAGCATAGCGCACACTGCACCTGTTATGATGGCTGCAAATATTGCTCGTTGCATAAATGGAAACATAAACGGCTCAGTGATTAACTGAATTAACTCATTCATGATTGCGTCTCCTGAACCAATGCTGAGGATGCTTTTTTGGCACGTATACGAGAAGCGAATAGCCCGTGTTTTGGTGCAAGGAAGAACGCCAATAAGAAAATAACTGTTTGAAGCGTGACAATGACACCACCGGTAGCACCATTGAGAAAGAAACTTAGGTAAGCGCCAAATGCACTAGTTAGAGAACCAATGGCAATGGCAATTATCAGCAAACGTTTAAAACGGTCAGTCAGTAAATAAGCCGTTGCTCCTGGAGTTACTACCATTGCAATTACTAGAATGGCGCCAACAGTTTGTAAAGCTGCGACTGTACATGCGCTTAATAAAGTAAAAAAAATAATTTTCATCCTCAAGGGCGATAGACCAATAGAACGTGCATGAGTTTCATCAAAAAACACAACGAGTAAATCTTTCCAGATAAACATTAGCACGATAAATGAAACTGCAATGATAATTTCAACTTGAAGAACATCTTCATCAGCGATACCAAGAATATTGCCAAGAATAATAGTTTGTACATTAACAGATGTTGGATTGAGAGAAACTATTAATAAACCGGCAGCAAAGAAGGTGGAAAATATAAATCCGATCACCGCATCTTCGCGTAAGCGGGTGATATGACGAACAAGAGTCATCGACAGGGCTGCCAGCATGCCGGTAAAAAAAGCGCCACCAGCATAAGGAAGACCTAGTGCGTAAGCGCCGGCGACACCAGGTACAACCGAGTGAGAGAGAGCATCTCCCATTAATGACCAGCCTTTTAGCATCAGATAGGCGGAAAGAAAGGCACAGACGGCACCGACGATAGCACTGACCCAGATGGCTTTCACCATGTAGTTATAGTGAAAAGGTTGCAGCAAAAGTTCTATCATGGTTGGCGTTTCTCCTTTTGCTGAGCTTGTCGCGGCGGAACATGATGGTTATGACCATAAAACACTGCTGCACGTTCATCATCAGTAATAACAGTCAGAGAACGTGGGTCATCGTCATCGTGTAATTCTGGTCCAGATAGATTGATATGACGAAGTACTCCACCAAAAGTCCTCTCTAAATTCTTTTGAGTGAATGTTGTTTCTGTTGGGCCACTGGCCAGAACAGTTCGGTTGATCAGGATAACATGGTCACAGAATTCAGGTACGCTACCGAGATTGTGTGTTGAAACCAGAACTAGATGGCCTTCATCACGTAAATCACACAGTAAGTCAATGATGGCATTCTCTGTTTTTACGTCAACACCGGTGAAAGGTTCATCCAGTAATAGAACTTTTCCTTCTTGAGCCAGAGCCCTTGCAAGAAAGACCCGCTTTTTCTGTCCGCCTGAAAGTTCACCAATCTGCCGATTGTGTAGGGCAGTTAAGCCAACACGCTCAAGAGCTTCATCAACAGCTTGGTGATCTTTTTTACTTGGGATTCTCAAAAATCCCATTTTGCCGTAGCGTCCCATCATAACAACATCGGAAACCAGTACTGGAAAGTTCCAGTCAACTTCTTCTGTCTGGGGTACATACGCAATGATATTTTTCTTTAAAGCATTTTTAACAGACATATCGCTCAGGGTAACTTTCCCTTGAGATGGGTTTACCAAGCCCATAATAGTCTTAAACAATGTGGATTTACCACTACCGTTAATACCAACTAACGCACAGATAGTACCGCCAGTGATAGAGAAACTTGCGTCATAAATAGCGGTGTGACCGTTGTTGTAAGTTACAGTGGCATTGTCAACCACTAAATGAGGGCGTTCAAACGGATTACTGCTATTCATTGATTAAATCCTTTTGCTATTGTATCTACGGTTTTGTTCAACAAATCAATATACGTTGGCACTGGACCGTCACTACTAGAGAGTGAGTCTACATAAAGAACACCACCATAACGGGCGTCAGTTTCTTTACTGACTTGTTTGGCTGGTTTATCGGAAATTGTACTTTCGCTAAATACAACTGGGATTTTATTTGCTCTCACAGTATCAATAACATGACGAACTTGTTGTGGCGAGCCTTGTTCTTCGGCATTGATTGGCCACAGATAAACTTCTTTGAGTTGATAATCTTTAGCCAGATAACTGAAAGCACCTTCACTGGTGACTAGCCAACGTTGATCCTGTGGAATACGGGAAAGGCGTTCTCTCAATGGAGAATCCAATTTAGCGATTTTTTCAGCGTAGGTTTTGGCGTTCCTATTATAGACTTCTGCATTTTCAGGATCATATTTCACAAATGCTTTGCGAATATTTTCAATATAGACCAGGGCGTTTGTTGGTGACATCCATGCGTGAGGGTTAGGATTTCCGTTATAAGGTCCTTCTCGGATAGGCAATGGTAGAATGCCGTCAGTAATAACAACTGCTGGTATATCTTTGAGATTTTCAAAGAAACGCTCGAACCAGCGTTCCAGATTCAATCCATTCCATAGGATCAAATCGGCATGTTGGGACTTAATAATATCTTTGGGGGTAGGTTGATAATCATGGATTTCAGCACCTGGTTTAGTAATTGATTCAACAATTGCAGCATCTCCTGCTACATTTTGTGCTATATCCTGAATGATAGTAAAGGTGGTGACGACTTTGAATTTCTTAGAGGCAAATACTTGCTGGCTGAATAAAACTATAGATAGGAGAATCAACGTCATTCCCAGTATGGGAGAAGGGAACAGAGAAAGTTTTTTCTTCATGAATTCAAACCTTACTTGTTATAAGTATATATATGATAACGATTATCAATATCATTTAAGTAAAGTCAAGATTATAAAATTTGAAACCAGAGATTATTGCGATAGTCATTACATGATATGAACACGAATACAGTTAAAAGTTAAGTAAAAATATTTTTGGGTTGTAAGTGAAATTGTATATGCTCCGTTTGAATAAATCTTATCTAGAGGATTATTAAAGTGAAATTAAGATTCAGCGTTGCAGTACTGATCGTACTATTGGTAGGTTGTGCCGAAAGGAATCCCCGGCAAACAAGTCTCGGTAAGCAACTAGGCCAGCAACGTATGCTTAGTGGTGCTGTAGCTAAGTTTTCTTCTAATTTCCCTCCGACACCATTTGATACATTTATTCGGCAGGCATCTAATCGATATGGTGTTGATGAAGCACTTATTAGAGCGATTATTCAAGTTGAATCAGGTTTTCGCCCTGGTGCAGTTAGTAAATCGAATGCAATTGGCCTTATGCAGATTAAAGCATCAACAGCAGGGCGAGATGTATATCGGCAGAAGGGACGTTTTGGTCAACCGACAACTCGTGAGTTGAAAGATCCTAAAACTAATATTGATCTTGGTACTGCTTACATCAGCATTCTGAAAGAGCAGCATCTGGCCGGAATTAATAACCCTGAGACTCTCTACTATGCGACTATTGTTGCTTATGTAAATGGTGCAGGTGCCCTTTTACGCACTTTTAGTACAGATCGTCAATTAGCTGTTAATAAAATAAATCGTATGACACCGGATGAGTTTTATCAGCATGTTCAGGATAATCATCCGGCAGCCCAGGCTCCACGTTATTTGTGGAAAGTAAAAAATGCTTATCGTTCATTGACAATGATAGAGTAACGAGCTAAGGAAAATGGTGATTCATTTCTAATGGGTTTTTCTACATTGTATATTATATTGTCATTAGCATTAGAAACCGCCCAATTGTTTGCTTATCGCTTCTTATAGGACTTTTGGGTTGTTGGGAATTGCCACAGGCGCCCAATTTTATTCAGCCCGGGGGAATAAACAGGTAAAAACAATAGGTTAAATTTAGAATGACGATTCAGCCAATCACTGACTATCCGGCTTTTGTGAATACTATAATTATCCAAAATTAACGTGAGGGTTTCAGCGTGACAATATTGGCGATCAAGTTCTTCCAATACATTGATAAATAATCGAGAATTACGAAACGCGGGGATGGCTATTTGCGAGGAATACTGATTCATGGTGCTGGTTCAGTTGTTTATCGGGTGCAAAAAATCCCTGACGAACAATGTAATGGATTACAACGCGGGTTAAAAGGCGTGATAGCCTGCAGCGGGCTCAATAATGAGTCGGTGTCCATATAAGTTATTTATGAAAATATTTCAGTAAGCAATGAAATGGCGGAATGATTTCAGACGCTAAATATAAATAGATTTAGTGTGTCTTTGGTTAAGAAATATTAGATTGTTTGTTCCTAAAATTATATAAAAAAATCAATCTTTTGAGTTATAAGAGTGTTTTATTATTATTTTATTAAAATACACTGAATTGTGATAATACCCGTAGGTACTCCGATTCCTTGGCCGACGGCCATACCACCAGGCGGGTGGTTGCGGTGTAATGGTGCGGTCTTTGATAAATCGAAATTTCCGGAATTAGCCAAGGCTTATCCTAGTGGTAGATTGCCCGATTTGCACGGTGAATTTATCCGGGGATGGGACGATGGGCGCGGAGTTGATCCATCGCGCTCACTGCTAGCATGGCAAGAGGGGTCTTATTTAATACAGGAAGCTCAACAAACTGCTGATCATGTTGTTAACTTCTCACTCAACGAGCATACGAAATTACAGTGGGATACTCCCCAAGATAAAGATATTCAATTAAGAGCTAGAGCGTCTGGAGGCTCGGCAACGACTTGGGCTGCCAATGCTGCTTATATCGGGGTATCAAGACCACGTAACATAGCGTTTAACTACATTGTAAGGGCAGCATAATGATAGGGCCGCTTGGCCCTTTTCAATCATAGTGTTTCGCGGTTTAATCGTGTGATATCATGTTGCTCGTTATATTGAAGTGCATAGTACATTTTTAATTGTGTACATATCTTGCGTAGTATAGTAAGAATAATGATATAACTACTTGTAAATTATAAATTATTTTCTCCTTCAAGTGACCTGTCGTGTGGGTCACCACTGTAGATAAGGATTGTAAATGCCTGTTATTACACTTCCTGACGGTAGCCAACGCCAGTTTGACCGTGCTGTTTCTGTAATGGATGTTGCTTGTGATATTGGTCCTGGTTTAGCGAAAGCATGTATTGCTGGCCGTGTAAATGGTGAGCTGGTGGATACTTGTGAATTAATCGATTCAGATGCAAACCTTGCCATCATCACCAGTAAAGATGAAACAGGGTTGGGAATTATCCGCCATTCATGTGCACATTTACTGGGCCATGCGATTAAACAATTATGGCCAGATACTAAAATGGCTATCGGCCCAGTTATTGATAATGGTTTCTACTATGATGTTGATCTTGGCCGAGCTTTGACGCAGGAAGATATCGAACTGCTTGAAAAACGCATGTTGGAACTTGCCAAAAAAGACTATGACGTCATCAAGAAAAAAGTAAGTTGGCAAGAGGCTCGTGATACGTTTGTTGCTCGTGGTGAAGATTACAAGGTACAGATTTTGGATGAAAACATTGACCGTGATGATCATCCTGGTTTGTACAATCATGAAGAATATGTTGACATGTGCCGTGGCCCACATGTGCCAAATATGCGTTTTTGCCATCATTTTAAATTGCAGAAAGTTGCTGGGGCATATTGGCGCGGGAATAGCAACAATAAAATGTTGCAACGTATATACGGCACTGCATGGGCTGATAAGAAACAGCTCAATACTTACCTACAACGTTTGGAAGAGGCTGCTAAACGTGACCATCGTAAAATTGGTAAACAGTTAGATCTGTACCACATGCAGGAGGAAGCTCCTGGTATGGCATTCTGGCATAACGATGGCTGGACAATTTTTCGTGAACTAGAAACTTTCGTGCGCACCAAACTGAAAGAATATCAGTATCAGGAAGTTAAAGGTCCATTTATGATGGATCGTGTGATGTGGGAAAGGACAGGCCATTGGGAAAACTACAATGAGCATATGTTCACCACTTCTTCAGAGAACCGTGAATATTGCGTTAAGCCGATGAATTGTCCAGGGCATATTCAGATTTTTAACCAAGGTTTAAAATCCTATCGTGATTTACCTTTACGCATGGCTGAATTCGGTAGTTGCCACCGCAATGAACCGTCAGGTGCATTACATGGTTTAATGCGTGTTCGTGGTTTTACTCAGGATGATGCGCATATCTTCTGTACAGAAGAGCAAATTCACCGAGAAGTTAGCAACTGCATTAAGATGGTGTACGACGTTTACAGTACTTTTGGTTTTGAAAAAATCGCCGTGAAACTGTCAACTCGTCCGGAAAAACGCATTGGTACTGAAGAGCAGTGGAATCAGGCGGAAGAATCTCTGGCAGCAGCACTGCAAGAAAATGGTGTTCAGTTTGAATATCAGCCAGGAGAAGGTGCTTTTTACGGTCCTAAAATTGAATTTACTTTGCATGATTGTTTGGATCGTGCATGGCAATGTGGTACTGTGCAGCTTGATTTTTCACTACCAGGTCGCTTGGGTGCGTCTTACGTAGGTGAAAACAATGAGCGTAAAGTTCCTGTAATGATTCACCGTGCGGTTTTGGGTTCACTGGAACGGTTTATCGGTATCCTGACTGAGGAATATGCGGGCTTCTTCCCGACATGGATTGCTCCACAGCAGGTAGTTGTGATGAATATCACTGACGGTCAGGCTGATTATGTACAGGAATTGGCAAAAAAATTCCAAGAATCTGGTATTCGTGCAAAAGTAGACTTGAGAAACGAGAAGATTGGCTTTAAAATCCGTGAACACACTCTGCGTCGCGTTCCTTATATGCTTGTCTGCGGTGAAAAAGAGGTCGAATCAGGGAAAATCTCTGTGCGTACCCGCCGCGGGAAAGATTTGGGTAGCATTGACGTTAACGAGTTCATCGAAAAACTGCTTATAGAAATACGCAGTCGTAAGCTTCATCAATTGGAGGAATAAGGTATTAAAGGCGGAAAAAGAATTCAAACGGCGCGTCCTAATCGCATTAATGGAGAGATTCGCGCTTCTGAAGTTCGTTTAACAGGTTTAGATGGCGAACAGATTGGTATTGTCAGTCTGAGAGAAGCTCTTGAAAAAGCTGAGGAAGTGGGTGTTGATTTGGTTGAAATCAGCCCAAATGCCGAGCCGCCGGTTTGCCGTATCATGGATTACGGCAAGTTCCTCTATGAGAAGAGTAAGTCGATTAAAGAACAGAAGAAGAAACAAAAGGTTATTCAGGTTAAGGAAATTAAATTCCGTCCTGGTACAGATGAAGGCGACTATCAGGTCAAACTACGCAACCTGGTTCGTTTTCTGGAAGATGGCGATAAAGCCAAAATCACTCTGCGTTTCCGCGGACGTGAAATGGCGCATCAACAGATCGGTGTCGAAATGCTCAACCGTATTCGCGATGATCTGGATGAACTGGCGATGGTTGAATCATTCCCTTCGAAGATTGAAGGTCGTCAGATGATCATGGTGCTCGCTCCTAAGAAGAAATAGTTAGGCAATCAAGTAACAAACTCCAGCTGGTTTTGTCTGGTTGGGGTTTGTTCGCCTTACTAATTCGTTGTAATTAACAATGCGAAGTGGAAATTAAAATGCCAAAGATTAAAACAGTACGCGGCGCAGCTAAACGCTTTAAAAAAACTGCAAGTGGTGGTTTTAAGCGTAAGCACGCTAACCTTCGTCACATTCTGACTAAGAAATCAACTAAGCGTAAACGTCATTTACGTCCAAAGGGCATGGTCTCCAAAGGTGATCTGGGCCTGGTTGTTGCTTGTCTGCCATACGCATAAGCAATTTTTTAGATTAGAACTCAGAGACGATAGGAGAAGTATATGGCTCGCGTAAAACGTGGTGTTGTCGCCCGTGCACGTCACAAGAAAATTTTAAAGCAAGCGAAAGGTTACTACGGTGCTCGTTCGCGCGTTTACCGTGTTGCCTTCCAGGCAGTAATCAAAGCAGGACAGTACGCTTACCGTGACCGTCGTCAGCGTAAACGTCAGTTCCGCCAACTGTGGATTGCACGTATCAACGCTGCAGCGCGTCAAAATGGCCTGTCTTATAGCCGTTTCATCAATGGCTTGAAAAAGGCATCTATTGAAATTGACCGTAAAATCTTGGCTGACATCGCTGTGTTTGACAAAGTAGCATTTGCTGCTTTGGTTGAAAAAGCGAAAGGTGCTCTGGTATAAGCTAGAGTAGTAAGAGGGAGCATCGCTCCCTCTTTTACTTTTGTTTAAAAATATGGCTTACTAATGTGTCGCCGCCAGAAAAAAATACCATTATTGAGAGAACTAATATTATGTTATTCGCTTTTTTTCGCTTCTTTTTTTACTTTAGCGCCTGAATTCAGGGGGCTTTGCGCGTAAGAAAAGAAACGAAAAGTTGCGCCTGAGCCTCCATCGTGGAGGCTTTTTTGTTTTTGCTACAATAAAAACAGAAGCAGGTATATAGAGTCATTAAGTTATTAACGATAATTATTAGCAGGCCGTTAGGCCAAAGGAAGAGGAAAACGATGCCACATCTCGCTGAGCTGGTTGCAAAAGCAAAAGCAGCCGTAGAAGATGCCCAAGATGTTGCTGCGTTGGATTTGGTGCGTGTTGAATATTTAGGCAAAAAAGGCCATTTAACCCTCCAAATGTCATCGCTGCGTGATCTGCCGGCCAAAGAACGTCCAGCCGCAGGGGCTGTTATTAATCAGGCTAAGCAGGAAGTTCAAGAAGTTCTGAATGTTCGTAAAGAAAAACTGGAAGCTGATGTCTTGAACGCCCGTCTGGCAGCAGAAAAGATTGATGTATCATTGCCTGGTCGTAGGATGGAAAATGGTGGGTTACATCCGGTTAACCGTACAATAGAGCGTATTGAAACTTTCTTTGGTGAATTAGGTTTTTCTGTAGAATCAGGTCCTGAAATTGAAGATGATTATTATAACTTTGATGCATTGAATATTCCTGCGCATCATCCTGCCCGAGCTGATCATGATACGTTTTGGTTTGATGCTAAACGTCTATTGCGTACTCAGACTTCAGGTGTGCAAGTTCGGACTATGCATAACCAACAGCCACCGATTCGCGTTATTGCACCAGGCCGTGTATATCGCAATGACTACGACCAGACGCACACTCCCATGTTCCATCAGGTGGAAGGTTTGGTGATTGACAGAGGTATCAGTTTTACCAATCTGAAAGGAACATTGCACGATTTCTTAACCAATTTCTTTGAAGAGGATTTGCAGATCCGTTTCCGCCCATCTTACTTTCCATTTACAGAACCTTCGGCGGAAGTCGACGTAATGGGTAAAAATGGCAAATGGCTGGAAGTGTTGGGTTGCGGTATGGTTCATCCTAATGTACTGAATAACGTTGGTCTTGATCCTGAAATCTATTCTGGTTTCGCTTTCGGCATGGGGGTAGAACGTCTAACAATGTTACGTTACGGTGTAACTGATCTGCGTGCGTTCTTCGAAAATGATTTGCGTTTTCTCAAACAGTTTAAATAAGGCGGGAGTATCTCATGAAATTCAGTGAACTCTGGTTACGCGAGTGGGTAAATCCAGCCATTAGCAGTGAAGAATTATCTGACCAAATGACCATGCTTGGTCTGGAAGTTGATGGCATGGAGGCAGTAGCTGGTCAATTCCATGGTGTAGTTATTGGTGAAGTTGTCGAATGTGCCCAGCATCCGAATGCGGATAAATTGCGGGTAACAAAAGTGAATGTGGGTGGTGAACGCCTGCTGGATATCGTTTGCGGTGCTCCGAATTGTCGTCAGGGATTGAGAGTTGCTGTAGCAACTGTGGGAGCTGTGTTACCGGGTGATTTCAAAATCAAAGCGGCTAAACTGCGCGGTGAGCCTTCTGAAGGGATGCTGTGTTCTTACTCTGAACTAGGTATTTCAGAAGACCATGACGGTATTATTGAATTACCAACTGATGCACCTTTAGGTGTTGATCTGCGTGAATATCTGAAGTTAGATGACAGCATAATTGAAATTAGTATTACACCTAACCGTGCTGACTGCCTAAGTATCATTGGCGTTGCACGTGATGTAGCAGTAGCTAATAAAATTTCATTATCTGAACAGCAAATTGAAGCAGTAAAACCGACAACAGATGCTACCTTCCCTATTCGTGTTGAAGTGACAGAAGCATGTCCACGTTACTTGGGTAGGGTAATTAAGAAAATTAATGTGAAAGCGGCAACGCCACTGTGGATGCGTGAAAAATTGCGCCGTGGTGGTATCCGTTCCATCGATCCGATAGTCGATGTGACTAACTATGTGTTACTTGAATTGGGTCAGCCATTACATGCATTTGATTTGGAACGTCTAAATGGCTCAATCACTGTACGCATGGCGAAACAGGATGAAAAATTGGTGCTACTGGATGGTACAGAAGCCAACCTTTCTGCTGATACTCTAGTTATTTCTGATGAAAAACAAGCTGTTGCAATGGCAGGTATTTTTGGCGGTGAACATTCCGGTGTGAATGAAGAAACCCAAAATATTTTACTTGAATGCGCATTTTTTTCACCTTTGGCGATTGCTGGTCGCGCTCGTCGTTATGGCTTACATACTGACGCTTCTCATCGTTATGAGCGTGGTGTTGATCCTCAGTTACAGCACAAAGCTATGGAGAGGGCGACTCAATTACTGGTCGATATTTGTGGTGGTGAAGCCGGTCCAATCATTGATGCTACTGATGAATCTCAATTGCCAAAACCAGCGACAATCATTCTACGTCGTGAAAAGCTGGATCGTTTAATTGGTCATTATGTGTCTGATGAACAAGTTGGTGACATCCTGACCCGTTTAGGTTGTAAAGTCACTACGCAAGAAAATTGTTGGCAGGCGGTTGTACCAAGCTGGCGCTTTGATCTGGAAATTGAAGAAGATTTGGTTGAAGAAGTTGCCCGTATCTACGGTTACAACAATATTCCAGATGTACCGATGCGTGCAGATCTTGTCATGAAAAAACACCGTGAAGCAGATCTTTCCCTGAAACGTGTTAAAACAATGCTCGTCGATAGAGGTTATCAGGAAGCGATTACTTACAGCTTTGTTGATCCTAAAATTCAGGCACTGTTACATCCACAGCAACACGTGTTGATGCTACCTAACCCAATTTCAGCGGATATGTCAGCAATGCGTTTGTCTTTGTTGACTGGTTTGCTAACAACGGTGGTATATAATCAGAACCGGCAGCAAAACCGTGTGCGCTTGTTTGAAACTGGTTTGCGTTTTGTTCCTGATGAAAATGCGGAACAGGGTATTCGCCAGGAGCTGGTGTTAGGGGGGGCCATCACCGGGAATCGTTTTGAAGAGCATTGGTCACAGGAAAAGCAGTCAGTTGATTTCTTCGATATGAAAGGCGATTTGGAAGCTGTACTGGAATTGACCGGAAAATTATCTAAGATCTCTTTTAGAACAGATGTAAATCCAGCATTGCACCCAGGTCAAAGCGCCGGAATTTATCTGGAAAATGAATATATCGGATACATAGGTGTTGTTCACCCAGAGCTAGAACGCAAACTTGATTTAAATGGCCGAACTGTGGTGTTCGAAGTGCTTTGGAATAAGCTGGCAGACTGCGTGATTCCTGACGCGAAAGAAATTTCACGTTTCCCGTCAAACCGTCGTGATATCGCAATCGTTGTGCCTGAAAATGTTGCAGCAGAAGATGTTTTGGTTGAATGTAAGAAAGTTGGCGTAAATCATATAGTTGGCATAAACTTGTTTGACGTGTATTGTGGTAAAGGTGTAGCAGAGGGTCATAAGAGCCTCGCTATAAGTTTTATCTTGCAGGATACTGCGCGTACACTGGAAGAAGAAGAGATTGCTGCGACCGTTAATCAATGTGTTGCAGTACTGAAACAGCGATTTCAAGCATCCTTGAGGGACTGAACCTATGGCGCTTACTAAAGCTGAAATGTCAGAAAATCTGTTTGAGAAACTGGGGATTAGCAAACGTGATGCTAAAGATCTAGTTGAATTATTCTTTGAAGAAGTGCGTCGTTCTTTGGAGAATGGTGAGCAGGTAAAATTGTCTGGATTTGGCAACTTTGATTTACGGGATAAAAACCAACGTCCGGGACGCAATCCTAAGACTGGTGAAGATATTCCGATTACAGCTCGCCGAGTAGTGACATTCCGTCCTGGTCAGAAGTTAAAAAGCAGGGTTGAGAAAGCCACACCTAAGGAATAATCAAATTAAAAAGGCCGCGTTAATAGCGGCCTTTTTCTTAAAATATCTTCTCTCATGAGCTGATGTCCAATGCAACACACCCATTCCATTGCTGAATTAGTGATTCGTCAGAGGAGACGTGATTATCGTTTTCTGGCGATTCTTACTTGTTTATTTTTGTTTGTTTTTTTTCTTTCACTTTGTGCCGGAGAAAATTGGATATGGCCTGATGAGTGGTTTTCTGAAACAGGTCGGTTGTTTGTGTGGCAATTGCGTTTTCCTCGTGTATTGGCTGTAGTCGCTGTGGGTGCAAGTTTGACTGTCGCGGGCGCGATAATGCAGGCATTGTTTGAAAACCCTTTAGCTGAACCTGGGTTACTGGGGATTAGCAATGGTGCCGGTGTTGTTGTTGTGTTTTTGGTGTTGATATTTCACGGTATTGCCCCATTTTGGTTGCTGAGCACTGGCGCTGTGTTGGGAGCGCTTATTGTCACAATGATATTGTTGTTCTTTTCAAGAAAGCGTCATTTGAATAATACCCGATTGTTGTTGGTAGGTGTTGCTTTTGGCGTTGTCTCTGGTGCACTAATGACATGGATGGTCTATTTTAGTACCAGTTTAGATTTGCGTCAGCTAATGTATTGGATGATGGGCAGTTTCAGTGGAGTAGATTGGCGACAGCAATGGTTGGTAGTCGCTTTATTTCCTTTGACTATTTGGCTGAGTAGTCAAGGAAAAGTGCTTAATTTTCTTTCGTTGGGAGAAACACAGGCTCACCAGTTAGGTATCTCACTTTATTATTGGCGTAATTTATTTGTCCTCGCTGTTGGATTGTTGGTGGGGTTAAGTGTTGCACTTGCTGGAACAATCAGCTTTATCGGCTTAGTTATTCCACATATTTTGCGCTTATGTGGTTTGACAGATTACAAGACACTGTTGCCTGCATGTGTTCTGACTGGAGGTTATGGGTTATTGTTGGCTGATTTGCTTTCCCGCCTTAGTCTGATTAACGCAGAGGTACCAATTGGTGTTGTAACAGCAACATTAGGAGCACCAATATTCATTTGGTTATTATTAAAAGTCAGAGATTGGAGTTAAGAAAGTGAGTAGAGCGCAAATGACCCGTCAATTGATGACTATCAGGCAAGTATCAGTCCAAAACCGTTTAATATCGCTGACAGCGTCAGTACAACAAGGTGAACAAATACATCTTATTGGGCCGAATGGTTCAGGAAAGAGTACGTTATTAGCTTGTATGGCAGGTATTCTGCCGTATAGTGGCAAAATCTGTTTGCAACAAAAGTGTCTCAGTGAATATAGCCCCTGCGAATTAGCACGTCATAGGGCATGGTTGAGTCAGCAAGTTATTTCTGTACCAATAATGCCGGTTTTTCAATATTTGCAGCTGTATTTAACATCTCCTCCGGTTAATTATGATGATGTACTGTCAGAGTTATGTTCCTTTTTTAAGTTAAGAACGCTTCTGGAGACACCGGTAGGGAGATTATCCGGTGGTGAATGGCAAAGAGTTCGATTAACGGGTGTTTTTTTGCAAGTTTGGTCATCATTCAATCTGGAAGGAAAACTATTACTTTTGGATGAGCCAACGAATAACCTCGATATCGCTCAGGTAGCAGCGCTTGATCTGTTAGTAAAAAAATTCTGTGAACTAGGTGGTTCCGTAGTTATGAGTGGTCATGATCTTAACCATAGCTATGATAGAGCTGATCGGATCTGGTTGCTTGCTGATGGGCAGTTGGTCGCGGATGGAAAACCAGATGAGGTAATGAAAGAAAATACGCTATCTAAAGTTTTTGCTGCTGATATCAAATGCGTGTCTGAAAAAACATACAAATATTGGCGTGCTTTTTTGCCTAAATATAATTCAGTTTGATGTATGCCACAGTGAATTTATTGTTTTGATAGCTTTATTTCCCACTTAATTTGTTAAATCTATGCCTGCGTTGATGATTCGTTAAAATATAGTCATCTAATATATCATTATATTAATGAACGAATCGGATTGCATTTTATGGGAAGTTTCCTTCCATTTTCCCGTCCTGCTTTAGGTGATGAAGAAATTCAGGCAGTAGAACAAGTTCTTCGTTCGGGCTGGATTACAACAGGCCCTCAAAATCATCAGTTAGAACAGGATTTCTGCCGAATGTTTGGCTGTAAGCATGCGATTGCGTTGACCTCTGCAACCGCGGGTATGCATCTGACATTAATGGCATTGGGTATTGGCCCTGGTGATGAAGTGATTACTCCATCTCTGACTTGGGTTTCTACAGTCAATATGATCTGCTTGCTTGGTGCAGAGCCGGTCATGATTGATGTTGATCGCAATACTTTAATGGTTGACGCAGCAACAGTGGAAAGGGCGATTACTCCCAGAACCAAAGCCATTATTCCCGTTCATTATGCTGGTGCTCCCTGCGATTTAGATGCATTGCGTGCAATTGCTCAGAATGCGGGTATTCCATTGGTTGAAGATGCTGCTCATGCAGTAGGAACCCGTTATAAGAATCAATGGGTTGGTGAACAGGGTACAGCTATTTTTTCTTTCCATGCCATAAAGAATATTACTTGTGCAGAAGGCGGATTGGTTGCGACTGACAATAATGAACTTGCTGAACGAATTCGGTGTCTTAAGTTTCATGGATTAGGTGTTGATGCTTTTGATCGTCAGATTCAGGGTAGGAAACCACAAGCGGAAGTTGTAGAGCCAGGTTACAAATATAATTTGTCAGATATTCATGCTGCCATTGCTGTGGTGCAATTAAGTAAGTTGGAATCAATGAATGCTCGTCGCCGACAAATTGTTGCTCGTTATTCAGCAGCATTAAAAAATTCTCCCTTGCAGATGTTGAATGTGCCTGATTATGAGCATTTGCATGCACATCATCTGTTTATGGTACGGGTGGATAAGGATGTATGTGGCATTGACCGTGACACATTAATGGAATGTCTGAAAGAAAAAGATATTGGCACAGGTTTGCATTTCAGAGCCGCACACACACAAAAATATTATAGGGAACGCTTTCCGCGATTGTTGTTGCCTGAATCAGAGTGGAACTCAGCAACGCTTTGTTCATTACCACTCTTTCCTGATATGAGTGATCACGATGTGGATCGTGTAATTGATGCTTTACAAGAAATTCTTTCGGAGCGCAGATTTCGTGTCTTTTGAACAAATTAAAAAAGTTTCTGTTGTTATTCCAGTTTATAACGAAGAGGAAAGTTTACCTCTTTTATTGGAAAGAACCTTAGCAGCCTGTAAGCAACTGACTCAGGACTATGAGATTATTCTTGTTGATGATGGCAGCAGTGATAAGTCTGCTGAAATTTTGGTTCAAGCAGCGGAACAACCTAAAAATCATATTATTGCCATTCTGCTGAACCGTAATTATGGTCAACATTCAGCGATTATGGCGGGTTTTAATCAGGTCAATGGTGACTTGGTGATTACTCTTGATGCAGATTTACAGAATCCGCCGGAAGAGATCCCTCGTCTTGTTGAAACGGCTGAACAGGGTTATGACGTTGTTGGTACCCGCCGGGCTAATCGGCAGGATTCTCTGTTCCGTAAAACAGCGTCAAAAATCATCAATGCGATGATCACTAAGGCAACAGGCCGCTCTATGGGAGATTATGGCTGTATGCTTCGTGCCTATCGTCGTCACATTATTGAAGCTATGTTGCAGTGCCATGAGCGCAGTACCTTTATTCCTATTCTGGCGAACACTTTCGCTCGTAAAACGATCGAGATAGATGTTGCTCATGCGGAACGTGAATTTGGTGATTCCAAATACAACTTCATGAAGCTGATTAATCTGATGTATGACCTGCTTACTTGTTTGACAACGGCACCTTTGCGTTTACTGAGCGTAATAGGCAGCGTGATTGCAGTTTCTGGTTTTTTGCTGGCGGTATTGCTGGTGGTTTTACGTCTAATCTTTGGCGCTATATGGGCAGCAGACGGTGTATTTACCCTTTTTGCCATCCTTTTCATGTTTATTGGTGCACAGTTCGTCGCGATGGGCTTATTAGGTGAATACATAGGCCGTATCTATAACGATGTTCGTGCGCGCCCACGTTATTTTATTCAAAAAGTGGTCGGAAATAAAAAGACCAACGACAATCAGGAAGAGTACTAATGAAAGCAATTGTATTTGCCTATCATGATATCGGCTGTGTCGGGATCAATGCCTTAATTAAAGCTGGGTTTGATATTCAGGCGGTATTTACCCATACAGATGATCCTGCTGAAAACCATTTTTTCTCTTCTGTTGCCCGTTTGAGTGCAGATTTAGAGCTTCCGGTTTTTGCGCCAGAGAATGTTAATCACCCACTATGGATTGAACGTATTCGTGAACTTAAACCGGATGTCATTTTCTCTTTTTATTACCGGAACATGTTGAGTGAAGACATTTTATCACTGGCGAGTTCAGGAGCATTTAACTTGCATGGATCACTATTGCCAAAATACCGTGGTCGTGCGCCCATCAACTGGGCAATTTTGCATGGTGAAACAGAAACAGGTGTAACCCTGCATAAGATGGTGTCGAAACCGGATGCCGGGGATATTATTGCTCAACATAAAGTCGCTATTGCAGAAACGGATACTTCACTGATTTTACATGGAAAAATCCGTGAAGCGGCGGAAGAATTGCTTGATCAAGTATTACCTCAGATCAAAGCAGGAACCTATACTTCAACATCTCAGGATCAAAGTCAGGCAACTTACTTTGGTCGCCGTACCGCTGCTGATGGAGAGATTGACTGGAGCAAATCAGCAACGGAAATCAACAACCTTGTCAGGGCAGTGGCTGAGCCATACCCAGGGGCATTTACTTTCTTGGGTGAGCGCAAGATTACTATCTGGCGAGCTTCTCCGTTGAATGAAGTCCATAACAAACAGCCGGGTACGGTATTATCGGTAGATCCACTGGTTATTGCTTGTGGAAAAGGGGCATTAGAAATTATCAGTGGACAAAGTGAATCTAGTTTATATGTTCGAGGGATTCGCCTGGCAGCAGAGATGAGCATTGTGACTGATGTACGTGTTGGTCCAAAGGCAACATCTCAGATTAGCCACCGTAAGCGAGTGTTAATCCTTGGCGTGAATGGTTTTATTGGTAATCATCTGACAGAACGTCTGTTGCGTGATGGCAACTATGACATCTACGGTATGGATATTGGCTCTTCCGCGATTGAGCGTTTTATCGGTAACCCGCATTTTCACTTCATTGAAGGTGATGTCAACATCCATACTGAATGGATCGAGTATCACATCAAGAAATGCGATGTGATTCTGCCATTGGTTGCTATTGCAACTCCAATTGAATATACCCGTAACCCACTGCGTGTATTTGAACTGGATTTTGAAGAGAATCTTAAAATTGTACGTTATTGCGTTAAATACAATAAACGGATTATTTTCCCATCCACATCAGAAGTTTACGGAATGTGTGATGATAAAGAGTTTGACGAAGATGATTCTCGTCTAATTGTTGGTCCAATTAACAAACAACGTTGGATCTACTCTGTTTCTAAGCAGTTGCTGGACCGCGTTATTTGGGCATATGGCGAAAAAGAGGGGCTAAAATTCACCTTGTTCCGCCCATTTAATTGGATGGGACCACGCTTGGATAACCTGAACTCTGCACGTATTGGTAGTTCTAGAGCAATCACACAACTGATATTGAACTTAGTTGAGGGTTCATCGATCAAACTAGTGGATGGTGGGGAACAGAAACGTTGTTTTACTGATATTAATGATGGTATTGAAGCGTTATTCCGTATTATTGAAAACCGTGATGGATTATGTGACGGTCAGATTATTAATATTGGTAATCCAACTAATGAAGCCAGTATTCGTCAGCTAGCAGAAATGTTGCTTGATAGCTTCGAGAATCATGAATTGAGAGGTTATTTTCCTCCGTTTGCTGGATTCAAAAAGATTGAAAGCGGAAGCTATTATGGCAAAGGCTATCAGGATGTTGAACACCGTAAGCCAAGCATTAAAAATGCGGAGCGGTTGTTGGGCTGGAAACCCACTATTGATATGAAACAGACGATAGATGAGACACTGGATTTCTTCTTGCGTGGTGCAGTGGAAGAATTAGGGAAAAAATAATGAAACAAGTTGGCTTGAGAGTTGATGTGGATACTTATCGGGGAACTGTTGAAGGTGTGCCGCAGTTGCTTAAGATCTTGGCAAAGCATCAGACTCAGGCCAGTTTTTTCTTCAGTGTTGGCCCGGATAATATGGGGCGCCATTTATGGCGCCTTTTGCGACCGAAATTCTTATGGAAGATGCTGAGATCAAATGCGGCATCTCTGTATGGTCTTGATATTTTACTGGCGGGTACTGCATGGCCAGGTAAAAAAATAGCCAAGGATTTAGGCTATTTGATGAAGCAGACTCTGGATGCCGGTCACGAAGTTGGTTTGCATGCATGGGATCATCAGGGTTGGCAGGCGAAAGTTGGCCGTTGGTCTGAAGCTCAATTAACAGAACAGGTTAAATTGGGAGTGGATGCTTTGGTTCAGGCAACGGGTCAACGGGTAACTTGCTCGGCTGTAGCTGGTTGGCGGGCGGATGAGCGAGTACTGGCGGTAAAGCAGCAGTTTGGTTTCGATTACAACAGTGATTGCCGTGGTACGCACCCATTTAGGCCAGTTTTGCCGGATGGCACTATCGGTACGGTGCAAATCCCGGTGACACTACCAACTTATGATGAAGTTGTAGGAACTCAGATTAAGGACAAGGATTTTAATCAGTTTATTCTTAATGAGATGAAAAACGACCAAGGTGTTCCGGTATATACCATCCATACAGAAGTGGAAGGGATGTCCAAAGCGACAGGATTTGCAACTCTGTTGGAAATGGCTCACCGGGAAAACATACAATTTTGTGCATTGAGTCATCTGCTACCTGAAAATATACAGCGACTTCCTGTAGGGAGAATTGTTCGTTCCGAATTTCCCGGCAGAGAAGGGTGGTTAGGATGTCAACAAGAGGTTTAACTTATCTATGTTAAATAACCGGGCGTGTAAAGTGGGGGCCTTTTTGATGGCTCTTTTTTTTGTCCTTACCTATTTATTACCCCTTAATGGCCGTTTGTTATGGCAGCCTGATGAAACTCGTTATGCAGAAATCAGCCGGGAAATGCTCCAACGAGGGGATTGGATTGTTCCGTATTTGCTGGACATTCGTTATTTTGAAAAGCCTGTAGCAGGTTATTGGATTAACAACATCAGCCAATGGATTTTTGGCAATAATAACTTTGCTGTTCGTTTTGGTTCAGTTTTCTGTATTTTTATCAGTGCGATTTTATTATATCGGCTTGCTATGATGATGTGGCAAAGTCGGCATATTGCTTTTGTCACCAGTCTGATTTACATCTCAATGTTTCTGGTATTGGCGATTGGCACTTATAGCGTACTTGATCCAATGTTTTCATTGTGGATGACAGCTGCTATGGTGTGTAGTTTCTGGGCGCTAAAAGCAGACTGTACCAGACAGCGAGTCATAGCTTATTTGGTGCTCGGTTTGTGCTGCGGTATGGGTTTTATGACTAAAGGATTTTTGGCACTGGCTGTTCCGGTGATTGCTATGTTGCCAATTGTCATTTACCAGAAGCGGTTCCTGCAAACAGTGTATTTTGGCCCGCTTGCCATTATTTCGGCAGTAGCCATCAGTCTGCCGTGGGTTATTGCGGTTGCTCAACGTGAGCCTGACTACTGGCATTATTTTTTCTGGATTGAACATATTAAGCGTTTCTCTTCCAATGATGCGCAACATATTGCGCCATTCTGGTATTACATTCCTATTCTGATCCTTGGTGTAATTCCGTGGCTGGGGTTATTACCGGGAGCGGTGATTAAAGGTTGGAAAGAAAGAAAATCCAATCCTGAAATGTTTTTTCTACTTTGCTGGTTTGCAGTGCCGTTATTGTTTTTCAGTATTGCAAAAGGAAAATTGCCAACTTATATCTTACCTTGCATGGCACCGCTGGCAATGATGATGGCCAAGTTTGGTGTCGATTGTGTAAAAAATGGCAAGATGAAATTACTGAAGATCAATGGAATGGTTAACGTATTTATTGGTCTGTTGGCAGTGATGGCTTTGTTTGCTATGGAAACTGTGACGCAACATTCTTTATATCAACCATCAGAATGGCCTAAATGGGTTTTGGCTATTGTTGCCTTTGGTATCTGGGGAATTATTGGTTACTTATGTTTTATGTTGAATGGGAAATACTGGCTGTTGGCTGCGTATTGTTCTATTGTTGTCAGCCTGGCGATCGGTAATGCGTTGCCTGAAAATACGATTAATTCTAAATTACCCCAGAATTTTATTAACCTGCATCGTCAGGAACTTGAAGGCAGCCGGTATATTCTCTCAGAGAGTGTTGGTCTTGCAACCAGTGCAGCGTGGGAAATGAAACGTAGCGATATTTATATGCTTGAACGTTGGGGAGAATTGGAATATGGTCTGAATTACCCAGATAGCCAATATCGGCGTATCAGTTATAAAGATTTTCCACAATGGTTGGAGAAAGCGCGTAAAGAAGGGCGGGTATCAGTACTCCTTCATTTGTATAAGAATGAAGAATTACCTGATTTACCCAAAGCAGATCAAGTTAGCCGTAATTATCGTTTTGTTATTATGGTCTATGAGAAACGCCCGTGATAAGTTTTGCTCTATTGCTGTTGGTCAGTTTGCTTACATGTGCTGGCCAGCTGTGTCAGAAACAGGCTGTGATATGTTGGCAGAGTGATGTTTATAAGCGGGTATCAGCGCTGAAATGGCTAATGGGGGCAGTGATTCTGTTAGCTATTGGAATGCTGTTTTGGCTTCGTTTATTACAGATATTGCCGTTGGGAATTGCCTATCCAATGCTGAGCATTAATTTTATTCTTGTTACTTTGGCAGGGAAATTTTTCTATCAGGAAAAAGTCGGTAGAAAACATTGGGCTGGCGTTGTTTGTATAATGTTGGGAATTCTGCTGATGAGCTTGAATTAATGAAGGGTTATATTTGGGGATTAGCTAGTGTATTGTTGGTGACAATAGCACAGTTATTATTGAAATGGGGAGTAGTAAACCTGCCCACACTAAACCTTAGCTTGCATTGGTTTGATATTGAATGGTTGTGGGGTAATCGTAATTCTCTTGTGGTGATAATGGCTGGTTTGACTAGCTATCTGTTATCTATGCTGTGTTGGTTATTTGCACTGAAATATTTACCATTAAATAAAGCCTATCCGTTAATAAGTCTGAGTTATGTATTTGTATATTTGGTGGTTGCTTTAATGCCTTGGTTTAATGAAGCGGTTACCTTATTGAAAACAGTTGGCGTGATTTTTGTTCTGTTTGGTGTCTGGCTGATCAGTCGTCCAGAACGAACAGTAAAATGAATATTTAGTCATTCTGTTTAGGATAACGTCTTGTTTTTCTATTGGGTGATGGATAAAGTTAGCCTATTTTGCTGGTTCTATGAGGAGGGGGTATGACAATAAGAATGAAAGTGTTGCTGTTGTTATTCAGCCTGATGCTCATTGGTTGTTCCAGTCATTCTCCCAAGACTCAAGCACCAGCGTTAAAAACGGCACTTTCTGATCCAATTATGGTGATTGCTCAGCTTAAGGAGCAGCTGAAACAATGGTATGGTACACCATATCATTACGGTGGGATGGATCATCGAGGTGTGGATTGCTCGGGTTTTGTTTACCGTACTTTTAGTGACCGGTTTGATATTCAGTTACCTCGTACTACCCGTGGGCAAATAGGATTAGGGACACGCATTGATAAAAGTGATTTAATGCCGGGTGATTTAGTCTTTTTCAAGACAGGTAGTGGTGAGTATGGGTTACACGTTGGCATTTATGATGCTAACAATCAATTTATTCATGCATCAACCAGTAAGGGAGTTACCCGCTCATCTATGAATAGTGCTTACTGGAGAAAAGCTTTTTGGCAAGCTCGTAGGATTTAAATATTTCTCATGAACGATCTATAAAATTAATTCTATTGGTAGCAACTGCATTTAAGCTGTTAGTTATTAATGGCAGTGATCCCCGATTTACCAACTTTATTTCAATATCGTTGGGTTAATATAATTATAAATTAAGGTCATGATAAAATCATAAAACAAACAACCAGTTCCTTAATATGCTGGGAACTGGTTGAAATATCTATTGTTTTATTATTTCTATCTTGGCGTTATTAGAGTTTTTAGTAATATTTGCCTTCTTTGTCGCATGAATTATTGGTTTAACAGGTTGATTGTTTATATACCCGTTATCTTTCAAGTCCACGAAATATGGCAATTGTAGATAATATTTCCCAGTTTTTTACAGAGCTGATATTAGTATTCTTTATATCTGAAATAAGTATACCCATATACCGAATGAACTTCAAAATGCTTGAGTCGTCAGACATAAAAACATTTAAATTAAACAACATAATCGTTTTTCAAACATACACTTTGAAGTATCTTGAGTATATAACCCTTATTGGAAGTTACCCAATATATTTCTCTGGTTGCACTATTTAGGTTTTTATATATTGTAAATTATACTTCACTACCAGGTTTAAAACCATTTTTATAAGTAAAGTTATCTTTTCCTTCAATATATTGAATAGTTTATTGGTTACGGCTTCCTACTTTCATAATTGATTTCTATATATTATATATCTGTTATCTTTCAAGTTGCCTCTTTGTTGGCTGCACTCACTAATCCCGGTTACATAGTTATCTATGCTCCCTTGCCGTCGTGATGCATCTTGAAATCTATTGGGTATAGGTAGTATTATATTTAAAGCCAATATTTGATTCTACTTGGCCATAAAAACCAGAATATACGTATAGTAATAAAAATCATTTTATTTATCTTTATGACAAAAAAACTTAGATATTATTTATTAAACCAAGTTGTTTTTATAAGTGATATTTTAATTTGCTGGATTGGGATAATAAGTGTATTTTTTAATGAAAGGAGCGATAAGTTATTACAATTCTGTATATTGTATTCCAAGGAAAAATATATTATGAAATATGACTTTGTTTGTGAATAATGATATCAGATTTATATCTTAAAGGAATAAGGTAATTTTATAAAAATAGCAAATTAATGACTCATTATATTTTATTTGATTTAACTTATAATTAAAATATAAATTTAATATATAAAGAAGTTTTTATTTTCTTACCATAAATATGATTGATTAATAAGGTGTTATTTTTTTCCAGAAATCAATTATATTTTTGTGATTAGAACTAACCCAATAATTTAAATCATCTTGAGAGGAAAACTGATGATAGATAAACAACTTTATTCTCCTGAAATAAACTGTCCCTCATGGGCACCCAATGATGCCCCTCTATTTATCATATTTGGACAATCCGCCGGATAACCGCTGGGCGCCTGAGCGTGATCCCTGCGATGTGGAATCGCTCTATCCCCGTGCAATCAGAACGTTGCGCATGGCAATCGAATCATTGCACAAACTGGGTAAAAACCCTCGCATCTTGGCTGTCCATTGGAATCAGTGGGAAGCAGAAACTGAGAGTTTATTGGCAGCACAGGCATCAGAGCAGAATTTTACCCACATCATTACCGGTATCAGCGATGCCTTGGGTTCTTGTCGTATACCGTGGAGATTGTATTACCCACTTTCGGTTGCGTTTGATTCCATCAACACCAATTATGTGCTTGAGGCAATCAACAATGTTATCGCTGATGCGCCCCAATACCGGACACTGATTGATACGAGGAATTCTCCTGACTTTACCGGAATAGCCCCCCAGTTTGGTGTCTTTTTGCCTGATAATATACATTATGCGGGCAAAGCTCAGACATGGTTTGCCCAACAGGAATGGGAGCTTATTTTATCTGGTTATAAAGGGGTTAAACTCCCATAGGATTAATCACCTGGATATATCGAGATGGTGACTGATGTTGCCATCTATTGTCTTGGCAGAGAATATTTTCGGGCAGGAATACAAGAATATATACCCAATGGATTTCAAGATGAATCGCGACGACAAGGGAGTTAATCCCCGGGAGCATAGAGAACAATGTGACCGGGGTGAGTGAGTGCAGCCAACAAAGAGGCAACTTGAAAGATAACGGGTATATTTCGATCTCGCGCTTTTTTGCTCCTAAATTTTCATAAAAATATGCACGATACGTTAAAGGAGACACGATTAATTTGGATGGGATAACCTTGAGATGCAATAGACAATCTGATTTTTTGTTAAGTTGGTATAATGTATTTTTAATGTTTGCTGTTTTTATGCTTTGCTCAGGCCGCAATCTTTTACAAGAGATTTTTCCCATGATATAAACTTGGTTAAACGATTAAATGGAGTCAGTGAAACATTTAATGGACGTAAAAAACGATGAATAAATCAGACATGACAATCACGACTTCCAGGTGTATGGGGTCTTTGATTTACATGGAAAATATTTGTCGATTCTATCGTGTGAGGGAACAATATTACCCTGTGCTTGATAAAGTATCACTGACTATAATGCGTGGGCAAAGTTGTGCTATTCTCGGTGCTTCCGGCTCGGGTAAAAGTACTTTACTTAATATCTTAGGTTTACTGGATCAGCCAACTTCTGGATATTTTAAGTTTAATGGCGTTAATGTAACAAAAGTAACTTCTGATGAGCGGGCGAAAATAAGAAATCAGGAAATAGGCTTCGTATTCCAGAGTTTTAATTTACTTCCTAGAATGCAGGCATTGGATAATGTGGCACTGCCATTGTTATATCGTGGATATTCACGTTCGCTAGCTCGGAAGGAAGCGCAATACCAGCTTGAATTGGTTGGCCTGGCTAATCGTATTCATTATCGTCCGGCAGATCTTTCCGGTGGACAACGGCAGCGCGTTGCTATCGCCCGAGCTTTGGTTGGCAAGCCTTCTCTCATTTTGGCTGATGAACCAACAGGCAATCTCGATAGTGTTACGGCACGCGATATCATGACACTTCTTCTGTCATTAAACGATGAGCAGGGCGTTACGCTCGTCATGGTTACACACGATGGGGAAATAGCTAAAAATATGCAACGCTGTTTGTATGTTAATGATGGGCGAATTTCCGAAACTAATCTGTCGGATATTTGATGTTTAGTATGAGTTCTGGTCGCCACGGCCTTTCTCTCGCGCAAGCCCTGCGTGAGTCGTTGGATAGTCTGCGTCTTCTGGGAAGGCGATCTCTGCTTGCTTTGCTTGGCATTGCAGTTGGGTGTGCTTCGGTTATTGCACTTTTGAACATCGGTTATAATGCCGCTAATGAAGCTATTAGCACTTTTAAAAGCATGGGAAGCAATATTTTGGTTGCCCATTTTAGTTTTATTCCCGGCGTTGATGTTAAACCTGCACCATCTACATTGGATGTTCAAGCATTGACTCGTACATTACCTACTATCGCATATGCTGCACCCATTACATTACATTCAACTCATGTTCGTTTTCAGGGGCGAGGCATCGATACGAATATTACAGGGACATCCCCTGATCTGGTTAAAGTGCTTAATTTACAAATTGAGCAGGGGCGTTTTTTATCGGGCTATGATCGTCAGACGACTTATACCGTAGTGGGTGCAAATATAGCGAAGCAGTCGAAGATTCAGGTAGGCAGCCAACTGCAAATTGGGGATTATCTGTTTGAAGTTATAGGAATTCTCGCTGTTCAGGGGGCGAATCCTTTACTTCCTGTCCCTATTGACGATTCTGTGATATTGCCTATTGAAGGAATGAGACGGTTGCGGCCTGCTCCGGAGATTGGCAGCATCATTGCCAAAACACATGACACAACAACGTTAAACAGTGACGCTACATTATTACGTAACTACCTTATCTCACTATCAAAAGGTCGTAATGTCGAAGTTCAAATCCCGCAACAATTGCTTGATGGGTTGACGCGTCAGACTAAGACATTCTCTTATTTACTTGCTGGTTTAGGGGGTATTTCGTTGTTGGTGGGCGGTGTAGGTGTTATGAACGTCATGTTGATGAATGTCTCGGAACGCAGGCGTGAAATTGGTGTACGTATGGCTTTGGGGGCCAGACCCATTGATATCGGTGTGCTTTTTATGTTGGAGGCTGCCACCCTGGCAATCGCCGGTGCAATAGTTGGTTCATTGTTAGGAGTGGCTGTCGGGTACTTGTTCGTAAAATTTTCTGGCTGGGTATTCACGTTATCCCCATTTTCTGTGCCGCTGGGTATTGTCAGTTCATTAGTGATTGGTCTGTTTTTTGGCATTAATCCCGCGTTGGCTGCTGCTAAGCTACAACCTATAGAGGCACTGCGTGATGATTAGCCAAATTTTTCTACGTATTATGGGGGCCATCATTGGATTGGTAGTAGTCTTGTCTGTAAAGCCGGTTTTTGCGGAGCAGTTGGTTCCGTCACAGGCGACTATGTCTGTAACAAGTACAATGTCTGCAACAACGACAATTTCTCTTACTCAGCAGACTATTGATATAACGCTCGGTGATGCGATCTATTTGGGATTACGAAATAATCGTTCTATTCGTAGTGCCTATTTAGATCGCATTGCGCAGAAATTTGATTTGCGGGTTGCTGAGGATCGTTTTACGCCTAAGTTATTGCTTAATAGTCGTTATGCCATTGCGAGTAATCAAAGTGATCGTTACCAGCAGAGTGAGATTATGCCTACATCTACAATGCTTGGAGAATATGGTACTCGATTCAGCTTGTCATGGACGAGTCGAACGACATGGGCAAACAATGCTGGCCGTAATCGTAACGATGGCGTTTCCTTCTCTGTCATTCAGCCTTTGCTGAGAGGTGCTGGTAAGGATGTGGCTACAGCACCGGTACGTCTTGCCCAAATGATGGAGCAGATAAATCGTTTGAACCTGAAAGCGACGGTATCCCAGACGATCACACAGGTTATTATGGCTTATCGTGAGTTGCTGCGTGCGCAAGAACAATTGCAAATTGCGCGCGCTGCTCTGGAACGGTCGCGCCAACTGCTGGAAGTTAACAAAGCCATGATTGATGCGGGTAGAATGGCAGCCTTTGAAATTGTCCAGACTGAGGCTGATGTTGCTATGCAGGAATTGGCTGCTGAGGAAGCAGGCCATCAACTGGATACCAGTCGCTTAGAGTTACTACGTTTACTTGCTTTGGACTTACAAACACAAGTAAAGGCAACTGACAAATTGGAGGCTAAACGCATAGATATCAATCTCCTCCAGGCACAATATTTGGCACAAGAACATCAACCCTCATACCTTACCCAATTGATTAGTGCAGAACAGGCGGCGATAAACCTGATAGTTGCTCGTAATGAGCGATTATGGGATGTTTCTTTGGTCGGTAGGGCCAGTCAGGTACGTGATCGAACAGGCTCAAATAGCTCCCGCAGTTGGGAAAATTATGCGGGTGTCCAAGTGGAGATACCTATAGGGGATTTGAGTCAGCGTCAGGCGGAAGTCCGGGCGCAGGTTGATGTTCAGAATCAGGATATCCGTCTTACTGAAGCAAAACAATCATTGGAGCGTGATGTAGGTAATGCGGTGCGCGATATTGGCACACGTTGGCGTCAATATGAGATAGCACAGCGTGCTTTGGACCTATCCCGACGTAAGCTGGAGATTGAACGTGAAAAATTGACGGTGGGTCGCTCCAGCAACTTTCAGGTATTGAGCTTTGAAACTGATTTGCGCAATGCTGAGAATGTTCGTCTTAATGCATTGATTGCTTATCTAAATGCACAAGCGAAGTTGGATGAAACATTGGGTACCACTCTAGGGAGTTGGGATATTGCACTTAATGACTAAAATCAGGGCACTTGCTCGTTGTAGATATAAAATTCATTGGCTCGTGGTATTCGCTGTGACTCTGGTTGCCGGGGCAACTATTGCCTATGTTTTCTCTTCTGCTTCAACCAATACATCATTACCAGAGCAATGGGTTCGCGTTGAACCTCAATTATTAGAAAATCATCTTGGGTTAGTTGGCCGTATTCAGGCCGCTACCAGTTTGACTATTACTGCGCCGTTCGATGGAGTTATCGCCGAAGTGGTCGTGATAGAAGGTCAGCGAGTTAAGCGTGGACAATCATTATTGAGCATTGATACTGCACAACTGGATATTCAGTTGCGACAGGCACTTACAGAATTGCTGAAAGCCCAGCGAGCCGTACAGGATTTAGCGGATTGGAAGAACAGTCAGGATGTTGCCAGAGCACGCAGGACTTTAACCAACGCTCAGCTAAACCTGAACGATACTGAACGTAAATTAGCTGATACTCGCGTTTTGTTTGAACGAGGCATCGTTGCTCGTATGGAAGTTGATGCACTGAAACAGCAAGTTAAAGTTCAACGGCTCGATCTTACCGCAGCTAAGGCGGAACTAAATGCTATGCTTGATAAAGGTACAGGTGAGAATCGGCAGATTGCCGATATGGAATTGGCGAATGCTCAAGCGCGTTATCAAGCGCTGCAAGCTCAGAAAGCGCAACGGGAATTGGTTTCGTCTTTTGACGGAATTGTTGTCCGTCCTCTTGTTGCTGAGTCAGATAAAACGTTATCTATTCAAAAAGGGACACGGGTAACTCAGGGAACACCGCTTTTTGGGATAATTAATTTGGAACAAATTCAGGCGGTGGCTCGCATTGAAGAGGCAGATTTACATCAATTATATGAAGGAATGCCGGTTCAGATCACAGGAGATGGTTTTGCCGGGTTGTCCTTGCAAGGGCAGATTAAGACTATTGGTGTACAGGGGAGTTCAACTGAATCGCAGGGGGTTGGTGTAACTTATGACGTGTTGGTCGAGGTTGATCCATTAACACCTGAACAACGACAGCGTATTCGTCTGAACATGAGTGCGACACTGGCTATTGTCACGTATCGCAATGAACATGGCTTAGCGGTACCAACGGATGCGTTACGTACAGGTCCTGACGGACAGGTTTTTGTCATTTATCGACGAGAGTTACGTGATCCAGTGCAACAGATTAGGGTGACGCCAGGATACGCTGTTCCTCAGGGGGTAGAGGTAAGTGGGCTAGAAGCCGGCTATGTTGAAATTCCTGTGCAATAATGATCGATTTGGCCTAATGGTGTAGCGGCGTATGGATAATCCAGTTTGGGTGTTATTATTTGCACTGAGAATTTATATATTGAAACTTATTTGTTACAACTAATTTACTTTGATATATTTACACTGTTCAAATGTAAATTCTGGGTGTTGCTACAAGTGAATGTTAATATTTGTTGGTAAGATTTAATTCTCCCATGAAATAATTCCCATTTATTTATCTCCATATTTTCCCGGTAAAAATATCTATAGATTTTATAACTGAGAATATTTTACCTCTCTGAATAAATTCTAATGAAAGTAGTCTATTATATAAATATATAAAGCAAAAATTCGCTTTATGAGGTTGGTACATATATCGTGCTCTAAGTGATTTTGTAGAAGAAAAAGTTGTATCAAGATGCAGTAAGCCATTCTAAACAACATAAGGAAAATATCTAAATGTTAGTACGTAGATCGTTGTTGGCCCTGTTTGCAACTGCTTCCTTATCTGCTGCAGGTATTGTTCATGCAGGACCAGCCGTAACAGTTACATTTAAGCATCTCGGCGCGCAGGGTAGTGCTGATGCTGTTTATACCATCGTTACTAATAATGAAGTCAGTACACAGGTAAATGCATCACCCAAGCCCAAGGCTAGCGTAAGGCAAGGCGAGTCTGATCTTTATCGGGTTCAAAGCCCGATTTCACCTGATGGAAATTATGCGATTGTGCGATATAAAATTGGAAATAAGATTTGTGTTTTTTCGACTACTTTCGTTAATACATATGTCAATGGTGTTAAAGTGCCTAAGTGGAATAAGGGGGCAACTCCGAGCGGTGGTGCCATTTGCAATGCGACCATCACTTTTACTAACTTTGTGACTTACGAATGGTCAGTTGAATTTACTATGAAGTAATAAATAATGAGTCAGTTATCTTATTAGAGATATCTGGCTCATTTTGTTTTTATTGTTTGCATTGAATTGATATTTAGTTAAATGTCAGCTGGTTATTTTTTCAGTTTCTGCTGGTTATATAATTATTAGTGATTATTATCAGGAGGTTTTTTATTTATTATAATGTTAGGTGTAAATAACACAATATATGAGATGTGTTAGCACTAAGTTAAAAATAAAAAATATACAGTAATTTAATTTATTGTTATAAATTAATGTTAAATGTTTATTTTTTTTAGTTTGATTTTCTTTAGTGTTTTATTGACGAATTAATGGTTCTACACTATTTTTAAAGTTGTAAAGTTTTTTTATTTTTTATAAGTTTATGGATTATGATGGTTTAATATGGATGTTGATAAATTAGTTGAGTTTTTTTGTGTAATATAAATTTCTATATTCGTAACTTGGTATGAACTCAATTTTATAAGGAATAATATATTATGATTGATCAAAATAATTCTAATGACATAGTTGCCCCTAATGTATCGATTTCTGATGTAACTGTGTCTTCCATTCAAATTGCTCCGGAAATAGCTAGAGACAATGTGCATGTAGTCATTATTGATGACAAAGGTGCTTCAAGGGATTTTCTGTTGGATAACTCTGACGGGGGTTATCAGGGAAATGGTAGTCTAATAACTTTGCTTCTTGCACACCTTAATTCAAAAAAGGTTACTCTTAGAACTACCGGGTATGAATATAATAAACATGGATATATCAATGGCGTATTAATTAAAGGGGATAAGGGAAGTGGCGGAAGTGGAGGAGGAAGTGGCGGATGATAGGTAAGATATTATAGGAGTGAGAATTCCTATAGAAAATATTATTTACGTTAAAGGTATTAAAAGTCTATCTTATTATGTTATTTTCTTTTCCATTTTAAACTTGGGCAGTGCTCAAGATTTATGAAAAATAACGTTTGTTGGGATAAATAGTGAATCGGAATTAATTCTAAATAAAACCCTGATGTTTAGTTTTTCAGGGTTTTTACTTCTTAATAACTGAACATACATTGAACCTTAGGAACAGTATTTTAATATTTTTGATTGGTTTTTATCTGCCCGCTGAGAGTGAAAATGATCCTAATGATTGAATAAAAAATACTGTATATTATGATTGTGAATTGTATGGAAATGTTTTTTTAAATTATATTAATTGTTTTATTCATCGTTGGTTAATAAAACTGGATGGTTTTTTTGCCATTTCATAAAATTGTTATCCGGAATCACTTATGCTGGTACATGTGGTAATTGTTCTAGAAGATTTATGGAAATCTGTTCTCCATTTCCAGGAAATAAACTGGGGCTAGCCAATGGTTGTTTGGGAAATTCTTATCTGGTTTTTACTTCATTGTAGGAGGGGGTTAGTTCAGATAGCATAAGAAAATAATGGCCAATGAATTATTGACCATTAAAGAGTGCTGCCAATAAAGTATAAGAAATCGATTATGGCTCATAACCTAAAAAGTACTTTAATTCAGGTAGGTTACCATTCTCTCTGAACTTGGCAGGTGTGGTATTAAAATGCTTCTTGAAGATTCGGGTAAATGTTGCCTGAGAGCTGAAACCATACTGTAAGGCAATATCGAGGATTGGCATATTTCCTTCACGTAGAGATTTTGCGGCCTCGTGTAAGCGCCGTTTGCGAACGTATTCACCTAAGGTACAACCTTTTACCTCTTTAAACACTCTTTGTAGGTGCCACTTTGAATAACCACTTTTGTTGGCAATAGTGTCTATTTTTATACCTTCGTTACGTTGAAGCTGAGTTTCAAGCCACCGGATAATATCGTTTACTACAATTTCTGACATTTTCACCTCCCACTAGGGTGGGCTAGTTGCTAAAATATTAGAGTCTGTTAGTTATTTTCGTAATGATAATAACATCAGTTATTAATGTGTGTATTTTAAAATAAATCGGAAATATCGGTAGGCAAAAAATGCTATTTATAGTTGATAATTATTATCATTTATAAAGATTTTCTTCACTTTAAAAATAAGTAGCATCAAATGCTCTTCATCAATTTATTTAAATTAGTATCATCTTTAATTGTTCAATTTAATGGAGGTTGTAATGCAATCGGATTTGGCCTTTTTAACTAAAAGATTGGTATTTTTCATCCTGTATGCCCTGATCTTGTCCATAGTAATAGGCTTACTTTTTATCGATGTTATCTATTTGCAGAATGCAGTGAAGGAGAACTCATTAACTGAAATTTCTCAGGAGAGTATACTGTTTGTTATTTCTGCTGTATTTCTTTGGGAAGCAAGGAAGAATAGCAAATTACGTCCTGCCTTAATTTTGATGTCTGGTTTTTTTGCCTGCTTGTTGATAAGAGAGCTGGATTCCATATTTGATGAAATATTTCATGGTGCTTGGGCGTGGATAGCCATTCCATTAGCGTTGATCTGTATTTTTTATGCTGTTCGCAGAGGTAGGAATACCTTAGCAGGGCTTGCTCATTTTGCTCGCCATCAAAGTTACGGCATGATGGTTGCGGGTATTTTATGTGTGTTGGTTTTTTCCCGTTTGTTTGGAATGGGAGAACTATGGCAAGGTTTAATGTTGGAGCAGTTTGAGCGCACAGTAAAAACTATGGCTGAAGAGGGATGCGAGCTATTGGGTTATTGTTTTTGTCTGATTTCAACTTTCTGGTATCTTCCTGATGCAATAAAGTTTCGTGAGTAGAATAAGTGAAGAAATAAGGCAGGCAAATTACCGAAATAATTTGCCTGCTAGCCTTTGCTATTATTGCCTCAGATAAATCTGAGGCTGCTGGGTTTCAGGGTGGCGGGTGATACCAAGATCTGCCTGATACCATTTCCTTAGAATCTGATCACTCAGTACATCTTCTGGCGTACCTGCTGCGACTAACTTCCCTTTATATAATAGAAATATTTTATCGGCGTAGAGAGCGGCGAGATTGAGATCATGCAGAACACAGCACATGGCTACGGGTTGTTCTCGAGTCAGTCGGTAAAGCAGACGTAGCGTATGCTGCTGGTGGTAGAGATCCAAGGCTGATGTTGGTTCATCGAGAAATAAACAACATTCTGTTGGTGTTGGATGCCAGAGCTGAGCAAGTACACGAGCCAATTGTACTCTTTGTTGTTCACCACCGGATAATTGTCGATAGTCGCGGTGGCGTAATTCTTGGCAATCTGTTTGCTCAATAACCGTATCAATTGCTATTTGTTTGTGATGATTACCATGAGGGGAGCGTCCCATAGCAATAACCTCTTCCACACTAAAGGGGAAGGAGAGTGAACTGTATTGACGCATGACAGCACGGGTTCGCGCTAACTGTTGAGCTGACCATTGCTCAATAGGTATTCCATGTAAATAACATTGCCCATATTCAGGTTTCATGTATCCCGTTAATAGCCGCAATAATGTGGATTTCCCTGCACCATTTGGTCCGATAATGGCGATAACCTCGCCTTTATTTACAGAGAGCGAAACATCATCAATTATTTTCTTATTATCAATTGAATAACTCAGATTTTTCGCCTGTAGAAAAATATTATTCTTTGTTGTATCCATTATGCGCGGTTCCCTGGCTGTTTGAGTATCAGCCATAAAAAATATGGACCGCCGATTAAACCAGTGATTAGACCAACAGGCATTTCTGCTGGGGAAACTAATATTCTTGCTAGTGTATCTGCGGTAAGCAGGAGGGAAGCTCCACCCAACGCAGCACCGGGAAGCAGCCAGTTATGATCGCCACCAAATTGCATTCTGATCAGATGCGGAATAACCAACCCGACAAATCCAATGACACCACTTAGTGCAACGGCGCTACCAATAAGTAGAGCGCTTAGCAGTAATAACTGGAATTTGGTGCTCTGGACATTAATACCAAGATAGTGAGCCTCTTCATCGCCTAATTGTAGCAGATTCAGTTTACGGGCCTGACTGAAAGTCAGAATGGTGGCTGGAATAATCAAAGAAGCAGCAATTGCCAGAGTTGGCCACTCTATTTGGCTAAGTGATCCCATCATCCATAAAGAAAATTGTCGTAATTGTTGATCATCACTGACATAGCTTAGGATACCAATTGCAGACATACAGAGCGCATTGATGGCAATACCTGCTAACAATAAACGAGCCAGATTCCCGGAGCTATATTTATTCAATGAAAAAATCAGTAATGAAATTAATATGCTGCCAATAAAGGCTGCAATAATATATCCATATACAGCAATTGCAGATGGGAGGCTAAATGGTAGAACAATGACCACGGCGACCATCAGTGCTGCACCGCTGCTAATACCTAGTAGGCTAGGATCTGCTAATGGGTTACGAAATAATCCTTGCATCACAGCACCAGAAGTCGCTAAAGCACAACCAACCAGTATTGCTAATAATACTCTTGGCAATCTGATGTTTAACCAGATTTGCCACTGAGGATCACTGATAGAGGCTTCCCACAATGTCTTAAAAGATAGTGATAACGCGCCCATATTGGCAGAGCCAATAGCTAACCCAGAGAGTAATAGACAAAGAAATGCTACCCCCAAACCGGGGGATTTCATACGACTCATTGAGCTTTCTCCGCCGCCTGTCTCAGTTGTTTCATTACTGTGGGGGTTTCGAGGCCAAAACCAAGCAGCCCCATATCATCTACGATCAAAACCTGTTTTTTCTGGCCTGCTGGGGTGTGCTTTAATCCGGGTAATTGCCAGATCTTGTCTAAACCACCCATTGATTTGATACCATCCTCAGTCACCAGTAATAAATTTGGGGCACTAGCAATAACCCCTTCCTGAGAAAGTGGGCGATAATTGTTAAAGCCTTGCATTGCATTGGTTGCGCCAATAGCACGAATCATTTTATCAGCTGCGGTTTTCTGCCCGGCAGCCATTGGCATGATACCCCCATGGCTCATTACAAACAGAATGCGGGTTGACAATTTGGTTGTTGGTATTTTTGCCAGTTCTCTTTGATATTGCTGAATCAGTTGTTCGCCGCGTTCACCTTGATTGACCGCCTTGGCGACGGTCTTAATTTTTTCAGGAATGGCTTCTAACGCTGCTTTTCCGGTTATCTGAATAACTTCTACGCCAGAATCTTGGATTTGCTTGAGAGCTAGTGAAGGCTTTGCCAGCTCACTGGTCAGAACCAGTGTCGGATGTATGGAAAGAATGCCTTCAGGGTTCAGCATTCTCATATAGCCAACATCCGGTAAGGAAAGCAGCTCTGTTGGTTTTAGGCTGGTGCTGTCTCTGGCGACAACTTTTTCACCTTCACCAAGTGCAAAAACAATTTCAGATACATCGCCACCGATAGTAACGATTCGCTCAGTGGAAAAAGCACCGAACGATACCACAAGGACAAATGTTAGAAGCCATTGTTTCATGCTACACGCTCTTCCTGTACTGGTTGCAATTTTGGCAGAGCAGCCACTTGCTCACGCCACTGAGTTTGCTCAGGAGTGCCTTCTGTGCGTTGACCAAACAATTGAGCAATTTGATTACCATTAGCATCAAATAATTCAAGGCTAGTGACGAAGCCATCAGTTGTTGGCTTGCGAGTTACCCAACTTTCAGCAATAGCACTCTCTATTAAATGTAGTGTGAAATTGCGGTTAAAGATATTAATCCATTTTTGATCTGAGTTTTCTTCCTGATATGGCATCAGCCGCTCCAGCTTACCAGTGAAGATCTGTACGCAACCCCGGTTGCCAACAAAAATCATAATTTCGTTTTGATCACCATAAGCAGTATTAATGATCTCACTCAGGGCAGAATTTTCCACTCTATAGGCCAGATCGTCCTGTACGGCATTGAAAATTTGCTGACGGCTCAAGTTATGGCGTTTAAGCATAATGAAGAATTGATGAACATCAGTCATAGCACGCCATTCTTCATCAAGCTGTGCTTTCAGTTCATTTGTTATCGCTGAATGATGAGTTTCTTCTATGGGTTTGATAACCAGTGCTGGGTTTTCTTCTGTCTGATATTTTTCGACCAAGGTTTCCCAGGCTGCCATATCAGTATTACTTGTTGCATAAACTTTATGTAGAGCATCACCTTGATGATCAAAAAACTGGATGCTGTGGCGCAGACCATTTTTTGCGGGTTCAACCAGATAAAATACACTGCTCCAATGATTAAAGAACATCCGCAAATCGAGTTCACGAGGATTTAGGATTAACCCGGCATGGTTGTTGAAACGTGTATTTTCATACCGGCCAATTTGTTCATGAACTGCAAAATCATTGCGGGTAATCGCTTTAGTTTCACCAACAACAGCTAATTCTTCCAGTAAAGTGGGGGCATCAATATCAAGGCGTTTGGCATCGATACCAACACGGCTATGCAATAATTCACCTTCACTGACATTCAGATAAGTAGCCAGATCTCGGGCATATTTGGCTTTGTTATCAGTTTTGGCTTGTAGGTAACGCTCATAAAGTGATGAATTCACAGTTTAACTCCTTAAAAATCAGTGTATTAAATTACCACTGGTAACTGACCAATAGTTTGGCATTGCGGCCATCCTGCGGGACTCCCTGTGGTGAGTAGTATTCTTTATCAAAGGCGTTACCTAGAACTGCCGTAGTGGTCACACCTTTTAACATTCCTTCTCCTTGATAACTGACATAGAAGTCATTAATCCCATAACCGGCTTGTTGTTTGGTTTGGCCTTTAAAATCAGTATGCTTGGTGAATTGACCTATCCAGCCAACAGAGAAACCAGTTTGTGCAATAGGGATATCAAGTATGCTGGTGATAGTATCCGGGTTAAGGTTATTGAGAGAATCCCCGCTTTTTTCATCTTTGCCTTCAGTGCGGTTGTAAGCCAGTTCCCAGGAGAACAGGTTGGATTCATAATTCATAGAAATATCCCACCCCCAAATCTTGGCACTGGGTACATTAGCCGATGTTGTGTTCAGGTATATTGGATCACCCGATGGTGATTTGACTATCTCGCCCGATTTTTTCTTAAGCGGATTAATAAGCTCTAACTTAATATAATCTTTAGCTTTGGTATCGAAATAGCTGGCTTTAAATTTCAGCTCATCATTCTCTGCTAACAGGTTGTCGAAACGTAGCCCAAAACCCGATTCCCATGTTGTATTACTTTCTGGGCGGAGGTTAGGATTAGGTATCCAGTCGTTATTCATTCCTGGGCCCATTGAGTAGTGTTTGGAATCGTTATACATTTCTTTCATTGTCGGCGCTCGGAAAGCCTGAGCATAAGAGGTAAACAGCATTGACCAATCAGTTGGCGTGATGCTGATAGCACCTTTGGAAGACCATTTATCTGCGCTGACATCCTTATATTTAGAATTGGTTCCTTTATAGTTGTTATAGCGAGTACCGGCGATAATAGATACTGGCAGGTCGCGTAAGGTTATTTCATCTTGTACCCAACCGGAATAAAAGCGGATATCGGCATCCGGAAAGCTGTCTGTGTTGCCCCCTGGGGTTTGTTTCTGTTGGTAAGTTTCACCACCGTAGGTAAATTGATGCGCTAATGGACTGTCTGTCCACAGGCGGGAGCGGTTTTCCAGTTTTACGCCATAGGTTTTCTGCTTGCGGCCTTCGAAACCCTTTTCTTTAGTGCGGGCATCAATAGTAACATCTGAATAATAAAGGTCAGCCTTAGCATTTAACCAATCATATTCTTTCGGATTTAGCTGGTAGCTGAGTTGTGCATCACGTTGAGTTGTTGTTCGATCAGTCCACGAGTCAGGTTCTTGATTTTTCCCGGTGAGCTTTTGTGGATTTTTAGGTTGATTAGCTTCATTGCGGTAATAGCGTAGCTGGCTGCTTAGGGACTGGTTTTCATCAATTTTCCAACGACCTTTTGCTATTAGGTTACTGATAAATTCATCATTATCAGCCGTCAAACCATTGCTATGGCGGATATTACCTGCATCACGTGTACTGAATGCAAATAAACCATCCAGAGATTCTGTCTTGCTGAAAGTCGCACCGCCAAAACCCGTGCTATGGTCACCAGTTGCACCGCGGGCAAAAACTCGGAATCCATAATCTTGACCCGCTTGCAGAAGATCGGCGGCATCTACAGTTTGATAAGCGATAACACCGCCTAAGGCTCCACTGCCGTAGAGCAGAGCTGAAGGACCGCGTACAATTTCGACTTGCTTAATTAATGCCGGGTCCAGGAACGTACCATTAATATGGCCGGTATCTGTGCCTTGGCGGATACCGTCAATCAATGTCAAAACACCCTGTGGTCCATAACCACGCAAGCTAATATCTTGTCCGTTGGCACGGTTTGTACCGGCTATATTAATGCCGGGGACTTTTCTGATGAGATCGTTGGCATTGCCGGCTGTCTGGCTTTGTGGTGATTTATTATTTATCACTGTTACCATCATGGGTGCTTCGAAACTATCCCTTTCATTACCCGTTGCATAAACTGTTATCACATCGCGGGATGATTTATCGCTTTCGGAATCGGGCGATTTTGTTGCTGCATAAACAGTCGGAATACTACTGATAATTGCCAAGCTTAGCGCTGATAATTTAAGTGTTGATTTCGTAGATTGAGACATCAGACGAATCCCCATAATAATATTTTGTGATTTATGGATATATACCCGTTATCTTTCAAGTTGCCTCTTTGTTGGCCGCACTCACTCATCCCAGTCACATAGTTAGCTATGTGACTGCCTTGCCGTCGCGATGCATCTTGAAATCTATTGGGTATAGATAGCTGCCCTGATACATGTTCTGGGTGGCTGAGTTATTTTTATTTAGTTAATACTAGTTTATCGATTTTAGTTTGGCGAAATTGGTAGAATTTTTAATCATAGATCCGCTTAGAGAATGCTAACTATTATTATATTGAGAATCATTATCGTTATATGGAGAGATGACTTCAAGTAATATTTTTAACGTTCAAGATCAATATATTAATGCAATTTATTAATGTATTGTTAGTTAGCCTTTGGTGAATCAAAAAGCTAACTTGGAAAAAGGGCTTAGAAACGAGCATTTACTGCTTTAGAAAGAATTTCAATAAGTTGTTCTGTATCTTGCCAGCTCAGGCAAGGATCTGTGATAGATTGGCCGTAATTTAGTGGTTGCCCTGGAATGATTTTTTGAGAGCCTTCAATCAGAAAGCTTTCAGCCATCACACCGACAATTGCTGTAGAACCCTCTTGAATCTGTTGACCTACTTCTTTTGCTACATCCAGTTGACGCTTATGTATTTTCTGGCAATTACCGTGACTGAAATCGACGACTAAATGTTCCGGTAAATCAAATTCACGTAGTTGATCACAAGTTGAGGCAATATCTTCGGCACTGTAATTGGGTTGTTTACCTCCACGCATAATGATGTGGCCATATGGGTTGCCTTCGGTTTGATAGATAGTCATTTGACCATGCTTATCCGGTGATAAGAATGAGTGACTGGCACTGGCTGCCCGGATGGCATCTATTGCTATTCTGGTGTTGCCATCAGTTCCGTTTTTAAAACCGATTGGACAGGAGAGTGCTGATGCCATTTCGCGATGAATCTGACTTTCAGTTGTTCTGGCGCCGACGGCTCCCCAGCTAATTAGATCAGCAATATACTGGCTGGTCAGGGTGGGATTCCACTTTGTATTTAATTTAATCAAAGATAAGTTGACTACGGAATTCCCCTGACCAAATGGCTCTTCGACGTTTAGCCGCCTGACTGTCTTTTATACTGGTATTCTGTTTAATCACATTTAATGCAATTCGGTTAAAAAGCGCCATTTGTGCAGCCCCATCAGGATCTTTGAGTGAGATAGCATCTTCTCGAAAAGTGACATCTAATACCCAATGCAGCTCGTTTTCTACCGACCAGTGCCTTCTTATTGCCTTAGCCACGATTTCCGCCTCCAACGGTAGCGAGCTGACATACCAGCGTGAATCACGATGGGGAGGCTGGCCTTTTACGCTTCGTTCACTGACG
>NZ_JONO01000012.1 GCF_000711895.1 Photorhabdus australis DSM 17609
CCATTACACTGAACCCATCCTTCTGGCGGTGTTTCAGTCGGCCAAGGAAGCGGCACACCAACCGGAATCAGCTTTTCCAATAAACCAAGGTTTTTCACAAAAGCATTTTTGTCTGGGATATCTGCACCGTTTTGGTTTTTTGCCAATTTACTATTAGCATTATCATAAGCTGCTTTTACTGCTTTGGGTGTTGCCGCTGTGGTTTCATCATTACTGTTAATTGCACTATTGAGTTTTGTAAAACCTTTCTCTGTCAACGTAGCATCTGGGTGATTGCGGCTCTTTTCATGTTTCAGAATAGAACTATCTACATATTCACGCGTTGCCAGAACTATGGAAGGATCAATTTTCAGTGTTACTGAATCAGTATTGCTGACAATTAAGATCATTCTGACAGTTTGTGTTCTACCCGAACCTTCCTGCAATTGTGGTTTATAGGTTTCCGGGCAATTTGCCACCGCAATCAAGTTACCTTCACTGTCAAACAGACCAATTTCACGCATCCACCAACCTCCCTCACCTTCAGGGATAATCTGTTCGGCAATAATTTGGTTAGTGTTTACTGGGTCAACACTCAATGTATTAATTGCGGCCCGACGTTTTTCATTGACTAGCTGTGTCTGATTAACATCGGGATCAGGTAATTTACCGCCACCATCACCAACAGCCATGTGAGTAATATCAACTTTCGTTCCCAAAGCAGCAGCATTTGCCAACTTCGCTGCTCCCAGTTTGGTTAAAATTGCAAAGTATTTCATGGTGAAACCCTCAATGTATCGGTATCGATCAAATGAATTGCAGCCCCTAAAGGAGCATTATCGCTAGTTGTGATGACGTCAGGGAGATATTGGTAAACAGTGAGGTCATCTCCAGTATAACTCGTCGCAGCGCAATAAAATTCGCCCTTAACATCCAGATTGATTGACAAACCTATCAGATGACGACTAACAGGCTTGGCATCAGAAATTAGCCGTTCCAGCTCTAAAAAAGTTTCTTCGGTAATGCCGTTTTCCTGCACCCCTATCGCTAATCGGAATGTGCCTGGTGTTTCGTTGTTCTCCCACCATTCTTTTATTTGAATGAGATAGCCTAGCGGTTCTACCACACGACGGACGGCACCAATGGTTCCCTTATGTTTATGCAGAAACATCGAGTTTTTTATAACTTCCCGCTTAGTACTCACCGACCAGTTTTCATCCCAACGATCAACCGACCACGCCCATGCGAGATAGGGTAAAAACTCTGGAGGGCAAGTGTCAGGATTCCAGAGTTTACGGAGTCGTCGTACTTCTATGTTTTGCAGTTGCGAACATGCTTTAGCAGCAGCCAACTCCAAAACGGTAGAACCTGTTGGTAACAGGCGGTCATTCATCATAACCTCCCACTATTGGATCTGGCTTAGAGCAATCAGAAGTTTGAATTTTACTCAGCTCTAATTTTTTACCAGTGCAGTAAGGAGCTTGATCTTTACACAGAATTATATCCTTCGTCGGAGCTTTCAATTCCACCTGTTTCACCCCAGTTACATGCAGTGCGGCATAGATGGCGGATAACCGAATATCTTTCCCTAACTTATGTTGGTCTAGCACGTACTTATCCATATTTTCTTGAGCTAATTTACGGATAGGCTCAGACTCAGGTGTCGGCTCAAGATAGAGCACAGCATCAATCTGATATTCTATTATTTTGGCTGGTTGCACTTTTACCCGATCAGCAACCGGTCTGACATCTTCGTCATTAAGTGCTATAACCACTTTATCCAGTAAGTCTTGTGAAGGTATACCGTTATGTGTTTCATCTTCCTTATCGTCCTTATCTTTTTCCCATATCCATTTCTGTGACAAAATAGTGACGGTTACATTAGCCGGTGATGGACTGATGACAGAAACATCCGCAACAGTTTGATATTCACCTTTACCTTTTCCGTCACCTTTATTGACACTAATACCTTCATTAACTTTAAGGGCATGATATTCATATGCACCTATCGGCCCTGCAACACTTAGTCCTTCGAAGGCTCTCTGGATACGGTTACGGAAGGTGCTATCAGGCTCCATAACGGCCCGAGTCACGTTATAGTTCGCACCTAATTGGTCTAAATCTCCATTGGTTGCATAGGCCAGCATCACTGCACGAGCCGCTTCATTTACCCGCTGACGCAATATCAATTCTCTGTAAGCATTTTCTTCCAGCAACTTAACCAGAGGTTCGGATTCCAGCTCTAGTGTTCGAGTAATAGCATCTCGTTGTTCTTCAGGATAAAGAGATATTAATTTGGCTTTACGCTCAGCCAATAGTCTTTCATAATCCAGTGGCTCTACTACATCAGGTGGTGGCAGTTGGCTTAGATCTACCAAGTCAATAGTCGGCATTGTTTTACCTCACAGGGATGGATAGAGAAAACACCCCGGGAGACAGCTGATAATGACCGGATATATCTATTGTCATTTTGCCGTCTTGTTGGGTATTTATGGTGATAGCTGTCAGATTAATTCGTGGTTCCCAGCGGCTGATAGCTGTATAACTGGCAGCCATAACTTGCAGACGTAGAGCCGCGTTTTGTGGCCAGTCAATTAATTCGGGTAGCAGAGAACCATAAGTGCGACGTTCTAAACGGCTACCTACGGGGGTTAGTAAGATATCGCTGACAGACTGGCGTACATGTTCCAAATCTGTCAGGCTACGACCGGTTTGCCGGTTCATTCCAAGATACATCATTATACTGGACCTCCTGTTGTCGCACCGCCTGCCATGACGCCGGAGTGTTGGTGAGAATGTAAGGTCACACCATTAGAACTGAGTTTTCCGCCTGTGTTTTCAACATCACCTTCTAGTTTGGTTTTTGCTTTTACAGTAAGCTCTGGTGTTTTCAGTTCAATGCTTTTGGCCACCTCAGCAGCGACTGTCAGTGCTTTCATATCAATTTGCAGTGTTTTCGTTTCGACTTTGTTGACTGATGTCAGTTCGATTGCGTTGATAGCCTCCAATTTGATTGAGTCGAGTGCCTTGAGTGAGATACTCGTTGCTTCAAGTGTTATAGAACTTGCAGCCTGCACCTTAGCAGTCTTAATACCTATTACGTTTAAGGCGCCGAATTTCGGCTCATACTCCATTACAGCCCCATCGGGGAAAGCAATATGAACAGCTTGTTCAGAACGAGGCGGTGATGCCAGAGATTGATCAGAATAAATGGCCGGTAATCCACCATCAGGAAAATCAATATGGTCAGTTTCTGTAGGGAGAGTCGATGGCTCTGGAAATTGATTAGAATAAACAGCCGGTAATACAAAGGATGTGGTCAATTCACCGCCAACAGATAATAGCAAAACTTGCTCACCACGGCTGGGAGCCCACCAAGTACGGGAATTACCCGCTCGCATTGTCAACCAAGGTCTCCAGTCAGTTTCGAGATTACCTGTCGCAATTCGACACATTCCTCGCTGAGTATCTACCTCGGTAACAACACCAGTTCTGATCAGGTTACGTAATAAGCGCAGAAGCTCTGTTAGTTGTGTATCCATATTCGGAAAAATGCCATGTTAGGTAGTTATGGGTTTATGTTTGGAAGAATGACATTAAAGGTAGCGATAGACATTAAAGGCGAATTGTAGGAAAGGTCAGACAAATTTCTTAGAAAAATAAAACTATAACAATATGAATTAAAAAGCCTTTCCCTTAGAGAGAAAGGCTTTTTAATAATCTGTAGATAGTTTTCTTGTCAACACTTAACGCAATAATCTAAGGAATTCTAATGTTGTACTGTCTAATCGTATGCTGGATATAAGATACTACAGGTAAGTTGTACAGATAATTCCTGCTCGAATGTCGAAAACAAGCAATTACACAATTTAAATTACAGTCTCGTAGATTAAGCCATACTTTTGGCAACGCTGGTAAAAATAGAGTGATAACCCTTTGAAAAAAATCAAACTAACACCACCATTAATGGTATGGCTGTCTTCACGTCCATTCGTTACCTTTAATCCCAGAGTTGCAGAATAGGTTTTGTTGCAGTTGGCATAATTTCAGGCATTTCAACTTCAGTGCCATGTGGCAGGATTACGCTATATTCAGATTCGGACAATTCCGGAAATTTTTTAAATATCAATTCAACCAATCCTGGATTAGCTTCTAAAACACGTTCAGTCATACCCTGAGTTCGGCCATAGTGGCGCCAGCACAAGGCATCAACAGTATCATTTTGCTGTGCAATTATTTTCATTAAGTACTCTCTATTACAAGAAATATTGTTAAATTAGAGTACCATGGTGTGCTAATAAAAGAGGGAAAACAATGAAACAACATTGTTAGAGCCATAGTACAAATGAAAAGCAAGAAGCCACTTTTCAGTGGCTAATTTTTCAATGCAATCATAACCAACTTAGAAACCATAGATTATTTATCATACAAAAATCCCACGTGCGTACTGTTTATTTGTCGCATTTATTCTTCACGTGTTTCGTGATAATTAATGAGTTGTTTCGTAAGTGGAGTTGATAATTCTGCAATCCAAGTCAAAGCTAGCTCTTTATCCTCAACATGATTACATTCACAGCTTGTTGCCATTCTGGCAATAAAATTAATACGTTGCGCTATTACTGATTCCATAAGAAAGTCCACTGACAAACTTACCCCCGTATAACATAACTGTATATAAGGACAGTACACGTTGATTAGACAAAATTAAAGGGATTTTTTATCTTTTTTAAGAACTATATTTGATAGTGTTAATATATTAATTATTGTTTTTATTGAAATAATTAATGATTAAAAAGGTTTCTTTCCTATCACAATTCGTTGTAATTAATAAGTTTTTTTTATTTTATTGCTTAGAAGATTTTTTCTCTTTATTTAGATTGTATAGTTTCACAAAGTATATAGATTGAAATTTAGATGCCTATGATGCAATATCCTTCATTGGATCTAATAAATTTATTTGGAATCACAATAGCTCTTAATTAGAGAGCTTTGTAGAGATGGCAAACTCACGAAACTATACTTTTGATGAAAAAAAATGTAACTGAGATAAAAATGGGTGCAGATAGTGGAGGAAAACAAGCTATCGAACGCCTTGTTAGTGCATATGGGTTTAAATCACGTCAGGCACTAAGCGACCATTTAGGTGTGTCCAAAAGCACAATGGCAAACCGGTATTTAAGAGATAGCTTTCCCGCAGATTGGGTTATTCAATGCAACCTTGAAACCAATGCTTCATTGTTATGGTTAAGCACAGGACAAGGAGACATGTTTCCTGATGGAGAAAAGAAAAAGGAATCATTAGAAAGCATTATCACTCCGACAATACAACGGGTTAAATTGGTTGGTGGAAAGTTGAACTCTGACAACCCTGTGACTTTAGATAATCAACTTATTGCCAGAGAAATAAAAAAACCTCTTATTGTAGATAACAATAACACTTGGTATTTGCTAGATACAGCAGAACCTGATATTCAGGATGGTTTATGGTTAATTGATATTGAAGGGATGCATAGCATTAAAAAGATCACAAAAATTCCGGTCGGTAAAATTAGGGTATGTGATAATGATGTGGCCTTTGATTGTGCAATTGATGAAATTAACTTCATTGGTCGAATTTACCTGATGATTTCTAAGTACCGATAATTTTTTCTATTGTTGATAAATTAATTTTTTCAGATGTGTAAATCCATGCTTGATGGCAATCTGTTATCTAAGTAAACGTTAGTTAGCTGAACCTAAAATATTAAGTTGATCGGTAATCTGTTTTATTTACAGGAAAATATTTATATATCGTGGATAACGATGTGTTGTAGATCAATGATAATTGTTTCCGCGAGTGGCCTTTAGCCAGCAATCTTGCGGCTTGTTGCTGTTCAGCAAATGAGAATGATACAGGTCTGCCACCTATTCTTCCCTGAGCACGAGCAGCTATTAATCCTGCATTTGTCCTTTCAACTATCAATTCTCGTTCCATCTCAGCCAGTGCACTCATAACATGAAAGAAAAATCGTCCCATAGAGGTGCTGGTATCAATACTATCAGTCAGGCTTTGAAAATGAACACCACGTTCACTTAAATCAGAAATTAAAGTAACCATATTTTTTACGCTACGTCCCAGTCTATCTAGTTTCCAAACAACTAAAGTATCTCCTTTTTTAAGCTGCTTTAAAGCTCGTTTTAAACCTGGTCTATTGGCTGTTTTTCCACTGATTTTATCCTCAAAGATCCGCTCACAATTTATACTTATAAGAGCGTTTCGCTGTAAATCACTGTTTTGGTCATTTGTTGACACCCTGATATAGCCAATCTTTGCCATGTTTGATCCTGTTTAATACCAATATGAGACTATTATTGTAGAAATTATCACGGATTAGAGAATTTTAAAAAACCTTGGTTTGGTGGAAAAGCTAATCCCGGTTGGTGTGCCACTTCCTTGGCCGACTGAGATACCCCCAAAAGGATGGCTAAAATGTAACGGTGCTGCTTTTGATAAGTCTCTATATCCAAAATTAGCTGAGATTTACCCTGGTGGTAATTTACCGGATTTACGAGGGGAATTTATCCGCGGCTGGGATGATGGAAGAAAAGTCGATAATAATCGAACTATATTGTCTCAGCAACAAGCAACAATTATCAGAACAGCCATGGTAGATTATAATAATGATGACACTATCGATGCTAATGCAATTATTGGTCTTGCGTTTGGTAATGAAGATTCTATTAGAGAAGTTATAGCTAATGAACTTAAACAACCTGATGGTTCTAATATGCCTAGTCATTTTTATGACAATGGCTTATCATCGAAAGTAATAACAAATATTATCCGTCCCAGATTCGCAATAACTATTCGTCCACGTAATATTGCATTTAATTATATCGTAATGGCAGCATGATGATAGTGAAATATATCTTAAACTACGAATTAATCATGTTAAATAAAGCCATAACAGTCAATAAATATCGATATTTTTAAATATATCATAATGTTGATTGTATCTAAAAATAAAATTATAATAAAGTTATTAAGACCGGAAAATTTTCTATTTCCGGTCTTTTTCAGTTATGATAATGGCTGAATTGGCCAGACAATTTCTGGTGCTGTCGAAATGTCAATTCGATTAAGCATTATTCGGTATTTTTTCCATTCCAATAGAGTATTCTTTTCTTCTTCAGAAGCTACATTTAAATCAATGGCATCTTGTAATGGAACTGTAATATTATTAGCTTTAACTAGCAACTGAATTCTATCATATTCTGCTTTCTTAGTTAATTCTTCTTTAGTTGCAACATAAGGAAATATTTTCTTACCATCAAATACCCATTTTTCATTGGTGTTTTCGTCAAACTCTTTAGGTACATCATTCTTATTAATTTCTGCAACAGAAAAACCAAGAGGTGCAAATTTAGATACATCAGTCGTTATTGCACGAATGAGACCATTAGCATCATACATAATCTTTAGTGTTTCCGTTGAGAATCGATTTTGAGATGTATACCAATCATTACCTTGCTTATCCTGAAGATAAAGTACAAACTGCACAGGGTCTTCACTGTCAGGTATATATTGCTCAAATGGGCCAAGATTTACCAAATTCATTATTTTTATCCTCGTATAATAGTGATCCATTGACCATTTTTAAGAAATTGAATGGGACTCCAATATAACGTCTCAGCGGAATAATCCCTGTCTCTATTATAAAACCCAGTTAACACATTAGGGCCGTGATATTCCAATACACCACCCGCTCCTATTTGTACTTCAGCACCAAGACGGATGTTAGTGATGTAAAGACTATTGCATTCTTCTTTTGTATATGCTCCCAAGTTTCCAACAGAGGGGGGATTTGATGTATTATATTCCCTGGTCCAAGGAGTCCATGGTAAATCATGATATTGGCTGCGTGTATATACCCGGCTGCTATTATAAATAAAATAGCGTTGAATGATTCCAGCAGCTTTCAACACAATAAGCGAACCAGCAAGTTGTTCAGGGTAATTAGCACCATTTTGAGCATGAATATTATAATCTTGATAATAAACACCTGGTGTTTTGTAATCGTCTAAATTTGCTTTATCACCTAAATAAATAGCTTGACTATTAAAGATATCTTGAGAAGTAATATCGATATCTCCAGATAAAGCCTTCCCATTTATCTTACGGATTCCTGTAATATATCGAAAATCGGATTCCGTTTGTGTATACACTCCAATATCTCCGGCAGTCGGTTTATTCAGTGTATTATATTCCCTGGTCCAAGGAGTCCATGGTAAATCATGATATTGGCTGCGTGTATATATCCGACTGCTATTATAAACAAAATAGCGTTGAATAATTCCCGCGGTTTTCAACACAATAAGCGAACCAGCCAGAGGTTCAGGATAGTTGGTACCCGTTTCTGCTGAAGCATTAGCATATTGAACATAAACTCCTGGTGTTTTGTAATCATCCAGATTGATTTTCTCAGGGATAGCTATCGCCTGCCCATCAAAAATATCCTGAGAAGTAATATTGATATCCCCAGCCAACACCTTTCCGTTCACTTTCCTGCTATTAGGTACTGCATTTTTCGCTAAATTTACTGTTTCCAATAAACCAAGATTTTTCAAAACTCACTATGCTGTGAAATATCCGAAAGAATAGTCTCTTATTAGCACTCGGCAGGGTTACATGTGGGAAAAATTAGCTATATTCGGGTGTCAACAAATGACCAGAACGGTGATTTACAGAGAAATATGTTGATATGTATAAATTACAATCTATTTTTGCAGGAAAAATCTGTAAAAAAAACAATTGATAAGCAGAGGTAAAAATTCCCAACAATAAGAAATATGCATTGACTTATAGAAGCTCCATTTCCTGCTATCTATAAAACACTTACATTTAAATTCTTAGATAAAACAATAAATTAACCAACCTGATTTGTATCATCTGCCATACATTTCTAATCGAATGATTTAATAACTTGGATACCTCAACATAGCGGGACACCTTAATAGGAGAACCGCTAATATGGCACAAGATTATCATCATGGCGTCCGTGTACAGGAAATTAACGAAGGTACACGCACCATCACCACAATTAGCACAGCTATTGTTGGTATGGTCTGTACTGGCCCTAAAGCAGACGCAGAAGCTTTTCCATTAAATACCCCGGTTTTGATTACTGATGTTTCTATGGCAATTGGCAAAGCGGGTGATGCCGGCACATTGCCTCAGGCACTCAAAGCTATCGCAGACCAGGCTAAACCCGTTACTGTTGTTGTCCGTGTAGAACAAGGTGAAACGGAAGGTGATACCACCACTAACATCATTGGTACTACGACGAGTGAAGGTAAGAAAACTGGCATGCAGGCATTGTTGGCAGCACAAGGTCAATTAGGTGTGAAGCCACGTATTCTGGGGGTTCCTGGGCTGGATACAAAAGCTGTTGCTGTTGAACTGGCGAGTATTGCACAAAAACTAAGAGCAATGGCTTATATCAGTGCTTATGGTTGTAAGAATAAAGAAGAAGTTGCTGAATATCGTAAAAACTTCGGTCAGCGAGAAGTGATGCTGATTTGGCCTGATTTCTTGAGTTGGGACACTGTTTCCAAAAAAGAAGCTACCGCCTATGCTACTGCCCGTGCACTGGGCTTGCGGGCAAAAATTGATGAAGAAACCGGTTGGCATAAAACGCTGTCAAACATCGGTGTCAATGGTGTGACTGGTATTTCAGCAGACGTATTTTGGGATCTTCAAGATCCAGCAACTGATGCTGGTTATCTAAATGAAAAGGGTATCACGACACTTATCCGCAAGAACGGATTCCGTTTCTGGGGTTCCCGTACCTGTGCTGATGATCCATTGTTCCAGTTCGAAAGTTACACCCGTACTGCTCAGGTACTGGCTGATACCATGGCGGAAGCACATATGTGGGCAATCGATAAGCCACTGACTGCTTCACTAGTACGAGACATTATCGAAGGTGTTAACGCCAAATTCCGTGAATTGAGGTCCGGGGGGTACATCATTGATGGCCAGTGCTGGTACGACGAAAATGCCAATGATAAAGACACCCTGAAAGCGGGTAAATTGACCCTCGATTACGACTACACACCTGTACCACCACTGGAAAACATGATGTTACGCCAGCGTATTACAGATCGTTACCTGATGGATTTCGCGAAAAGCATAAACGGCTAAGGGGACACAGATGGCATTACCTCGCAAACTTAAATACTTGAACTTGTTTAATGACGGCAATAGTTATCAGGGAATAGTGGAAGAACTTATTCTGCCTAAGCTGAGTCGTAAACTGGAAACCTATCGTGGCGGTGGAATGAACGGTAGCGCGACGGTGGACTTGGGTTTGGATGAAGGTGCATTGGATGTTGAATTTACTCTGGGAGGTATGGAAGCTCAGCATTATCGGCAGTGGGGAATAACTAAAGCCGACGGCGTAATGTTGCGTTTTGCGGGTTCCTACCAGCGCGATGATACCAATGATGTGATTGCTGTTGAAATTGTGATGCGTGGCCGCTTCCATGAGTTTGACCATGGTACTTATAAGCAAGGGGATAACACCCAGACCAAAATCAGTGCTAAAAACACCTATTTCAAACTGACGTGGGATGGTGAAGTTCTGATCGAAGTGGATACCGTTAACATGGTTGAAGTTGTTAATGGTGAGGATCGTCTGGCAGATCATCGCCGCGCTATGGGTCTTTAATCTAATCGGATAAACAAGGTTGAACCATGACAGAAACACTCATTACTCAAAACGACGAGCAGCGCACAATCGTATTAGAAGAACCACTTGCACGTGGTAATAGCAACATCACTGAAGTGGTGGTGCGCAAACCTAACAGTGGAGCGCTGCGTGGTGCTCGGCTACAGGCTTTGCTGGAGATGGATGTGGACTCAATGATGTTAGTTTTGCCACGTGTTACCACTCCTGCTCTCACTAAAAGCGACCTGTTGGCAATGACACCCGGCGATCTGATTAATCTCAGTGTTGAGGTGGTCAATTTTTTGTTACCGAAGTCGGCGAAGTCCGGTTTCCAGGCCGACTAACTGTAGATGACTTGGTGGCAGATATTGCCACCGTTTTCCACTGGTCTCCGGCAGTGACAAGTGAAATGTCACTGCCGGAATTACTGGACTGGCGACATCGGGCCATCTTACGAAGTGGTGCAGAAAATGAGTAATACACAGTTACAGCTTAAATTGGTAATACAGTCCGTTAATAAGCTGACCAGCGTCTTGAAATCCGCACAGCAAAATAATAAAAGGTTGGCGGATTCCATCCGGCAAAACCGTGGTGAACTCAAGCAGTTAAATCAGACTTGGGAAGCAATTAAACCTTATTCTGCTCCTGAATATGCGCAGGAAACTGCGCAACCCAGTAGCAACAAAGAAGAAAATCGTAGTGAAAGCCGTTATAGCAAAGTAAAAGATTTGCGTGATCGTATTAGCCAACATGGCGCTAATGCGAAGTTGGTAGGCGTTAAGATAATGACAACCAGTAAAAACTTTCTGATGCCGGGTTATGATCTTAATGCTCAGATGTCTAAAATTCAGGCACAAACTAATATTGAAAAAAACTCTCCTGAATACACTATGTTGCTCAACCAAAGCCGTGAGTTGAGTAAAAGCACCGGGGTTGCTGCCAGTCAGATTGCACAGGGACAGAGCCTTTATGCATCCAAGGGTTATTCCCCTGATAAGATAAAGAATATGATGCCCGGTACGGTATTAATGTCGCAGGCAAGTGGTACAGATTTTGCTGAAGTGGTTGATATTATTACTAATGTATTGGAAGGATTCAAATTACAATCCGAAGAGATGAGCCATATTAGTGATGTTTTAACAGCAACATTCACTGGTTCAAAAACGACGTTGGCGACATTGGGTGACACCATGAAATTTGTCGCTCCGACAGCGACTTCTTTGGGGATTGATATTGAAACCGTTGCAGCAGCGATAAGAAAGCTGAGTGACACCAATATACAAGGAAGTGAAGCTGGAGAGATTCTGAATAGTGTGCTGGAACGGTTGGCTGAACCACCTAAAGCTGCTGCTACTGCATTGGAAAAACTTAATATTAAAACTCGTGATGCTAAAGGTAATTTACGCCAATTACCCGATATCCTCGTTGAACTGGATGATAAAACTCGCTCAATGAGCAGCAAACAACGTACAAGTTATTTCACCGCAATTGGTGGTGAAAAGGCCGCACCTGCTTTGGATGTGTTGGTAAATCAGGCAGGGCAGGGAGGATTGCAAGCTTTTATCGCTAAATTAAAAAATGTTCAAGGGGAATCCCAAAAAGTTGCATCAGCAATGACGAATAGCCTTACCGGTGATATTCAAAAGCTTAATGCCGCGTGGAGTTATCTGGGCGTTCAGACATTTTCCGGTGTAGAAGGTCCTTTGAGAGAAGTCACTCAGCAAGTGACAAATGTTGTTAATAAAGTAAGTGAATGGATGAAAGCTAATCCTCGGCTGGCTGCAATGCTTGCGACTATCACGATGGCTATCGGAGGGATGTTAACTGTTTTTGGTGCATTAGCGCAGGTGATAGCTTCAGTATTACTTCCATTAGCTGTAGCGAAATATAGTCTTATTCTCTTTGGAAGCACTGGTGTGAGAGCGTTTGGATTAGTTGGAAATGCTCTGAAAGTGTTGGGAAGTACCATGATGATCGTTGGTCGTCTGATGATGGCTAACCCAATCCTCGCTATTGTTGGTTTGATTTCTATGGCGGCTGTTTATATTTGGCAAAATTGGGAAACGTTGGGGCCGAAATTTTCTCAGCTTTGGGAAAATATTAAAATCAGCTGGAGTGAGAAATGGGAATCAATTAAACAGAGTGCGTTGCAAATCTGGGAGAATATTAAAACTAATATAAGTAATGCCTGGGAATTAGTTAAACAAAATACATTGGATATCTGGGAGAATATTAAAATATCGATCTCGGATAAATGGAATGAAATTATTAATGATGTAATGAATCTGCCCAGTAAATTTAAAGAGGTTGGTACAGCGATAATTAACAGTTTGTTGGAAGGGATTAATGAAAAATGGGAGGCATTGAAAAATAAACTGACTTCATTGTCTGAGTATATCCCTGATTGGATGAGGCCAAGGGAAGATATTGCAAAAGGTGCCGGTAATAACATGGCTCCTAATGTCAGTTCGGTTCTGCCTAAACACGACAAAGGTGGAATTATTCCTGTTGGTGGATTTGGTATTGTTGGTGAATATGGACCGGAGATTGTAACTGGCCCTGTTAATATTATTAGTCGACGTCAGACGGCTAAACTTGCAGCCGCTGCTGCGTTTTCTTTAAGTGTAATGGCGCCTTCTGCGGCAGCCAGAACAGCACCGTTGCATATTCAGAGTTTACCTGTTCAGGCGTATCCACAGATTCAGGAGAAAACAGAGAAGCGCCAGGTACAGTACCTTAGTGAATCCCCGGTCTATCATATAAATATCTATGGCGCTCCAGAGCAGTCTGCGCAGGATATCGCTGCAATGGTTAGGCGCGAACTGGATGATCGGGATCGTAAACAGCAAGCTCGTTTACGCAGTTCATTCTCTGATAGAGGAGAATTCTAATTATGATGGCAGCACTGGGTTTATTTGTTTTTATGTTGAAAACCACGCCATATCAGAGTCTGCAATATCAGCAGTCATGGAGACATGCTTTTAACAGCCGTATCGGACTTCGGCCTGCCGGGCAATTTCTGGGGCCGGATAACGACACAATGATACTTTCAGGCTCGTTATATCCAGAAATTACTGGTGGTCGTTTATCATTGGTGGCTCTACAGGTTATGGCTGATAGCGGTAAAGCCTGGTCCTTTATAGATGGTAGTGGTACGGTTTACGGCATGTTTATCATTGAGAGTATCGATCAGACAAAAACGGAACTTATGTCGAATGGTGCTGCTCGCAAAATTGATTTTACTTTGAAATTGCGGCGAGTTGATAGTTCCTTGGGTGAAATGTTCGGTGATCTTCAGAACCAGTTCTCCATGCTTACAGAAAATTTGGTGGGTAGAGTCAAAGAAAGAGGTATTGGATGATGTCTGAATTTGACAGGGTTCCAGAAAAAGGCAGTGCACCGGGATTTCTTCTGGAAATTGATAATAAAGATATCAGCGGGCGCATTCAATCGCGCCTGATATCACTGACGATGACGGATAATCGCGGTTTTGAGGCCGATCAGCTTGATATTGAACTGGATGATGCAGATGGAAGCTTGATGTTACCTTCTCGAGGTAATGTGATTTCATTGGCATTAGGGTGGCGTGATCAGCCCCTTATCGATAAGGGACGTTTTACTGTGGATGAAGTTGAGCACAGTGGAACACCGGATAAATTAACTATCCGTGCCCGTAGTGCTGATTTTCGTGAATCTCTCAATATGAGACGTGAAGTATCTTATCATGAGAAAACGATAGGTGAGATTGTCCAGACTATTGCTGCCAGAAATAATCTTACCGCTGATTTGCATAAGGATATAGCGAAGGTATTTATTAATCATATCGATCAGACAAATGAGTCTGATGGCAGCTTTCTTACCCGGTTGGCAAATCAGGAAGGGGCAATTGCCTCAGTAAAAAATGGCAAATTGATATTTATTCGGCAAGGGCAGAACAAAACAGCTAGCGGTCAAGTTATCTCTGCATTAGTGATCACTCGTCGGTTAGGGGACAGCCATAATTTTACTCTGTCTGATCGTGAGGCTTATACCGGCGTGGTGGCAAATTGGTTGGATACCCGTAAACCGGAGAAAAAACACATTTTGGTAGTTCAACGAGGTACTGGTAGCTCAAAATCATATTTGATTGGTAGTAAGGATAATGTACTGGAGCTTTCCCGTGTTTATGCTGATGAAGCCAGCGCTAAGCGTGCTGCCAAAGCTACTTGGGAAAAAATACAACGTGGTACGGCGACATTTTCAATTCAACTAGCTCAAGGACGTGCAGATCTTTACCCCGAAGTACCGATAAAAGTCATTGGCTTTAAACCTGAAATAGATGAAACAGAATGGACGTTAACAAAAGTTACTCACACGATGAATGGATCGAGCGGTGGTTTTACAACGGCGCTGACTCTGGAATTAAAAATTGATGATCTCGATATGAAATAATTATTCTTTAAATAAGACCTTGTTGCTATATTGTTCGCGAAATGAGACTTCATGTTTTAGTTAAGGGTAAGAAATATGATCAAGTGTCCTCTTTGTGGTAAAGCTGCTCATGCACGCAGCAGCTTTGAGCATTCCAGTCAGACAAAAGAACGTTACAACCAGTGCCAAAATATTAATTGTGGAGCAACCTTCGTCAGTCATGAAACATTTGTTCGCTTTATTTCCAAGCCGGGTGAAGTGGTCAGTGTGAAACCACATCCCAAAGAAAAGTCTAAAACTCAGTTGAATTTAGCTTGAAGAGTCACAAGTTAGCTGTAAATGTTTGCCACCGATAGGTGGCTTTTTATTGTATTTCCGATTTTCTATAACATGACTAAATATCTTATGAATAGCTAATAAATTCACTTGCGTCTCCGGCTATATTTTGTCAGCTTTAGTGCAATCAGAATTTCTGAACAACACTCACCAAGGCAGGACAATAATGATGAAAAATGTGGGTTTTATCGGCTGGCGCGGTATGGTTGGCTCCGTATTAATGCAACGTATGGTTGAAGAGAGGGATTTTGATGCTATTCGCCCCGTATTCTTTACAACATCACAACACGGACAGCCGGCTCCTGATTTTACTGGCCAACAAGGTACATTACAGAATGCTTTCGATATCGAAGCCCTTGGTGCTTTGGATATTATTATTAGTTGCCAGGGTGGAGATTATACTAATGAAATTTATCCAAAGTTAAGAGCAACAGGTTGGCAGGGATATTGGATTGATGCAGCTTCAGCGTTGCGTATGAATGATGATTCCATCATTATTCTTGATCCGGTTAACCATGTTCATATTCAGGAAGGTCTTAATAAGGGTATAAAAACTTTTGTTGGTGGTAATTGCACCGTTAGCCTAATGTTGATGTCTTTGGGCGGTTTGTTTGCCAATGATTTGGTTGAATGGGCTTCTGTTGCAACTTATCAGGCTGCTTCTGGTGCGGGTGCTCGCCATATGCGTGAACTTCTGGTGCAGATGGGAGCTTTACATACCCAGGTAGCAAAAGAGCTGCAAGATCCGGCATCGGCTATTTTGGATATTGAAAGAAAAGTAACGGATTTCACTCGTAGCGGAGTTATGCCAACTGAGCAATTTGGTGTACCGTTGGCTGGTAGTTTGATTCCGTGGATTGATAAACAACTTGATAACGGCCAAAGCCGTGAAGAGTGGAAAGGGCAGGCAGAGACTAATAAGATCCTCAATACCGGTAATAACATCATTACTGTTGATGGCTTGTGTGTGCGTATCGGGGCGCTGCGTTGCCATAGTCAGGCATTTACTCTGAAATTGAAAAAAGATATTTCGATTCCTGAAATTGAGCAATTACTGGCTGCGCATAATGACTGGGTTCGTGTTATTCCAAATGATCGTGAATTAAGTATGAGCGAATTGACCCCCGCAGCCGTAACCGGAACTTTGAATACTCCTGTAGGGCGTTTACGTAAACTGAATATGGGGCCTGAGTATTTGTCTGCTTTTACTGTCGGTGACCAATTGTTGTGGGGAGCCGCAGAGCCTCTGCGTCGTATGCTACGTATATTAGATTAATTATTTTAATGTATTTTCTTTGTGAAAATCCACTCGTTATTCGGGTGGATTTCTCTATATAGTATTCAATGGTTCTATTCATTGTTTCTTTATTGGTTTATTTTTGTTATGTTATATAAGTTATGTTAATGATTTTTTTGGTTTGAAAATAAAAAATTGGTCTTATAGGGGGAGATATAAAGCAAGATAACCTACTGGATTTAAAGGTAAGGAATTAAGAGAGTTGGCGAAAACTTTATCTTTTCGCTATCTAACTCATAGTAAAATAAGAATGGACTTTAATTCAAAAATAAATCTTTTTGTAGAGGATATACTAGGTCAGGTTCGTATTCACTGTTTATCTTCAAATGGTGCAATTGAGATTATTCAGTTTGAAATAGATCACTTAAAAGAACAAGCTTTCTATTTGACAGCAAACAGAGTAAAGCAATATGCAATAATTGAAAGGGAAAAAGAGAAATCAAGTTATACTAATCTTATATTAAAACAGATCGGGTTTGTTGGTGGTGGTACTCAAATTCTTGCAGGTTATACAGTCTGTAAAGCTTCTTTAGGGTTAGCGTGTGCCTCATTCGGTGCGCCATTAATGGCTCATGGGTATAATAATGTTGTTGAAAGTGGATATGATTTACTGTACAGAGAAAATATTAATGGTGGTGTTAGGGACGGATATAGGTATGGTTGCTAATAAAATTGGTTTAAGTGATAAAGATGCAGATATTACTTATGCAAAGGTTGATTTAGCACTTTCAGGTTAGTGGCATTTTTAGAAAAGTTTTGAAGCCAAGAGAGAAATCTTGGAGTTTATTTAGAAATATTAATAGCGATTTTACCAGAGGATGGTAAGAAATGGATTCTTTAAGCTTAAGTATGGAAATGGCGGTTGATGGTGTTACTCTTTGGAGTATTTATAAGATAACAGAAGAAGAGAAATAATATGGGTAAGGAACTAATTATATCTAAATTCGGTTATTCCTTGATTCCACCATTTAGGTTTTTAAATTTAAATGATGAGGTAATAAGAATAGGTGCGGTTATATTTTCAATTTTAATCATGATAATGTTTCCAAGGAAGTTTAAATATTCACACTGACCTTTAATGGTAATAACTATGAATTATATTGATGTTACAATTTCCACTCAATCTACTTGGCAGGATATTTTTCTGTACTATCTTTTATCGTTAACGCTTTTGTTTTTTCTTTTTTTCATGAAAATTACTATAGAGAAAAGACGAAGCTATATTCTCTCTGTTCTTGGGTTTTTTATTATAGTAATGTTGGGTTCAATTCAATTGTTTATTGTGAAATATGGTGGTTATCATGAGATTATATCAATGTTTATTAATTTAAATAGTGAGGTAATTAGAGTGGGTAGTGTGATTTTTTCTATTTTATATGCCTGCATGTTACCAAAAAAATATTGAAATTAGTTTTAGATTAGATGATTGTGAAATGAATTTGTTAATGGATAGAATAAGCTTATAATAACTATCTAATTACTGAAAAAATCATAATATGTTTGTTGAGTATTTGTTGATTAAGATAGAAAAAATATGGATTATATCGATGTTATAATTTCTACCAAACCAACTTGGTGGGATATTTCTCTTTGTTACATTATGTCTTTAGTTGTTTTTATCTCATTTTATTTTATAAAAAAGATTGTGGACAAAAAAGGTAATTATATTTTGTCTGTTTTTGTTTCTATTTTAATAATTATATTTGGTTATATACAATTATTTGTTGTTGGCCTTAATGAGTACCATGATTTTATATCGAAATTCATTAATTTAAATAGTGAAGAGATTAAAATAGGAAGTATGATATTCTCTATTTTATATGTTTTGGTCCTACCGAAAAAAGTTCGTTAATGAAACAAGGCGTGAAATTAAAACGCCTTGTTTCAATTATTTAATAAATTCTGTCATCCAAAATACTATAACCACCAGTACCTGCGATAAGGTGATTCCAGGTAATGTTTGTATATTTTAACGAAATACTTTCCTGTGGTGGAAGCTCATTATGATTCAATGAATGCGGATGTAAAACACTTATTTCAGTGTTTATGGCACCAGTGATTTTTATATTGTAATAACGTTCTTGAGCACCATTTGAGTTATACCTGTTATCTTTTAAGTTGCCTCTTTGTTGGCTGCACTCACTCACCCCAGTCACATAGTTTGCAATGCTCCCGGGGATTCACTCCCTTGCCGCCGCGATGCAACTTGAAATCCATAGGGTATAAACTAATATCTGATCAAGATGGTTTGCTGGATATTTATTACCAATAGAATCAACAGAAGAACATCCAGCAGATATTAATCCCTGTTTTTTCCCTTTATTGTCATTTAAATCATGTCAGCCATATTATACCCTTAGATTATATTTAAGTGATGTTTTACAGAAACATTAAATAAATTACACTTTATTGGTCATAAATAACAGATAAAAAAAGCGCCCATAGAAAATTAATATGAGCGCTTTTTAAATTGATAATAATATCAATTAGATGTCGATATTAGCTGCTTTCAGAGCATTCTCTTCAATAAATGCTCGACGAGGTTCAACAGCATCACCCATTAGAGTTGTAAATAATTGATCAGTGGCAATGGCGTCTTTTACTGTCACGCGCATCATTCGGCGGGTTTCCGGGTTCATGGTCGTTTCCCATAACTGTTCAGGGTTCATTTCTCCCAGACCTTTATAACGCTGTATAGACAGACCACGACGTGATTCTTTAGTTAACCATTCCAGAGCTTGCTCAAAGTCACTGACAGGTTGGCGACGTTCACCCCGCTCAATGTAAGCGTTTTCTTCAATTAAATTGCTAAGTTTATCGCCTAACAGAGTAATACGGTGGTATTCACCGCCGTGGATAAAGTCGAAATCCAGTGGGTAATCGGTATCGACACCATGTGTACGAACACGTAGAACGGGTTCAAACATTTGACGTTCACGATTTTCATGGAGTTGATAGCTGTAGCTGCTGCCGTTTTGTTCCCTGTCATTCAGGCGAGTTACCAGCGTTTCAATCCACTCCTGGACTTTTGTCTCGTCGGTTAGCGCTTCTTCAGTCAGCTTTGGATGATAAATGAGGTTATTTAGCAAACTTGCTGGATATAGACGCTCCATACGTTTGATGATTTTCTTAACACCATTAAATTCTGTTACCAATTTTTCCAGTGGTTCCCCTCTCAGGGCTGGTGTGTGATCGCTGGTGTAAAGGGATGCGCCATCCAAAGCAATAGACAGTTGGTACTCATCCATAGCTTCATCATCTTTAATGTACTGTTCCTGTTTGCCTTTTTTCACTTTATACAAAGGTGGCTGAGCAATAAACACATGACCACGTTCAATGATTTCTGGCATTTGACGATAGAAGAAAGTCAGCAATAGAGTACGGATATGAGATCCATCGACATCCGCATCCGTCATGATAATAATACTGTGATAACGCAGCTTATCTGGGTTGTATTCGTCACGGCCTATCCCACAACCCAATGCAGTGATCAGTGTTGCAACTTCCTGAGAAGAGAGCATTTTATCGAAACGTGCTTTTTCAACATTCAGGATTTTACCTTTCAATGGCAAGATTGCCTGATTTTTGCGGTTACGACCCTGTTTTGCAGAACCGCCCGCCGAGTCCCCTTCCACTAAGTAGAGTTCGGATAGTGCTGGGTCACGTTCCTGACAATCAGCTAATTTACCGGGCAAGCCAGCTAGATCAAGCGCCCCTTTGCGGCGTGTCATTTCTCGTGCTTTACGAGCTGCTTCACGGGCGCGGGCAGCATCGATAATTTTACCGACAACTGTTTTGGCGTCATTTGGATTTTCCAGCAGGTATTCCACCAGCTTCTCATTCATCAGTGTTTCAACCGCAGTTTTCACTTCGGAAGAAACCAGTTTGTCTTTAGTTTGAGAAGAGAATTTTGGATCAGGTACTTTAACGGAAATGACTGCAACTAAACCTTCACGAGCATCATCACCGGTAGCGCTGACTTTAGATTTCTTGTTGTACCCCTCTTTATCCATATAGCTATTAAGGGTACGAGTCATCGCGGTACGGAAACCAACTAAGTGAGTACCGCCATCGCGTTGTGGAATGTTATTGGTAAAGCAGTAAATATTTTCCTGAAAGCCATCGTTCCATTGCATTGAAATTTCAACACCGATGCCATCTTTTTCTGTCGAGAAATAGAAAACATTTGGATGAATTGGCGTTTTGTTTTTATTTAAAAACTCAACAAACGCTTTAATTCCACCTTCATAATGGAAGTGATCTTCAGTATTCGTGCGCTTATCAATAAGACGGATGGATACGCCGGAATTCAGGAAGGAGAGTTCACGCAGGCGTTTAGCCAGAATGTCATGCTGAAATTCAGTGTTGTTACGAAAAGTATCCATGCTTGGCCAGAAGCGGACACGAGTACCTGTTTGTTCAGTTTCTCCAACGATTTTCAGTGGGCTTTGTGGCACGCCAAGGTGATAAGTCTGTTCATGAACTTTACCGTCACGGCGGATAACCAGTTCCAGCTTTTCAGACAAGGCGTTAACAACGGAAACCCCTACACCGTGCAGACCGCCGGAGACTTTATAAGAGTTATCATCGAATTTACCCCCCGCATGCAGCACAGTCATAATAACTTCGGCTGCTGAAACACCTTCTTCTTCGTGTATGCCGGTAGGAATACCGCGGCCATCATCCTGTACCGAGACTGAGTTATCGGCATGGATCGTGACGATAACTTCACTACAGTGGCCTGCGAGGGCTTCGTCGATAGCGTTGTCGACAACCTCGAAGACCATGTGGTGTAAGCCGGTACCATCGTCTGTATCGCCGATATACATGCCCGGACGTTTACGAACCGCATCCAGCCCTTTTAATACCTTGATACTTGAGGAGTCATATGTATTCGACATCAACGTTTCTCGCTCATTTTTAATCCTGTGGTTGAATCTCTATTTTGCCATTTTCCACGCGAAACATCCTGCTATTTCCATCAAGCATGTCTGTTACCTGGCCGGGATTTATCGCACTGACAAATACCTGAGCTTGCGTGGATTTTAGACGTTCGGCCAGCAATTGACGGCGGCCGGCATCCAGTTCAGAGGCAAAATCATCAAGCAGATACAGACATTGTTGTCCGCTCTGTCGGGTGAAATATTCACCCTGTGCTAACCGCAGTGCGCACATCAATAATTTTAATTGACCGCGGGATAGCATATCTTCTACTGGCGTTCCTTCCGCACGGATGCGCAAATCAGCCTTATGCGGGCCGGAAGCCGTGTAGGTTAATGTTCTGTCACGCTCAAATTGGCGCTCCAGTAATTCAGCATAATCACTCTCTTTGTCCCACCCCTGTTGGAAAGAGAAGCACAATATAAATTCGGGTAAAAACTGTTTACAAGTGTCAGCAATATCCTGAGTGATGTTTGTAACATATTCAGTACGCCACTGATTTATCTGGTTTGCTAGTGGCGCCAATTCCTGATCCCAGGGCCGTATCTGGCTGTAATGGGTGACTTGTCGTAGTGCTGCATTGCGTTGTTTAAGCAGTCGCTTTAGATTTACCCATGCAGAAAAAAAGCGTGGTTCATTGTGAAAACAACCCCAATCAATAAAAGCTCTACGGTACTTTGGTCCGCCATTTAACAGGGTAAATCCTTCCGGGGTAATAAGTTGCATAGGTAACATCTTGGCTAGTTCTGCAATTTTACCGCCATCGCTGCCATCAATTCTGACTTTACTATCGCCATTACGATTTTTACTTAGACCAATAGACAATTCCCGTTCATTCTCTCGTTGTCCTAGTCGTCCATGTAGAACAAATTCATCACAGTCATGGCGGATTACTCGCCCTGCCTGAATGCTACGGAAAGAGCGTCCATGACCCAGCGTATAAATCGCTTCCAGTACACTGGTTTTGCCGCTGCCATTAGACCCAACCAGAAAATTAAATCCGGGAGCTAGAGGCAAATCTGCATCAGCGATATTACGAAAATCGCGGATAAGTAAACGCGTAAGAGTCATATACCTGAAATGTAGATCCTGTTACAGGCGCATAGGCATCACGACATAAGCCGCATTGTGACTGGCACAGTCTTCTATCTGAACACTGGAAATAGCATCGGTCAGCAGTAAACGAACCTCTTCACATCTTAATGTGTTGAGTACATCCAGAACATAACTGACGTTAAAACCTATTTCCATTTCAGTACCCTGATAACTAACATCTACAATTTCTTCAGCTTCTTCTTGTTCAGGGTTATTTGCTGTGATTTTCAGTTGGTTTTTACTGAAATAGAGGCGAACCCCCCGGAATTTCTCATTAGAAAGAATGGCAGCGCGTGAAAAAGCTTGTTTCAACATATCACAACTGGCTTCCAGGGTTTTATCTGGGCTCTTCGGTAATACGCGGCGATAATCAGGGAAACGCCCATCCACCAGTTTAGAGGTGAAAATAAAATCGCCAACATGGGCACGAATATTGTTACTGCCGATTTGTAACTGTAGCGGAGTATCGCCGCCGTCTAGCAGTCTCATCAGCTCAATAACGCCTTTGCGTGGCACGATTACCGAATGGGAAGGTAGATTTTGACCGATTCCCATAGAACAGACTGCCAGACGGTGACCATCCGTTGCCACTGTACGCAATTCTTCGCCTTCGGTTTCAAACAACATACCGTTGAGGTAATAGCGGACATCCTGATGAGCCATAGAGAACTGGGTTGATTCAATAAGCCGTTTCAGTGTGGCTTGTGGCAGTGAGAATTCAACTTCACTTTGCCAGTCATCAAGATTTGGAAAGTCAGCAGCAGGCAATGTGGAAAGTGAGAAACGGCTGCGGCCGGAACGTACTAACAAGCGGTCACCATCCAGTTCCACACTGATTTCAGCACCATCCGGCAAACCGCGCCAGATATCAAAGAACTTACGTGCCGGTACAGTGGTTGCACCTTCTTCGTGTGGCAATGAAAGCGTAACACGTGCCATCATTTCCATTTCTAAATCTGTACCGGTCAATAACAGAGAACTTTCTGTTACCTGTAGTAATAAATTACCAAGAATAGGCAGAGTAGGACGCCCACCCAGCGGGCTACTGACCTGTTGCAGTGGTTTTAGTAATTGCTCACGTTCAATGATAAATTTCATAGCGCTAGGAAGACAATGTTCTGATTAAGTTAGAAAAATCCTCTTTGATGTCGTGACTTTCTTCGCGCAGTTGTTCTATTTTACGACAAGCATGCAGCACAGTTGTATGGTCACGTCCACCAAAGGCATCCCCGATTTCAGGCAAGCTGTGATTGGTTAACTCTTTTGCCAGCGCCATTGCCATTTGCCTTGGACGGGCAACGGAGCGAGAACGCCGTTTGGAAAGTAAATCGGCCACCTTGATCTTATAATATTCAGCGACTGTTTTCTGAATATTATCAATAGTAACCAGTTTTTCCTGTAGTGCTAACAAGTCACGTAATGCCTCACGTACAAAATCAATAGTAATCGCTCGACCGGTAAAATTGGCATTGGCTATTACCCTGTTTAATGCACCTTCGAGTTCACGGACATTAGAACGCAGGCGTTTAGCGATAAAGAAAGCGACTTCTCCTGGTAACTGAATTTCGTTTTCGTCGGCTTTTTTCATCAAAATAGCGACACGAGTTTCCAATTCAGGTGGCTCAATAGCGACGGTTAAACCCCAGCCAAAACGGGATTTTAACCGATCTTCTACTCCATTTATCTCTTTTGGATAGCGATCTGATGTCAGAATGATCTGTTGATTACCTTCCAGTAATGCGTTGAACGTATGAAAGAATTCTTCCTGAGAACGTTCTTTATTGGCAAAAAACTGAATATCATCGATCAGCAATGCATCGACAGAGCGGTAATAGCGTTTGAAGTCTTCTATTGCATTGTTTTGTAATGCTTTGACCATATCCTGGACAAAACGTTCAGAATGCATATAAACCACTTTGGCATTTGCTTTACGTGCCATAATACTGTTACCGACAGCGTGTAACAGGTGGGTTTTACCCAAGCCAGTACCACCATAGAGAAACAGTGGGTTATAGGCGCCACCGGGGTTATCTGCTACCTGTCTTGCGGCAGCGCGGGCAAGCTGGTTGGATTTACCTTCAACAAAGTTGTCAAAAGTATGTTTTGGATTAACGTTAGAGCGGTAGGACAGTTCTGGTTGTACCGCCGTATTATCCCAACTGGGACGTATTGATGTGTTCTGTGGTGCAGGTGTAACCGGTGCATGAGCAACAACCCTTTGCGGCGGGCTATCGCTTTGTGAAACAGGTTTATTGCCAACTTCGAAACGTAATAACGGTACTTCTGCTCCACAAAAGTCATTCAACAATCCATTGATATTGTTGATATATTTTTCTCTGACCCAATCCAAAACAAACCGGTTAGGAGCATAAAGTGCCAAAGTGTTACCACTTAACTCTGCCTGAAGGGGGCGTATCCACATACTGAATTCTGTGGCAGGTAATTCATCCTGCAATCGGGCAAGACATTGCTGCCAAAGCGAAAGTGACACGGCGGACTCCCCTAAAACAAGGCCAATTAACAATTAAAGAAATCGGAGTGGTTAGCTCATTATATTGTATTGGGTTCAAAACAACGATTCCTTCAGGGTAAGGAAGGATCAATTGTCATGCTTGAGGCGATTTTTAATGTTATCGCTCCCCAATGATCCGTAGATAAGATCATGGATCATGACGCGGGATCATAGCGCAAAAGGCGCTACAGATCTTCATTCTTTTACACAGTTTAAGCGCTTTTTATCCACAGGGAAAAATTACCTGTGAAATAAAGGGTTGTTAAGGCACTTTAATGTAGTCATGGCATAGATTAAACAAGGGTCGAGGATAAGCCGCTATTTAAGATAAAATTGAACCAAGGATCATAACAGAGAATGAAGATCAGGCGGTGATCATTGCGCTTTACTGAGCAGTCCGTATAATACTGGACCCTGCGTGCATTGCCAGAGTTTTTTGCCGGTAGTGGTTGGTGAGAGGTTCCTGTGTAAGCACGGGCAGGTTGTCGGTAAACATTCAACTCAGTAGAAAAGCCGGTCAGCTTGTGTCATGTTTAATTGACTCATAGCTGTACATTTTATTACAATCCCGCTTCTTTTATATTGATGTTGCGATTGAGGCGTCAGTGTCTACTTCTTCTCACTGGCTGCTAACGCGTTTACTGAATCAGTAATAATTTTAAGTTAGGTAGAAATCGCTATGAAACGCACTTTCCAACCGTCCGTACTGAAGCGTAACCGTTCTCACGGCTTCCGCTCTCGTATGGCCACTAAAAATGGTCGTCAGGTTCTGGCTCGCCGTCGTGCAAAAGGCCGTACTCGTTTGACCGTTTCTAAGTAATAAAGCTAACCATCTAGTGGTTACGCTCGCTTTTCCGAGGGAGTTACGCTTGTTAACTCCCAAGCATTTCACTTATGTTTTCCAGCAACCCCAACGGGCAAGTTCACCAGAGATTACTATCCTTGGTCGCCTTAATGAGCTGGGGCATCCCCGCATCGGTCTTACCATAGCCAAGAAAAATGTTAAACGTGCTCATGAGCGTAACCGAATTAAACGGTTGGCCCGTGAAAGTTTCCGTTTAAACCAACATAGTTTGCCTCCTATGGATTTTGTGGTATTGGTTAGGAAAGGGGTTGCTGAACTTGATAACCGTGAATTAACGGAAGCTTTGGGTAAATTATGGCGTCGTCACTGTCGCTTGGTTCGCGCCTCCTGATCGGATTAATCCGTGGATATCAGTTGGTGATAAGCCCACTGCTGGGACCCCGTTGTCGTTTTAATCCTACATGTTCTCAATATGGCATTGAGGCATTGAACAGATTTGGAATGATAAAAGGCGGTTGGTTAACAGTGAAACGCGTATTAAAATGCCACCCTTTACACGAAGGTGGTGATGATCCCGTCCCACCTAAAAAAAACAACGATAATAGAGAACACTAACGATGGATTCGCAACGCAATCTTCTTCTCATCGCTTTGCTGTTCGTTTCTTTCTTGGTCTGGCAAGCATGGGAAGCAGATAAAAATCCGCAACCAACGACAGTACAGGCCACGCAACAAACGGATATGCCGAGTGGTGAGAATCAGGCAGTGCCAGGCAGCGGGAAAGGTAAACTGATCACGGTTAAAACTGATGTGCTCTCTTTGACCATCAACACCCGTGGCGGTGATATCGAAGAGGCTGATTTATTAGCCTACCCTGATACCTTAGGTTCTAGCCAGCCATTCAAATTGCTGGAGACAACACCTGCTTTCACTTACCAGGCGCAAAGTGGATTAACTGGTAGAGATGGCCCGGATAACCCGACGAATAGTGAGCGCCCGCTGTATACCACCGCACATGATAGTTATGTATTGGCTAGTGGGCAGGATGAATTACGTATCCCGATGAATTTCGTCGCTAAAGATGGCGTTGTTTATGTTAAAACATTTGTCCTGAAACGTGGTGAATATGCGATTAATGTAGATTATCGTATTCACAACACAACAGAAAAGCCATTACAGATGACCTTCTTTGGTCAATTGAAACAGAATGTTGAACTGCCAAAACATCGTGATACGGGTAGCAGTAACTTTGCGCTGCATACTTACCGTGGTGCGGCTTATTCTTCAGACGATAACAAATATAAAAAACATAGCTTCAGCGATATTGAAAGTGAACCCTTGTCTGTAACGACTAAAGGCGGTTGGGTTGCCATGTTGCAGCAATATTTTGCTACGGCATGGATTCCTTCAGCTAATGAAACCAGCACTTTCTATACTACGGCGTTAGGTAAAGGGATGGCTGCGATTGGTTATAAGAGTGCACCAATTTCTGTTGCAGCTAATAGTGAAAAAACGGTTTCTTCTACACTGTGGGTTGGTCCAGAAATTCAAGATGAAATGGCTGCCGTAGCACCTCATCTGGATCTGTCGGTGGATTATGGTTGGTTATGGTTTATCTCTCAGCCATTATTTAAGCTGCTGAAATTCCTGCATGGTTTTATTGGTAACTGGGGCTTCTCCATTATCGTTATTACCTTTATCGTGCGTGGTATCATGTACCCGTTGACCAAGGCGCAGTACACCTCAATGGCGAAAATGCGTCTGTTGCAGCCTAAGTTAGCGGCTATGCGTGAGCGTATTGGTGATGATAAACAGCGCATGAGTCAGGAAATGATGGCGCTGTATAAAGCAGAGAAAGTGAACCCGCTAGGAGGTTGTTTGCCTCTGTTGATCCAGATGCCAATTTTCCTTGCTCTGTATTACATGTTGATGGGTTCTGTTGAATTGCGTCATGCGCCATTCGCAGGCTGGATCAATGACTTGTCTGCACAAGATCCTTATTACATCCTGCCGTTGTTAATGGGTGTGACGATGTTCGTTATCCAGAAAATGTCTCCGACGACCATCACTGATCCGATGCAGCAGAAGATTATGACCTACATGCCTGTCATGTTCACCATCTTCTTCTTGTGGTTCCCGTCAGGTTTGGTTCTGTACTATATCGTCAGTAACTTGGTGACAATTATTCAGCAACAGCTGATTTATCGTGGGTTGGAAAAACGTGGTTTGCATAGCCGCGAGAAGAAGCCAGCGAAATAAAAATAACTTCAACCAGTATTCATCCTGGTAGTTGTAACATAAAAGGCGGTCATTGGCCGCCTTAACTATTTGAGTTAAAAGTAAAAATTGAGCTAAAAAGTAAAAGGAAGATAACCATGAATACCACCGATACGATAGTCGCTCAGGCTACCCCACCAGGACGGGGTGGTGTTGGTATCTTACGTGTTTCTGGCCCGAAAGCCGCACAAGTGGCTGAGGTGGTATTAGGTAAGTTACCCAAGCCCCGTTATGCAGATTATCTGCCATTTCGTGATGTAGATAATCGGGTACTCGATCAGGGAATTGCGATTTACTTTCCGGGACCTAATTCCTTTACTGGAGAAGATGTACTGGAGCTTCAGGGGCACGGCGGACCCGTTATTCTTGATTTACTGTTGAAACGCATTCTGACTCTGCCCGGTGTACGCATTGCTAATCCTGGTGAGTTTTCTGAACGTGCTTTTCTTAATGACAAGCTGGATCTGGCTCAGGCGGAGGCCATTGCTGACCTGATTGATGCTAGTTCGGAGCAGGCGGCCCGTTCAGCGATAAATTCCTTACAGGGCGCATTTTCTACCCAGGTTCATCAGATGGTGGAAGCACTTACTCACTTGCGAATCTATGTAGAAGCTGCGATTGATTTTCCTGACGAAGAGATCGACTTCCTTTCTGATGGGAAAATTGAAGCCAGTCTGGATAACGTCATTGCTGAACTTGATCGTGTACGTTCTCAGGCTCGCCAAGGCAGCCTTTTACGTGAAGGGATGAAAGTTGTTATCGCTGGCCGGCCTAATGCTGGGAAATCGAGCCTGCTTAATGCATTGGCAGGTCGTGAAGCGGCGATCGTTACCGATATTGCGGGTACAACCCGTGATGTGTTGCGTGAACATATCCATATTGATGGTATGCCATTGCATATCATTGATACTGCGGGTTTGCGTGAAGCCAGTGATGAAGTGGAGCGTATTGGCATTGAACGTGCGTGGCAGGAAATTGAACAGGCTGATCGTGTACTGTTTATGGTAGACAGTACGACAACTGATGCGATTGAGCCTGTAGAAATCTGGCCTGAATTTATAGCTCGTTTGCCGGCATCACTTCCTATCACTGTTGTCCGTAATAAAACAGATATGACCAATGAAGAGACGAGTATTACTGAAGTGAGTGGTTACTCGCTAATCCGCTTGTCTGCTCGCAGTGGTGAAGGAATCGATTTGCTACGCGATCATCTAAAGGAAACTATGGGTTTCAATAGCAATACGGAAGGTGGTTTTCTGGCTCGTCGTCGTCATTTACAGGCATTAAATACCGCAGCAGAGCATTTACAACAAGGCCATGGACAACTGGTGGTCGCCCGCTCAGGTGAATTGTTGGCAGAAGAGCTGCGTTTGGCACAACAAACATTGAGTGAGATCACGGGTGAATTCACTTCCGATGATTTGCTTGGAAGGATTTTTTCGAGTTTTTGTATTGGGAAATGATGGTGTGAGATCTGGCAGATATTTATTTATTCGAGGCTCTTCTGATAATAAGCCTCAGAGAGTCGCTTTGATCGTAATCACAAGATAATATAGGAAATTTTGTAGCACAATTAACTGAGGAAGTATGCACATGGCCCGCGCTCCGATCCCTCGCTATGGGATAGCCGAGTGGTTCGGCAACGACATGACCGCAATGACACCAGAGGAACGCCAAAGCTTCGGGCAGCTTGCAGCGATTCAGGATGCTACTGGCGACATATCTAATGCGCCGATTTGCCCATTTCTCTCTAGCTTGGTACCTAATGCCCGGTGCAACAAGGCCAGCGGAGTGTGTAGTATTCGCCGCTATGCTTCTGGACCGGATGGTGTCGGTGTCCCAGTGCCGGGTGACAAGGTAGTAACGGTCTGCCCATCACGGTTCTTACAAACGCTAGACCATGAGAAAACCCCGTTTGTCTGGATCGCTGAAAAGATGCTGGATATCAAAAACCCTACTATAATCAAGGAAACTCCGTTTCTTCGTAAGATTTCCGGCTCTATTGCTGATGCAACGGTATCTGATGATGAAGGTGATGGTAAGAAAGCTGGACGTATTGACTGGATCATAGTTAATCCAGCCACAATGGAAGTTGGGGAACTGGAATGGTGTGCGATAGAGACCCAAGCCCTGTATTTTTCTGGTGATAAGATGCGACCTGAGTTTGATGCCTATGCCAAGGCTCCTGCTCCAGTATTGTTCCCAGTCGGTCGTCGGCGACCTGATTATCGCAGCAGTGGCCCAAAGCGGCTATCACCGCAGTTAGATGTTAAAGTGCCGGTACTGAGGAACTGGGGCAAAAAGGTTGTTGTGGTTATAGATCGATATTTCTATAGCAACATGAATGCACTGACAGACGCTTATCCTCGCGCCAGAAATGACCAGGAAAAACGGGATAACTCGGATGTGGTATGGTTTGTTGTTGACTATGACGAATCGTTGAATATGACGGCTAGTGAGGTTATTTATACAACCCTGGAAAGCTCGCGGCGGGCGCTTAATGCTACTGAACCATTGAGTAAGGCAGATTTTACCCGCAATTTGAAGCAAGTCATTGATGATAAATCGCGGGCAAATAAGGTATTTAAGGCTTCATAATAAGCAGCTCATAGATAATTGCATGGTGCGTATTCTTCATGGGAACACGTTCAATTCTGAACCCGTAACGTTCGGCCAGCTCGCGTACTTCCGGGGCATCATCGTAAGTCATCATCACTGAACCACGCACGTTAGCCATAAGGGCAAATAGCCCTTCGTGGTCAACTTCGTTGTGGGTGTAAAGCCTGGATCCTGCTTTCTTGCCTCCGGCAGTATAAGGTGGATCAATAAAGAAAAATGCATTTGGATCATCGGCAAAACGGCGCACAACATTAAAGGCGTCTCCTTGCTCGAACTCTATACTATCTTTTAGTGTTCGCAGTAGCTTGATACGGGTTGCTAGCGTTTCGGGATACCAGCGTGATTTAAGCCCTTTTCCGGCTTCCCCTTCTTTAACCAACCCGGCACCGGCTGCCATGATGCCGCCGCGTTGCATCCGATTCTTGATGATAGTTCGAAATGCGCGATTTTTGGTAGAGCGAGGTTTATTGTCAAGTACAGCCTTGACGTTCTCCAGTGTCACATCAAAGCTGGTAATCTTCTTGGAAAGTTCGGCCACGTCATCATCAGAACCATGAAAAACAGTTTCCCATACGGCGGCTACGTCATCGTCTAGTTCACATAAAAAAACTCTTTTAGCCAGCCCTTCGGCGGCCATACTGAGGCCACTAATCGCGCCACCTGCAAATGGCTCCACAAATACAGATGGCGTATGTTTTGCGGTCTTCAACCACTGGCGAATTTCCGGTACGAGCCAGGTTTTACCGCCTGGATAGCGGAATGGGCTTAAATGGCGAACCTGAGCTACATTGGTAGGTTTTGATTTGGTATGCAGTTTATTTACCAATGAGGCAAGTGTGGCTGCTTTTTCTGGATCAACAAAGTGTGATCTGAGAGAGTCTAATGCTGAACGGCATTCTTCATGTACAAGCACGGTTGATCGTGTAATACCTTCGGCCTTGAGGCGTTCTATTCTCCTGCTCTGACGTTGTGTTGCTGTTGCGTCCATGTTTATACCTTAATTGGTGTTACCGTGATCATTCACGGGATTCTATATAACAAACAAGGATAGGTCAAACCGTGAACGTTCACGGTTAAATACTCGTGAGATGCTCTGTAATATTATTCTGGGGGAGAAGGGAATATTAATGCCCCAGTGCTTTATTGATTAATTCAGCAGCAATATTGCAACCATCATCGGGTTTTGATATTTCAGAGTGGGCACAATCTACCAGTTCTATAGTTATCTTGTCGGAAGGCTCTAATTTGTCGATAAAGTATTTTTCATCGTTGGAGAAAAACAATGATGTCGATTTTACTGGTTCCACATCCAAGTAATCGCGGATACGTGAGCCAAAGATGCAAATTGTATTCTGAACTGGCAAATGTCTATCTTCTGAAAGTCGCCATGCCACTGTAGCACCGATACTGAATCCAACCAATATCACAGGAGAATTGATATATGCAAGAGTGCTCCTCACTTTACATGTGTATTTCTCTATTGAGGACACACTATGAAAATATTTGTATACTTCGTCTTTATCATTTGGAGTTTCATTCTCTTTTTCGTAGGGAGAAATGAATGACACATCATGACCTAAATGTTGTGCGATTATTTTTGCGTGTTCTGAAATTCCGTGAATATCCGTTAAAAATATAAATTTCATATAATTATTAATGTCTTATTGTAAAGCAAGAATAAACAACATGATCAGTTATCTAGCTAAGAAAATCAATTAAATTGTGTTGAGAGAAGTTCGCTTTGGTTCTTTTAGTAAAATATAATGATTTGTGTATTATAAAATTGAGTGCTAAGTCATTTGGTTAAATAATTTGTGTAAGCAATCAGAGAGGAATAAAATAATATAGACAATTTATTGTGAAAATAAAATTTCTTTATATAATTCAGCTATTAGCCATGGATACGAGCACATTGGTGGTTGGGGGCGAGAATTATTCAACCGGCCATGCATTCAATGTATATATACGCCACGCTTGATAAATGGCAAGAATGGACAGAAATGCAATTCCCGCAAAGTGGACAATATGTTATTCCTGGTGGATTAGTACCGTTGGTAGTGGATGTACAGCAGCAAATGGGCTATTACACTGAACCCAATTTGTGGATGTCTTATAACCTGGATGATTAATTTATTAATCTTTCAGAATGGGTATAAACCGTCGCCCTCCCGGGTTTGCAAAAACCAACTAGTGTCAGATTACATCGTTCAGCGACTTCTATCGCCAATGAAGTTGCTGCTGAAACAGCAAATAGAATCTCAATACCACAGACAGCAGATTTTTGTACCATTTCATAGCTAGCGCGGCTGGATACTAAAGAGGCACCTTGCTGCCAGCCTGTTTTGGCTTTCATTCCCAGCATTTTGTCCAACGCAACATGACGGCCTACGTCCTCACAGCCACCCAATAACTTACCTTCTGGGTTGATCCAGCTGGCTACATGGGTACATCCGGTTAGTGCACCGATATCCTGAATATTGCTTAATTGGGAAAGGGCATAGTCGAGATGGCTTAATGAAAAAGTTTGGGTGAAAGGTAGTGGCGTAATCGGGCGGAAAATATCAGAAAGTTGCTCTGTACCACAGATCCCGCAGCCCGTCCGTCCAGCCATATTGCGTCTGCGCTCTTTCAAACCAGCAAAACGACGGCTGGAAAGCTCTATTTGCAACTCAATTCCACCATGACAATTGACAATAGTGTCAATGCCACGAATTTCTTGTTGAGATTCAATAATGCTTTCAGAAAGTGAAAACCCAATAGCGAAATATTCGAGATCTTTGGGACTGGCCATCATCACAACATGAGAGATGCCGTTGTAGACTAAGGCAACAGGAACTTCTTCGGCTACCCAATCCGCTTTTGATGTATTGAGGTGATGCTTGTGTTGCACGTTCGCTTGTTTTATGCCCTCAGTTACCCCAAGTTGTAACAATTTCTCTGATCTTGTGTTATGCATTAGACGAATAACCTAATAGTCTTGTTACATAATAATAAGTGGAAAAAAGAGTCTATACTATTTATCAGGTAATGAATCTGATCACGCTACGGAAAGTGGTTAATAAAAGAAGACACATGCAGGATTTTTCCCGTGAGGGAATGGACGTATGTTTAACACAATGTGAGTGAGGAGATCCCCATGCAAGTCAGCAGAAGGCAGTTCTTTAAGATCTGCGCTGGCGGTATGGCAGGTACGACGGTGGCCGCGTTGGGCTTTGCTCCAACCGTAGCTCTTGCACAAACACGTAGCTATAAACTATTGCGTGCGCGTGAAACCCGGAATACCTGTACGTACTGTTCTGTCGGTTGTGGATTGTTGATGTACAGCCTTGGCGATGGCGAAAAAAACGCCAAAGAGAGTATTTTCCATATTGAAGGCGATCCTGATCATCCGGTAAATCGAGGCGCCCTTTGTCCTAAAGGGGCTGGTTTGGTTGATTTTATCCACAGCGAAAGTCGCCTGAAATATCCTGAATATCGTGCTGCTGGTTCTGACAAATGGCAACGTATCACTTGGGATGAGGCATTTGATCGCATCTCTAAATTAATGAAAGCAGATCGGGATGCCAATTTCGTTAAAACCAACCAGGAAGGTGTTACCGTTAATCGCTGGCTGACGACCGGTATGTTGTGTGCATCTGCCTCCAGTAATGAAACCGGCTATTTAACCCAAAAATTTAGTCGCGCTCTCGGCATGCTTGCCGTAGACAACCAGGCGCGTGTCTGACACGGACCAACGGTAGCAAGTCTTGCTCCAACATTTGGTCGCGGTGCGATGACCAACCACTGGGTTGATATAAAGAACGCGAATCTGATCGTCGTTATGGGAGGAAATGCCGCGGAAGCGCATCCTGTGGGGTTCCGTTGGGCAATGGAAGCGAAAATTCATAATAACGCAAAGTTAATCGTGATCGATCCACGCTTTACCCGTACAGCATCCGTGGCGGATTTCTATACTCCGATCCGTTCCGGTACTGATATTGCTTTCCTATTAGGTGTGATTTTATACCTACTAACCAATGAAAAGATTAACCGCGAATATGTTGAAGCGTATACCAATGCCAGTCTTATCGTGCGTGAAGACTATGCGTTCGATGATGGCTTATTCAGTGGTTATGACACAGAAAAACGTCAATACGACAAAACCAGTTGGAATTATGCACTGGATGAAAACGGCTTTGCTCAACGTGATATCACACTAAGTCACCCACGTTGTGTATGGAATCTGTTGAAAGAGCACGTTAGCCGTTATACGCCCGATGTCGTCAGTAATATTTGTGGTACGCCAAAAGAGGATTTCCTGAAAGTCTGTGAATATATTGCAGAGACTTGCGTTAAGGACAAGACAGCCTCCTTCCTATACGCATTGGGTTGGACTCAGCACTCGGTTGGTGCACAGAACATCCGTACTATGGCAATGATCCAGCTTCTGTTGGGTAACATGGGTATGGCTGGTGGAGGTGTTAACGCATTGCGTGGTCACTCGAATATTCAGGGATTGACTGATTTGGGGTTGTTGTCACAGAGTTTGCCGGGATACCTGACATTGCCGTCAGAAAAACAAGCCGATTTGCAAACTTACTTACAGGCAAATACGCCAAAGCCCATGTTGCCGGGTCAGGTTAACTACTGGGGTAACTATCCGAAATTCTTTATCAGTCTGATGAAGAGTTTTTACGGCGACAATGCCCGCAAAGATAATGACTGGGGTTTTGACTGGTTGCCGAAATGGGACAAAAGTTATGACGTCCTGCAATTTTTCGAAATGATGTCGAAAGGTGAGGTGAATGGCTATATCTGTCAGGGCTTTAACCCAGTTGCTTCATTCCCGGATAAAAACAAAGTGGTTGATGCCCTGTCGAAGCTGAAATTCTTAATCACTATTGATCCACTTAATACTGAAACGTCAACTTTCTGGCAGAACCACGGTGAATTTAATCAAGTTGATTCAGCTAAAATTCAAACAGAAGTTTTCCGTCTACCGTGTTGCTGTTTTGCAGAGGAAAACGGTTCGATTGTTAATTCTGGTCGCTGGTTGCAATGGCACTGGAAGGGTGCTGATGCTCCGGGAGAAGCTATCGGTGATGCAGAAATTCTTTCTGGTATCTTCAAACGTATGCGGGATATGTATCGTGCAGAGGGAGGCGCATTACCTGAGCAAGTACTGAATATGACTTGGGATTACTTCAACCCGGATAGTCCTACCTCGGAAGAAGTGGCTCAGGAGAGCAATGGCCGGGCATTGATTGATCTAATTGATGCTGATGGCAATGTCATTGTGAAGCAAGGCCAGCAGTTGACTTCTTTTGCCCAGTTACGTGATGACGGCACGACGGCTAGTGGTTGTTGGATCTTTACCGGGAGCTGGACGCCGGAGGGTAACCAGATGGCTCGTCGTGATAACTCTGACCCGTCAGGTTTGGGGAATACGCTGGGCTGGGCGTGGGCCTGGCCGCTAAATCGGCGTATTTTATATAACCGTGCATCAGCTGATCCGCAGGGTAAACCGTGGGATCTGAAACGCCAGCTATTGACGTGGAACGGAGCTAAATGGAGTGGAGCTGATATTCCTGATTACAGCGTGGCTGCACCGGAAACAGAGGTTGGTCCGTTTATCATGCAGCCGGAAGGGATGGGGCGCTTGTTCGCTATTGATAAAATGGCGGAAGGGCCGTTTCCTGAACACTACGAACCCTTTGAAACGCCGTTAGGCACTAATCCACTGCACCCGAATGTGGTTTCTAACCCGGCTGCCCGGGTGTTCAAAAGCGATTTTGAGGCCATGGGTAAACCCGATAAATTCCCTTATGTAGGAACGACTTACCGCCTGACAGAACATTTTCACTATTGGACGAAACATGCATTGCTGAACTCGATTATTCAGCCTGAGCAGTTTGTGGAAATTGGTGAAAAATTGGCGGAGAAGAAAGGTATCAAACATGGTGATACCGTCAAGGTGAGCTCTAATCGTGGCTATATCAAAGCGAAAGCAGTTGTAACCAAACGTATTCGAACGCTGAATGTACAGGGTCGTGAAGTGGACACGATTGGTATTCCAATTCATTGGGGATTTGAAGGGGCAGCGAAGAAAGGCTTTATTGCCAATACGTTGACACCATTTGTTGGTGATGCAAATACACAAACGCCTGAGTTTAAAGCGTTCCTGGTTAATGTGGAAAAGGTGTAAGGAGGAAAAATTATGTCGTTGCAAACTCAAGACATCATTCGTCGCTCTGCTACTCACACTTTCACTCCTGCGCCACGAGTACGGGATAACCAGCAAGAAGTGGCGAAGCTGATTGATGTAACAACATGTATCGGTTGTAAAGCCTGTCAGGTGGCTTGTTCCGAATGGAACGATATCCGTGATGAAATTGGTTATAACGTTGGTGTTTATGATAACCCGGCTGATTTGACCGCTAAATCATGGACCGTGATGCGCTTTTCTGAAGTGGAAGAGAACGGCAAGCTGGAATGGCTGATCCGTAAGGATGGTTGTATGCATTGTGCTGATCCGGGGTGTTTGAAGGCGTGTCCGGCAGAAGGTGCAATCATTCAATACGCAAACGGGATTGTCGATTTCCAGTCGGAACACTGTATTGGCTGTGGTTATTGTATTGCGGGCTGTCCGTTCAATGTGCCGCGTATCAATAAAGAAGACAACCGGGTATATAAATGTACTTTGTGTGTTGACCGTGTTGCTGTCGGTCAGGAACCCGCTTGTGTGAAAACGTGTCCGACCGGTGCTATCCATTTTGGCAGCAAAAAAGCGATGAAAGATTTGGCTGCTGAACGGGTTACTGAGTTAAAAGGCCGTGGTTATGATAACGCTGGTCTATACGATCCTGACGGTGTTGGTGGCACTCATGTGATGTATGTGTTGCACCATGCTAATAAACCACAGCTGTATCATGGCCTGCCGGACAATCCCTCTATCAGCCCGGCAGTCACTTTCTGGAAAGGTATTTGGAAACCTCTGGCAGCGGTGGGATTTGCTGCGACATTCGCTGCCAGTCTTTTCCATTATGTGGGGATTGGTCCGAACCGAGTGACTGACGAAGACGAGGAAGAGGCGCGTCGTGATGCAGAATCCTCACAGAAATCAGTCAATGGGGAGGAATAGAGATGAAAAAGAGGAAGGATATTATTATCCGTCACTCACCAATTGAGAGGGTAAACCATTGGGCGGTAGTACTCTGCTTTCTGTTTACTGCTATCAGCGGATTGGGATTCTTTTTCCCCTCTTTTAATTGGTTGATGAATATCTTCGGTACTCCGCAATTATCACGGATTTTGCATCCGTTTGTCGGTTCAGTGATGTTTGTTTTGTTTATCTTTATGTTCTTTAGATATTTCAAACATAACTTTATCGACAAAGACGACATAGTATGGCTGAAGAATATCAATAAAATTTTGAAAAATGAGGAAGTTGGCGACATTGGTCAGTACAACTTGGGTCAGAAAGCTATTTATTGGTCTATTAGTGTTTGCCTGATATTGCTAGCCGTCAGTGGCATTATTATCTGGCGGCCATATTTCGCTGATTTCTTCTCTATTCCAATGATTCGCATTGCTCTTTTGGTTCATTCAATGTCAGCTATTGGTTTGATTCTGACCATTATTGTCCATGCTTATGCTGCATTTTGGGTGAAAGGTTCTATCCGATCAATGGTTGAAGGTTGGGTAACTCGTGGTTGGGCAAGGAAACATCATCCTCGTTGGTATCGTGAAGTGGTGACACGAGAACGACAGGAAGAGAGGCGTTAAAATATCATCCAGGTGGGGGATATCCTGCCTGGATGAATAATATACCTGTTATCTTTCAAGTTGCCTCTTTGTTGGCTGCACTTACTCACACCGGTCACATAGTTATCTATGCTCCCGGGGGTTCGCTCCCTTGCCGTCGCGATGCATCTTGAAATCTATTGGGTATAGAGGAAAAGCGTTTTTTATTTAAATTATTTTTTCAATTCTATAAAAGTATTTTCAGCTTTTAACTTTGTAAGTTGACTATTATTGTGAGTTATATGAAAGTGCTTTTTCTTTTCTGATATTTTTGTGAGTAAGAAATCTTTATAGCTGCATCCAATCACTGTGAACGATGCCGAATCATTAATTATTTCACTTATTAATGTAGAGTTGTGTAAACACTTATTCCAATTATCTATCATATGAAATAACTCTAACAATATAATAACAAAAACAGAAATGGTGCCATTTACGTTTTCTAAGCTAATAATTTGTAAGCTGTCTGGGTCTACAGAATAAGAGTTGTTTAAGGATGAAGAAATACATTCAATGAATTCATCTATAGATATTGTTGTACCTAAGATTACTGAGGAGTGGTTATTCCTACCTTTTAATATTATATTGGTTCCTGAGAATCCGCATTGGCAGATAAGTTTAGATAGTTCACCTATATCTCCAGTATTATGTTTATCGACTTTTTTTCCGTCTGGATAGTTTACTGATACTAAGATTTCTTTAGAGCCAGAATTTAGGTCAACATCGATGTGTTCAAATAAATGATAATTGTCATCGTTACAATTTGGACATTGATATCCTATCACACCTGTTTCTTGAGTCGTATATGCTAAAGGGATTATTGTAATATCTGGTGCTTTTAGTTTTATCTTATTTCTATTATATTCACTGAATTTCTCACCGAGATAAAATATATTTTTTATCTTAAATAAACGATTGTCATTGCATTCAAAATATAATTTTGCAGCAAAGCTAGGAAGACAAAATAACGTATCTATATCATATTCATTAATGTAATTGAGTAAAGTATCATGGTCAACATGGGAGCAGAATGGGAAAGAAGATATATTATTGTATCGACATATTTCATGACCAAATAAGAAACCACCCCATAGGTTACCTGATGTTAAACAATTGGCAACTTTTTTTACCGCTAATTTATCAAAATAAGGTTTTATTTTCATAGCAGCAATTTGATTAACGAAATTAAATTGTGACCAGGAATGAAAAACATTTTTTCCTTTAGACGTTGTACCACCTGTTGAAAAATATATACCACTATCAGTTGATAACATTATATTTTACCCCTAACTTTTTGCTAATAATTAAAGTTATGACAGATAATAAAGAGAATAAAAGTATAAAGAAATTGATTAAATAACCAGAGCGATAATCAAAAAGATCAACAATAAATCCAATTGATGTTGACCCAACTGCCTCTCCAATATTTGCCATAACTAATAGTAAACTGAATGCCATACTAGATTTTTCTTTATTGACTATATTTGATGAAGTTGAATAAATTTCAGGGATTATTATGGCTTCAAAAATACTATATGCAATTAGTGCTATTATTGCTATGGTTACACCCCCAGAAAAATAGGTCGCTGAAATTAAAGATAATAATATTAATGTATATTTGATAATGCTCTCAGAAAAATCAAATAATTTGGAAAAAATTAACTGCCAGAGACAAACAACTAATCCAACGATGGTAAAGAATAATCCTACATAATCATTGAAAAAATTGTTGATTCTATTTGCCAGGGTAGTTGCTGTTATAAATATTCCCATCAATGAAAAGGAAAAAAATGAACTAAAAAGCAAAAATAAAAATGAGGATGAACCCAAATTTTTAGGTCTGGTTATACTATTCTGAATTTTAATTTTTTTACTTTTTTTCTTCCATGTAAAGAAGCATATAAACGCAAAAAATAAACTAATAATTATAATAGTGGTAAAGAAAGTATTCTTATAATTATTATTCGCAAAATATGCTCCAGCTATAGGGGCTAATACAATAGCCGCATTCTGTGAGAATGAATAATTGTAAAATGCTTTTTTTAGTTTTCTTTTAGGTATTATTTCAGACAAGAGATCACGAGTAAATGGTTTTGCAATTGCTTTTGATATTGCTAATGTTGAAAAAAATAATAGCCAAGAATATAATCCAGAGAATAGAATTAAAAATGAGAAGGAAATAGCCCTTAATAGACAGGATATTAAAAATATCCATCCTTTACTGAGTGTGTTTAATTTATTTGTAATTGTCAGCATTAAGATACATTCAAGTATAACAGCGAATGACAGCATTCCTGATATTGCTTTTGCTGATAGATTTTTCTCTGAGGAAAGAATTGGCAATGAGCAGAAAAAAGCAAACTCAAAGAAAAATACTAAAGAATATAGCGTAACTATTTTATACTTTAACATAGTTTATCTTTTATATAAGAAGATATAGTGCCAAATACTTTCAAGGCAATATTCTCTGGAAGTTTTGTTAATCCTGTTTCGGCTGAACACATTTCATTGAAATAGAATTGATTTTCTTTAACTAACCAATCAATAGAAATTATATCAGCCCCAGAGTTATTCATGATAATTTCACTGTTCTTGATTATTTCTTTAGCAGTTGATTCTCCAAAATCTTTGAAAAATCTTTCATTAATTTCTCTTGTTTCATAAATAACTTGTTTTCCTCCGAATGTTATATTTCCAAGATATCCATTTTCTACGGGGGATCGGGTTTTTATGAAAACTAATTCTTTTTTTATAAAAAATAACCTTACATCAACAACACCTTCAATATAAGGAGTAATATTATAAATAAGATTGGATGTTGAAATAAGTTCAGCAGTGCTAATACTTTGTTGGAAATTATCTGATTTTATAATACCGAATCCCATTCCTGAACCATTTGGTTTTAACATTAGTGGGTGATTATTATTTTTCGAGAAATCACTCATCATATGTGAAAATTTACAACCGTAACCTAGCAGACTTAAAGGCAGTGTAGGGACACCTAATTGATGAACAAATAGGTGTTGTGCTGATTTGTCCCATTCCATATCATCAATATCTGCTATTTTTTGGTTCAAAATTAAAGCATTTTTTGATTGTTTTATTAATCTTTTTAACGTTAAGGAAAAATTTAAACCTTGGCTATTCAGATTTGGCGGGGATATTATAAACGCCGTCTTTCCGTCAATTAGATTATTGCCATTGATATATAAACCCAGATCATTTTCTATTTTAATATCAATATCAATATCAATATCAATATCAATATCAATATCAATAGTATATTCTTAAAATGATGCATTGATCACTATAATAATATAATTTAAATGGGATTATTGCTAGTGAATATATTTTATTCTGGTTGTTTATTAATAAATTTAATTTAATGGAAGCACGATTTTACCTGGCTATACGTTTTCTTTTCTAATTAAAATTAAATTTGGCATCAAATTTTGATGCCAAATTTTTTATTCGTTATATGTTTTTTTCAGTAACATCCGTATTGTTATCTTTTATAGAGATTCATGATTCTTTATACTTTATTTTATACCTAGTTCTATAATGGCATGATCTTCATCTATATCTTTAGTATCCCTAATGGCAAGCCCGGCTTGGTTAGCCAAATACTCGAATTCTTCTAAGGTGCGTTCTTTTCCTGATAATATTACATCCATTAATATATCAAGAGAGTTAACTATCCTGGAGCTTGGTTTCTTTACGAAGCCTATTAATAAAATAGTTGCATTATTATCAATAGCTTTTCGGCAATTCTCCAGAATTAATATTGAATCGTCATCAGACCAATTATGGATAATATGCTTTAAAATATGTAAATCATAACCTGATGGAATTGATTTTAGAAAATCACCATCTATAAAATCTATATTTTCTGAAACAGGAATTTCATTATATTTGTCCAATACGGTGTAATGTTTTCCTTTTACTTTTTCACTAATTTTTATCAGCAGATTTCCTTCTCCACCGCCAACATCTAATATCCTGTTTTGTTTGCTAAAATTATAAATATCAAGTAGTTTTTTAACTATTTTGTCGGAGGTTTTTGACATTGAAGCGTCAAAGTTTGATCTGAGCAATTTGTTACTATTTAAATATTCAAAGAATGGTTTTCCATGTGTGATTTCAAATGCTGATTTACCATTATCTTCAAGTAAGGATTTTGAGTACATTGACCAGGCGTTCCAGCAATCTGGGCTAAGTACCCATTTTATCATTAATGACTCTATACTTTCAGGATCGGCAAGTGCGCTGTACTTATCATAAAGGGCGACTTTACGGTTATTGCCAACTAATATTCCTACTTCAATTAAGAAATCACATAATCGACTAAGGCGAGAATTATTAATATTACATTTACGGGAAAGTTCGTCTATATCTACGTAGACGCCATTTTTAAAGTGAACAGATAAACCTGTGTTAATAAAAGCGTAGACCGCGGCTGATTTTTTATAGGGTATTATAAGGTCGACTATCATGGAGTTATCCTTTGTGATTATGAATAATATAGGTAATATACCTGTTATCTTTCAAGTTGCCTCTTTGTTGGCTGCACTCACTCACCCCAGTCATATAGTTATCTATGCTCCCGGGGATTCGCTCCCTTGCCGTCGCGATGCATCTTGAAATCTATTGGGTATATACCGAATGAACTTCAAAATGCTTGAGCCGTCAGACGTAAAAATATTTAAATTCAACAACATAATCGTTTTTCAAACATGCACTTTGAAGTGTCTTGAGTATATATCTTAGATATCTTTGTCGTATGTCTTGATTAAAATATAATTATTAACTTTGATATATTTTCCTAATCAGGCTAATGAAGATTAAATGCTCCTTGGGTAATTGTTTAGTTAATCTTAATGAGGCATTTATAAAAGTAGACGATTAACCGTCAGACTGTACTAAATTTGATGAAAATAAATGATAAAGATCACAATTAATTATTTTTATGATCTTAAAAAAACACAAAATAACTTGATGTATTTATTTTTCCTTGAAATTACTAGAGTGATAGTTTATTGCAGATTTTAGTTTTATGGCAGAGATTGTGTTTAGATCAAGTAAAAGAAAATACAATCACAATTTACTTAAAATTAGATTTGTTTTTTATTGTGAATATCTCTATGGTTAGGAAATATAAAAAACATGGTGTCAGATATTCTGATACCATGTTTTATGTATATATTTCTCTTTATTGGAATATCCAGATAATTATCTGAGGAGATAATGTTTAATTACTATGATTTATTTTACCCCTAGTTTAATAAATGAAAATGATTCATCTAAATCTTGAGTATCTTGAATGATGAGTCCTGCCTGGTCAGCCAAATAATCGAACTCAGTTAAATAACGTTCTTTCCCTAAAAGTAACACATCCATGAATATATCCATAGATTTAGCTATATTAACTATAGGAGACAGGGGTTTTTTCATTATGGTTATCAATAATATCGTTGCATCATCATCCATCGCTTTCCGGCAATTCTTCAAAATTGATATTGAATCATTATCAGACCAATTATGGATGACATTCTTTAAAATATATAGATCATAACCAGATGGAACTGATTTCAGAAAATCTCCATTTATAAATTCCATATTTTCTGAAACAGGAATTTCATTATATCTGTCTAATACGGCATAATGTTTTCCTTTTACCTTTTCATTGATTTTAATCAGAAGATTTCCTTCTCCTCCGCCAAGATCTAGTATTCTGTTATGTTTGTTGAAATCATAAGTTTCAAGTAACTTTTTAGCTAATTTGTCCGAGTTTCTTGACATTAAAGAATCGAAATTTGATTTTAATGATTCATGATTACTTATATACTCGAAGAATGGCTGACCATGCGCTATTTCGAATGCTGATTTATGATCATTTTGCAGTAAGGATTCCGGGTACATTAACCAAGAATTCCAGTTATATGAACTAACTTCATGTTTTACTAATAATGATTCCAAACTGTTAGGATCTGCAAGTGCCTTGCATTCATCAGAAAGGGTAACGCCATGGTTGTTGTTAACTAATACCCCGATTTCAATTAAGAAATCACATAATCGACTAAGGCGAGAATTATCAATACCGCATTTATGGGAAAGTTCACTTATACCTACATAGATCCCATCTTTAAGATGAACAGATAATCCGGTTTTAACAAGAGCATAGATTGCTGCTGATTTTCTATATGATCTAATAAGTTCGGCTAGCATTGAATTATCCTTTATACCCGTCATCTTTCAAGTTGCTTCTTTGTTGGCTGCGCTCACTCACCCCGGTCACATAGTTATCTATGTTCCCGGGGATTCGCTCCCTTGCCGCCGCGATGCATCTTGAAATCCATAGGGTATATGATTATAAAGAAATGAGTGTTTTCTGTAGATTACAGAATGCTATTGAATATCTTGTAAAAATATTTCGACCAAAATGTGATTATTAGTTTTAATATATTTCCTCATTCAGGTGATGAAGATTATTTTCTCCTTTGACAACGGTTTAGTTAACCTGGATAGATGCACTTCTATAAGTAAATTATCAACTGGTAGACTATATTAAATTCAATAAAAAGAAATGACGGAGATCACAATTAACTATTTTAAATATTCTTGAAAGTTAAATGAAATAATATGGCGTAGTAAAATATTTTTTTGAAAAATTATTTGTGAAAAAATGAAAAATGATAAATCCTGGGGAGATACAGGTGTTTATTGAATATATTCACTACCATCCAGCACATAATTTTCAGTATTTTAACCTAAATTCGTACTGTAATTTCTATATTCTCCCTGTGGCTCAAAGCCTACTTTTGATCTATGCTGAACGCTAAAAACAGGCTTAGGATTATTATTAACCGAAAAGCCGCATAACAGATAACAGGAAGATAGAACTTAATGAGTATTCGCATCGTTCCTAAAGAGCAATTGAGTAAAGAGAGTGTCAATGAAAAAGCAGCAGATTATATCCCGCCGCTGCTTTTTGTTAATCTGAAAAACCTCTATCAACGTCGTGCTGAGCGTCTGAAACAACTGGCTGTAGATAATCCATTTGCGGACTATCTTAGTTTTATCGCAGATGTTGTGCAGGCCCAGCAAAAAGCGTTACATGACAATCCGCTGAAAATAGAGATGGCAGATATTCTGGAAAAGTCTGCCGCTGAGGGTAAACCACCCTTGGATTGTAAGATGTTCCCACGTACTGAGCACTGGCAAAAATTGCTTTACGCTCTGATAGCAGAATTACTGCCTGATGCACCGGAACATATCAGTGTAGCTTTGAATAATCTGGAAAAAGCATCGGCACAGGAACTGGAACAGATGGCTGATGCTTTACTGAAAAATGAATTTAGTAAGGTCAGCCCTGAAAAAGCACTATTTATCTGGGCGGCACTGTCCTTGTATTGGACACAAATGGCCAATCAAATCCCAGGAAAGGCGCGGGCAGAATATGGTGAACATCGCCAGTTCTGTCCTGTTTGCGGCAGTATGCCGGTTTCCAGTGTTGTGCAGATTGGAACCACCAGCGGGTTGCGTTATCTGCATTGTAGTTTGTGTGAAAGTGAATGGCATGTGGTTCGGGTGAAGTGTAGTAACTGTGAACAGACCCGCGATCTCAATTATTGGTCACTGAATAGTGAACAGGCTGCAGTGAAAGCGGAAAGCTGCGGTGATTGTGGCAGTTATCTGAAAATCCTCTATCAGGAAAAAGATCCAAAAGTTGAGGCTGTTGCTGATGATCTGGCTTCGTTAATCCTTGATGCCAAAATGGAAGAGGAGGGGTTTGCCCGCAGTAGTATCAATCCATTCCTGTTTCCGCATGAGTAACTGCTAACGGATGGAGTTGCCATGACACAAAAATTGAGTCCGTTGTATAGCCAGCTTCCAGCCATTGATCGTCTGTTGCATGAGCCACGGATAGCGTTATTCGTGGAACAATATGGACAAACGCTGGTAACGGCAACGTTAAGAAAAATGCAGGAACAGGCCAGAACAAATATCAGGCAGCATCAGACACTGCCTGATTGGTGTGATAACTGGGCGGCGGCACTTGGTCAGCAATTGGAACAAAGACAAATTTTGTCCTTAAAGCCAGTGTTTAACCTGAGTGGCACGGTACTTCATACCAACTTTGGTCGGGCATTAATGGCAGAATCGGCTATTGAAGCGGTAACACAAGTGATGCGTTCACCGGTAACGCTGGAATATTCCCTCGATGGTGCCGGGCGGGGGCACCGTGATCGTGCTTTAGCGAATTTATTGTGTGAATTAACTGGGGCAGAAGATGCCTGTGTCGTTAATAACAATGCAGCGGCTGTGTTGTTATTGTTAGCAACTGTGGCATCCGGTAAGCAGGTTGTGGTTTCCCGTGGTGAGTTGGTGGAAATTGGTGGAGCATTCCGTGTTCCTGATGTGATGGTTCAGGCGGGATGCCGGTTGATTGAAGTCGGTACTACTAATCGTACTCACTTGAAAGATTATCAACAGGCTATCAATGAAGAAACCGCTCTTCTGATGAAAGTTCATACGAGTAATTACCGCATTGAAGGTTTTACTGCGGAAGTTTCCGGTCGTGAACTGGCGAAACTGGGTGTTAAATCCCAAATTCCTACTGCTATTGATTTGGGTAGTGGTTCCATGATCGATATGGTTCAATATGGCTTGCCCGCCGAACCTATGCCTCAGGACTATCTGAATCAGGGCATCGATCTGGTCACTTTTTCTGGTGATAAATTACTGGGGGGGCCGCAGGCTGGCATTATCCTTGGTAAGAAACAGTGGATAGAAGCCATCCAGTGTCATCCACTGAAACGCGCTTTGCGGGCAGATAAAATGACTCTGGCTGCTTTGGAAGCTACATTGCGATTGTATCAATGCCCTGAACAACTTTGCTATCAGCTGCCAACGTTACGTTTGTTAACGCGTTCACAGCAAGAAATGTATGATTTGGCACAACAGTTATTACCTCAGATTCAGGCATATTACGGTGACCAGTTTATTGTTCGTGATGAGCCATGTTATTCACAGATTGGCAGTGGTTCACTGCCGGTCGATCTTTTGCCTGGTTGGGCTTTGACTTTTACTGCCATTGATGGTCAGGGCCGGACTCTGGAACAGTTGGCCCAGCACTGGCGTAGATTGGCGAAACCGGTTATTGGCCGTATTTCGGAAGGACGTTTGTGGTTGGATTTACGTTGCCTTGAAGACGGAAACGCGTTGTTGCAGGCACTATTACTTTAGTTTTCTGGAACTATCATAATTTTCTGAAACTCTCATATGATTTTTGCCACTGCAGGTCATGTTGACCATGGTAAAACGACACTGATTCAAGCGATTACCGGTGTTAATACGGCACATTTGCCGGAAGAGAAAAAGCGAGGTATGACCATTGATCTAGGTTATGCCTATTGGCCACAACCAGATGGGTCTTCGGTTGGTTTTGTTGATGTACCCGGACATGAAAAATTTCTTGCCAATATGCTGGCAGGGATCGGGGGTATCGATCATGTTTTGCTAGTGGTTGCCTGTGACGATGGCGTCATGGCGCAAACCAAAGAGCATTTGGCAATTCTGCGTTTGATTGGCTGTTCTGTAATGACAGTTGTACTCACTAAGGCCGATCGGGTGGCAGCGCCGCGGGTAGTTGAAGTGCGCCAACAGATTGAATATGAACTGACAACTCAGGGTTGGATTGATTCCCCTTTGTTTATTACAGCTACCACGGATGAAGACAGTATTGCCCTTCTGCGGCAGCATTTGTTGCAGTTACACCAACAAAACAGACCGCATGAAAAATTGAATCAGCGTTTTCGTCTGGCGATAGATCGCGCTTTCAGTGTAAAAGGCGCGGGTCTGGTGGTAACGGGAACGGCATTGGCCGGCAAGGTCAGTGTGGGGGATAGCCTTTGGCTGACTGGCTGTGATAAGTCAGTCAGGGTACGTGGTCTGCATGCTCAGAATCAACAGACAGATACGGCTCAGGCCGGGCAGCGTATTGCATTGAATATTGCCGGTGATATGAGTAAGGAACAGATTTCCCGTGGTGATTGGCTACTTTCCCAACAGCCCTTTGATAATGTGGAAAAGGTGCTGGTAGAACTAGAAGCTGATGAGCCTTTGCAAAACTGGCAATCTCTTCATATTCATCATGCTGCCAGCCATATCACTGGCCGGATTTCATTACTCAATCAGCTTTCTGATAAGCCTTTGTTGGCTGAATTGGTACTGGATAGTCCATTGTGGCTGGTTGAGAACGACCGATTGATATTGCGTGATATTAGCGCCAGAAGAACGCTGGCTGGCGTACGAGTGATAAACTTACATTCTCCTCGCCGTGGTAAGCGTCAGCCAGAGTTTTTGCATTGGCTCACTCTGCTTGCCAGAGCCTCGGATCATGCTGCTAATTTAGTACTCCATTTATCACGCGGGGCTTTTTCCCTTAACCATTTTTCCTGGGCGCGTCAGTTAACGGAAGAGACTCTCAATCAGCTAATAGCTAATATGGATGTGATGATTGCTGATGGTATGGTGTTATCACAGCGTCATGCTGAGCTGGCAGAACAGAAACTATTACAGGTTTTGGCTGAATATCATCAGCAGCATGCTGATCAACTGGGTTTGGGGAAAGCACGTTTAAAACGGATGGCTTTACCAACATTAAATGAAGCGCTGGTTTATGGTCTAATCGATGTATTGCTTGATCATGGACAATTGGAACAAGCGCGTGGTTGGTTATTTCTTCCTGAACATGGTTTGGCTTTTAGTGACGAACAGGAAAAACTGTGGCAGCGAATAGTACCCTATTTCGCAGATGATCCTTGGTGGGTACGTGATTTGGCTGCTGATTTAGAGGAAGAAGAGGTGACAATTCGCAGTTTATTGAAAAAAGCGGCGCAATTGGGACATATTACGGCTGTTGTTCATGATCGCTATTATTGTAGCCAACGAATTCAGCAATTCGCAGAACTTATCCGTAAGTTTGATCAAAATCATGGTGGGATCACTGCTGCTGATTTTCGTGATGAACTGGGTATTGGCCGTAAACTGGCTATTCAGATATTGGAATTCTTTGATCGCAGCGGTTTTACCCGTCGTCAGGCTGAGCGACATATTCTCAGGGATGATGGGCTATTTTGATGATGTTTGTATTCGACAAGTGGATAGGATCGGTAATAATGATAGTTTTGTTTCGATTGATTTAACTTGTCTGTGTTATTTTTGCCAACGGTGACTAGTATGAGCTTTCTATTAACTGGGTTTAGTACGATATGAAAAAGAAGATAATATCGAGTGTTTATCTGGGATTATTGTTTATTGCAACTTTAATACTGCTTTTTGAAAAAAGTGATGCTATTTATCCAGCATTGATAGCTCTCGGTGTATTTGGTGCGATATTTGGTTTGGTGTTCTTTGTATCGGCCAGGTTACTGTTTTCTGTTGCCTTTACCGGAACACTGTTTATTATCTTTAAGTTTCTCAATCAGATAAAAGTTCATTACTACAAAGAACAGCTAATGTTCTCTGACCTGAATTTAATGTTTGATCCTGCTAATCAGGAAACATTGCGGCATTATTGGCTGGCTGGCCTGGCAGTGATTGCTATGTTTATCTGGTTGATTTTTAATATGGTGCTCAGCTGGAAAAAGTCATCACCTTCCCGTGGTTTCAAATGGCGTATTGTCAGCCTGGTGTTGGTTGTGATTTGTGTATGGGAAGTGAGTGCTACCGCCAATGCGTTTAGAGATCAGTGGGAGTCTTCGTTACCAAAAGGGCGTGGTACAGTCACTAATATGGTGATGTCAGCTAAAGATGCCAAATATCATGCTCCTCAGTTTGGGCAATCATCCGATTATTTCCTGCAACAGGCTAAGCATGTCACGCTGCCTGTGCCGCAGTCGGAAATTAAGCCAGATGTGGTGATGTTATTGCAGGAATCAACAGTTACCCCATATATCTATCAATTACCGGATGATTCACGGTTACCTAATCTTTATATGTTCCAGCGGAATACCGGGGTTAGTGCTCAAAGCCCCATGAGAGTACAAACTTTTGGCGGTGGTACCTGGTTATCTGAATTCTCTGCTTTGACGGGTTTGAATACGGATGATTTTGGTTCACGTAAAAATGCTGTTTTTTATTTTATCGTCGATCACTTGAAATACAGTCTGTTCCGCGAGATGAAACAAAATGGCTATTACACCGTTGTTCTGACACCATTTAATAAATCCTCTTATCATTCTGGCCATGCTTACCAGACGCTGGGAGTTGACCGTATTATCCAACCGCAGGAATTAGGCTATCCCGCCAGTATTGACGAAAATCTGTGGACTATCCCTACACAGGATATGTTGAATTATGTAAAAGAAATCTTGGGACAGGAAACGGATAAGCCGCTGTTTATTTTCTCTCTGACCATGTATGAACATGGCCCGTATGATGAAGATCATGCTGATGATTACGGACTTGCTGGGCATGTGAAAAGTTCACAGGCAGCGGGTAAGTTCAGTCACTATATGGAAAAAATCAAGGCTTCTGATTCAGCAATTAAAGATTTCAGCGAGTTTGTTGCTAAACGGGAAAAGCCAACAATCTTCCTCTATTTCGGTGATCATCAACCTAATATCAACTTAGATGAGTATGATAGTGTATTTCCAAATCCGGGTTATATCACTCAGTTTACTATGCGGGATAATCTGAAACAGGGAGAACCTGTTCAGACTGATGAATTGACGGATATTTCATTCCTGGGTGGAATGATTATGGAGAGAGCTAAATTGGATGTTTCACCTTTTTATCGGGCGAATATGACGATGCGCCATCTCTGTCGAGGAGCGCTGGATGATTGTCAGGATAAAGAGTTGGTGGATAGCTATAAACACTATATTTATCAGCAACTGGCAGCTGCAGATAAAAAGTAAGTCACAAAGTAATAAGTAGTGGGTGCCATATAAATATGGCACTTGCTGTATTTTAAATGCCAGTAAACTCTCTCTAATTTTTTTGACTATTTCTTAATTACGTTTTCAATCGTTTGTTGTAACAGAATAATAGAGGATATTATCCACTCTATTATTAAATTGTTCGCATATTCAGTTAATAAAATCATTCAATGTCATTGATAGTGTCGAGAATTAAATATATTCAGTGCAGATAAATATATAAATGAAATGTCAGTCTGACTAATGGAGTTAGATTGATATCACATAATTATACAGGCCAATTCTTATTTAGCCTCAGCCAGTGTTAAAGTGTAAATATTTCTTATGTATTTTGCAGGAATTAAAGATGATTAAACCCGCATCAGATGTCATTCCAGGTTATTTCTATGGCGATGGTCAAACACTCGGTATGTCTTCTGGACTATGGGTTTTGCAATAAATGGCAACCTTTTGGCTGGATAAACTGAAAGAACTTTGTGACTTTATTGGTGCCAGAATGGACATCATGGAGTCTATTTCTTGTGCTCTGGCCATGGTGGATTTGTTGATGGTTATCCGGTTAGGTGTGCGATTTTTTTGCGCCGACCTCGGGGGAGATGCGGACGCTATCAATGCCATGGTTGGAGCCATTCGCTGCTTTCTTTATTAAGCCGGGTTATGGCTTATATTTAGCCTGAAAAGGAGAGCCTGATGGGAGAGTTACTGCCGATTACTGTGGTCGGTGCTGCTGCGGGAGATATTGTTCTCAATTTACCAAGGCTTCCTCGCAGCGGTGAAGACCAGGAAGCAAAAGAAATTGATAGGCAGATCGGCGGTTCAGGTTTTAATGTTGCGCGGGCTTTGGTCCGTCTGAAAATCCCTGTGATTAATGGTATACCGGTTGGGCATGGATATTGGGGTGAGCGGATAACTAAAGAGATGCAAGCTCTTGGACTTAAGGTCACGTTAACCAACTCATATCTTGATAATGGTTGGTGTCTGGCAATGGTCGAACCGAATGGAGAGAGAAGTTTTGTTTCCGTTAGTGGCTGTGAAGTTGACTGGAGTGCGGCAATGCTCTCCTCTATTTTTCTTCCGGAAAAGGGGTATCTCTATGCCAGTGGTTATGTCATGGCGGGCAAAACTACGGCGATTTTGCGTGACTGGTTACTGATGTCACCTCCTGGACAGACGTTGTTGCTGGATTTTGGTCCGCGTTTACCAGAGATAGATCCCGCCTTCATTGATGCATTGCCTGCTGACCGAACCATTCTGACACTGAACCGTGATGAGATTGCTATGTTGTGTGGAGAAGGCGATTTTGTCACTCAGGCCAGTTATTATTCTAGTACAAGAAAAATCACAATTATCTGTCGGTTAGGTTCACAAGGGACATGGATATGCCTGCCTGATAGCGTCCCCGAGCATGTTCCCTCCTATAAGGTGAAAGTGGTAGATACTATCGGAGCCGGTGATGCTCACAGTAGTGGCATGCTGGCTGGTTTATCACAAGGAATGTCTCTGAGGGAGGCCGTTGAGCTTGGCAATCGTGTTGCTGCTATTGTTGTTAATCGTTCTGGTGCTGCTGGTGCACCAACTATAAAAGAGCTAGAGGAGTTTGTGTTTGAATAATCACCTTCAGACATTACACCTCTTAAATTTTAAGGGATGTAGTCAAAATGAGTTCAATACTTCCAGGTTGGAAGCGAAAAACAGCTTTATTTCTATCAGCTCAAACAATTTCTCTGTTGGGGTCTTCCATTGTCCAGTTCTCTATCGTCTGGTATATCACTTTAAGCACATCATCAGGAGAAATGCTGGCTATTTCTGTACTCTGTGCATTTCTTCCACAGGTATTAATCTCTTTGTTTGCCGGTGTTTGGGCGGATACTTACAACCGTAAGTTGCTCAGCATTGCCTCTGATGCGTTAACTGCATTAGTGACTCTTGGCTTGGCGTTCTCTTTTATGCTTGGATTCAAGAGCATTGAATTACTATTTGTAGCATTGGTTTTACGTTCATTTTGTACAGGGATTCAGACTCCAGCAGTGAATGCGATCATTCCGCAACTGGTCCCGAAAGAGAAATTACTGCGGGTTAATGGTATTAATACTTCTCTGACTTCACTGATGATGTTGGCATCTCCTGCCATCGGTGGTTTTTTGTATTCTCAAACTTCGCTTGAAAATATTTTTTTAGTGGATGTGGTGACTGCCATTATTGGCATTAGTATTGTTGCATTTATTCCTATTCCTACGGTAGCTTCTGATTCCATGCCGGATAATAAATTTCAGGCAGTTTTGGCTGGTTTTCGCTATTTGCGAGAGAATAAGATAATTAGAAATCTTTTGATTTTCCTGATTTGTGATTGCTTCCTGGTTAGTCCTGCTGCGTTTTTGACACCGCTATTAGTTAACCGGACATTTGGTGAGGAATCATGGCGTTTAGCGATTAATGAAGTGACATTTAGTGCGGGAGCAGTTTTAGGCGGATTGCTGATTTCTTTTTTGAATGAATATAAAAATAAACTGCGTATAACAGCAGTAGCTTGCGCGCTTTCTGGTATATTTACGATTGCTCTTGGCTACGCGTATTGGTTCCCGCTTTATCTGGCATTAAACGTCTTTTTGGGCATGATAATGCCTTGTTTTAACGCACCGATAGTAGCAACTTTTCAGGAAAAGGTTAAACCTGAGATGATGGGGAGGGTATTTAGTTTAGTCCAAATATCTATGTCCTGTTCTTTGCCATTAGGTATGGTGTTGTTTGGTCCAGTTGCTGATTATATTAGTGTTCAATCTCTTTTAATAATATGTGGTGGGTTGATATTATTGACTGGTGCACTGTTTTTTATGTTTAACGGAGAAGGCAACAGAGAAAGTAGCAGAGTCGTTTAATCCGGCTGGTGTTGCCAAAGATATCCCATTATTCCTGTTGAATATGGTCAAGTTATGCGATAAGCACAGCGCCGTGAACCAGTGAAAATTACAGATATCGTCAGATGCTAATAAAGATATCGCCGCTTGTTGATGACACGTCGATATTATCGACATATCGTTAACATGTGTCGAAATTTACTAATTTTATCGACATAAAATCTTTACGTGTTGATGCCGTCAACATATACTCGCAACGTGTCGAAAAAAATAGGAAATATAAACATGACATGGCAGCCCGATGTTCCCTTTAATGCTATTCCCTTATTGCCGCCGACCACAAAAGTGATGGAGTCCATTGCAGTATTAAAAGCTTGTATACCCGCCAGAGCTGCGCTGGCTGAGCTTAAACAAGCAGGTGAATTGTTGCCTAATCAGGGGTTACTTATTAACTTGTTGCCACTGCTGGAAGCAAAAGACAGCTCGGAAATCGAAAATATTGTCACCACTTCGGACAAATTGTTCCAATATGCACAAGAAGACAGTTTGGCTGATCCTGTAACAAAAGAAGTACTACGCTACCGTACTGCACTTTGCGAAGGGTTCATACAATTAACTCGGCGGCCACTATGCATGAATACAGCTATTGAAGTTTGTAGCCGACTAAAAGCTACTGATATGAATATTCGCAAAGTTTCCGGTACAACGCTTAGTAGTCAGGCAACTGGTGAAATTATTTATACGCCACCAGTGGGTGAGACTCACATCCGCGATTTGCTCAGCAACTGGGAGCAGTTTCTACATGAGGAAGATGGTATTGATCCACTAATCAAAATGGCTATTGCTCACTACCAGTTTGAAGCTATTCATCCATTTACTGATGGTAATGGGCGTATTGGCCGTATCATTAATATCCTCTATCTCATTGATCGAAAGCTTTTAACGCTGCCAATTCTCTATTTAAGCCGATACATCGTACAACATAAAAGTGATTATTATCGATTGCTCACTCAAGTTACTGCTGTTGGCAAATGGGAAGAGTGGATAATTTATATGTTGGCTGCGGTAGAGCAAACTGCGAAATGGACCGCTGATAAAATCGCAGCAGTAAGGGTGCTGATTGAATACACCAGCGAGTATATAAAACAGAGCTTGCCTAAAGTTTATAGCCATGAATTGATACAGGTGATATTTGAACAACCTTATTGCCGTATTAGTAATTTGGTGGCGAATAATATCGCCAAACGGCAAACAGCTTCAGTCTATTTAAAACAGCTGTGTGATATTGGAGTATTACAAGAAATTCAGGCCGGGAAAGAAAAGCTATTTGTACATCCGAAACTGGTGCAGCTGATGACTAAAGATAGTAATGAATTGAGTCAATACACAGTTTAGGAAGCACATATAAGTAAATATTTGGCAAAGCTTGAAGTTGAGTGTCAGGTAGTAAATTTTTTTGGGGGGGGACAATTTGGCTTATCAATGGCATAGAACGTCCATCACATAACAGGCTGGCCCTCAATGCATGATATTCCCGATACGCCCATAATCTTGCAAACCTTCGATACGTTGTTGAATTCTCCGGCCAGATTCAGCAAACCTGTTTTTTATTTGATAATAGGATTGTTAGTATGAAGCATGTAGATCAAATTTATGCAGAATATTCATGAATACTAGGGTCATTATCGGCGAAAAAGCAGAGATATCTTGAAGCTTATTATGGTTAAGGATATTTAATGTTACGTTATCCATTGTTATTTATTATTGTTTTTATGCTTTCTGGCTGTGGATATAACGATATCCAATCCAGTGATGAAAAAGTTAACTCAAGTTGGGCTGAAGTACTAAATCAGTATCAACGTCGGGCTGATCTGGTACCAAATCTGGTGGCAACGGTAAAAGGTTACTCAAGCCACGAAGCGAGTGTTCTGGAAGCGGTAACTAAAGCACGAGCCAACGCTATGGCAGCGACTGCCGCGTTACAACATAAACCGGATGACTTACGAGCACTTCAGCAGTGGCAGCAATCACAACAAACGCTGACTGGCACGTTATCACGTTTGAATATCATTAGTGAGAATTACCCGGAATTGAAAGCTGATTCGTTATATCGTGATTTGATGGTTCAGCTTGAAGGTACTGAAAACCGCATTGCGGTGGCACGTGGGCGCTATGTAGTCGCTGTTCAGCAATACAACACGTTAATTCGTCAGTTTCCTGGCGTATTGATGGCGAAATTGATGGGTTACCATGCAAAGGTTAATTTTTTATCTGCGAATGAAGATGTAGTTTCTCAGGTGCCGACAGTCGACTTTGGGGTTGCATATCATTAAAAGAATTTGGTGGTTTATATGAAACATATCGTTATGTTGTTGCTGTATCTTGTGGTGGGGAGTGTATCTGCACACACTATCGAGGTACCCTTATTAACCCAACGCGTTATGGATGTATCCCAAATTCTGACGCCAGATGAACATCACCATCTCACTCGTCAACTTGAGAACTTAGAAACACAAACCCACGTACAGATGGCAGTTTTAATTTTACCGACGACGGGTAGTGACTCTATTGAGCAGTTTGCAACGCGGGTATTTGAGCAATGGAAGCTGGGAAGTAAAGAGCAGAATAATGGTGTGCTTTTTTTGATTGCATTGAATGATCATAGAATGCGTTTTGAAGTTGGCTATGGTCTTGAGGGTGAATTGACCGATATTCAAACGGGACGAATTTTGCGTAATGATGTGGGGCCAGCTTTTAAGCAGGAGGATTATTATGCGGGCATTAGTCTCGGTATTAATGCGATTACGTTGCTGTTGAATGGTCAACCAATATCGAATGAAGTGGGGGATATGGGCAGTGTGGCGGCTAATCCTGGCGATATAATCAATATTGGTTCCCTTAAGTTTGTTTTCTGGTTTTTGGGTATGATATTGCTGCCAAATTTGGTATTTCGGCGACGTACTCTGTTTGGCCGGGCATCAATGTGTGGTCTAACTATTGCCGTCTCTGCTTTATTGATGGATCTTATGGGGGCTGCTCCCGTAAGTAATTTTATGAGTTATTTCAGCATCTTTTTGATATCTACGTTTATTCTGATGATGTTTTTCGCGTTCGCTGCGGCATTTACCGGTAGACAGCTAGTCGGGATCGCTAAGATATCGAATAGTGGGTCTCGTAATAGCAGAAGAAAAAGAAGAAGAAAGTCTGATGGTGTTAGTGTAAGCAGCAGTTCTGGTAGTGATTTCTACGACGGTGGTAGTTCAAGCAGTAGTTCTGGTAATGATTTTAGCGGTGGTGGTGGTTCCAGTGGAGGTGGGGGAGCATCTGACCGTTGGTAGAGTCAAGGCTATGCTATTAAAAAAGCTCGCGATTATACGAGCTTTCTGGTTTTCTGTAATTTGTGACGAATCTTTTCATTGAGTATCAGGCTTAAACCCGCATGAATACTGGTCTTGTGTTATTCAGTATTTTCTAGAGGGACACCCTTGTGTACCCATCTGAACGAGGTGTTCCTTACATTCTCAAAAAAATGGGCCGTTATCATGGATTACAGCTTGGGTGAGAATAGTCCACCAGTTTGCGTAGGTGCTGCGCCAACTGGTCAACGGTTTTCTCACCCGTAGCTGCATCTACCGTTAAATTTTCCAACGTATTGTCGTTATCACGGATTTTGATACCGTTGCGGTAGAGAAAAGTCATGGTAACAAAAAAAGCAGTGCGTTTATTACCATCATTGAAGATATGACCGCGAGCAATAGCAACCCAGTAGGTGGCTGCAAGTTCAAAAATGTCTGTTATGCCTTCGTAGTGTGTTCGGTTTTGCACTCGATAGATGAGTGTCCAGCAACGCCGGGAAGCCGCTGCAATATACGGTCATGAAAAGCGATAATTTCCTGTCCGCTGACCCATATCATCGGTTTGTCAGAGCTTCTACCGTATGCCCATGACGCTGCATAATCGAGTCGAACTCTGCATCCAGTTTGGCATTCTGGTATGCCTCGAATTCTGTTTTACTGATAACGACTGCTGAGCTGCCGTCTCGACGAGTAATTTCAACTGGTTCGCCGTGGGTAGCAGCATCCAACACTTCTGAAATATTGGCTCGCGCTTGGGTTGAGGTGTATGTACGCATAATATATCTCCAAAGATGTACATAAATTGTACATCTTTTGGGTGTTTATTCAACAGCAGGGATCTCAGTACGGATTATCTTTAAGTGCGGCTTTTTATATCTTCATACAACGCCACCAATTGCACGCTAAGCTACGCAGATATCTAGATGGGGTCTTTGGATCACGCCATCACAAGTATCTTCCCATTCTAATTTTGATGTTCCTGACTTTGGTATCGCCATCTGATTTATTGACGAGCTTGTCATACCATCTAAGGTGTACCCACTAATCATGCGCTACTGTGATTCGTTCTGCAATGCTTTGATAGTAAAAAAGCCAGATATAACAATATATATCTGGCTTTATGGTTTTCTCTGAAGTGCTAAGAAACCCTATTCAATATTTTGAATTTGTTCCCTCATCTGCTCAATCAGCACCTTTAATTCGATAGCGGAATTAGTGATATCGGCATTGATGGATTTGGAGGCAAGCGTGTTAGATTCGCGGTTGAATTCCTGCATCATAAAATCCAGACGGCGGCCAACGGCCTCTTTTTTCTTCAGGATGTTGCGAGTTTCTTTGACGTGAGCGTCCAGGCGATCCAATTCTTCTGCTACATCAAGGCGTTGAGCAAGCAGCACTAACTCCTGTTCAAGACGATTATTTTCAAGCTGTACCTGGGCTTCTTCCAGTTTGGTATGCAGGCGTTCCCGTTGCCATTGCATAATTTCAGGCATCTGCTGGCGAATTTTGCGGACTTCTTCGGTAACAGCATCCAGACGTTGTTCAATCATCGTCTTAAGTGCGGTGCCTTCGGTTTCACGGCTTTGAATAAAAGCATCCAGTGTTGTGTCCAATTCTTTCAACAATTGGGTACTGATAGCATCCAGATCTTGCTCTTCCGCTGCCATAACACCTGGCCAGCGCAGAATATCAACGGGATTAATTTCACCTTCATTACTCTGTTGCTTGATCCAATTTGCTGCATTCACCAATTGTTTTGCCAGGGTTTCATTTAAGATGAGTTCTCCCTGAGCGCGTGAGTCCAGTTCAAAACGTAGGTTGCACTCAACTTTTCCGCGAGTCAGGCGGGAACGAATACGCTCACGGATCACCGGTTCTAAACTTCTGAATTGTTCTGGCAGGCGGATATAAGTCTCTAAATAACGCTGATTAACGGAGCGCAGTTCCCAAGCTGCATTTCCCCATTCACTTTTGATATCTCGCCGTGCGAAAGCAGTCATACTACGAATCATGATTCGTTCCCATTTAAACAAAAGATTGGGGATTATAACGCTCGTCGTAGATGTAGGATAGGCATTAGACCCGTTAGGCCGTATAATGCGCCCCCAATAATGATTTAACAACGGAGATAACACCATGCGCCCAGCAGGAAGAGCGGCAGAGCAAGTGCGTCCTATCACTATAACTCGTCATTACACTAAACACGCGGAAGGCTCGGTTCTGGTGGAGTTTGGGGATACCAAGGTGTTATGTAATGCATCCGTTGAAGAGGGTGTTCCCCGTTTCTTGAAAGGTCAAGGACAAGGTTGGATTACGGCTGAGTATGGTATGTTACCGCGCTCTACCCATAGCCGGAATGCTCGTGAAGCCGCGAGAGGCAAACAAGGCGGGCGTACCATGGAAATCCAGCGTCTGATTGCCCGTTCACTGCGTGCTGCGGTTGATCTGAAAAAATTGGGTGAATATACCATTACTCTGGATTGTGATGTCATTCAGGCTGATGGCGGTACCCGTACTGCTTCTATTACTGGTGCTTGTGTAGCGCTAGTTGATGCGCTGAATAAAATGGTTGACGCGGGCAAATTGAAAGAGAATCCGCTGAAATCAATGGTTGCTGCGGTTTCTGTTGGTATTGTGGATAACGAAGGTCGTTGTGATTTGGAATATGTGGAAGATTCAGCGGCTGAAACTGATATGAATGTTGTGATGATGGAAGATGGTCGGATGATTGAAGTGCAAGGCACAGCAGAAGGCGAGCCATTCAGTCATGATGAATTGTTGTCCTTATTATCCCTTGCTAAAGGGGGACTAGAGACCATTTTTGCAGCGCAGAGAACCGCGTTAAAATAGTTCAGTTGCTCGGGGCGACGTAATAGTCGCCTTTTTTGTGCCTGTTATATGGCGATAATCAGAACTAAGTAGAGAGGAGAGACACCAATGAAAGCCTATCAGCGCGAATTTATCGAGCTTGCGCTAAAAAAACAGGTATTAAAGTTTGGGGAATTTACCCTGAAATCAGGACGAAAAAGCCCGTATTTCTTTAATGCCGGGTTGTTTAATACTGGGCGTGATTTGGCGTTAATCGGGCGTTTTTATGCGGCAGCATTATTGGATAGTGGTATTCAATGTGATTTGTTATTCGGACCTGCTTACAAAGGTATCCCAATCGCAACAACAACGGCGGTTGCACTGGCAGAGCACTATGATATTGATATGCCATATTGTTTTAACCGCAAGGAAGTGAAAAATCATGGTGAAGGTGGAGTTTTAGTCGGTAGTCCACTTAAAGGCAATGTCATACTGGTTGATGATGTTATTACGGCAGGTACTGCTATCCGTGAATCTATGGAGATTATTAAGCAGCATAGTGCGACTCTTGCTGGTGTGATGATTTGTCTTGATCGTCAGGAACGTGGGAATGGTGAAATTTCGGCAATTCAGGAAGTTGAAAGAGATTACAACTGTAAAGTGTCTTCTATTATTACCTTGAATGATTTGATTAATTATTTAGGTGGTCAGCCAGAAATGAAACAGCATTTGGATGCAGTGGAAGCATATCGTGAGCAGTATGGTGTTTGACAGTCAGCTTTAAAAAAAAGCCCTCGCCCAATAACGGGCGGGGTGAGTAGTAGAATAAATCATTGTAACTGAGCCCGTAATAATGGCCAGCGCGCTTCAAACTCCTGTGTTGGACGATAGTGGAATTCTGAGCGGACAAAGCGTGATAGCATACCTTCACAAAATGCCAGTAATTGGGCGGCTAACAGCGACTCATCATAACTGAAACCTTGCCCATCACGTAATTTTTTCTCTTTCAAAACTTGACGGAGCTGTACTTCAATTCGTTCAAACAACTGATTTATACGCTCTTGCAGTCGGTTTTGTTCAAACATTAGAGCATGGCCTGTCATGATACGAGTCAGCCCCGGGTTTTTTTCTGAGAAACCTAGAATCAACGCTAATATCAGGCGAATACGAGCAATGGTATCTTTTTCGTCTTGCAGAATTAGGTTAATCCGTGAAATTAATGAGTCTTCAATAAACTCAATCAGACTGTCAAACATCCGGGTTTTACTGGGAAAATGCCGGTAGAGCGCGGCTTCGGAAACACCCACATTGGCGGCCAGTTTAGCGGTAGTTATCCGATGGCTACCATCACTGGACTGTAACATATGCGCTAAAGCCTGCAAGATTTCCTCGCGCCTGTTTTTCTTCTTCGTATTTTCGTTTTCTGCCATGTTGGATAGGACTCCCTGCTAAGAGCAGCAAAACAAATCAACAACCCTTTGCTCAATGATATTTGAGCAAAGGATATGATAATGGATGAACGGTATTATACCCTTCATCCTTCAAATTGCTGCTTTGTTGGCTGCTTTCACTTACCCCAGTCACATAGTTATCTATGTGACTGGGGATGCGTTCATTTGCCGCCGCGCTGCAAATTGAAATCTATGGGTATAGGTTTTACAGAGAGTTATTGGCGACCGGAATGGCCAAAACCACCGCAGCCTCTTTCACTGGCTGCAAAATCTTCTACCAAATTGAATTCAGCCTGAACGACAGGCACGAAAACCATTTGAGCGATACGTTCGCCCGGTTCGACAGTAAAAGCTTTATCACCACGGTTCCAGACCGAAACCATAAGTTGGCCTTGATAATCGGAATCAATCAAGCCAACCAGATTACCCAAAACGACGCCATGCTTATGCCCAAGGCCCGAACGAGGCAGAATAACGGCCGCCAGTTGTTCATCGCCAATATGAATGGCAAGGCCGGTCGGAAGAAGTTCAGTCTGTCCAGGTACCAGTTCTACTGCTTTATCAAGGCAAGCCCGCAAATCTAAACCGGCGGAACCTGGGGTGGCGTAAGTTGGCAGAGGAAATTCCTTCCCGATACGTGGGTCAAGGATTTTAACGTCGATTTTTTTCATCATAGCGTCTGACTATCTCGTCTAATAAATGGTGGCTGAGTAATAATTTATTACTATGGGGTAAGCGGACGCCCCCCTCATGCCAGAACAAATGTAATGCATTAGTATCGCTGTTAAAGCCGTGGCCAGTAAGGGATACATCATTCGCACAAATCAGATCCAAATGTTTTTGGTTCAGTTTTTTTCGTGCGTATTCTTCCACATTCTGGGTTTCAGCTGCAAATCCAACAACAAAAGGACGGTTTTTGGGCATTGCCGCTACATTAGCAACAATATCCGGGTTTTTGATCAGGGTGAAAGTGATCTCATCACCCTGTTTTTTAATTTTTTCAGCGGCAATTTGTTTAGCGCGGTAATCTGCAACGGCGGCACAACCAATAAAAATGTTCTGTGAACTGGCTACTATCAGTGCTTGTTCATTCATTTCTAAGGCACTGGTTACGTCTATTCGCTTAACACCCGGTGGTGTCGGTAAATTAACCGGGCCTGTAATAAGGGTAACTTCTGCGCCACGTGTTGCAGCTGCTTGGGCAATAGCAAATCCCATTTTGCCGGAGCTATGATTGCTGATAAAGCGGACTGGATCCAGTGCTTCACGAGTTGGTCCGGCGGTAATAGCAAGTTTTAGCTGGGCTAAATCTTGGTTTGCTTGAAAATGTTGTTCGGCCAGTTCGACAATCGCCATTGGGTCCAGCATTCTACCAGGGCCAACGTCACCACAAGCCTGGCTGCCACTGTCTGGGCCCCACAGGAGCCCCCCCCGTTCTTCAAGAATCTTGAGATTATGTTGTGTTGCTTGAGCACGAAACATTTGCTGATTCATCGCAGGAACTACCGCAATGGGGGCAGTGGTAGCCAGACAAACAGTTGTCAACAGATCATTAGCCATACCCGCCACCAAGCGAGCGAGTAAATCCGCAGTAGCAGGGGCAAGGATAATGAGATCCGCCCATTTGCCAAGTTCAATGTGCCCCATAGCGGCTTCTGCTGCTGGGTCTAATAGATCATCGGAAACGGGGTAACTGGAAACTGCCTGCAATGTCAGTGGGGTAATAAATGCTTCTGCTGCCGGCGTCATCACTACACGGACCTGCGCACCGCGATCACGCAAACGGCGTATTAACTCGGGAGTTTTGTAAGCGGCGATCCCTCCGCTGATACCGAGCACAATCTGTTTGCCGGAAAGTCCTGCCATCATGATTGTCCGAATATAAGTTGAAAGGGTTTTGGATTTTATCACAAGAGATTGCAGAGTTGAGGATAGTCTGAGTTTTGATAGTAAAAAAGAATAAGTTTGCGAGCGGCTACGCAGCTCTTGAAGATGACATTCGCTCCTATTTTTGAGACATGGAATACTGTTTATATCAGATGAACAAAGCTGGGAGATGAATATATGGCAGTTGATGTGGCTGAAAATACAGAAGAAATATATTCGAATTTAGCTCCCAGAGAAAAATTGCTGGCCTATGGCTCGGTTTCTCTGACAGATGCTGAGTTACTGGCTATTTTTCTGCGTACCGGAACTCGAGGTCTTCCTGTTTTACGGATGGCTGAATTTCTGCTGAAAGAGTTTGGGTCTTTATACCATTTACTCTCTGCTGATTATGACACTTTTTGTTCTCATAAAGGTATGGGATTAGCTAAATACGCGCAACTGCAAGCTATTGCAGAACTGGCAAAGCGTTTTTTCTCCAGCCAGTTCATACATGAAGATATTATGAGTAGCCCAAGTGTAACCCGAGAATATTTGCAGAACTTGTTATCAGGGCGTGACAGGGAAATATTTGTTGTGTTGTTTCTCAATAATCAAAACAAAGTTATCTGCCATGAGGAGATGTTTAAAGGCACAATCAATAAAGTTGAAGTTCATCCTCGTGAAATTGTCAGATCGGCGATAAAGGTGAATGCTTCATCCATTATCTTGGCACATAATCATCCATCAGGTCATGCAGAGCCAAGCTTGGCAGATAAGATTGTCACGGATAAAGTCATTGATGCCTGTAATCTGGTTGGTATACAGGTGCTGGATCATCTTGTTATTGGTCGACAATGTTGTGTCTCATTTGCTGAGAGGGGATGGATTTAGTCTAACTTTTTCAAGATCCTTGCGGATCTTTAGTTGTGCGGGACTTGAGCGTCAGCGATTGAGGGCGTATACTACGCCACCTTTGAGGATCTTTGGTTTGGCGAGAAGAGCCTATCTCAGCACATTTTCTGAGTAAACGTGAGTCTTTTCAGTAGAATATGCTGAGATGGGCTCCTAAGCCTGACGAGGCGGCCATACCCAATACAAAGCTCGAGCTGATTTGATTTTTGGAGAATAGACATGTCCCGAGTCTGCCAAGTTACTGGCAAACGCCCAATGAGTGGTAACAACCGCTCTCACGCATTAAATGCGACTAAGCGTCGTTTTCTGCCTAACCTGCATTCCCACCGTTTCTGGGTTGAGTCCGAGAAGCGCTTTGTAACTCTGCGTGTATCTGCTAAAGGTATGCGTGTGATTGATAAGAAGGGTATCGATGCAGTTCTGGCTGAGCTTCGTACCCGCGGTGAGAAGTACTAAGGAGCTGAAAAATGGCTAAAGGTATTCGCGATAAAATCAAGCTGGTTTCTTCAGCTGGTACTGGTCACTTCTATACCACTACGAAGAACAAGCGCACCATGCCTGAGAAGCTGGAAATGAAAAAATTTGATCCAGTTGTTCGTCAGCATGTCATGTACAAAGAAGCTAAGATTAAATAATTTTGGTTGATTTGATAAAAACCCGGCTTAGGCCGGGTTTTTTGTTGTTTGAAGAATTTTAAAACAGATATTCTCTCCTTTTTCTCAGCATTTCATATATATCCTGTTATTCGTAGACGTAAGATGTTGTTTCGCTATACTAACGCCTTCCGGCAGGCTGGATATAGAACAGAAATGACTAAAGAAAAACTCAATATTTTACATACGGAATCTTCTTGCGGTTGGGGAGGTCAGGAAATTCGTATTCTGACAGAATCCCAAGGGATGATAAAACGTGGACATAAGGTGGTTATTGTCTGTTGTCCTAATTCTAATATCTACCGCGAAGCAAAATCTTATGGTGTTCCAGTTGTCGCTTTGCCTATTGAGAAAAAACGTTTATTTTGCTTTCTTGCTATGCGTAATTGGTTAAAGAAAGAAGGCCGTCAGTTTGACATTATTAATACACATAGTTCGACAGATTCATGGTTGGTTGCTGTGGCTTGTGCAACGTTAAGGCATATGCCGCCAATGGTTAGAACCAGGCATGTTTCTACCAATGTATCCAATTCAATAACAACCCGTTGGTTGTATCTCAAAGCGTGCCGGCATATTGCGACTACAGGTGAAAAACTACGTCAACATTTGCATGTCAGTAATCGTTATCCATTACAGCATATGACATCAGTGCCTACCGGAATCAATCTAGATCGTTTCCGACCGGAAGATAAGAAAGTTTGCCGTCAGCGGATTGGTATAAAGGATAAACCGACATTAGGTGTTGTTGCGACCATGAGGACTTGGAAAGGGCATCGCTATCTGTTAGAAAGCTGGAAAGTTCTGCACCAGAAATATCCTGACTGGCAGCTTTTGTTTGTTGGTGATGGTCCACAACGTAAATCACTGGAACCTTTAGTGAAGCAAGAAGGTTTATCAGATAGTGTCATTTTTTTAGGTAATCGTCAGGATGTTCCTGATTGTTTGAATGCGATGGATTTATTTGCATTACCTTCTTTTGGTAATGAAGGTGTGCCACAAGGAATTATGCAAGCAATGGCGTGTGGGATACCGGTTGTATCGACCTCCGTTGGTGCAATTACTGAAGCAGTAATTGACAGTGAAACCGGTTATATTGTGGAACCCAGAAATGCAGAGCTATTGACAGAAAGTTTAGAGTTGTTGATTCGTAATAATGAACTGCGTTTGCAATTCAGTCATTCTTCATTAGAGCGAGCCGTTGCTTTATTTGGAATGGATAATATGTTGGATAAAATGGAAAAGATCTTTTTTCACAGCATTAAAGGGAAGAATTGTTAACATAATTTAATGATTTTTTAGGCGTTATTCTTTGGTTTATAGTTTTGAATGACGCTTAACTGATTGATATTAATTTATTTTTAAATCTATTGTTAATTTAATTTACCCTATCTCTATCAAGAGCATATAACATAGATTTTTGTGTATTTTGTTGAATTTTATAGCAGATTAATCAGATAATTGTCTTATGCAAATCGAAAATATTCTGGTCATTGTTATAGCACGTTTCGGTGACACTTTACTGGTGACGCCGGTTATTCGTGCGTTAAAACAGAAATGGCCTGGTGTGAATATTGATGTTATGGCGCATAAAAGAACTAAGCAGATCTTGGAAAACATAAGTGATATCAATAAATTAATTGCTTTTTCGAAAAGTAAGGCAAAATGGTGTCGCTGGTTTATCCGTAGACATTATGATATAGCTTTAGTATATGGCGACGACAAACCTTTATTGCAATATGCGAAGCGTAAATCACGCTTAACAGTTTCATTTTCAGATAAGTTTTCATTGCAACCTGATTGGCTGGAGGTAAAAAAGCCAGAGCAGTTAATGCCAGCTCAGCAGGAACGAGCCATGCTTGCCAAGGCAATAGGAGTTGAAGTGAGTAACTGGCAGTTAAATTACTGTGTCAGTAAAGAGGAATTGTGTTTTGCCAACAATTTTATGCAACAGCAGCATTTGGATAATGTATTGTTGATTGGTTTTCAGTTACAAAGTTTCCCGGCAAAAGCCTATCGTGACTGGCCAGTTGAACATTTTTATAAATTGGCTCAATACATTTATAACCATTATCCACATTCGCATATTGTGTTATTAGGCAGTACTGACGGTGAAATTGCTGCACAATCACTGGCAGAAAGACTAGGTATTGAAAAATGTACTTCACTGGCTGGTAAACTGACTATGCGGCAGAATGCAGCAGTGATGAGTAAACTTAATTTGTACATTGGTGTTGATACAGGGCCGACACATTTAGCTGGTGCGTTAGGTATTCCAATGGTTGCTATGTATCACAGTTTTCATCCTGGCCGCTTTTTAGCGCCTCAACAGCACCCACATCTAGAGGTTATTGAGCATCCGGTTGACTATATGCAAGCTACACGTGAAGACTTGATGTCTGTTATATCTGTTGAGCAAGTCTGGCAGGCAACTCAAAAGTTACTAGAAACTCAGTCATTAGGGATAACAGCAAGATGAAAATAGGTTTAGTTGATGTCACTGTGACGATGTCTTACGGTGGTATTCAGACGGCAGTTTGGGAGCTAGCGAAAGCGCTGACTGATGTAGGCCATGAAATTCATATTTTTGGTGGGGAGGGTGATGTTCAGCCAGATCTCGGTGATAGAGCTATACATATCCATACTTTTCCATTCACTCCTAGAGAAAAGGTGATTAATATTGGCCGACGTTTTCAGCGTATTGTTGAACGTTATTCATTTGCCCGCCATGCCCGCCATGCTGTCATTGCTGAAGATTTTGACTGGATTATTCTAACTAAGCCGTTTGATTTTTTTTGGCCACGAATGATGCCAAAAGAGAGTCGTACTAAGTTTTGCTATATGAGTGGTGGAACCAGCTTCTTCAAGGGGGACAGGAGGCTGAGTAAGAAAATTTCAGCTTGGGTGGCATGTAGCCATTTTAATGCCTGGCAGATTCAGCACCATTTTAAACAATTTCCGCAGGTTATTTACAACGGTGTTGATACTAATAAGTTCAAGCTGATTGACTCTTCTGTCAGAACGCGTCTTGGGATCAGTGATAAAACATTTTTGCTAACTTTTGCTGGGCGTCTGGTTGGCTGGAAAGGTATGCATGTGGCCATTGATGCAATGTCTCAGCTACAGGGTAAAGATGTTAAGTTGTTGATTATCGGTGCGGGTGAAGATTTGCAACGTTTGAAGAAACGGGTTGCAGCACTGAGACTGGAAGAACAAGTGATCTTCCATCCGCCAGTAGGGCATGATCAATTGCCTGAATATTATTCTGCTGGTGACGCGGGGATTTTTCCTAGTGTTGGTGATGAAGCGTTTGGGATCACGATTGCGGAAGCGATGGCGTGTGGCAGACCTGTTATTGCCAGTTATATCGGAGGCATACCTGAAGTTGTCGGTAATGAAAATAATTCAGGTATTTTGGTCACACCAGGGGATGCTTCAGCCATTGTCGATGCGGTTAATGTTTTATTGTCTCAGCCAGACAGAGGGCAAAAAATGGGAAGGAAGGCTCGTCAGCGGATTGAAATAATGTATACCTGGGAGCATTCAGCAAATCGTTTACTAAAAGCAATAGATAAATAATGAAGATTGCCTATATCGACCCCTATCCGGTTCCTGATTATCGGGTGGCATCATTACAAATCCTACAGAATGTTGACGCATTTGCCCGTCAGGGTGCTGATGTGTATCTGGTTACACCAGAGGGTACAAATACTGCTGAGGAGATACTTGGGCGCACATTACCATCATCAGCTAAACTGATGCCTTTACGCGATATCCGGCGTAAGTGGTACTTTCCGCTCAATACGCAAAAGATGTTCTATTTTCAAGTTTCCTGTTGGTTGAAAAAGAACAATGTAGATGCGGTTTTTACCCGTAATTTGAAAATGGCAAAATATCTATTATGTGAACATCCAGAAGTTCCTTTATTTTTCGAAAGTCATGAAATTTTTGCTCAGTCATTTAAAGAATCACATGATTTGAGTAAAAATAAAAATCAGTGTAAATATCAGAAACTGAAAGAAACCGAGCGCTTTGTTTATAGTCAGTCCAGGGTTATTTTTGTGCTGACGTCGTTACTGAGTGATGATATTATCAGTGAATATAATGTCAGCACACCAATTGTTGTTGCACCGGATGGTGTAGATATGTTGGCTGTGGGGTCGATATCATCAGATAAACGAGTATCAACTGACCATGCATTACCAACCCAGCTCCTTTATCTGGGAAGCTTGCATCGTTGGAAGGGGGTTCCAACGGCGATTGAAGCGATGGTTTATCTTGAAAATGCAGTGCTGAATATTGCGGGTGGTGAGCCAGAACAAATTCAACAATTACAGCGGATTGCTCAGCAGCTTGGTGTTTGTAACAGAGTTAATTTTTGGGGATTCATTCAACCTCAATTACGTTTTCAGATGATTGCAGATAATGATATTTGCCTGTTGCCATTAACTAAGACTAGTATTGGCAGTCGTTATACCTCACCACTAAAATTATTCGAGTATATGGCGATGGGTAAACCTGTGGTTATTTCTGACTTTCCTTCTATTCGTGATGTGGTTGATGAAAATGCAGTTAGTTTTGCTGACAGTGAGAATGCGGAAAGTTTTGCTCAGCAGATTCGGTTATTGAGAGCTAATCCGGAAAAGATTAAAGCACAGACCAGTTATGCAAAAATGTTAGTAACAGGACACTTTAATTGGGATCAGCGAGCCAAGCTTATTATGCAGACAATATCAAAGGATATTTCTGCATAATAATCGGTGTTATGGTAGTTATATGAAGTCACTCATGAGATGACCGCGGTATCTGATTATTCACTTTTCTTTTTATACAGTGCAATCATCAAACCCAATAAAATACCTATCTCATTAATATAGGTATTTTCAAAAGCCCCGCGGACAATAAACAATCCGATAAATCCAGTTAATAGAATAATGCCTGCCTGCTTTATTATGCCATTGTTACGGCTAATAATATGGCTACCAGTATACAGTGCGGAGATGGTCATCAGTAAAGTTGTGATTAGGCCGATTATTCCACCTGCAAACCAGAGTGCCAGAAAGATATTGTGGGGGCCGATAGATGCACGAAATATCCAGTCTGGATAATCAGCAACTCGCTCATTGTAAACCTTATGGTAGACTTTGTTGCCATAACCGTAGCCCTTAATTGGGTTTTCCATAATTAAAGTCAGAGCGGAACCTTGTACACCATTAGTATATCGATGGCTGCTATCAGTTTGAGTCAGCTTCCAAAATAGTAATTTAGTATTTTCATTAGTTATTGTCGCAGTGTGAGAAAGGATAACTGAAAAGCTAAGGATTAAACTCGCCATTATAGTTAGTTTCCATTCCCGATTAATAATGATGATAAAGACAGTTATAACAGTAACAGCTACCCAAGCACCACGGGCTAAGGTACCTAATAACAAAAACAAACTGATAGCCGAAGCAACAGCCAGTATCAACCAACTCGTCAAGGTATGTTTTTTCCACAATGCCCAGGTACAAAGTAGGATGGGGAAATAGAAAATAAAACCATAAGAAAATTCCCGGTGGTCGAAATTGATCAAAGGTATTTCACTCTTACTATAGTTGATAATGTATTTACCAATATCAGTCAGGCATATTGCCAACATTCCAATGACAAATGAGTATAGAATCATCTTGGCAATGCTTTCTTTATTCTCTTTGTACAATACAACAGGGAAAGTAAAACTGAACAGTAATAGCCCATTCAAAATGGGCTTATTCATCTCTTGAAAGCTCAATGTGGGATCGACTGAAATTGCCACTGAATAGAACATTGCTAAGGTGAATAACAGAATAGACAGAAACAATGAATTGCGCATAGAGCGTATCACTTGACGAAAATCCGTTACCAGGTAGGTCAATGTTGTAATGCCAATCAGAACAAGAACCAGATTTTTATATCTTGTTATATCAGGCAGATAAACAAGGACTATATAAATTCCAATGATGGATAAGTTCCATAAGGATTTTTTGTTGCAATTTTTAATATCAAACATATTCATCAATCTGTTTTCATTCCTGTTGAGTTTGGTTGGAAATGATACACAAAAATATTATCTTAATCTGCTGAGATGCAATAGAGTTTAAACATATACATAATACAGGAGTTATCATCATGCCAGAACTACCAGAGGTAGAAACCAGCCGGAGAGGAATAGAACCACATCTGGTAGGAAACGTAATTCAGTATGCGGTGGTCAGAAATGGGCGGCTGCGTTGGCCAGTTGCGGAAGAAATTATGACGCTGAGTGACCGGCTTGTACTCAGTGTTCAACGACGGGCTAAATATTTGCTGATTGAGCTAGCGGAGGGTTGGATTGTTATCCATTTGGGTATGTCGGGCAGCTTGCGGATCCTGTTAGAGGAGCGCCCTGCGGAAAAACATGATCATGTGGATTTAGTCATGGCTGATGGTAAGGTCTTGCGTTATACCGATCCCAGACGATTTGGTGCATGGCTATGGAGTAATGACCTCAATCGGTGTTCAGTATTGACTCATTTGGGACCTGAGCCACTTTCTGATGATTTTAATGGCGCTTATCTCTACGCCCGATCTAGTAATAAAAAAACATCAATTAAGCCTTGGCTAATGGATAACAAGTTAGTTGTAGGCGTCGGTAATATCTATGCGAACGAAGCGTTGTTTACTGCTCATATTCAACCTGAGCGCTTGGCACATACGTTGACTGAGCGTGAAGCGTATTTATTGGTAAAAACCATTAAAAAGGTTCTGCAACGATCTATTGAACAAGGTGGGACGACGCTTAGGGATTTCCTACAATCTGACGGTAAACCGGGCTATTTTGCTCAGGAATTATTTGTTTATGGCAGGGCCGGTGAGCCATGTCGGATTTGTGGTGAGAAAATAGAAAGTACTAAGCTTGGGCAGCGTAGCACTTTCTTTTGCCGTCATTGTCAGCATTAATTTATGCAGATGTTCGGGTGAAGTGTAGGGATAGGGAATATCCCTGCTAACCCGGGTAATGTTCAGGAACTTATTTTGCCTAATTTCTTTAGCATTGCTTGCGCAACAGGTTCTGGCAGGAATGATGAGATATCGCCGTCGTGACGAGCGACATCTTTAATCAAGGACGAAGATATAAACGAGAGATTTTGTGATGGCAATAAAAAGACACTCTCTAATTCAGGCATAAAGTGGCGGTTCATATTTGCAAGTTGCCATTCATACTCAAAATCAGACACCGAACGAAGACCACGGATAAGAATATTGGCCTGTTGCTTCTTTGCGAAATTGGCCATCAATTCACAAAAACCCACTACTTCCACATTATCCAGGTGCGAGGTTACTTCTTTCGCCATGGCAACGCGTTCATCCAGAGTAAACACCGGATTTTTCCTGGTACTGTTAGCAATAGCAAAAAGAACGTGGTCAAACATACCCGCAGCACGGGTAACAATATCGATATGTCCGTAGGTAACAGGATCAAATGTGCCGGGATAAATAGCTTTGGTTTTCATTAATTTTTACCCTTGTTGCTGTCTCTTTTCCCACAACGCGACATACTTATTAAACGTATATTGAGCGTTAACGATAGCCAGTATTAGTCCCTGTTTACCATCAAGAAAGCCAGCCCGCAACAGCCAGGTTTTAACGAAAGCACCAAAGGTATGGCTGAAAATCGAAAAATAACTGCATTGTTTACCTTGTTCGTGGCGTTGTTTGGCCCATGCTTTAGCATAATTTAGCTGTTTTCTCTGAAATTCCATCAGATCACGACAAGTAAGATGAAGTAAATCCCCTTTCAAAATAACAACAGGAACTCCATGGGTTTCAAGCGATTCATGAACCTGATTATCATTGTATTGATAACGATCACGGGCATAAAGACGGAGGACTCTATCGGGATACCAGCCACTGTGTTTCATAAAGCGGCCAAGAAATAAATTTCGGCGGGCGCAGCTGTAGACTTTATTGTTATCAGCGTGGTTCAGAACTTGCTTTATAGATGCTCTCAGTTCTGGCGTTACACGTTCGTCAGTATCGATCATAAAAATATAATCACCAGAAGCATATTGCTGAGCTAGCTGGCGCTGGCGACCAAATCCCGGCCAGTTTGTATTAGAAAATATTTTTGCGCCCATCGCCTGTGCTATCTGGCAGGTGTCATCTGAACTGCCAGAATCAAGCACGATGATTTCATCAGCCCAACTGACTGAGTCCAGACAATCTCTAATCAGATCCGCTGAATTCTGGGTAATCATTACAACGGAAAGACGTTTTCTCTTACTCATTCAGTGGCTCCGTGGGGGGAGGTAGGGTTCCAGCAATTTAAGCAGACGCTGAAGAGTACCCTGATTCTCATGCAATACTTCTGCGGCGTGGCGGCCATAGTACAAGCGATAATCTTCATCAGTCAGTAAGCTGTTGATTTCGGTGAATAGAGATTGGCTGTCAGTAACGGTAATCAGGCCATTAGCTTGATCCAATTTGGCGCAGATAGCTTTAAAGTTAAAAGTATGGGGACCCATTAACACTGGAATGGCATGGGCTGCTGCTTCCAACGGGTTATGTCCACCACGCTCAACCAGGCTGCCACCAACAAAAGCCAGATCTGCAATACCATAGAGTAGCATCAGTTCACCCATTGTATCGCCAATAACAACCTGGATATTGGCTTCGGGGATTTTTCCAGAACTGCGCAGAATATAACTTAACCCGACTTTCTTTGTTAGCTCTTCAGCTTTAGCAAAACGTTCAGGATGGCGTGGTACGAGAATCAGTAGCAAATTTGGGAATTGTTTCAATAAATTGCAATGAGCATCCAGTATATAGCTCTCTTCTCCATCGTGGGTGCTCGTGGCTATCCAGACAGGACGACGAGCAGCCCACTGGCGCCGTAATGTCACCGCCTTAGCTGCCAATTCAGGTGTGACTGAAATATCAAATTTCAAACTGCCGGTGATAGCCAATTGAGAGCGTCTCAAACCTAATTCAATGAAACGTTCACCATCTTCCTGATTCTGGGCTGCAATCAAGGTAATTTTGTGCAAAATTGTTTTTACGAAATGGCCTATTTTTTGGTATCCCGCAGCAGAACGAGCAGATAAACGGGCATTAGCAATCACCAGAGGAATATTACGTCGATGAAGTTGGAAAATGAGGTTAGGCCAAAGCTCTGTTTCCATAATGATCACTAACTTTGGATTAACTTGATTGAGAAAACGCTCCATGGAGCCAGGAAGATCGTAAGGTAAATAAACGTGATTAACATCATTTCCCAAAGCAGAAAGAACTCTCTCTGAGCCGGTAGGAGTCATCGTAGTCACTGTAATCGGTAAAAAAGGGTAGTGGTGACGCAACGCTCTAACCAAAGGGATTGCCGCTAACGTCTCACCGACGGAAACTGAATGAAGCAGGATGCCCCCAGCGGCAACTTTACCAGCACAGAAACCGTAACGTTCACCCCAGCGTTTACGGTAAGCAGGGGCCTTGCGGCTGCGAAGTAATAAACGCAACCAAATCAGAGGTTGGATGAGGTAGAGAAGTACCTGATATAAACGCAATAACATTCTATCAAATTCATTTATATAAATTAGCGCCAATAGTATCACACTGCTTCAAGGAAAGTGTGAAAATGCATATCTGTATAAGATAGAGACGGTTGATGTCTTAGATGTCTTAAAAGTTGCGTTTATCTATCAGTGACACATATTGTCGCAGTATATGGTCACTATCAAACTTCTTATACATATCTTCAGTAATTACAGGGGGGTGATTATAGATCAATTGCATTTTTTCAGCTAACGAGTCAGACGTGAGCTGAGATAAATATTGTGTTAATTCACCCGTCATAATTTCAATGGCACCACCGGGACATTTAGTGCTGACAATCGGTGTGTGACAGATTAATGCTTCAATCAGAACTGTTGGTAAACCTTCACTATCTGAACTGATAACGACGGCTTTTGCTTCACGAATAATAGGCAGAGGATTAGCGTGAAAGCCAGCTAAGATAACTTTATTGGTAAGATTAAGTTCACTGATTTTCTGTTTAATCTCTGATTCAGCTTGTTCTTCACCTTGGCCAACGATCAGTAACTTACAGGGAAGTTTTGCTTTAGCAAAAGCTTCCAGAAGGCGGTCATGGCGTTTAACCACATGAAAACGACCAACGTGTAGCAAATACTCTATTCCGTGGTAAGGATTGTCTTGATTTGCTTTTTCTTTGATTTCTTTAAAATCAAATGGATTGTAAATAGTCAGGACTTCTGCTGGTTGCAGAGAAATATTTGTTTTTAAATCATCACCTACTGCATCAGAGACACAAACAAGCTTCCTGTTTTTATAGGTTTTTTTAATTTTTTCTTTTTTTATCCAGTAAGCAAGTCCGTTCTTATTACCAAGGTAAGATTGAGAAAAGATACCGTGGATACAATGCCAAACATTACAATCAGCTAAAACTTTTGATTTAACGACGATTCTGTCAGTTTTGTGCAGATTAGAGATTACAAGGGCGGGTTTATTTTTTTCCTGGAAAAGTTTCTGTAAAACTTTATCCATAGATTTAGCTCTGCGATTAAGCTCATTGAGTCTTCTTAAGGGACCTTGATAATGATCCGCATCGAAAAGGTAGTTAATCCCGTCAGGGATGGTATAAGCCAGTCTGGTATCAAGTGAAAGGATGGAGATTTGATAACCAGATTGATGTAATCCATTGGCGAGCCTGAGTGTGACGTTTTCTGCGCCCCCACCCGGTAATCCATCGATAATAAAAAGGATATGTTCTGTCACTATGTCAATACTCGTTGATAAAGATGAATAAGTTGCTGTGATAAATGTTCGGGTGTCGAATTTAGAATTCGGTTTCTTGCTTCGGATGCCATTTTTGTGCCTAAAATGTTATCAGGTATACATTGAATCGCTTCTGTTAGTTGACTAATGTCAAGGGCATCACAAACAAAACCATTTTTTTCTTGAATGACAAATTCGGAACCACCACACATCGTACTGGTAATAACCGGTAAACTGCATGCCATTGCTTCAAGGATGACATTTGGAAATGGATCGTACAATGTCGGCAGTAATAAAGCGTCTGCCATCTGGTAAAAAGGAAGAGTTTGTTTCTGTAATCCCATAAAGCGGATACGCTCGTTGCAACCTAAGGAATTTGCCAGAGTTAAATATTTTTTTTGCTCTTTATCTTTGCCGATAACTAACAAATAATCCCCCGTTCTTGCAATAGCTTTAATTGCGGCAGCTAATCCTTTCCGTTCGAACCCAGAACCAACATAAATTAAACACTTAGTATTTCGTGGAATGTGATACTTTTTCCGCAGTTGTAACCGAATTTGCTCGTTTGCGGGGTAAAATTTTTTGTGATCGATGGCGTTATAGATGACAGAAATCTTATCTTCGGTAAGGTTAAAATCCTCCATCAATTCTTTTTTGATCATTTCAGCATTACAAATGACTTTTTTGAGTTCAGGGGCTGAATACATCTCTTTTTCTGCATCCATAACATAACGATGATAGCGATCGTTCAGTAACCACTTTGCTCGCCATTTGGGTAAAATTTTTGCTCGTTGCAATAACCAGCGGCGATGAACCCCATCACCTGCGCGATAAATATCACAGCCGGCAATCCTTTCATGGCTTTGGACTAAATCAAATTTTTCTTGTTGCCAAATAGTACGAGCTGCCTTGGCAAAGCCTCTTTCTCGGCTAATGCGGCCTAATTTAATAGGATTGCATAAGTGAAGATGCCAATTTGGGTTCGTTTCTCCTTGCCAGGATCGGGTTATAACATTCAGCTCTAATTGCTGATGACTTAAAGCTTCCAGCGCCCTTGAAACGAAACGTTCGGCTCCTCCATCGGGACGATATTTCTGACGAATGATAGCCAGGCGCAAATGTTTCATAAGAGGTGCCTCCTTGCCGAGGAAATAACAGCTTCTGTTGGGATTAAGTCCAGGTACCGTTCGTTGGTATTGGTCTCAATATCATCTGGGTCGGGCAGTCTACCATAATTTCCAGCCCAAATAACCTCACCAATCGCTTGCCATGGCCGCCAAAGTGCTAGTTTGGATGGGCCGAAGAGAGCAATGCAGGGAGTGTTTAAAGCGGCAGCCATATGTATGGGAACAGAATCAACGCCGATCAGTAACTGGGCATGGTCAATGAGTGCTGCTAATTTTGGTAAAGTTAATTGTCCAGCTAGAGATATTATGTTTTTATCTGGGCAATACGATAAGATGTTATTTATCATTGTTATCTCTTGTTCATCTGGGCCTGATGTTAAGATAACTTGTCTGCCGTCATTTTTTAACGATGTTATTAATTTTGCCATTTTTTTTTCATCCCAGCATTTAAAAAACCAGCGGGATGTCGGTTGAATAACAATATATTTTTGCCCAATAGCATGTTGAGCCAAAATTTCTTTTACCCAGATTAAGTCTTTTTCACTGTAATTCATCTTCACATTAATCATAAATGAGGACAAATTCAAAGGATTCAGAATGGAAAGATTCTGTTCTACAGTATGCATTGAATGGTGTTGATCTGTATTAATAACTTTAGTATAGCAGAGATACCATTTCCTGCTCTGCCGTTTGGGATAATCGAAACCTAAACGAATGGGGGCGCCGGTGAATAAAGTGATAAATGCACTTCGCCATTGGTCTGTCAGATTCAATACTAAATCATAGTGGCGTATTCGTAGTTTTTTAAGTAACTGCCATTCATAAGTGAGACGTGATTTTGTTCCCAAATTTCTCCATTTTCGGTCAATGGAAAAAATATGGGAAATGTCGGGAGAATTTACTAACATTGGTTTAGTTTCTTGATAAAGTAAAATATCAATTTCGGCTTCTGGATAATGATATTTTAATGTGCTAATTACTGGCGTGATTAATAGCATATCTCCATGATGTCGGAGTTTTATCACTAGAATTCGTTGAAAATTGCCAATTTTATTTGCCATTATATTTATTCTGCAAATTATCAATATAATGATTTTAATAGAGGGATATGGGGGGCGCTACTTTCTATTCCTGTTTAAGTAAAATAATGCGATCTAGTTCCAGAATTAAAATGAAGCATACATAAAAATTACCACTTAATGATAAGTTAATTGCTCTATGTCACTGACCTGCGTACTATAAAGCCACAAGTTTGGTTATGTTTTAGGCATGTGTCTGATGATTTTACCAGCATTTATTATCACTATTGATACTGAAGGTGATGACTTGTGGAGGAACCACAGTCAGATTTCGACAGAGAATACGCGTTATTTACCGAGATTTCAGGGCTTATGTGAACGTTTTGGTTTTAAACCGGTTTGGCTAACGAATTATGAGATGGCAATGGATGATTTATACATCGACTTTGCTAAAGATGTAATTGCCAGGGGGCAGGGGGAAATTGGGATGCATTTACATGCCTGGAATAGTCCACCGGTTGTCCCTCTCACAGACGATGATATGCGTTATAAACCTTATCTGATTGAGTTCCCGAAAGAGCAAATCAGGGCAAAGGTTGATCTGATGACTAACCTATTGGAAGACAAACTACAAACTAAAATGTTAAGTCATCGAGCGGGACGTTGGGCATTCGATGAATATTATGCTGAATTGTTAGTGGAATATGGTTATCAAGTTGATTGTTCTGTAACACCCAAAGTTAATTGGAGCTTCACAAAAGGCAATCCTAATGGCAATGGGGGAACTGATTATCGTCACTTTCCGACTCATGCCTATTTTATGGATTTACAGGATATTGCTAAGCAAGGAGATTCTTCTTTGCTAGAGGTACCAATGAGTATTCAATATAAGCATCCACCGTTGATGAATTTCCTTAAACAGAAATATGATAGTTTACGTGGGAAACAGCGTTCTCCATCTGTTAACTGGTTGAGACCAAAAGGTGGCAATTTAGATCAAATGAAAAAAGTTGTTCAGCAAACATTGGCAGAAGGTAGTGATTATATTGAGTTTATGTTGCATTCCTCTGAGTTTATGCCAGGTGGTAGCCCGATATTTAAAGATGAGGAACAAATTGAGCGTCTTTATCAGGACTTAGAAGATTTGTTTAACTATCTTAAACCCAAAGTTCAAGGTATGACATTGGCTGAATATTATCAGTCAAAGAGACAGGGAAGAAATAGGTGAAAATTCATTTACTATTTATTATGTTCTTATAATTTATGCTTTGGCATATTTAAACAAAGGTGTGCATTTTACCTGGGCTATCCGTTTAAATGTGTTATTATTTTCACGGCTATAATATTAGAAAATTTTATGTTTAACGCTCCTGCAATCAGATGATTGTAGGAACATTATTACGATCTGATATTAAATTAATATCAAATGCCCAAAAACATCGGCAGCAGGTTATCCATCTGTTATTAAGATCTTTTGTTGGGAAATCTAAGATAAAAATATATTCCTTCTTTCCTGAAGTATTTTCAGTTTCTTATCTATTTTTACTCAGTGGATGGGTATTAGAGAAAACAGAATTGATGATGGTTATATACCCTATGGATTTCAAGATGCATCGCGACGGCAAGGGAGCGAATCCCCGGGAGCATAGATAACTATGTGACCGGGGTGAGTGAGCGCAGCCAACAAAGAGGCAACTTGAAAGATGACGGGTATAATTACATATTGTCGTTTATTAAAAGAGTTGCACTAATAGCCAGATGGATTATTAGTGCAATATAAAATTCTTAAATAATTCTAACCGTTTGCTGAACAAGCAATTATGCAAAATTGTTTACAAGGTTATATTTAGACCCGTAGTAATTAGCCAATATTTTTCTGGAGATGAGTTAACACTGTCAATGGCGTAATGCTTTTGATATCTCTATCCTCTGCTTTCAAAGACATCTGCTCCTTGCCATAGCCGCCAATTAGCCCCGGATCTGTTGGGCCAAACAGCGTAATATTGGGGCGATCTAGTGCAGCTGTGAGGTGGCTCAGACCGGTATCAACAGAGACAACGGCTTTCGCACCTGCCAGTTGTTGGGCTACCTGGGCTAAAGTCAGTTTTGGTAGTACCTCTACATGTGGGAAACCTTCTGCCAGCCTCAGTGCGCGTTGGTGTTCATGTTTAGCTCCCCAGGGGAGTTTAATTCGCATACCTGTTGGTTGAATTTCAGCAATAAGTTGACGCCAGTAGCTTTCCGGCCAGTGCTTTTCGTCGCGGGTAGTAGCATGGAGAAAAACCAGATAATCGTCTTGATTTTCTGGATTCTGCTTTAAAAAATGGCGGGAAATGCCATAATCACCTTGTTTTGTCGGTTTGCTATAACCAAGACTGACAGCAAACAATTCCCGAATACGCTCTACAGCGTGTTGCTGCTTACTGACTGAATGACGGAAATCATAAAAGAAACTTGCCAACGGCTCTCGGATGCTTTTACGGTCGTAACCGTGTTTGGGGCCATGAGTTAAGCGAGTTACTAGAAATGCGCTTTTCAATAACCCTTGAGCATCAATAATGGCATCATATTGATTTAATTTTAGTGTTTCTTTGAATAAACGGTGTTCTGTGCGGGTCTCTTTACTAAACCAGCTTTTACGCCAGCGGCGAATAGCAACCGGAATAATGTTATCAACAGCACTGTGCCAATTTGGGATTTGTGCAAAGCCTTCTTCTACTACCCAATCAAAACGGATATCTGGCAGATTTTTTTCTGCATCAGTAAGTGCTGGGAGAGAGTGGAGTACGTCTCCCATGGAAGAAGTTTTAACCAGTAAAACCCGCATTAATCCTGACTCTCCGCTTGTAATAATTTTTCCAGAGAAGCCATCACCTGTTCTGGCTGGATATCAATAAGACTCTGATGATAGCCATGTGCACTGTCACCTTTTCTGATCTTGTGATAACCAGTAATAAGGCGGATAACTTCTGCTTTGTCAGATAATGGCGGAGTAAAATCTGGGCTGCTTGGCCCGTAGAGTGCAACGAGAGGGCGATTAAGTGCTGCGGCAACGTGCATCAAACCAGAATCGTTAGTCACAACCGCATCACAAGCAGCAATAATATTGACTGCTTGTTCAAGAGATGTTTGTCCGGCAAGATTGATACAGTATTCACTCGCTTCTTCCGTCAGTGATTTGCAAATATCTTCTCCACCTTCGTGATCCTTAGTCGAGCCAAAAAGCAGAATTTGGTATCCCTTTTGCGTAATAAGCTGTTGAGCCAACGTAGCGTAATGATAGTGAGGCCAACGTTTCGCCGGGCCAAATTCTGCACCGGGGCAGAAACCGATAATCGGTCGGTGATCAGAAATGTTGAATGCTGCGGTAGATTCAGCAATATCTTCATCAGTGACATTCAACTGAGGGCGCAGTAATGGTTGCGTGAGATCTTTTGCGCTGCTTATCTGCTTTGCATCATAGGCTAATGCGACATAGCGATGAACCATCAACGGAAAAGCTTCTTTATTGAGTATACGAATATCATTGAGCAAGCCATATCTCATTTCACCGCGCCAGCCGGTGCGCAGAGGAATATTGGCGAAGAAAGGAACTAACGCAGATTTAAAAGAGTTTGGTAGCACATAAGCGCGATCATATTTATGTTCACGTAGTGCGACACCAAGTCGACGACGTTCACCTAATGCCAGTGCACCATGGCCTAATGGCATCGCTAATGCCTGATCGACCTCCGGCATTTTTGCCAGCAGTGGGCGGCACCAGGCTGGAGCCATAACATCAATTTCTGCATTAGGGTACGAAGCCTTTAATGTTCGGTAAAGGCTTTGTGACATCATCATGTCCCCCACCCAAGAAGGGCCGATCACTAATATTTTCATAGCGAATAGATTATTTATCCGGATTGAGCCAATGCATATATTCCGTCACTCCTTCGGCGACTGTTTTGAATGGCTTATCATAACCAGCTGCACGGAATTTAGTGAGATCTGCTTGAGTGAAGCGTTGATAACGACCTTTCAAATGTTCAGGGAAATCAATATGCTCAACAGTCAGTGATTTATCTTTATGGAATTCAACAACTGCGTCTGCAATTGCCTGGAAAGATTCAGCACGGCCTGTTCCACAGTTATAAATACCCGAAACGCCGTTTTTCCAGAACCAAAGATTAACCGCCGCGGCATCACCAACATAAATAAAATCACGCTGAAAGCCTTCACTGCCGGCGAATAATTTTGGGTTTTGTCCCTGATTGATTTGATTATTCAAATGAAAAGCGACACTTGCCATGCTACCTTTGTGCCCTTCACGTGGTCCGTATACATTGAAATAACGGAAACCACAAATTTGTGAACCAGCTTGAGGCAGGATCTCCCGGACATATTGGTCGAATAGAAATTTAGAGTAACCATAAACATTGAGTGGTTTCTCATATTGACGCTCTTCGATAAAATTATCAGTGCGGCCGCCATAGGTTGCTGCTGAGGAGGCGTACAGGAAAGGGGTGCCGCGTTCAAGGCAATAGTGCAGTAATTCTTTGGAATATTGATAGTTATTATCCATCATATATTTGCCGTCCCACTCGGTTGTGGATGAGCAAGCGCCTTCATGGAAAATAGCGTCAATATCACCGAAATCATCACCGGCCAGAATACTGGCAATAAATTCTTCCTTGTCCATGTAATCAGCAATATCCAGGTCAGCCAAATTAGCGAACTTAGTACCATCTTTTAGATTATCTACGACCAGAATATTTTTAAATCCTTCGTCATTCAGTGCCTTGACAATATTGCTGCCAATAAATCCAGCACCGCCAGTAACAACTATCATCGGACTTACCTCAATCAATAGGGTTATACGAAGCAAACGGCTCCTATAATAACATCTAACACTTTTGAGGGCAGCAGCTTAAACAGGGGGATATACTGAAATAATATGGTAATTCAGTTTGCATGACGTGACGGGTACAGCAAAGTTAATATTATCTGCCTGGTAATGTCGTCAGTAGCCTGATCAATCAGTAAAATATGTCACTACCCTTTTATTTAATCAGGAGAGAATAAATGTCAGCATCATTTTACCAGCAAATTAATGAACACTTAGAACAAGCTCATTCTGAAGGGCTATTCAAAAATGAACGTATCATCACATCTGCACAGAATGCTGACATTGCTGTCGCTGATGGTAGCCACGTTATTAACTTCTGTGCAAATAACTACTTAGGCTTGGCTAATCACCCTGATCTCATTGCTGCTGCTAAAGCGGGAATGGATAGCCACGGTTTTGGCATGGCATCTGTTCGCTTTATTTGCGGAACTCAGGATACTCATAAAGAGCTGGAGCAAAAACTGGCAGAATTCTTGGGCATGGAAGATGCTATTCTTTATTCTTCTTGTTTTGATGCTAACGGCGGTTTATTTGAAACGCTATTTGGGCCGGAAGATGCCATTATCTCTGATGCGTTGAACCACGCTTCTATTATTGATGGTGTCCGTTTATGCAAAGCGAAGCGTTATCGCTATGCTAATAATGACATGCAAGAGCTGAGAGCACAGCTGGAGAAAGCAAAAGCGGATAATGCCCGCCATATTGTGATTGCAACAGATGGCGTGTTTTCGATGGATGGTGTAATTGCTGACTTGAAATCTATTTGTGATCTGGCTGATGAATTTGGTGCAATGGTCATGGTGGATGATTCTCATGCTGTTGGTTTTGTTGGTGCACATGGTCGCGGTACTCACGAGTATTGTGACGTAATGGATCGTATTGACATCATTACTGGCACATTAGGTAAAGCGTTGGGTGGTGCTTCCGGTGGCTATACTGCAGCCCGTAAAGAAGTTGTTGAATGGTTGCGCCAGCGTTCACGCCCATATCTGTTCTCTAACTCACTGGCGCCAGCAATTGTCGCGGCATCTATTAAAGTACTGGATATGCTAAAAGAGGGTGATGCGTTACGTGATCGTCTGTGGAAGAACGCAAATCTGTTCCGTGAAAAAATGACAGCGGCAGGTTTCACTTTGGCAGGTGCTGACCACGCGATTATCCCTGTCATGTTAGGTGATGCAAAATTGGCGCAGGAATTTGCCGCAGAATTACTGAAAGAAGGCATTTATGTTACAGGTTTCTTCTATCCGGTAGTCCCTAAAAATCAGGCCCGTATCCGCACTCAAATGTCAGCGGCACATACGGAAGAGCAAATTGAACGTGCAGTTGCAGCGTTCACGCGAATTGGTAAGCAATTAAAAGTAATTGCGTAAGGTATCTCTATGAAAGCATTGTCAAAGTTAAAGGCAGAAGAAGGTATCTGGATGACCGATGTGCCCGCGCCAGAGCTGGGGCATAATGATGTGATGATAAGAATCCGTAAAACTGCGATTTGTGGTACGGATGTACACATCTATAACTGGGATGACTGGTCGCAAAAAACAATTCCTGTACCAATGGTTGTCGGTCATGAATATGTTGGTGAAGTTGTTGCAATTGGTCAGGAAGTGAAAGGTTTTAAAATTGGTGATCGTGTATCTGGTGAAGGGCACATCACTTGTGGTCATTGCCGTAACTGTCGTGGTGGTCGAACTCACCTATGCCGTAATACGGTTGGTGTAGGGGTAAATCGTCCAGGCTGTTTTGCCCAATATCTGGTTATTCCTGCATTTAATGCATTCAAAATCCCGGATAACATCTCTGATGAATTAGCTTCTATTTTTGACCCATTTGGCAATGCTGTTCATACCGCGCTTTCGTTTGATCTGGTGGGCGAAGATGTGTTGGTTTCCGGTGCAGGGCCAATTGGTATTATGGCGGCGGCAGTGTGTAAGCATGTTGGGGCGCGACATGTTGTTATTACAGACGTTAACGAATATCGCCTTGAATTGGCACGTAAAATGGGTGTTACTCGTGCGGTGAATGTTAGTAAAGAAAATCTGACAGATGTCATGGCAGAGTTGGGTATGACCGAAGGTTTTGATGTTGGTTTGGAAATGTCTGGTGCGCCCGCAGCATTTCGTACCTTATTGAATACCATGAATCACGGTGGTCGAGTCGCCCTGTTGGGTATTCCACCATCAGATATGGCAATTGACTGGAATCAGGTGATTTTCAAAGGCTTGTTTATTAAAGGCATTTATGGCCGTGAAATGTTTGAAACCTGGTACAAAATGGCAGCATTGATTCAATCTGGCTTGGATCTGACGCCCATTATCACTCACCGATTCTCTATTGATGACTTCCAAAAAGGCTTTGACACTATGCGTTCAGGCCAATCTGGTAAAGTTATTCTGAACTGGGATTAATCAGTAAGTTACCGCTAAGATTGACAGGCGCCTTCAGTTCTTGAGCGCCTGTTTTTTATTAAGTGAGTTTCTATTTTGCTTTATCCTGAGATTTATCTTCGGTCAATTTCTGAATATATTGGTTCACCGTATTCACAATATGGTTATCAACCAGAGTATCGCCAATGATTGCCAGATAGTCTTTGCTGGTAACGGTATCTGATGCCTCTTTTATTTCACACTGCTTGCCCCATTTATGCTGATTACCACCAGCAGGTGTGCCACTTAACAACATGCTTGGGCTGACTAGTTCAATATCAGCGGGAAGTGTTGGCAGCATTTTTTGTAATGCACGAATGGTTGTTGGGTGAGGATGGCCGATAGCAATAGCGGAGCCATTCTTACGGGCAATGGAAATTGCCCGATTTAACTGGTAGCGGGTTTCCGCCTCTGATTGTACATCGTCTAGAAAAACATTACGGCGGATAACACGGACAGGCGTACCTTTTGCCGCCTTTGTAGCTTGTGTGTTCCCAATTGTAACACTATCGAGAAAATAGAGGTGAGAGCGGGACAGTGAATGCATAACTTTCTGCATTCCCGGCAAGCTTGAAGTCATGGCGCTGCCCATATGGTTATTCATTCCTACAGCATAGGGGACCTTCTGTATTGCGCGCTGGATGATACGGTCAATTTCTTCACTGCTCATTGTTGGCTGGAGTGTATCTGGCTCTAACAATTGTTTACTGAGCGGTGCCATTGGCAGATGAATTAAAACTTCTCGTCTTTGTTTATATGCTTTTTCTGCCATTTCCCTGCCATATGGGGAATCTGGCAGAATGGCGATAGAAATCGCAACAGGCATCTGCAATATTTTGCTTTCATTATGAGGACGGTAGCCAAAGTCATCAATAACAATGGCCAGACGAGAGGCATTGGCTTGTAGACTGAAAAACAGCAGAGCAATAGCAGCGAATTTTGTGAACCAGAGTTGTCTCACCTGAATTATCTCCCAAGCCATGGTTGTGGGTTTACGGCTCTCCCCTGACGGCGGATTTCGAAATAAAGCGCGGGTTGATTTTGGCCGCCACTGTTACCAACCAGTGCGATGGGTTGCCCAGCACGAACTTGTTGACCAACGCTGACCAAGGCACTTTGATTATAGCCATAGAGACTCATATCGCCTTTACCGTGCTCTATAACGACAACTAGTCCGTAGCCTTGCAGCCAGTCAGCTAGTAGTACCCGTCCATCGGATATCGCTTTGACTTCAGTACCTTCTGTGGCAGAAATCACCATACCTTTCCAGCGTAATTCACCTTGCAGAGCTTCTCCAAACCCATGTATCACTCGACCGTGGACAGGCCAGATTGCCTGACCAGCGGGACGTCCAAGGCCCCCGGTACGTGCCATTAATGCGCGTTCATCTTCAGTGGGTTTATAGCTAGAACCTTTCTGTTGTGCTTGTTTTTGTTTCGCTGCAATTTGAGCACGGACGCGAGCGGCTTCTCTGGCTTCCCGTTCAGCACGTGCTTTCGCTTCTCGCTCTGCTTTAGCAATTTTATCTCTCAGACGGGTTTCATTTTGTTTTAACTCAGTAAGGTATTGCTGGTCTTTCTTCAGGGAAGACTCCAGCTCCGTCAGGGTTTTTTGTCGGGCGTTGCGGGCAACTTCCATCTGCTGCTTTTGTTGCTGTTGTTCGGCCAGAATTTGTTTGTGCTCTTCTTGTTTTTGCTGTTCAAGTTTTTTCTGTTCAGTTAAATCAACGGTGGTTTGTTCAAGCTTAACAATAGTGTCCTGGCGGGCTTGATTAAGATAACTATAGTAAGCGAGGATGCGCTCACCACGTTTGCCTTCCTCACCTTTGAACATCAGTTCAAGCCCTTGATGTTGTCCCTGACGAAATGCAGCATCTAACTGGCGTGCTAGCATATCTTGTTGCACTTTTTGCTGTTTTCTCAGTTTCTTGATATTGGCATTGAGAGCAGTAATTTCTTTATCTAGCTTACTGAGGTGAGTTTGGGTGCTGTGTAGAGAGAGTCCCACTTTAGAGATTGTATTTTCCTGATCTTTCAGTTGATTTAACAATGTGCTGCGTTGTTGTTGCTGTTGTTGCACACTCTTCTCTTTTTCTGCGATGTTTTGCTGAAGTTCTTTAAGCTGGTTTTTATTGTCGGTAATCTGGTTGGCAAAGGCATTAAAGCTGAAAACAGCAGACAAGAAAGCACAGAATAATAAGACATGGATTTTATTCCGCCATAGGTTCTGATTGAGCCGATAATTACGGCTATATATTTCTTTATTGTCAGCCATTTCTATAGATATGCCTTGTTGCGATATACGCCATATTATTCCATGATGAACAATTACTTACCATATGCTGTGCTGGTTTTTTACACTTCCTGATAATTCTGCCTTAACATTGAAATTGGATAATAATAAACATATTAGCTACTTTAGCCTACTTATTGTCGAAATTCCTGTATGTATTCAGTGTGGCAGAGAATATTCTGGGTATGAACTTAAAGCCTGCCATTTTCAGGATATTTTTATTTTTCTCGAAACTCTCCGCAAAATTTCATTGAGCTTGCGCTATTTGGCTGTAATTGACGCAGCACAAAGGTATACTCTGGAACCTTAGATATTTGTTATTAACCAACGGGAGTTTTTGTCCCCATGCTGCAAGAAATCATGCAATTTATTAACCAGCATATGCTTATCAGCCTCATTTGGATTGCGTTGCTGGTTGCCGTTATTGTGACTACGGCGAGAGGTTTCTTCTCGAAAGCCAAAGAGATAACCCGTGCACAAGCTATTAATTTGATCAATAAAGAAGAAGCTATCGTTGTGGATTTGCGTTCCCGTGAAGATTTCCGCAAAGGGCATATCATTGGTTCAATAAATCTGACGCCATCTGAAATTAAAGACAACAATCTGGCTGAGTTGGAAAAACATAAAGGGCAGCCTGTAATTGTTGTTTCAGCTAATGGTACTGAATCTCGTACTCCAGCAGAAAGTCTTATTCGTGCTGGCTTTGAGCATGTATGTTCTTTGAAAGAGGGATTGGCTGGTTGGACAGGTGAAAACTTGCCATTGGCGCGTGGTAAAAAGTAATTATTTGGGTGTGGGTGGTTGCACTCACATAGAAAATTTAATAAGGACATCTAAAGAAAGGTAGCAATTATTATGTCAGACCAAAACAACACAGAAATGACTTTCCAGATCCAACGTATCTATACCAAAGATATCTCTTTTGAAGCACCAAACGCGCCACAGGTGTTTCAGCAGGAATGGCAGCCGGAAGTAAAACTGGACTTGGATACGACTTCCAGTGAATTGGTTCAGGGAGTTTATGAAGTTGTTCTGCGAGTCACTGTGACGGCAACTCTGGGTGAAGAGACAGCATTCTTATGTGAAATACAGCAAGGTGGCATTTTCTCTATCGAAGGTATCGAAGGAACCCAGCTGGCTCATTGTCTGGGTGCATATTGTCCAAATATCCTGTTCCCATATGCCCGTGAATGCATCACCAGCCTGGTGAGTCGTGGTACTTTCCCACAACTGAATTTGGCTCCGGTAAACTTTGATGCTTTGTTCATGAATTACCTGCAACAGCAGGCAGAACAATCTCAGGATGGTGAGCAGGCTCAACAGGAAGCCTAATGAATAACACTGCTTCTATGACAGTTATCGGTGCCGGTTCATACGGCACCGCATTAGCCATTACGTTAGCTCGTAATGGTCATGATGTTGTGCTCTGGGGGCATAATCCAGCGCATATTCAAGCTTTGCAGCAGGCACGTTGCAATCAGGAATTTCTGCCGGATGTGACTTTTCCTGATAGTTTATTGCTTGAAGCAAACCTGACAAAAGCACTGGCGGCAAGCCGTAACATTCTTGTTGTCGTTCCTAGCCATGTGTTTGGTGAAGTGTTAAAGCAGGTAAAACCCCATTTGCGGCCTGATTCTCGTATTGTCTGGGCAAGTAAAGGCTTAGAAGCTGATACTGGCCGATTATTGCAGGATGTGGCTCGTGAGATATTAGGTAATAAAATACCGTTGGCGGTGCTTTCGGGTCCAACATTTGCCAAAGAACTTGCGGCGGGTTTACCTACTGCGATTGCTATCTCTGCGACTGAACCTGCTTTTGGTGATGAACTTCAACAATTACTCCATTGTGGCAAAAGCTTCCGTGTTTATAAAAACCTCGATTTTATTGGTGTTCAGCTTGGTGGTGCGGTAAAAAACGTCATTGCTATTGGCGCCGGAATATCTGACGGTATGGGGTTTGGTGCTAATGCTCGTACTGCATTGATTACCCGTGGATTAGCAGAAATGAGTCGCCTTGGTATAGCGCTTGGCGCGGATCCTTCCACCTTTATGGGCATGGCGGGATTGGGTGATTTGGTTTTAACTTGTACTGATAACCAATCACGTAACCGTCGTTTTGGCATGATGTTGGGGCAAGGAGTGAATGTTGAAGAGGCCCAGAGCCAGATTGGTCAGGTTGTTGAAGGTTATCGCAATACTAAAGAAGTGCGTGAGTTAGCTAATCGCGCGGGAGTAGAAATGCCGATCGCAGAGCAAATCTATCAGATACTGTATTGCAATAAAAATGTGATAGAAGCTGCTCAAGCATTGTTAGGAAGAGCCAGAAAGGATGAGAGCGATGATATACGCTCTTAAATCATAATAAAAAATCTAATGAAATAGGTTCTATTGTGAGAGTGAAGATTATGTCACTAGAAGAATTGGACGAAGTTTGGAAGAGCATAAAAACAGAGGCGAGAGCACTGGCTGAATGTGAACCGATGTTGGCCAGTTTTTTTCATGCGACGTTACTCAAGCATGAAAATCTTGGTAGTGCCTTAAGTTATATGCTGGCCAATAAACTGGCTACACCGATTATGCCGGCTATTGCTGTCAGAGAAATTGTAGAAGAAGCCTATGGTTCAGATAAGCAGATGATTGTCTCTGCTGCTCGTGACATCATAGCGGTACGTTTACGTGATCCTGCGGTAGATAAATACTCGACGCCTCTGCTTTATCTTAAGGGGTTTCATGCTTTGCAAGCCTATCGTATTGCTCATTGGATATGGGGGGAGGGGCGCAAAGCATTAGCGATTTACCTGCAAAACCAGATTTCAATGTCTTTTGGCGTTGATATTCACCCAGCGGCAAAGATTGGCTGTGGCATCATGCTTGACCATGCTACTGGTATTGTGATTGGTGAAACAGCTGTAGTGGAGAATGATGTTTCTATCCTGCAATCTGTAACCCTTGGAGGTACAGGTAAATCAGGTGGTGATCGTCACCCTAAGGTCAGGGAAGGGGTGATGATTGGTGCCGGTTCAAAAATACTTGGCAATATCGAAATTGGTCGTGGGGCAAAAATTGGCGCTGGTTCGGTTGTCCTTCGTTCTGTTCCGCCACACACAACAGTTGCCGGGGTACCTGCCCGTATTGTCGGTAAACCTGAAAGCGAAAAGCCATCATTGGATATGAACCAGCATTTTAATGGTATCAATAATGGCTTTGAGTATGGTGATGGGATTTGATTTTTTGAATCACTGCGTTGAGAAATATACTGTTTATAAAGCTGAATACTCAAAAATGCCGTGGTCTTTTAATTGATTAAATGCACGGCATTAACTTTAGTCAATGACAATTACTCTTTCAATAAAGCACCTGAATACCCCAATTGCCGCCAGGCTTCAAAAACCACAACAGCAACTGAATTAGAAAGATTCATACTTCGGCTGTCTGCCAGCATTGGAATACGGATCTTTTGTTGTGGTGGCATATTGTCCAGAACGTAAGGTGGTAGCCCTCTGGTTTCCGGCCCAAACAGCAAATAATCCCCATTTTGATAACTTACCGCACTGTGTGCTGGTGTTCCTTTTGTTGTGAGTGCAAACAGGCGAGCAGAAGATTCAGCTGTTAACCCTTCGCTCTCCAAAAAGGAGTGATAATCATGATGTTGCTTGATATTGGCAAACTCATGATAATCCAGCCCGGCTCGGCGTAGCCTTTTATCATCCCAGGTAAAACCCAGAGGCTGAATCAGATGCAACTGAAAGCCGGTGTTAGCACAAAGACGAATAATATTACCGGTATTAGGTGGGATTTCAGGTTCAAATAAAACGATGTTTAGCATATGCCCCCCAGAAACAAGGGGCACAGATTAGCAGAAATTGAGTAGGGATGCAGAGGGGATTTCATCTCTGGTTTATCTGTTGGAACATCTTTCAGAAATTACTCATCACTTGGACACATTCATTTGCTTGTGGCTACAATATGGCTATTATGTAGACAAACATTGATGGAGGTTTCTTATGGCTGATACCGTTGTACGTGCCCGTGTTAATCCTAAATCCAAAGCGGCGGCGATGGCTAATGCGAAAGCGATGGGGCTGAATCTTTCCACTATAATTCGTATGGTGGTTAATCGTCTGGCTGTTGAGCCAGAATTGCCTGCTAAGTTGTTGCAGCTTAATCAGGAGACATTACAGGCTATTCGAGATCTGGAAAATGGCGTAGGTGTTCACCGAGTTGATACGATAGATGAACTAAAGCGTGATCTTGGATGGTAAATAATGCTAAAGATTGTTTACCAGAGTCGTTTTAAAAAAGATGCAAAACGTTATGCTAATAATAAAAAAGCTCAATCTGTTATCTTGAAAGCTATTGAGCTTTTACACACTGGTGAGCTTTTACTAGAGCGTTACCGTGAACATTTCATTAGCAGGCCAATATATTGGCTACCTTGAATGTCACGGAGCGCCAGATATTTTGCTGATTTATCAGCGTACAAAGACTGAATTAAAACATATTGGGTGGGTAGTCACTCAGATTTATTCTGAATCTTAATCCTTATTAACTTATTAAGGAACCAGACAGTATAGAGATATACATCTCAATTAGAACGAAAACCATTGGGATTATTCTTCTGCCAATTCCAGCTATCACACATCATATCGTCAATATTGCGTGTTGCTTGCCAGCCGAGAATTTCATGGGCTTTGGATGGATCAGACCAACACTCAGCAATATCTCCAGGGCGCCTATTTGTAATTTTGTGGGGAATCTTCTTACCTGAGGCTTTCTCAAAAGCATGAAGCAATTCAAGTACAGAATAACCGGTCCCGGTTCCTAAATTGAAAACTTCATAGGATGGTTGTGTATCCAGATAGTCAATAGCAGCAATATGGCCTTCAGCCAAATCCATCACATGAATATAATCACGAACACCGGTGCCGTCTTTGGTTGGGTAATCGTTGCCATAGACTGATAAACATTCCAGACGACCAATAGCAACCTGAGTGATATAAGGCAGCAGATTATTGGGAATACCGTTAGGATCTTCGCCAATCATACCTGATGGATGTGCACCAACAGGATTGAAATATCTTAGACTGGTGATTTTGAAACTTGGCTCGGCAGCGGCAAAATCTTTTAGAATTTGCTCGACCATCAGTTTAGACGTGCCATAAGGATTAGTTGTACCGCCTACTTTGGCATTTTCAGTTAGAGGTACAAACTCAGGATCGCCATAAACTGTTGCAGATGAGCTGAAAATCAGTTGATGTACGCCATTGGCACGCATAGCCTGCAACAGAACCAGGGTACCAGTAACATTATTCTGATAATACTCAAGTGGCTTTCTGGTGGATTCACCAACTGCTTTTAATCCAGCAAAATGGATGACAGTGTCTATTTTATTTTCTTGGAAAATTTTATTTAATAAATTTAGGTCAAGAACATCACCTTGGTAGAACTTTACTGATTTGCCTGTGAGTTTTTCAACTCGGCGAAGAGATTCTGGTGATGAATTACAGAGATTATCAATAACAACAACATCGGCTCCTTTTTCCAAAAGCGCTAATACTGTATGGGAACCAATGTAGCCGGCTCCACCGGTGATTAAAGTAATCATTTAAATCCTTTAATAAATTTTATTACATAAATAATTGATGTATTTATTATGAGAGTTAATTATTTTAATGATCAAGGAAAGGGTGTATGTAATTCAGATATAAAAAATTCAATATTATGTTTTCCGGCTTGGATTACATCAAAATCGAGTTTTGTTTGGGCTTTCCAAACTAAATCACATATCCCATCTGTTGGTGAGAATGCGGCTGGCGCTTTTAATAGCAATCGGCGAATTTTCTCGTGATCAGAACTGTGGCATGCATCTGCTAACTCGACTAAAAGCTCACGTAATATCGGCCATGGTAACATGCTTTCTTGAGCAGTCATGATACGCGGGTGAGCAGTGTTATTTACTGCATCGCCAATGAGTAATTCTTCAAATAACTTTTCACCTGGGCGAAGTCCTACAACTTCTACTTCTATATCTCCTTCTGGGTTCTGCTTGTTTTTCAATGTTAGGCCACTTAATCTGATCATACGGTGAGCTAAATCAAGGATCTTAACAGGATTGCCCATATCAAGAACAAAGACATCTCCTCCAGTACCCATGGCCCCAGCTTGAATGACTAATTGGGAAGCCTCTGGAATTGTCATAAAGTAACGAATAATATCGGGATGAGTCACAGTGATGGGGCCACCATTCAGAATTTGCTTTCGAAACAGTGGAACGACAGAACCTGATGATCCCAATACATTGCCAAAACGAACCATACAAAAACGGGTTTGATTTTGTGCTTCAGCTAAAGCTTGCAAAATCAATTCTGCCAAGCGCTTAGTAGCTCCCATAGTATTGGTAGAACGAACTGCTTTATCCGTTGAAATGAGAACAAAGGTTTCAACACCCGCTTTTATAGCCGCTTGAGCGCTATAAAGAGTACCAAATATATTGTTACGTATTCCTTCGACTACGTTATATTCAACTAAAGGAACATGCTTATAAGCAGCCGCATGATAGACAGTTTGAATTTGAAAGCTAGCCATTGCAGTACTTAAACGACACTGATGCTGAACTGAACCTAGAAGAGGTATGATCTCAGTTTTAATATTTTCACGATGGCATTGTTCATTAAGTTCTTTGTCAATTGCGTAAAGGTTATATTCAGATAATTCAAATAATACTAACTTAGCAGGTTTACAGCGTAATATTTGACGACATAGTTCAGAACCAATAGAGCCTCCAGCTCCTGTCACCATGACATACTTATTCGTTATATTTGCATTCATTAATTCAGGTATTGGTTCTACAGGATCACGTCCTAATAGATCTTCTATAGAAACCTCTTTTAATTCATCAATAAATGCATTCCCTTTTACTAAGTCAGTCATACCTGGAATAGAGAGAACTTCACATGGAAAATGTTCTAAGCGGTGGATGACATTTTGACGTGTTGACCTGGGGGCACTAGGTATTGCTAATAATATTTTCTTAATGTTAAAACGAAGAATTAATTCATCAATATTCTCAGGGGGATAGACACTAATTCCTTGAATCATTGTCTTATGTAGGGTTATATCATCGTCAACAAATGCGACAGGAAAATACTCTTGCCCTTGATTTAGTGCTAATTGTAATTGTCGGCCTGATGAACCGGCGCCATAGATCAATACAGGAATTCTGTTGTTTTTATTTCTATTAACCAACATTTGGAAAAATAATCTAATGCCACCGACTAACAGTATAGCAAATGCGAAATAAATTATAGGTACAGTACGTGGTAGAAAAATGCTAAAAAAGAAAGCCGATATTACTAATAATATAGTAGATACTGAAATTCCTAAGGCTACTGTCCATAAAACTTTAAAACCTACATAGCGCAATACTGCTCGATATAATCCTAATTTTATAAAAACTAATATAGTCACCGGAGTGAGTATTGCTAATAGTCCCCATTGAGGTAAATTAGAAATGGGAATTTGTGTATCAAGACGAACCCAATATCCGCCCCAAAAAGCAATACTCAATAGTCCTATGTCCACTAAAATAGAGATAGTTCGTTTGAGCTTTCGAGGAAGCGCAAGAAAATAAATTAACATTATATTTTATGCCTACTAATTTGCATGGTTGAGGTTGATATTGCTGTTTTGAATAGTTGTAACATTAAAAGACATGAGAAAAAAACTATTAATATTTAACCCTATCGCCAGAACCTTTACCAGTAACTGTCTGGATAATGTATTTGAAATAATCAGTTAATGTGAGTGAATTAATCATATTAGCATCCATTTCAGCTAATAATTTTGGTGTAGACATATCTATGGTGTTTACTTGTGCTAAACCTGTAATTCCTGGCTTCACATTAAATACATTACGAAGTTCTCTTTCAGCGATTAGTTCTTCTTGATTAAAGAGACAGGGTCGAGGTCCGACAAGGCTCATTTCCCCTTTCAACACATTCCATAATTGTGGTAGCTCGTCTAACTTACTTTTACGTAAGAAACTACCAAATTTAGTAATAGAAGAAGAATTGGCTAAGTGACTTGCAACAGGGGCTGTATCTATTTTCATAGTACGTAACTTGACCAAAGTAAACGGTTTTTGAAATCGTCCCACACGTGTTTGCCGGAATAAAGGTGAACCTGTATCAAATAATCCGATAATAGTTAAGATAAATAAGATCGGGGAAGTTATAATCAACCCTATCAAGGAAAATATAATATCAAATATACGAATTATCAAAGTAGTCATGGGTAATAATTGATCCAATTTATTTATTAAATTCCACACTAGCAATTTTGGCTAATTCTTCATCCATTGTAACCGGTGGTGTCCAACCTAAAACCTGCTTAGTATGAGTAATATCCACGTGTAAAGAGCTACATAATCTGTCAGCAATAGGTTTCTTACGAAGCAAACCGGCAACGAAACGAATCCAATTCATTGGTACTGGGATTAATCTTGATGGTTTATCCAGAGCATTGGCCATTTTTTTTAGAAGCTCAGTAGTGGAAATATCTTGATCATCGCTGACCATAAAAGTTTGATTTGCTGCTTGTGGGTGATCGACACAGGTCACGATTAAATCAACTAGGTTATCTAGTGCTACTAAACTACGCTGATTATGAATAGCGCCTAGTGGCAGGGGTAAGCCTTTGTTCACTACCGTCATTAATGACCTAAAATTAGCTTTAACGCCAGGGCCATAGACTAAAGGTGGACGAATGATTACTAGTTCCATTCCCGTAAGATTTGCTAATTTTTTTAGTTCTTCTTCTGCTTCAGCTTTAGACTGCCCGTAAGCGTCACTTGGTGCTGGTATATCATTATATCGGAATGGGGTGCTGGGGGTTGTTTCTTCACCGTTTACTTTGATAGAACTAATAAAAATAAAACGCTTAACTCCAGCTGCTATTGCTTGGCGTGCTAAATTTAGAGTTCCTTCAACATTGACTTCTCTGAATGCAGCTAATGGATTCAGTACTGAATCATTCATGATATGGACTCGAGCGGCTGCATGGATAATAACTTTAACACCTTCCAGTGCTAGAGAATAGTCAGTATCGCAGTCAATAGTGCCACTGAAAAAATCAGAGGATTGGTTTGTTGGGCGAGTACGACCAAGAGTTTTAACTAATTTTCCTGATAATTTATCAAGAATGGCTCTACCAACGAACCCTGTGCTACCAGTCAGAAGAATCATTATAAAGATCCTTTTCCATCATATATCTCGAGATGTTTACTAATAACTAAAGATATATCAAATACACGTTCAGCTAATTTACGCCCTTCATTTGCCATATTATTTCTTTTTTCACTATTAGATATCAGATCTTGAATAGCTTCAGATAAGGCAAATGAATCTTTAACAGGTACAAGTAAACCAGTTACATTGTTTATAATTGCATCTCGACAACCTGGTACATCGGTTGTTATTACAGCTCTACCACAAGCTGCAGCTTCAATAAGACTTTTCGGGAGACCTTCTCGGTAGGATGGTAATACAATTATGTTTGCTTTTGACATGATATTATCAATATCGTGTCTATATCCCCAATATTCAACAATTCCTTGTTTGACCCAATGATCTATTTCTTCTTTTTTTACTGATTTTGGGTTTTCGTCAGTATTCCCAACGAGGACCATACGGATTTGAATACTTTCTGACTTCAAAATTTTTGCAGCATTGACAAACTCCATAACACCTTTATCATAAAGTAATCGAGCGACTAGCATTACAACAGGAATATCATTAGGTTCTGGAATTACATGGTAGTTATCAACTTTTACTCCTGAACCTCTAATTATTAAACTATTATCTTTTTTTAATATATTTAGACTACAGAATAAGTCCCGGTCATTTTTATTTTGGAATATAACGTTTGTTTTGTTATTATGTAAAGCTAACTTATAAAATTTAATGACTAAAAACCGTATTATCTTCGATTTAATTGTATTATCAATAAATATATAACCTAAACCTGATATAGACGCTACCCTTTTATTGATTCCTAAAATTAAACTAGCAATGCCTGCATATATAACTGGTTTAGATGTTACCATATGAATAATATCAGGTTTAATATTCTTGATAACTTGAAAAATTGTTTTAAATGTTTTTAGTTCATTAAACCATGATGTACCACTTCGGGATAATGGGAGTGGATGAACATTAATACCCAGTCCTATTAAGTAATGATATTGATTTGTAATACCACAGGCTAAATGAATATCATAGCCTTGATTCATTGCAGACAAAGCTATAGGAAGTCGATGTGAAATAAAAAACCAATCGACATTAACAACAAAAAGTAATTTTTTCATCCTAAATTACACCTTAGATATAAAAATAGGAGAACTTAACCTTGTATTTTAAGTCCCCCTTATAGTATATATACTAATTGTTCTTATATTCTTTCAAATACCATTGAGTAGCTAGTTTTATTCCTTGCCGTATTGTATGTGTTGGTTTATAGCCAAGAAGATTTGACGCTTTATTAATATCTGCTAATGAATGTTTTACATCTCCTTTTCGAAAGTCACGATGTATAGCAGGTAATATATTATCATTATTAAAATTATTGGCGACCAGTTCACTTTTAATCATCTCAAAAAGTTCATTGAGAGTTGTCTGTTGGCTAATTGCAACATTGTAGACTTGATTTATTGCATTATGATTTATGGTTGTGGCAGCTAATATATTGGCTTGAACAGCATTTGCGACAAAACAAAAATCACGGCTAGTTTTTCCATCCCCATTTATATAGATTTGTTCGCCTGCAAGCATTGTGGCTGTCCATTTTGGAATTACTGCAGCATAAGCTCCATTGGGATCCTGCCGTGGGCCAAATACATTGAAGTAGCGTAAGCCTATGCTTTGTAAATTATAAGTCCTTGCGAAAACACTAGCATATAATTCATTGGCATATTTTGTAACTGCATAAGGAGAGAGAGGGTTTCCAATGCGCTCTTCTATTTTTGGAAGTTCAGGATGATCGCCATAAGTAGAGCTGCTAGCGGCATAAACAAAACGTTTAGCTCCTGCATCACGGGCGGCTACTAGCATGTTTAAAAAACCACTAATGTTGGTAGCATTGCTTGTAATTGGATCATCTATTGAACGAGGTACAGATCCTAGGGCTGCCTGGTGAAGAATATAATCAACACCGACACTAGCCTTTTGACAATCATCTAGGTTTCGTATATCTCCCTCAATAAAATGAAATTTTTGCCATTGTTCTGGCGTAATAAGGTTTTTAACAAGCTCAAGGTTATGTTTATGGCCAGTAGCAAAGTTATCTAACCCAATAACGTTCTGATTTAATTTGAGTAAAGTTTCTAATAAATTACTTCCTATAAACCCAGCAACACCTGTAATAAGCCAAGTTGCTGGTTTTTGTTGTAATTGAATCTTTAATTGTTCATATAAAATCATTTGTTATAGTCTCCATAAATGTGCGCCTCTGGCTTTTATCTCTTCAACCGGCCAGGTACTTTTTACATCTGCAAATATACCTCCTTTAGTTAGTTTTGATAGCAAAGTATTCAGACCCATTTTGCGATAATCGTTATGATTGACGGTAGCTACCATTGCATGTACTTCTGGCAGGTCATCCCATTTTGTTAATGAAACATTATATTCATGCTGTGCTTCAGAGTTATCAGCTAATGGGTCATGAACCAATACATTGACACCATAGGCTTCTAGCTCATGAATAACATCAATTACTTTACTGTTGCGTAAATCTGGACAGTTTTCTTTAAATGTTAATCCTAAAATTGCAACGTTGCTTCCTTTAATTGGAATACTGGCAGCTATTAGGTTTTTAACAACTTGTTCTGCAATATATTTACCCATTCCATCATTGATTCTTCTACCTGCTAAAATAACTTGGGGATGGTAACCTAGCATTTCTGCTTTATTTGTTAAATAATATGGATCAACACCAATACAATGACCGCCAACCAATCCAGGTCTAAAAGGTAAGAAGTTCCATTTAGTTCCGGCTGCTTCTAGTACTTCTAATGTATCAATTCCAACGAATTCAAATATCATTGCAAGTTCATTCATCAAAGCGATATTGAGATCCCGTTGAGTGTTTTCAATCACTTTAGCAGCTTCAGCAACTTTGATTGAACTTGCAGGATATACTCCTGCAGTTATAACTGCTGCATAGGTATTTTTTACGACTTCTAAAGTTTCTGGAGTATCTCCTGAAACTACTTTGATTATTTTCGTAACTGTATGTTCTTTATCACCTGGATTAATGCGCTCTGGGCTATACCCGATATAGAAATCTTTCTTCCATTTTAGGTTTGAAAATTTTTCGAGCACTGGAATACAAATCTCTTCTGTAGCGCCAGGATAGACAGTTGACTCATAAACAACTACTGCTCCTTTTTTCATATATTTCCCTACTGTTTCTGAAGATTTTATCAGCGGGGTGAAATCTGGGCGGTGTGCTTCATCTACAGGAGTAGGAACAGCAACGATAATGAAATCAGCCTCTTTGAGAGAGGATGGATCTGTATAGTAATTTATTCGAGTTGCTGCTTTTAATTCTTCTGTAGAAACTTCCCCGGTAGGATCATAATGATTCTTATATGCAGAAACTTTGTTTTCAGAAAGATCAAATCCAATAGTATCAAATTGTTTACCAAACGCGACAGCAAGAGGTAGGCCAACATAACCTAAGCCAACAACAGCGATTTTCATCCTTAATGTTCCTCAAAATATGTAAAATAGTTACCTGTAATTAAAAACAGGTTTTTTTGAATCTATTATATCTAATATGTTGAATAACACTTCAATTAGAAGTGTTATAATCTTGATACCATTGCTGGAACATTAGTATTGCCCAAAGGACATTACTCCAATTCCTAATTCCGTCAGTATGTTCTTTCCAAAGATTCTGAATTTGAATAGGGTCAAAGAAACCTTCTTGTTTTATTCTTTTTTCATCTAAAAGGTCATTTGCCCATTCATATAATGGTCCTCTAAGCCAGTCACGGACTGGAATGCTAAAGCCTTTTTTAGGGCGTTCAATGAGGGAGGGTGGAACATATTTATATAGAATTTGTCTCAATGGCCATTTACTGGAATTGCCTCTTTCTTTATAGGAAATTGGTAACGAGTAAGCGAATTCAACAACATGATGATCAAGCATTGGGACACGAGTTTCCAAAGAGACTCCCATCGCTGCACGATCAACTTTGACTAAAATATCATCTGGTAAATAAGAATATGAGTCTATTACCATCATTTTCTCTTGATTATTTAACGAGTCAAAGCTGGATACCAAAGGGCTTTTGTCATCAGTAGACGCATTCAATACTAACTTATCAGTGCTGTTATAATGAGATAGTAAGTAATTCTTATAAAAATCTTCGAAATTACTTATTTCTAATAACTCAGCTCCTTTATGTATTTTGTCGCCTAGGTATACTTTTTTACCAGATGTAAGTACTAAACCCAGTTTATTAATTAAATTTGGTGAAATATAATTAATGAAGTTTTTCCCTATTTTACGTAAAGACATAGGAAGAGAATTAATCTTATTCCATGCGCTGAGGGTATTATTATATCGGCTATATCCATAGAAAAGCTCATCACCGGCATCACCAGATAATGCTACAGTGACATGCTGTTTTGCCATTTTCGCAACTAATAACATAGGAATTTGGCTAGAATCAGCAAATGGTTCAGAGTATATTTTTGAGATATTTGGTACTATATTTAATATATCCTGTGCAGTGACATATAATTCTGTATGATTAGTGCCTAAGTGTTCTGCTACTGCTTTTGCATATTCAGCTTCATTGTAGTTTTTCTCATTAAATCCGATTGTAAACGTTTGTATGGGGCGTTTTGAATGACTCTGCATCAGAGAAACGATAGTAGAAGAGTCAACGCCACCGGAAAGAAATGCACCTAATGGAACATCAGCCAACATTTGTTGTGAGATAGCCTTGGATAATAAAGATTCTAATTGTTCAACTGCTTCAGAATGGGTGCCTATAAAAGGATTTTCAATACTACTCAAAATAACCTTTTCTTTGGACCAGTAGACATTTTCTACTCCTTCTTTTGGAATAGAATTGGAAAAAGTTTTAAATGTACCTGGAGTGAGCTTAAAGATGTTTTCGAAAATGCTATTAGGAGCTTCAATATAACCTTTCTTTAGATAACCAGTTAGGACTTGCCTGTTTATTTCAGGTATAAATTCAGGGTGATGTTTAAATGATATCAGATCTGAACCAAATAAAAGTGAGTTGCCTTGCCAACCATAGTAAAGAGGCTTTTCTCCAATTCGGTCACGTGCCAAAGTTAGTGTATGTGTAGTATTATCCCAGAGAGCAAAGGAAAACATACCAGTAGATCTTTGTAATGTTTTTTCTAATCCCCAATTCTCAATGGCGCAAAGTAAAGTTTCAGTATCAGAATTTCCTTTCCAGGTTATATTTTTCAAATCTTTTCTAAGATTAAGGTGATTATATATTTCACCATTAAAAGAAATAGTAAAACGTTTGGAATGAGAATGCATGGGCTGGTGCCCTGTTTTGGTTAGATCAATTATAGCTAATCGACGATGAGAAAACGCAATACCAGTATTTATATTAAACCATATACCATTATCATCAGGACCACGGTGAGATATTGCATCTCCCATCTTTTGAAGAATAGCCGATGGATCTGAATGAAGTCCCTTTGGGCAATAAAATCCTGCAAATCCACACATAGTTAATTACCATTATTAATGATTTGGTTTTGATAAAAGTTTTTATAATTATCCCAAGCTTTTTCGATAGAAAAGTTATTCTTAATACGTAGATGGGCTAAATTAGCTAGTTTTTTTAACTCGTTTTCATTCATATTTATTAATTTTATGATGGCTTTTGCTATATACTCAGGTTGAAATGGTGGAACGATACTACCTGTATCACCAACAATAACTCTTGCTTCACCGACATCTGTCACTAAAGGTACAACCCCACAGCTCATTGATTCAGCAACAACATTAGGAAAACCTTCACTTTCTGACGGCATGCATAAGATATCGAATGCAGGCATTATATCCCATATATTCCTGATTTCGGATTTTATTACTAAGTATTTCTTAAGAGATAAGTTATTAAGATATGGTTGTAACAACTCTGCCTTTTCAATATTGCGCCCAATCATAACTAACTTAAGGTTTTTTATTTTATCTTCTGGAGTATTTTCAATCAAATATTGAAGAGCTTGAAGAAGATAAATATGTCCTTTAATAGGAGAATATCGGGCCACCATACCAATTATAAAGTTTTCATTACTTAATTTTAGATCGTTTCGTGTATTATTTCTTTTTTCTTTATTGGGTGAAAATAGATCTGTATCTATGCCATTATGGAATACATATATATACTTACCAGCATAACCAGCTTTTATGTGAGATTCTTTAGCTGATTCTGCGCAACAAATAATAGGAATAGGGTATCTTTTAGATATTACTGCACAAACCTTAGAGGTGAAACCAGTGATTCCTCTTGGTATTGCTGTTCTGCGTATACTCCAGATAATTTGAGATGTAATTCCTAAGCTTTTTGCTACAAGAAAACCTAAGAGGTTAGCGTGATACATCCAGCATTGAATAATAGTATCTTTATTTACCAGAGTTTTTAGTAGCTTTCTTAGTTGAAAAATTCCTTTCAAAACCCCTTTTCTACTGAAATTTGTTGTATATACACTAACTCCATGAGATCTTAATTTTATCATCAAGGGTGTTTGATCATCTATTAGTGAAATAACAATATGTTCTATATCTTTAGCGTGGGAGTGTAATATCAATTTTTCTAATTGGGATTCTGCTCCACCTTGGTGCAAGGAAATGATCAGATGAATAATAGTCATGTTACTCATAATACTATAGTCGATAACTTTCTTATTATGGCGAGTAAGAGTAAGAATAGAAATAAGGCATAACAGTATGTAGTAAATGTTCCCCACCAAGGTGGCATAACATATATTAACCATGATAACCAAAGAATATTCTTAGCATCATATGTTAAATTTATTTTCTTTACTAAAAACATAGATAACCATAATAGAGACAATGTAAAAATGATGTAATATATGCTTAATACTGGGGATATAAAAAACCAAGCTGGATAGGATATATTAGTATTCCATTGTCTATCTGTTTTGAAATGAGAGAATATATCAGTGGTAGTGATATATGTCCCTATGTTATCACGTTTAAATCCGTATACTAAGTGATCATATATAATTCCATGTAATCCATCGGCCCAAAAAGAACGGAATTGATCACTTTCCATTGCGTGTTCTATATATCCTGAATATCTAATTATTTCAGATAACATGCTAATGAGTTGGATCCGACCAATTAAATTATAAAATCCCTCATATACGATAGTAAAGTAATTGTTTATTGTTAGCGATGATATAAAATCATGAAAAAAATAGATAGAGAGTATATCTTCTGTAGTAAGTCTAAAATTCATTTTTAGTATAAAAATGAAAGGGTATAGTAATATTATTAATAAAATTATGAATAGTGATTTTATAATGCTAAAATTTTTTTTCTTATAATAGTTAAGGCCTTCCATAAATATAATTATGAGCAAAGGGCCACTCCATCCTCTGATTATATTTGAAATCAACCATAAAAAAATATTTAGCCTAAAATATTTGCTTCCTCTGAAGTAGCCGTAATATATAAAAACTAACATGTCAATGGGAATAAATATCCAAAAAATTCTCCATATGTTTTTATTGTTTTCAATATTAACTTCAGATGAGTTATGTCCATTATAAATAGAATAAATTAAAAAGAAAACTTGTAAAACGAAAATTAGAAAGCCGATTTTATTTGATATATATTTGGAGTTATTAGGATGAGTCAGAAAAGGATAAAGTGGCTTGATTTTTATCTTAAGATATAATTCAAAAATAAAATAAAGTATTATAATATAAGATGTTATAATAGATAAACTGGATATAATTATTAAGCCACTATCATGTGATTTTTTACCATCAACATCCCCCATTAGTTTGTCAGAGGATAATATTATAATAGTCGAAACTATATTTATTAGTATATAGATAAATAGCCATAAAGTTCTGTAATTTTTATCTCTCATATTTGATTTTTATTATCCATTTAGATAAAGTGATCTATTTATAGGTTTTTTAATTATATTGAGTTAGTATTGGCTTAGTAGATAAAAATATTACTAATTTATTTGCACTTTGCGGGTATTCCAACGGCTGTTTCACCATCACCAATATCTGTTATAACTACAGCATTGGCTCCAATAGTAGATGAATTACCTACACATATTGGGCCTAGTATTTTTGCTCCTGTAGCTATAACGACATTATTTCCAATTTTAGGTTGATTATCTTTGCTGGGTAGAGTAATGTCCTTGTTCCCTAATGTAACCCCGTTGAATATCTTGCAGTTATTTCCTATTGTTACATCTGCACCTATAACAATATCATGTCCATGAGATATTATAAGTCCGTATCCAATTTTTGCTTTTAGGGATATATCACTCGCATAAATAATTCTGATTAAATACTCAATAAGAACTCTAAAGAATATCCCAAAGATAGGTACTTTTGCCAGGCTTTGCCCAAGTCTAATAAAAAAGACTAAATGTAGAGTATGACTACAGATAAGCCATTTTAATTTTATTAAAATGTTCTTATTATTCACAACAGTATCTAGGTCTTTATAAAAATATTTTAAGCTCATTGAATATATCCATTAAGGTAGTCTGAAATTTTTTATTATAGAATATTTTTTTATTAAAATAAATAATGCAATAAGTATTTTTCTTGAGAACAAATGCTTATAAAATATCTTCATGTTTTCTTTTCTCTTATTTTTTAATGCGGCTAAGAAAAGAGTTAATGCAGCTGCAACAATATGACTCTTTAAGTCAGGATATTTTTCTTTAAAATAGGAAAATGTTTTAGAAAGCATTATTTTTGTCTTATTACCATCTGAAGCAATACCAATTCCTGCTCTGTAAACACCTAAGATTTCATTTCCGACAAATGCAGCATAATTATCACCTACCTGTTCTACATTCAAAAAATAATCTGTAACGGGTATATCTACCTGTGGGTAAAAAAAGGTATTTCTCCTATACATTTTTGAGCTATTCATTCCAATAGTGATATATTGAAGTATATCCTTTCTATAATATTTTCCATTTATAATTTTTTTAGTAAATAAGTCATCAACAATTCTTTTATCTGAATAAGATACTTTCACTCTATGCCATGATATATTGCATTTTGGATTTTTTTCCATAAAGGCAACTTGTATTTTTAATTTATTAGGTAGCCAGTAATCATCTCCATCAATATGACAAACATATTTTCCTGTGGCAAGTGAATGGGTGCTTAGGAAATTTTCTAATGCACCCAAATTTTTATCTCTTTGTATTATTTTTATGGAAGAAAAATTATTTGCATACTTTTTTATAATATCTGGAGTTCTATCTGTAGAGCAGTCATCACTGATAATGATTTCAAAATCAAAGTCTGTTTCTTGTGAAACAATACTTTCTAGACATTTTGTAATGTATTTCTCTTGATTATAAGTGACAACACATACAGAAACTAATGGAACACTCATTCTTAAAAACCTTTAAAATTAACTATTGGCTACAAGACAAATATTACCCAATAATACAGAGCGAAAATGCGAATATATTTTAGGCGAGAGCTATGGGTGAATGTTCACATTTTGGATAGGCAGAAATAAATCAAGATTAAGCTATTGGGTGACCAATCAGGCTTTCAGCTGACCAGTAAAATAAACCAAATAATACGCCTAATCTTATGTAGAAATATCATATTACTTTACTCTCCATATAAATAAGGTTGGGGGTGGCTATTTTTTGAATTTTGACGGATAGGTTGTTATATTATAATAGTCGGCATGAAATGCGTATAATTCTCTAGTTTTCAGAGGAAATATCTTAGAAATAGCACTTTTTAGTATTAACACGCTATTCACTCGATTTTGTTATTTCAGCAAACTTTTCGATATATTATATTATAGACTTTACTCTGAGAGTCGGCCTGAAATCTGTTTCCTATAAAATAATATTTCCTAAACATTCTATAATGTATTTTTCTTGATTATAAGTGACAATGTATACCCAAGAAACTTCAAGATGCAGTTTTTAGCACCTGAAAATGGTCGTTAATTCTAGATGTCAGCGAGTCCGCTATATCCGGTAGCGTTGTGGTGAAAAATTTGAACACGTTGTCTCGAAATTCCTGTTTATTAGCGAAATAACGGTTATTTCGAACCTGTTCATTCATGACCTTCCATAATCGCTCTATCGGGTTTAAATTGGGGCTGTATGGCGGAAGGTAATGTAACTCAATATTGCTCACATAAGCCCACTCCTTCACCAGATGCGCTTTGTTGTAACCCGCCCCATCCACAATAAGATGAATTTTTTGATGATAGTCAGGATAAGACTTTCTTATTTCATTGAAAAAACGACAAATGCTGTCGTCATTGATGGTTTGATATTCCTGAAACACCGTACGACCAATGGCATTCAGGTTGAGCGCGCCCAGGATATTCAGGCGAGTTCGGCTTCCTGTTGTTTTGACTGTTTTTTTCTCGCCTTTTCGCATCCAGCCATAACTGAGTCTGGTGCCCTGAGTCGGGTGAACCGCGTCAAGAAAAAGGATGGGTTCGTCTTTCGCGGTAACTTTAAGATTTTCGTAATATTCAATAAATTGTCGCTGTTTTTCTGCATCGAATTTATGAGGGACACCACCCGGTTTTTTAAGCGAGGATAATGATCTCCATTTCGGATAAAATCAAGCATCTTCAATGATTACGGATATATACTCAAGACACTTCAAAGTGCATGTTTGAAAAACGATTATATTGTTGAATTTAAATGTTTTTACGTCTGACGACTCAAGCATTTTGAAGTTCATTCGGTATATACCCAAGAAACTTCAAGATGCAGTTTTTAGCACCTGAAAATGGTCATTAATTCTCGATGTCAGCGAGTCCGCTATATC
>NZ_KL543986.1:0-51931 GCF_000711895.1 Photorhabdus australis DSM 17609
GTGCCAGCGGTATATGCGGCTGCCCTCCTTGCTGCTGCGGCTCCGGACGCGGCTGTCCCTGCTGCCACACCGGGATTTCTGGCATTTCTGGTGCCAGCGGTATATGCGGCTGCCCTCCTTGCTGCTGCTGTTGCTGCTGTTGCTGCTGTTGTTGCTGCTGTTGTTGCGGTTGTGGCTGCGGCTGCGGTTGTGGCTGCGGCTGCGGCTGTGGCTGCGGTTGTGGCTGCGGTTGTGGCTGCGGTTGTGGTTGCGGTTGTGGCTGCGGTTGTGGTTGCGGTTGTGGTTGCGGCTGTGGCTGCGGTTGTGGCTGCGGCTGTGGTTGCGGCTGTGGCTGTGGTTGCGGCTGTGGCTGCGGTTGTGGTTGTGGCTGCGGTTGTGGTTGCGGCTGCGGTTGTGGCTGTGTAACCGGCACATTAATCACTACGCCCATCTCACTGCTATTTGAGACATTTCCCTGTTCATCATGCGCTACAGCTGAAATCGTAAGATGGTTACTTTGTTGACTACTATAATTAGGGAAGTGCACGGCGTAGCTATTATTTGATAACGCAACGATCTGGCCTCCACGTGCACGTAATGCGCCATCATTCCACTGGATATGTTTTAAACGATATTTCCCGTTGAAAGAAAAATTAATCAGTTTCCTTTCTCCACCAAATCCACTAAGTCCCGTTGGTAAATGCAGGCTCAGCTGTGCTCTTTCTCGGTGCTTCAACACAATATTATTATTACGTTCAACCAGATGGTAACGATTATCCGCCAAAGTGCGTCTTACCGGTGCCGTCGTCGGATCAATCTGTTGGGATAAAGGCTCTCCGAGCTGATAGTTGAAAGACAGATTAACTTTTGTGTCATCCTTGCCTCTGTGACTAAAAGTTCTATCTATTCCTAATGAAATCAATTTGATAGGTGTATATTCAAGACCCACTGTCAGCGCATATGGGTCCTTATAATGATTCTGGTGATTAAGCAGCGCAATATCATCACCGAAATATTGCTCAAATTTCAGTTTACCACTCAGTTGCGGGTAAGCAGGAAGCCAGCCCTGAGCACGGATATCATAGCCATTCGCTGCACGTTCCGCATAACCATCCAGTTCCGAAGACGAATACCAATCCGTCAAACCAAAATATCCGTTAGCAGCCAGATACAGATAATCGCGCCAGTATTCCAGTCCGAATCCTAGCCGCTGGTGAGCATTGCCGGATATTTGGATATCGTAAAAGGTGTTGTAACCTAAAGCCCAATCTCCTTGAAAATAACGTTGACCAATACCCAAATTAACTATATTGCGCCCATCGGAACGGCGAGCACCTACCTGACCAAAAAACAGACGATCATCTCTGTCATATAATGGATAAAAAAGGTCGATTGAGCCGCTGGTTAGTTTTCCATCAGACAAAGGTAAATTAGCACGTACTCCCCCAGCTGAAGCTTTTTCTTCTGCCTCCGGCTGCAACGCGGCAAAACCCACATCTGCCATAGCCAATTGCGGAATATCACTTCCCTGCATCACATCGTCATCAGTTTGATGCCGTAACCACCTTTTACTTGTTATAACCGATTTAGGAATTTCACCGCCCTGCGTGACATCATCAGTCTGATGCTGTAGCCACCTCTTTTTTCGTTTCTGTTCGTTGCCAACAGTATTAAGACTCTCTTCTTGAGTTTCATTCACTACTGGCTCTTTTTTCTTATTGGACTTATAGCAACTTGCTAATAGCAACGCCACGGTAATGGCTGATACATACCTTATGCTTTTCTTCATGAGCGCTTTTATTTAAATATCATTATATTAGAAATAGATTCAAACACTGTCATGCCACTAAATAAAAAAGACAATGTCATCATTCATATTAGTTACTCATTTTATATCCTTACTGCGGCGGGAATTCTTCCGAAATACAATTCTCATTAAAATCAGTCAAAAACCTTATTTTTCCACACCAAAGAAAACAACAATATTAATATTTTCATTCCATCACCCATTACCAGAAATAAGGTTAATACCTTATTGGTTCTATTCCCTTATTTGCTAATCTATTTGACAGAAATAGCAACACATTAATTTGGTAGGTGATGATATGTTTGCAAACTGCCAACTTTTTGGTATGGATCTGGCATTTCCAGATGTCTGTATGACACCTTTACCTGTACCCGTGCCTGTTCCATATCCCAATATGACACTGGGCCTGATGGCAACTCCTCACACTTATAAAGTGCTGTTTATGGGAATGCCTGCGCATAATATGGCAACACTGACTAATTCAAGTTTCGGTGATAATCCTGGCGTTAATCTCGGTGTTGTTTCCGGTACCGTAATGGGGCCTTCGCGCCATTTAATCGGCTCATTTACCACGTTAATTAAGGGATTTCCGGCCACACGCGTCACCAGTCTGAGCTTACAAAATAGCACCAACATGATTGGCATGCGTTTAATTCCCAGCCAGCTTAAGGTTCTGCTGCTGGGTCTGTGATGGAGGGCTTTCTATGCTGCTTTTATTTCGCCATAAAAGTCACTATTTTTCAGCCTTTATTCTGCTGAGCATACTGCTGAGTGTGAGTTGTTCTGCAAATAAAGCAGAAAAAAATATTCCATACACAATTAAATTCCAGGCATATGGCGATATTAACAACCGCGCTCCATTAAAATTAAATATATTATTGTTAAATGATCCGGATAAATTTAATCAGGCTGATATCGGGTCTTTACAAAAAAATACTAATTCAGCTTTGGATAATACTGTACTTTATCAAAAATCCATCTTCTTACTGCCAACAAAAGAACAAAATGATATCAGTATTACCATTAATACACCGTCAACGGAGAAATATATTGCGATTTGGGCCGAGTATCAGAGTATTGGCGACAAACAATGGCGGATCGTTATTCCGTTATCATCGTTTCTAACAGCGTCTTATTTATCGGTTTTGAATCCTTTTTCATCCTCTGAGCTTTATCAGTTGATTACCGTTACTTCTCACGGATTACAGATTGCATCTGCGTCCAATCAATGAATCACGCATGCTCAGGAGATCACCTATGAAAAATGCACACAAAGTTCTCTGGATGGAAGGCATGTTTTTACGACCTCACCATTTTCAGCAGGCAGATGAGTATGTAGATGCACGCTTACGTCAATGGGGAGCCTTGCAACGAGCTTACAATTGGGGGTTTTCATCATTAAAAATCGATGAGAGCCAGCTTGCTCTGGGAAAAATTTCTCTGTTGGCGGCCAGCGGTATTATGCCTGATGGCACCAGTTTTGAATTTACTGAAACCAATGAAGCTCCACCAGCATTAGCAATCAGCACTTCACTACGTTCACAAATTATCACTTTAGCTATACCTGCCTACCTGACCGGGCGTGAATCAGTCAGCTTCGATGATGCACCCGATTCTTTGGCGCGTTATCAAGCATTTGAGAAAGAGGTCAATGACATCAATTCTCTGGCACTTAGCAGTACGACCTTACATTGCGGGAAATTACGCCTGCGCCTGCTACCAGAAAATGAGTTGAATGGTGAATGGATTGCAATGGGAGTCCTGAGGGTTTTAGAAAAAAATCAGGATGGCATTGTCATGCTGGATACAGGATATATTCCACCGTTACTTAACTGTTGGATAAGTCCGTCATTACAGAACATGACTCATGATCTGTACGCTCTGTTATTGCAACGCAGCCGACAACTTAGCCATCACCTGCAATGTAATGGTGCTTGTACCAGTGATCTATTACGACTGGCGCTACTTAACCGTTTTAGTGCTCAGCTGCAACACATCATGCATCTGCCTCAACAGGCACCCGAAATGCTGTTCCTCATCTGGATCAGCTATGCACTGGAAATGAGTTCCTTTCAGGCGCCTTATACACTGGAAGGAGAATTACCCCGCTACAATCATTTGGATATTGGTGGTTGTTTCACCCGCCTCTGTACTTTACTGCAACGCAGCTTATCCATTGTGCTGGAAGAGCATGTTGTATCACTGCCCCTGACCAAACGCCTGCCCGGATTGAGCGTAGCATCACTACCAGAACAGATGAATCTGGATGATTACCACTTCATCTTAGTCGTGAAGTCTGAGATGGAACATGACTCTTTTATGGCTCATTTTCCGGCCCAAATCAAAATCGCCCCAGCTGATCGCATACGCGATCTGGTACGCCTGCAATTGCCCGGTATTGCTCTACGCCAATTAGTACAGATTCCCAGACAACTTCCCTATCAGAATGGGCATTGCTACTTCAAATTGGAATTAAACAGTGAAATTGAACAGTCGCTGGGAAAATCCGGGGTATTTGCCTTTTATATTGCTGGGGAGTTTCCCGGTCTGAAAATGGCATTTTGGGCACTTAAACGTCTGTCTGATGAGGAGGAAATGAACCTATGAATCATAACTACCGTAACTCATTGGTACAGGCGGCTTATCCACTGTTAAATGCTATGCCACATATTCGTCACACAGCAAAACTAGAAGATTCCAGTCAGTTACGCCAACAACTGATTGGTGAAATGTATCGCTTTGAAAAACAGTGTCAACAAGAGGGATTCAGTTACGAAACTATTCTCGGCGCCCGTTATTGTCTGTGCACATGTTTAGATGAAGCAGTTGCATTGACTTCCTGGGGAGGCGATAGCATATGGTCAGGTAATGGCCTGTTAGTGACATTCCATAAAGAGAGCAGTGGCGGTGAAAAGTTTTTCAAGCTATTGGATATGCTGCTGCAACAACCTGCTAAACATATCGATTTACTCGAACTGTTCTACTTCTGTTTGTTACTGGGATTTGGTGGGCGTTATCGCTTGATTGATAACGGCCTGGCTCAATTGGAAACTTTGACCCAGCGGCTGGCTATACGTCTGCGTCAAGTGCGGGGAGAATATTCTGCGGCATTAAGCGCTCTTCCACCTCCGCCAGTCAACACACATCAGACATCACGGTTAACCCATTTTTTGGTGTTTTGTTCGCTATCTGGAGTACTACTGACCGGTTCACTCTACATCGGATTAAACACTCGGCTTAATCAGCAGACAGAACCCGTGTTGACATCCATATATGATCTACCACTACCAGAAGCTACATCACCGGCTGAAAGTTTCTCTATTGCTCATTTGCAGCAAGTGCTGCAACCGATGATTGAACAGCAGGACATCACCATCAGCCAGAATGCAGATAATATCAGCGTAACCCTGCAAGGCGGCGCCTTATTCGCTTCGGCATCAGCGACACTTAATCCACTTTATCAGGTACCTCTCCAGGAGCTTGCCAAACAACTGAACCTGACGACTGGAAAAGTTATCGTTCGCGGGCACAGTGATAATCTGCCGATTCATACACGTACCTACTCCTCTAACTATGCACTGTCATTGGCGCGAGCAGAAACTGTAGCACAACAATTACGCATTAACTTACTCCAACCACAACGGCTACAGGTTGAAAGTGCTGGCGCAGAAGCACCTTTAGTCCCCAACACCACCGCCAAGAATAGGGCTTTGAACCGCCGTATTGAAATTATTTTCAACACCAAGTCGGACAATTCAGGCCAATAGGCAGGAGAGAAAGAAAATGTTAAGAGCATTTATCGCCATCATCACTAATCGCCTGTTTTGGGGGGCGCTGATCGTTGCCGCATTGTGTCTGCTTATCTGGATCATGGGGCCATTTATCGCCATTAGTGATCACCATCCACTGGCAACCGAAGGCCAACGCCAAATCGCTATCACTGCCCTGATTTCGCTGTGGTTACTGCTAAAACTGTTACCTTTTCTCTATCAGATGTGGGCAAATGCGCGTTTGCGTCGCCGCTTACACCATGTCAGCAATGTCACACCGACAGCCCGGAGTGCTTCTCAATCCCTTTCTGACAACTTTAAACAGGCGGCAGCCCTGATTAAACGCGGGCTGCGTCTGAATGGAGAACAACTTACCACTCGTCTGGGCAAATTCTATCTCTATCGTCTGCCTTGGTACCTGGTTTTAGGTACCAAAGGATGTGGTAAAGATAAATCTCTGCTGAATTCAGGGTTAGACTTCTACCACACCACTTATCCAAGCCAATTCGCTTTTCCGGAAACCAATGCTGAATCGCACTGTTCATGGTATTTCACCTTGCAAGGCGTCATTCTTAGCCCCGCAGGAGAGTACCTTAAGGAAGGCAATCCTCTATGGCAAACCTTATTGAAACTACTAAGACGTTATCGTCCACGTCAGCCAATCAACGCGGTTATTCTGGCAATCAGCGTGCAAGATCTGCTGCAACAAGACAATGACGCACAATATCATCAAGCTTTATTACTACGTAAGAGACTGATGGATTTACGTTTGCAACTGAAAATTGATTTCCCGGTCTACGTGATGATCACTAAAGCCGACTTGCTCCCGGGGTTCAGCAGCTACTTCAACGGTTTTTATGGCGAAGAATTGGATCAGGTCTGGGGTTTTACATTTCCCTGGGAACAGGAGTTGCATTCCCATAACGATTTACAACAGATGCTGGATGAGCAGTATGACCGTTTGCAGCAACGTCTGGACGCCGCACTGGCGGATACCTTGATAACCCAGCAAGATATCACTCAACGGGAACAAAGCTTTGCCTTCCCGCAGGCATTCGCCACCCTACGCCCAGTCTTGATGCGTTATCTAAGTATTATTTTTGCCACTTCTGGCTTTGATCACCCATGGTTACCCCATGGTCTCTATTTCACCAGTGCTAACCAAAAACATGGGGAATTTCAGCACAGTAATGGCGTTACGCAAGATAATCTGTTTGATTATAGTTATGCGCTTTCCTCTGTTACCAATAGCGATGGAGAAACAACTCACCGGACTGCCCGCAGTTACTTTCTGAGACAATTATTCCAAAAAATCATTTTGGCTGAGAGTGGACTGGCAAGCATCAATCGCATGTACGAATTACGCCGACGCTTTGTGCTGCTGACTGGATGTGGCCTATTACTCAGTCTAATGGCAGGGATCTGCTTACTATTACTAACCAGTTACCATAATAACAACAGTTATCTGGCACAAATTACAGCCCGGCTTCCGCTATTGGAACAACAGGGTAAAGCGCTGAATAAGCCATCAGCTCGCGATCTACCACACTTGATTCAGTATTTGACACAACTACAGTCACTGACAGCAAATCAGCAAATTTATCCAGACAATCCGCCACTTGTTTACGGTATGGGATTGTATCAAGGTCCCCAACTGAACAATGCCAGTTATCCCGTTTATCAGCATGCATTAAAGAATTTATTGCTGCCGCTGGTGACACAGCAAGTCGAGAGTATTCTGCGTCAGCAAGCTGATAGCGATAACAGTGAATCAACTTATGAAGCGCTGAAAGCTTATCAAATGCTATTTCAGACACAGCATTACGATGGCAAATTCCTTACCGCTTGGCTGATGTTGAATCTGTCCCACATCCCTGGTGGTGAAAAGTTGAATGAGGCACAACGTAAAGAACTGCAAGAACATCTTTATCAGTTATTGAATCACAGTCAGCCTTCCTGGTCCCAACACAAGGATCAACAATTGATACAGGAAGCGATTAAAAATATCATGCGTTCTGCGTTTTCCCAGCGGGTTTATACCAGCATAAAAAAAAGGCTGATCAATAGCGGACATTTCAAATCCGTCAATCTGCTTGATTTGGCGGGTTCTCAGGCTGAGTTGGTATTAAAACGTAAAAGCGACTTGCCAGATACGGCGACGATCCCCGGCTTTTTTACACCAGACGGATATTGGCACGGCCTGGTTGCACAGGTAGATGATACGGTAAAGACACTTCGTGACACTGATCGCTGGGTACTCAATATTTCGCCACAGGTACAGGAAGGATGCGACGCGGCCTGTCGAGTACGTCAGCTTTATATGGATGACTTTATGTTGGAGTGGGATACATTTCTCAATGATATCGTCCTGATCCCGACAAGTAACCTCAACCAACGTATTAATAATGTGCGCATTCTCTCTGGCGCCCATTCACCCCTGCGTAATCTGCTGATTGGTATCAGCCACATTGTTGATCTTTCCCCACCAGAAGATCACGGTAAACTCACACAGCTGGGCCAGCAACTGAACGATGAAGCAACCCGAAAATTACAAAATCTGTTTCCGGTGGTCAGAACAACTCCAGCGCCACCTTCACCAGAACAGATTGTCAGAAGCCACTATCGTGATCTGCTCGATCTAGCACGTCCACAGGGAGATCACAATGACACAATCGCCTTTGATGATCTGTTCAAGAAACTAGGTGACCTGTATCGCTACCTTACCGCCTTACAGGAAAATGGTGAAGCTACGGCCTCCTCTTCTGGAACCATACTGACACAATTACAGGCTGATGCTGGCCGCCTGCCTGCGCCGTTCCGCAGCATTATCATGGACATGACACAAGGGGCCAAAGGCGACACACAACAACAGGCGGTTTCGCGCATACACCAATTGGCCAGTGCTCAATTAAGTGACTTCTGCCGGGAAGCCATTGCCGGGCGTTATCCACTATCCCGCCACAGCAAACGTGATATTACTCCTGATGATATGGCACACATGTTTTCGCCAAACCAAGGGTTAATGGATCGTTTTTTTAATCAGTATCTGGTGGATAAGGTCAACACCCAAGGCAACGAATGGCGCTTTTTCCCCTGGGCGCTAGGCAGTACCAAGCCAGAAGATCAGTCACTGCTAAAAACCTTCCGGCAAGCGCAGTTTGTCCGTGATGCATTCTTTAGTGCTGCCTCTTCACAACCATCATTTTCACTTACCTTGCAACCTCTGCGCATGGATAACGACATCCTTACCCTGTCACTGACACTCAATGATCAAAGTGCCAGTTACAGCCACGGGCCACTGACTTCCTGGTACTTCACCTGGCCCGGTAGCAACAACGCCGGTAAAGCCAAACTAACTATGCTGTTGGCTAATGGCAAAACCAAATCACTGGAAACTTCAGGTCCCTGGGCATTAAACAGACTAATTGATACAGGAAAATGGTTTCAGGAGGACAGCATGCATTATCGAATCACTTTCAATCTGGCAGGGCATCAAGCCACGCTGATACTCACCCCCGATAGCATACATAACCCGTTTGTTCTGCCGGAATTTACCTGTATCAAGCCATAAGGAGAACCTGATGAATATTGCCTCTTTGCTTGACCCGATCAGCCAGGAACATCCCTGTGGAACAGATCTGGAATACAGTGCCGAATTCATGCAACTGATTCAATTGGCAGAAGGAAAAGCTGAACAGCAATTCGGTGACTTTATCATGCCAGCTCAGGAACCAGATTGGCGTCAGATAGAAAAAAGTGCATTGGTTCTGCTGACTCGCAGTAAAGATCTGCGCATTATCATCTTGCTAATGCAAGCCTGGTGCAGCCAATACGGTTTGGCTGGATATGAACAGGGGCTGCTGTTATTGGAACAGACGATCAGCCGTTATTGGGAAGCATTGTGGCCAGCCGCAGATCTAGATGGGGAGCCTGACCTGCTGATGCGTATTAACGCATTACAAGGACTGAGTGATGGTTTCGCGCTGGCTAAACAAGTACGCCTTTGTGAATTTGCCCATCTGAATGGGATCATTCTTACAGTAGCAGATGTGATGAAATGTCTGGATGGCAGTAATGCGGAAGACAGCCCATTTCCCGGTGGGATCGATCTTCTGATCGCCGAATTACGAAAAAGCGCCGCACCGGTTATCAGGCAGATCCCACAAATTGCGGCCACCCTTCAATGCTTGTTTAGCACATTACGCGGTTATCTTGGCGACAGCGGACTGCCAGATATGCGCCGTCAGATGACAACACTTAATCATCTGACACAACTTCTCGCCCCTGAAACCAGCGCGGTTGAGACGGTAGACAATACGGCGCATCCCCTGCCAGAAAATACGCCTTTACAACAAAAAATATCCCATGGCTGGCAGACATCCGGCATTCAAAACCGCGAACAGGCTCAACAGGCGCTGGAAGCGGTACGACAATACTTTCTGCTACATGAATCCAGCCATCCGGCACCACTGATGATTGAAAGGATACAACGCTTAATGAGTCAGGATTTTATGAGCATTATGCGCAACCTTGCGCCAGAAGCTGTTGATCAACTTGAACACTTTTTTGGCCGTGAAAAGCACACATAACGAGGTCAGAAACACAACAGAATATCAGGTAGTACGCCAGAAGGACTGTTGTGCTTCGTTAATTACCCATAACCACTGATTTTCCCGATGGAGAATATTATGTCAGGATCAAATAGCGGGCAAAAATTCATCGCTCGTAACCGTGCTCCACGAGTACAAATTGAATATGACGTCGAACTATACGGTAGTGAACGTAAGGTTCAGTTGCCTTTTGTCATGGGCGTCATGTCGGATTTAGCCGGAAAATCTGCTGATCAACTTCCTCCACTGGGTCAGCGCAAGTTTCTCGATATTGATGTTGATAACTTCGATGACCGAATGAAATCACTACGCCCAAGCGTGGCTTTTCCGGTGGACAATACTCTGAACGGTGAAGGCAAAATTCAGGTAGCACTCACTTTTAACACCATGGATGATTTTCTGCCTGACTCAATAGCACGCCAGGTAGAACCCCTTAATCAACTCCTGGAAGCCCGTACTCAGCTAGCCAATTTACTGTCCTATATGGACGGCAAAAGTGGTGCGGAAGAGCTGATCGCTTCCATCCTGCAAAATCCTGAATTACTGAAATCATTAAGTACTGCACCGTTGAATAGTACGGAATCCACAGACTCGGTAGCAGAACAAGATCAAGGAGGCACCAATGAGCCAGTCTGAAATCTATGCTGCCAGTGAAAACCAAACTCAAACCGACAACGACAGTCAGGGAGAACTCAGTGCACTACTCAGAAAAGAGTTTCGCCCGAAAACAGATCAAGCGCGGCTTGCTGTAGAAAATGCGGTTAAAACTCTGGCACATCAGGCGCTGGAAAATAGCCTGACGTTATCGAGCGACACTTTCAGCACCATTCAAGCGCTGATTGCCGCTATCGACAACAAACTCTCTCAACAAATCAATGAAATTCTCCATCATCCTGACTTTCAGGCTCTGGAGGGGGCATGGCGTGGCTTGCTCTATCTGGTGAACAACACAGAAACCAGCGAAATGCTGAAAATACGTGTTATGAGCATCGAAAAGAAAGAATTAGGACGCACACTGAAGCGCTATAAAGGAACAGCCTGGGATCAGAGTCCGATATTCAAACGGATTTATGAAGAAGAGTACGGCCAATTTGGCGGAGAGCCACTTGGTTGTCTGGTCGGTGATTACTATTTTGACCACAATCCTCAGGATGTTGAGTTACTGGGAGAGATGGCCCGTATCGCTGCCGCTGCCCATTGTCCTTTTATTAGCAGCGCCTCGCCCGGGGTGATGCAAATGGAAACCTGGCAAGAGCTGGCAAACCCGCGTGATCTGAGCAAAATCTTTCTTAACACCGAATACGCATCCTGGCGTAGTTTGCGGGAATCAGAAGATGCTCGTTACATCGGCTTGGTCATGCCACGTTTTCTGGCTCGTTTACCTTACGGTATCAGTACCAATCCAGTTGAAGGATTCGATTTCGAAGAAAAAACCGCAGGGGCTACTCACAGTAACTACGTATGGAGCAACGCAGCCTATGCCATGGCGGTCAATATCAATCGTTCATTTAAAGAATATGGCTGGTGCGCATCCATCCGAGGCGTCGAGTCAGGCGGAGCAGTAGAAAAACTGATCTGCCATAACTTCCCAACAGATGATGGCGGTTTAGATATCAAATGCCCGACCGAAATCGCCATCAGTGACCGGCGCGAGGCTGAACTAGCAAAAAACGGTTTTATTCCGTTGGTTTACCGTAAAAATTCTGACTTTGCCGCGTTTATCGGCGCCCAATCACTGCAAAAACCCGCGGAATATATGGATGCAGATGCCACGGCAAATGCTAACCTGGCAGCCCGTTTACCTTATCTATTTGCCTGCTGCCGCTTCGCTCATTATCTGAAATGTATCGTGCGTGACAAAGTAGGATCATTTCAGAGTCGCAATGACATTGAACGCTGGTTGAATAAATGGATTCTCAGCTACGTTGACGGCGATCCCGCTAACTCATCACAACAGACTAAAGCGCGCAAACCGCTGGCAGCGGCGGAAGTACAAGTTAGCGAACAGGAAGATAACCCTGGCTACTATCAAGCCAAATTCTTCCTGCGTCCCCATTATCAACTGGAGGGATTAACAGTTTCCCTGCGGTTGGTATCAAAACTGCCCTCCCTGAAACAGAGTGGCGGTTAATCCTGAAAATCACTGAATGAAGGAATACGATGATGAATAACAGTATCTATCTGGATATCAAAGATGTTTCTGGTGAATGCAAAGACAGCAATCATCCCAATGGTATTGATGTGCATACCTTTAAATGGGAGCTGTCGCAACCAGTAGAAACAGGTAGTGGCGGCGGTGGCGGAAGTGGTCGCGCCAAAATTCACTCTCTGGTGGTCTATGCCCGTATGGATAAGGCAATGCCAACGTTAATGCAGAAATTAGCCCAAGGGGCTCATCTTCCAGAAGTGAAGTTAACCATGCGCAAAGCTGGAAGCGAGCAACAAGAGTTCACCACTATTACGCTTGAAAGTGCATTACTTGACAGCATTGAACTCGTTGACTTTAACCGCGACATTCCACATCTGACAGAAGGCTCAACTGATATTAAACCCGGTACTATTGGCGTCAAATACAGTTTCTCTCCGAATAAAGCCAAAGTAATTTATAAGGAACAAGATAACGAAGGAAAAAGTGGCGCTGAAGTGGAGTTTAAGTGGAACACACAAACTAACCGCCCTGAATAACAAAATACTCACTGACAACTAAGTCAGTAAAAATAATAACCTTCTTCCCGGAATACGCTATGTTGGTTTCCGTCAGGATACCGCACACTTTTTTCGTGGAGGAAGGTTAAATAATTATTCAAGATAATGAGCGAAGTTATTATGCAAATAACCATCATCAATACTCCAGCAGGCGACATGACAGCAAATAGCAGTCATATTTTTTATCCTCCCGGTGGCACTATCGGTACCAGCGAAGATAATCATTTTGTATTGCCAGATCCGAGTGGTTGTATTTCGGCATTACAAGCCAGTGTGCATATTTCTGCCCAAGGTGCCTGCACTATTACTAATATTGGAACTGCTTTCATGATGATTAATAATGTCCCATTAGCGCGTGGAGAAACCACCTCTCTACAAGAAAATAGCAAACTCCAGATTGGAGACTATTACCTGACTGTAGATAAAACGGAAACAACAAAATACCGTTATGCCGGACATGAAATACCAGAAACTGATATTTCCGCAGCACTATGGGACGAATTAAATGAGACATTGCCCACAGAAAAAAATCCTACAGAAGACACACAGCTGTCATTAGCCGATTTTATGCTACCGAAGCAAGGAACAGAGCCGGTGCTATCTCTTGACCAACTCGCTACCCGCCCCACCGATCCGATGCAACTCTTTACGGCCCAACGTCACGGTGCCAACGGTCATACCCTGTTTCAACAAAATCCCCGTCTCTCTGTTACACCATTGCAACTATGGGAAGAACAGGTAAAACAACTCGATCCGTTATGCATGTTCAAAACAGAGCCAACAACCGCCACGGCTAACGATATGACCGCGCCACAAACATATCAAATGTCAGACAGGCACGAACAAGCAATGAAAGAAGCACTTTTCTATTGCCTTAACTCCATCATGAATCGTTTTGACCCATCCTACGACGAAAACAGCGTCCCCGCAGCACACTTCTGGCACATGAATGGCACGCAGCACCGTAAGGCAAAATTGTGGGATAATTTCACTGAGCGTTACCAACAAACTACCAAAGAGATACGTCAGCAATCATCGACACTATTCAATGCCTTTTTCCTCAGTGTTTATCAACAAAAATTGAACACTATTTTCGACAATAATAATGGCGAATAACACGGACAAAAAACTATTGGAATTACCTGATATTTTCCGCGACTGGATATTACAATCAATTAACCGTTTGAAGTTAAAAATATATTAGATAATAAAATTACTAGATGTAGTTTATTTAAATCGAAACTGATGATAAGGATATATACCCAATGGATTTCAAGATGCATCGCAACGGCAAGGGAGCGAATCCCCGGGAGCATATACCCAATAGATTTCAAGTTGCAGGGCGGCGGCAAGGGAACGCATCCCCAGGAGCATAGATAACTATGTGACTGGGGTAAGTGAACGCAGCCAACAAAGCAGCAGCTTGAAAGATGAAGGGTATAGATAACGATGTGACCGGGGTGAGTGAGTGCAGCCAACAAAGAGGCAACTTGAAAGATAACGGGTATAAATCAGATTAATCATAAGGTGCTGACCTTTTAGTTAGCACTTTGTCTGATAACGGCCAGAATTAAAGATGAACTCAATCATAATATTGAAAAACCTATCTCATATCTATCAAACCAATATACATAATTTCCCCAAAAATCATTTGGTGCGTAAAATCAATATTGCCATCAACCTCAAATTCATGGGTGTCAAAATGACAGATTTTTGATGCGGTAAACTGCTATAGGATTGCGTATCATTCTAAACAGATTGATTTAAGGCAATGAAGTAACCGCCAGTTCCCTACCGTAAGAAAGGGCAGGGAACCGCACACAATTATTGCAACGAGATCAGTTCGTCACGACTTAAACCGGTACTTTCCATGATCAAATCCAGGCTTACCCTATTTTTTAACAGGGTACGGGCCGTTTCTAATTGGCACTGATGAGAACGCAATTTCTCTTGTTCGATACCTTGTTCGATACCTTGTTCAATCCCTTGTTCAATCCCTTGTTCAATCCCTTCTTGACGGCCTCTTTCCCAACCCAATTTTTCTCCTTTCTCTTGTAAGCGTTGTGCAATATTCACAATTGCCTCCTGATGCTTTTCAGTCTGCTCACTCAATTGCTGGACGATTTGTTCAAAATAAGGGGAATCCAGCGCCAAGAACAGATAATTAAGGATAGTAATAATGTCATTATCGCTATTATAATGGTTATTCAGTGCTTGAGCCAATAGCGGAATGACTTGTGTAAACTCATCCCGTAGGTGCTTGTGCTTCATCGCCAGTTCCATCACAGCCACTTTACGATGATTCACCAGTTCATTATCATCGATAACCGTCACATCTACCAAAGGAAAAGGACGGGTGTACAACACATTAGCAATATCCGGCAGTGAAAAACAATCGGTCCACAATTGCGAATACGGGTAAGGGGAACGGCCTCCGTGATAAAACAACACAGGCACCACTAACGGCAATGTTTTGTTCCCTTGTTGCAAATGCTGATTCATCGCCAAAAACGCATAATGCATTAATCTCCAGGCCATCAGTTTATCCGGCGTAGATTGATGCTCAACCAAAAGATAGATATAGCCTTCTCCCTCGGTGGTTTGCACGGAATACAACACATCCGATAACCGTGATCGCAGTTTCTTATCAATGAATGAAGAGTTAGTTAGACTTAGAGTACTAAAATCACACAGCGACTTAATATGCTCCGGTAAATGAATAGTGAAAAAATCCCTCGCGCTCTCGATTTGAGTCATGAACCCCTTAAACGCGGCATCATGAGCAGTTGATGTGTGCTTCTTCTTCATTAAGTGCCTAACCTAGGGTCAATTCACAATATGGCTTATCATAACGGAGAATGCCATATTTGTCCGCTACCTTTATATTTATTCTATTCTTGAACGAAACAGGATTTTTTGAATTTCATTCATTGAGATTCTTATTCGATGACGTAAAAATTCTCAGAAACTTCATCAAATTCGTGATCCATTTCTAATAATCACGACAAAATCATTGGCTGGTACTTAACGGTTCATCGCTATCATTAAATTAGAGTCATCACCCGTTTTCCATTATAACAAAAGCAATCATAACAATATTGCCCGATCTTAGACATGATAGGTAATTTTTATTTAAATCGGTAATAACGGACAGTATTTATAGGTGTCAAAATGACAGATTTTTGATGCGGTAAACTGCTATAGGATTACGTATCATTCTAAACAGATTGATTTAAGGCAATGAAGTAACCGCCAGTTCCCTACCGTAAGAAAGGGCAGGGAACCGCACACAATTATTGCAACAAGATCAGTTCGTCACGACTTAAACCGGTACTTTCCATGATCAAATCCAGGCTTACCCTATTTTTTAACAGGGTACGGGCCGTTTCTAATTGGCGCTGATGAGAACGTAATTTCTCTTGTTCGATACCTTGTTCGATACCTTGTTCAATCCCTTGTTCAATCCCTTCTTGACGGCCTCTTTCCCAACCCAATTTTTCTCCTTTCTCTTGTAAGCGTTGTGCAATATTCACAATTGCCTCCTGATGCTTTTCAGTCTGCTCACTCAATTGCTGGACGATTTGTTCAAAATAAGGGGAATCCAGCGCCAAGAACAGATAATTAAGGATAGTAATAATGTCATTATCACTATTATAATGGTTATTCAGTGCTTGAGCCAATAGCGGAATGACTTGTGTAAATTCATCTCTCACTGATAATTTTATAATAGGCCAGTTTTAAACGTCATGGTGTTAATCGGGATAAAGTTTTAACCACTGTTTTTACCACTATTTAACGCCTGCTTTTTACCAAGTTTAATCATCATGGCATATCGTGGTTTTACGTTTAATGAACAGCTTTACTGACGTTGTTTTACCGGAAATATTGAATAGTCTTAATAAGGTATTCTCTTTATGTTTTTACGGATAATATTCGTTTTTACACTGATTGCTTTTTAACTCTTTATTAATGGTTAATGGGCTTCGATTAAATACAGTTAACTATCTTTTTGAAAAAGGAAAAGGCTTTAAAAGTTGCATTGATTGCAATTGCGTATTACTGCCATATTTCCCTTTTTCAACAGGAGTGCTTTAAGTGGTTCTGTGTTCCTCTTTCTATCCTGAATCGCTTTTTTCAAATCCTTTTTAAATCGCGCTTTCTGTCTAATCTTCAGCATCACCACACACACTAGAAAATAATTCATCTGCTGAAGTGAATACCTCACCAGTTACCGGTGCAGCAAATGCTTTTAGGGTTGTCCTGTTAGGTATCTTTAACTCGATAGGAAATTCCTGCCTTAATGAAACCTGATTTAAAAATATCCTAATAGCATCAGATAGACTTATTCCCTGCGCGGATAACACCTTTTCCGCATCTTCTTTCAACTTAGGTTCAACTCTTGCTCTGGCAATTTCAGCTTTTATAGTTGCCATTTTAGCCTTAGCCCCTTGTTATCAGTTTACATCACAACGTAGCACGCGCGAGCCACAAAACAGCTTTTAAGCCCGGAATTAAAACCGGGCTAACATACTAAGGACGGTACCTATCTCAGCAAAAATGACACTGAAATGCCGTCTCCTCCCAAGTCACCTGCAATTGTGAATAATGCTGATTCTCTATCGTTGCCATCAGCAACTTACGACTGATTTGTGGTAATAAAGTATTCGTAATAATAGAATCAATCCTGCGAGCACCAGATTCCTGTTCTATACAACAGGAAATAATCTGTTGCGTCACTCGGCGGTCGAACTGTGCTGCAATACCATAATTTTCCCGTAGACGCTGAGCCACCCGCGCCAGCTGCAATTGCACAATATTTTCCAGCATTTCATCACTCAATGATAAAAAAGGAATCACTGTCAAACGGCCAAGCAGTGCGGCAGGAAATGTTCGTAACAGCGGTTGGCGTAACTGCTGAGTCAACATTTCCATATTCGGCAAACCACCCTGCCGGGTACAAGCGCTGATAACTTCCTGACTCCCCACATTCGAGGTCAATATGATCAGTGTATTACGGAAATCAATACGCCGACCTTCCCCATCTTCCATCCAGCCTTTATCGAATACCTGAAAAAACAGTTCATGAACATCAGAATGGGCTTTTTCCACCTCATCAAGCAACACCAAACTGTATGGGCGTCGACGAACCGCTTCCGTCAAGACACCACCTTCACCATAACCAACATATCCCGGTGGCGCCCCTTTCAGAGTTGATACACTGTGTGGTTCCTGAAACTCACTCATATTGATGGTAATCAGATTCTGTTCTCCACCATACAAGCTCTCAGCAAGTGCTAACGCCGTTTCGGTCTTCCCTACCCCAGAAGGACCACACAACAGAAAAACCCCCACCGGTTTATTAGGATCAGCCAAATGTGCACGGGCCGTCCGCACCCGCTCACTGATGATATTTAGCGCGTGTTGCTGACCGATAACCCGTTGCCCCAGGCTGTACTCCAGATTCTGGACAACATTAAGCTCATTTTTTACCATCCGGCCAAGCGGGATGCCGGTCCAATCCGCAACCACGGCCGCAACACTGTGCCCATCCACCGCCACCGTAATTAATGGCTGTTCTCCCTGCAATAAACCCAATTGTTGCCGACAATCCTGTAATTGTGTCTGCCAGGCCAAACGTTGTGCATCATCCACCGGTATTTCATCATCGGAAATCAGTTGTTGACGCAAACTGATAATCTGCTGAGCCAGTGTCGTTTCAGCCTGCCAACGCTGAACCATCTGCTCCTGCTCCTCCTGCAATTTACGGCGCTGCTCATCAAGCTGAGCCAAACGTGCATCATGATCACCCCCCAGTTGTTGCTCACGACAAACAATCTCATATTCAACCTGAAGTGCATCAAGCTGACGGCGATAATCTTCCAATACCGCCGGTTGACTATGCTGACTAACCGCAACCCGTGCACAGGTGGTATCAAGCAGAGCTATAGCTTTATCAGGTAATTGGCGAGCCGGAATATAGCGATGAGAAAGCGATACTGCAGCTTCCAAAGCCTCATCCAGTAATAACACACCATGATGATGCTCCAGTTTCCCTGACAAACTCCGTATCATTTGTAACGCCAGTGCTTCGTCCGGCTGTTCGACCTGTAATACTTGGAAACGCCGAGTCAGCGCCGGATCTTTTTCAATATGCTTTTTGTATTCCGCCCAAGTAGTAGCACCAATAGTCCGTAACTGTCCACGCGCCAGTGCCGGTTTCAACAGATTTGCGGCGTCACCAACCCCTTGCGCACCGCCAGCACCAATCAGCATATGAATCTCATCAATAAACAAAATAATGGGAACCGGGCTTTGCTGAACTTCATTAATCACCGCTTGCAAACGTGCCTCAAATTCTCCTTTCATGCCAGCACCCGCTTCCAAACGGCCAATATCCAATGACCAAAGCTGAACATGACACAACGACGGTGGCAAATCACCCGATGCAATACGCAATGCCAATCCTTCCACCAGCGCCGTTTTACCCACACCAGCCTCACCGGTAATCAAAGGATTGTTTTGCCGACGACGTAGCAGAATATCAACCAATTGGCGGATCTCCTTATCCCGCCCAACAACAGGATCAATTCGCCCAGCCTTCGCGAGTGCAGTCATGTCCTGCGCATAACGTTGTAACGCGCTCTCTGACGTTGACTTATTGTTTCCATTCTCAGCTACTGATCGCTGAGAACTATTTTCCGTACTGTTGCGCAGGATATGCGCAAAATCCTGCGCCAAACTTTCCGCATTAATACGGGCAAACTGAGCAGAAATCGCTAACAAATGCTGGCGCAGATTAAAAGTCGTCAACAGGGCCAGCAATAGGTGAACACCACGAATCTCACCCGCTGCAAAGGTCACAGAACTACACACCCAAGCCCGCTCCACTGCTTCATCAATATGAGCGGAAAGATCGGAAATCGCGCTAGCTCCGCGCGGCAATGCGTCCAAAGCCTGTACAATATCCCGTGCTACCTGCTGCTCATCCAGAGCAAAATGCCCCATGATCTGTTGCAAATCGCCCGCTTTTTGCTGCATCAGCTGATGCAACCAGTGCGCCAGTTCAACATAAGGATTGCCCCGCAGCTTACAAAATGCACTGGCGCTTTCCAAAGCACTAAACAAGGGCGGATTAAGTTTATTAAATAGTGACTGGCGATTGATATCTGACATAGAACCCTCGTCCATATTGGATAGAAAAGAAAACAGATGCAGCTTGTTATGACTACGCAGCCTTATCTGGACTAAAACAGAGATCGCTACGATCGTGATGATGGACGTTAAGTCCCAGCCAACAGTTTTGCCCCAGAGACTGAGCGCTACCTAATGAACACCCCTGATAATGCTGATGATCCAACGTAATTCTGAGTTTCCAGGCATATTCAAGGCCGATATAACCCCGAACCCAGTCACACAATTGCTGAAGATCATCACAACAGGATGTTGAGAATCGCGAAGCCGGCAAGAAACGCTGATACGCCGACCAGGAAAGCGGGCCAAGTTCCAGACAAAATGCATATTGCACATCGGCTACCGCAATACCGAGACGAGTTTCGCACCCCAACCGAGCACCTGAATTCCCGTTATGCAGCCGTAACTGCTCATCACGAGCAATCGCTAACCAATGAAACTGGTTTTCATGTAACGTAACCGGTAAACCAAAGTGGTAACGTAACAAACACAACAACCCCTCTTTATTACGCGGATAGCGGCTCAAATGCCCAACCATATAGTGATGCGTCCGTTCCTGCCGCAAGTTATAACTCGGAATGTGTCCCATGCCGATAAAGCTAGCAAAAAAGTGGTCAAAACGATGGTTATCACTGCGATCAAAGGAAAGACAAGGCTGAGCATCCGCCCATGCACGCCAAAACAAGGTGATTAAACGGTGCTGAAAAAGGTTAAAAAAGGCACTCAGTGCATGATCTTTATGTTGCTTCTGACGTTGCCAGGCAAACTCAGTAACATGTAAAGGCAGAGGCCCATTCGGGCCAAACAGACCAAAGTTATTGATATTAATCTGATAGCGAGTGCCATCTGGGTAAGGTTCGATAGACGCAATTTCTGCCGGCGCAAAGCACAACGTCGGTTGCTGTCCCAAACGCAATGGTTCATAACGCGGTAAAGGTGAACGTCCCAATGAATAAGGCGCTCCTGACTGTGCATCAATACGCCGTAGCAGTTGAAACAGATCAAAATCCCACGGTATTTTTTCTCTTTCAGACCAAAAGTGAGTATCAAGGGCAGATGATGCAGTCTGTATTTTTTCTCCAACTTGTACGATCTGATTGTCGGCGTGTATGGCGAATATCTTCATAGCAAGGTCCTCACCCCATCACGGCCCGACCAGAATCCGATCGTCCCCCGTTGCACACTGGACAGCGTTGTTTCGGCAAAACTGTTTATTGTCACCAAACGGCTAAACAGCTGCGCCAGTACGCTTCCCATTAACCAGGGAGAACGGCCAGAAAATGCCTGTTCATCGACCTCCAACGCCACGCTGATTCCACGCCGAAACAACGGTGTACCGGCCATGTGGCGATTTTGAGCCTGCAAACGGCAACAACGGATACCATTAATCTGCTGCGCAATCACCGCATCTGCCTGACTTGCATGAAAACGCAACAATCGTCGTAGTTCCGTTTCACCCTGTTCAGTGGTGCAATCCTGCAAGCTAAAGTAATTAAGTTGTAACTGATTGATTAGTTGCCAACAGACACGACTCTCTGCCAATGCCGGACGGGGATTGCTGGGACCTTTACGCAACTGCACAGCAGAAACAGGTACCGAATCCTGCATCACCAGGCTTTCTTGTGCCTGTCGTTGTAGCAATAAAGGAAGATCACGGTTGGTACACAGAACTTCTGCACTGAGATATTTCAAATCACTGCGCCAGGGCGGATGATGCTCGTCTGCCAGCGAGACATAAACCTCACTGCCAAGATAATCAGAGCGCATACCATAGCGGTTTACATCCTGTGGCAACAGGCGAGATTCACGGCGGATAGAAAAATATCCCGCATTAACCAACGCATCATCATGCTGCGTATGATAAAGCGGATGGAAAATATAGCGCTGGTCGCCATCATGCTGAGTACCAATACCGCGTAATGCTGTGACAGAAAAAACCTCATAATCAAGCGGACGCATATTATCAACCACAACATGATATTCATGCTGTTGCTCATTGAGTATCATCGGCTCAGCAGTACGAGGGAAAAGGTTAATAGCAGGGGTACAATGCAAAGCCAGATGGCTGACATCCACCACCTTTTCCAACTGCGGCGAACGGACATCCAGCAAGATCTGAATTTCTAATCTCTGTTGTTTACCAGCCTGCGCCAACAGCGGCTGTAAGCCACTGACACTGAAAAACTGGAAACGGGCAGGAAAAGCAAAATATTCCTGCAACAGGCGGTAAGCTTCTACATTGCGCAAATCAACCGGCAACAATGCCTGTTCAGAGTCAAAACCCTCGTGACGCAACGCCTGAGATGGCAGCAATAACCGCTGTACTGAACTACCGGGAATTTGGCACAGCACCCCCTGACAGTGCGCCATTAGTAACTCCAGCAGTTGCAACGCGGGAATATCGCCGCCACTGAGATAAAACATCAGCTCATCGCATTGCAATTCACTCAATGACACATTATCAAAACACGATAACTGAATACGCAAAGCACCCTGTACATTCGCACCGCCAAGTGCAGAAAGCGGAATATCCGCAGGAACACCGCCCAATTCAACCTGTAGCAAACGCAGTGGTTGTAAGGTGACATCCTGCGCGGTACGGTAGCAGCAGTGAAGCCCCTTCTTTTTCAGTGCCAAACTCTCCATCAGAGAACCGCGCAACACAGGAAAACCTTTACTCAGATCCCCTTTGGTCGGATCTGGCTGTAATTCAACAATTGCCATCGAAGGCAAACCAGCAAGGTAGTTAGGATAAAGGGCTTCCAGTAACTGAGCGGAGAAACGAGGAAACTCAGCATCCATCTTGAGCTGAATGCGCGAAGTCAAAAAAGCAACCCCTTCCATCAGACGCTCAACGTAAGGATCGGTGACTTCATCCCCCTGCATCCCCAATCGTCCGGCAACGCCAGGATAATGGCGAGCAAATTCTCCCCCCATTTCACGCAGCCATGCCAATTCACGATTGTAATATTCCAGTAATTTTTCATGCATGATTTACCCTCCATCCACCAGCTCAAAACGGCCATTTTCCAGATCAACATGACTACTGAAAGCAAATGCCAAAGGGCGGGAGGAGCACAACAGATGCCCACGGATTTCAAAGCAGAGGATATTGTGAGCATTCAATTTTTGATCGCCCTGCATACCCGTAATGGTTAATTCCTGCGGCATAATACGCGGTTCAAAATGGAGAATAGCTTCGCGTATCGCGCACTCAATACTTTCCCAGCTCACCTGAGAAACAAACTTTCCAGCCAGTGCACGAATACCAAAATTCAACGTGCTGGTGCTGACATGCGGCCACGATGAAAGATCGGCGCCAGAGGAGTAGTGGTCGCAATTCAGTAGAGCCTGTAAATTATGCAGAACCGACAGACGAAGCTGCTGAGCACTGTCGCCATGCAACACATCTTCCCGATCATTTCCGCTCTCGGTCAGACGTTCAAGTAACATGGGAAATGTCTGGTGATTAGCATAAACTGCCGACTTCCTACGTTCTCTGGCGTTTTTCTCTGGTACTCTGCTCATCATTTAACCCATATGAATCTGTTCAGAATCCACTTTTGTTATCGCCTGCGACGTAATAATGGTGTTACGTGCGTGCAGGCGGACATAATCGCGAGCCTGACAATCCAGTTGCCCAACACGCACATGTTCTGCCTGTTCAACCTTACGCAATACACGCTGGCTGATTTGCACTACGGTTTTCCACAAAGCTTCCACGCGCCGACCAAGCAGACAAGCCACGTTCACCCGAGCAGTCAACTCATCACCGCTGTAACGCATATGAGCAATATGGCAATCACTCTGCTGCGCCGTGATCTGCACAGATTGGCTATCAATACTGACCTGTTCAGCACTGTGAAGCGTTAATTCTCCCTGCGGAGCAATACACAAATTCCCCGGAACACTCAGCGTTACAGTCTGCTGTTCATCACTACGGCTCAATACAGCCAACACCCATAACCGATGGCTATCGTCGCCACAAATCAGCACCTCGTCACCAACCTGTGGACTCAGCAAACAACTGATAGCAACACGACATTGCCAGCCGCGTTGCTGATACTCGACGATGACATCACCGGTTGGCAGTATACTGACCACTTGCCCCGCAGCCTGTTGAGGAAGATTAATCCCCAATGGAAATGGTTTTTGCGCTGTATTCATAGATCGACCTCATCACTAATAAAGCTCTCAGCTTCCGTTAAACGCTAGCTACGAGCACTCCACATCTCTGCCGCAAACAGTGCTTCATCTTGTTCCAGGATGCCTTGACGACTGGAAAAACGGCTTGCTTGCTGACAGGCCCTATGCATCAGCGTGCGCTTAAAATGTGCCTGACGCAGATCAGCATGACTGAGATCTGCCCAACTGAAATCGGCATAGCTCAAATCGCAGCCAATAAAAGAACAATTATCCGCGTGCGCATAGCGCCACTGACTTTGCACTAATGTGCTGTGAGAGAAATCAGATTGGCTTAAACGGGCAGCAATAAATTGCCCGTGATTGATTTTTGCCTGCCGGCACTGTGCTTCACGTAAGTCGCTTTCAATAAACAACGCCCCTTCAGCCTGTATCTCATCTAAACAGGCGCCTCGCAACGAGGCACCTTTAAAACAACTCTGCGTTAATACCGCTTGTCGGAAATCAGCATGATCCAATTGGTTATCGGTAAATTGGCAAGCCTGAAAGGTGAGTCCTTGAAAATGCCCTTCACGCAGATCGCAATGTGCAAACACGACCCGTTCAAAACGGCTACCTGCAAAGGTGACACTACGCAGATCCATGCCGAACCAAGTTAAACTCTGGCAACGACAGTTATGTACCGCACCATTGTGCATATCACAGTCGTACAGTATGACCTTATCAAGCGTACTATCGGTAAGACGCACATTATTAAGGTGAGAAACGATGAAATAGCTACTATCAAGCACTGCATGCTGCAAAGAGAGCTGTTCCAGCTGACAGTCATTAAATACGCAGTTATTTAGCTGAGTGCGATCAAAGCACGCTTGCGACAAAGTACATTGTTGAAACGAGCACCCCTTGATCGCCATGCCCTGAAAGGAGGCATACGATAGCTGACATTGCTGAAATACTGCTTCATCAAGTCTGCAACAACTGAGATCAACACTTTCAAAGACAACATTGACAAACACCATACCAGCAAGATCCCGCCCTGCCAGTAGATCATTAGTCAGATAGGCATCTTGAATAATTTCCCCTTGCGCAATCAGCTCACTCAGTTGTTCCGCCGTTAACGTTTTCATACTAAGTCCCCGCCGGCACAAGGTAAAGTTTTGCACTGATCAAGCAGAGCGCCCTGTAACTGGGTATTCACATCAACGCTAGATTGAGAAATATCGGCACGAAACAGATTAGCACGACGTAAATCAGCCCCGGCTAAATGAGATTTTTGCAATATTGCGCCCATCAGGTTGGCTTCCTGCAAATTACTATTCGTCAATAAGGTACGGATAAACAGAGAGTTGCTGCCATTGACAGCGTGCATTTGGGCAAAACTGAGATTAGCTTCGCTAAAATCACAGTTTTGTAATACAGCCTCTGAAAAATCAGCGGCTTCAAGGAGTGTGAGGCGAAAGTTACAACTGGTCAGCCGCGCATGCTGAAACAGACCGGAACGGATATGCGTTTTACCCGTAAAGACACAACTCTCTAAGTGTGCATGCTGGTATTGCGCATGATCGAGTGCACTATCAAGAAAAGTACAGCTATCCATCACCGCGTGATTGAAACGCACTGCGGTAAACCCGCCATTGATCACTGTCATACGTGTCAAATGAGCATGGCTGAAATCCAGCTCTTCCGGCACCAGCTCCATAAACAAGCAATTTTCCAGCCGCGCCTGAGAGAAATGGCAATGGTAGAGCATGCACTGACGCAACAAAATATCACTCAGAGAAGCCTGGGAGAAATCACACATGACCAGCTCCGCCCGCTCCAACAACACGCCACCAAGGCGTGCACCAACAAAATGACAATTGTGGCACCGTGCTCCGGTCAGTGAAACATTATCTAAACAGGCCGCATTCAGCGAAGTATTATTCAATGAGGCATAAGCCAGCATCGCTTCACTCAGATCAGCTTCATCCAGACAGCAATTATCCAGATTGGCATTTTCCAGCAGGGTACGCTGTAAATTAGCACGACGCAGATCCAGACCAGAAAGATCCGCCCCAGTCAAATCCATATCACTGAGATCACGCTTTGTTGCCATGCAAGCAATCACATGGCGACGTAACACCTCCGCTTGCTCCCCTTGTAATCTGGCAGCTGGTGGACGTGTATCCGCTGACAACAAATACATCTGATGCAAACTACGGTGTGTCTGTTTCAATGTTTCAGGTGTCTGTAATTCCGGCGTTTTTTGCGACTGTTTGTGCAACAGATCCAACATCCGGTAGTAACTTGCCGGGCCAGCCGGGGGAGTGTTGGCTTGTTCAGCTGCTGCATAGGCGGCATGTTTTTTCTGAACACGCTGTTGTATACGTTCTGCCTGCCGCTCCAGACTGGCAACCAGTTCCGGTAATTTATCAGCAGTCAGCGCTTTTTCCTCTTGCAGCGGCAACTCTGTCAGCAGTTGATTGATGTCCTGATCTTGCTTCTGACTTCTCGCCTGATGCCGCTGGCGCAAATAGGTTTCACGCCTTGTCATCATCGCGGCCAATGCACTGGGAGTAACCTGCACATCATTATCTATCCAGGGTGCAATCAGGCTTTCATCCATCAGATCCTTTTCCCGCAGGGTAAAAAGTGCACCTTTCTCTTTTTCTGCCCGTTGTGTCATCACCTGTTGGTAATGGGCAACGGGACGCTCGGATTGCGCCAACTCCATCGCCACCAGCATCTGATGTACATCCGCAGCATCATCTTCATTAATCGGACAGGCTCCGTGCCAAATGAGTGCCATGCGTTCTAAATGAGGAATAAACCATACCGTGGTAGCACGTAAATGGACCTCTTCAAGACGCATTTCCTCACCACGCTGGCGGTTGATAAAACAGCGTGCCTGCCAGCACGGCAATGTTCCCTGTTGTACGGCCTGAGTGGGATGCATATTCCAGATACGCCAGCTGGCAGCGGGTGGCAAACAAGATTGTCCCGTCAACCATTGATCCTGCCCGGCCATATTGAACAAGTGCCAATCGGTATCGCGGGCAAAACCGGGAAATTCATGTGCCAGCCACTGTTTATCATATTTTTTTCCCATCAGACGGCTACGTTGAGGCCAGCTAAAATCCAGTGGTGCGAAACTGGCGGGCGGGACACGCTGATGTACTGAATTCAGCAACTGGTCAGGCAATTCAACATTAGGTAATGGATGCCACAATACTCCATCACGGGTAACCGGTTCATCCCCCTTACCCAACGGGTTCTCTGCCGTGCAGTGACCGCCAAAGGCATTTGGCCAATCAAGATGCATCTTCTCGAACGGCTGCGGCGCTGAGGGATGCCCGTTCTGCCAGTAACGATCACCAAACACCATCAGGCTTTTTTCTTTATCAGCAACCTGAATTTTCGCCATACAAGCCTCTTTTTGAGGCTGATGATTCGTCCAGGCATAACCGGAAGCAAAGAATTCTGCGCAAGGCTTAGGGATGGAAAGATCCAATACTCCGCCAGTACTTTGCAACTCCTGAGCAACCAGTTGCCATAGCTCCGGTTCTGGCCTGATTTGTGGCGAATCGCTCATATCCGTTAGCGCCATCACCGTAACGCCCAAATAGTTTTGTTGCTGCCAGCGCCACGGACGATGTAAGAGCCCCAATCTCAGAGGTTTTATGATTTTCATCACCAGTTCTCCTGTCTGGGTATATCAGATAAAAATAGCTAAACCACTGAGACTGAGACTCAGTGCTACAGCATTGATATTTATCTGCCCCAAACTAAGGTTGAGGGTATTGGTTGACATATGGAGCGTGGTATTACCGATGTTCAGCATATTATTTGACATCACCACACCCTCATTTTTCATAGCAATAGAGGAGTTGGTGTAATTGAGCATGTTGACACTCTCCGTCGTGCCACAAACGGTCAGGGTATTGCCGGCATGGGTTTCTATGTGGCCCTCAATCTTATGCTCCATATCTTTTGTTTCGATGCACACCTTACCGCCACAATTAAGATGGGCATCAGCATCTGCCTGAATTTTCAGGTCATCTTTAACATGTTCTTGCCAGCTACCCTCAATGCTCCGCGTTACCGCGCCCTTAATTTCTACTTTCTGATCTTTATCCACACGTCTGTTATCAACACCATTGATCTCAACACTGACTCCTTTCTTGTAAATCACTGAGGTTGGAATTTTTTGCTGCTGTTGCTGCTCTGATGCTTTCTGATCCGCGATCTCCTCCGGTGTCAGCCCCTGTAATGTCATCAGCTTCTTCTGGGCCTGATTATTAGGATCGCTGCTTTCTTTGTTGAGATACAGGCTGTCACCGTAGATGATTTGTTTACCCGCATCGAACAGAATATTGCCCCGCGCATGGCAGCTGATATTTTCCCCGGCATGCTGACTAATACTCTGGCTGACCTGCGTCTCTGATTTACCGAGGATACGTTCATACCTGCCACCCATAATAAAATCTGCACGTCCACCGACACCAATAACGGCAGTTTTCCCTAACAGGAAGGTTTGAATATCCGGCATCGTTTTCAGGGTATTGCACATACCATAGTGCTTAAAATGGGTTTCGCCTTTTATCTCCTGCGCCAAGGCACCATCGACAGTAATATTTTTATCGTGCTCAACGGAGATATTCATGTCACGTTCAGCGTGCATGGTGAATGACTCACGTCCAGGCGCATCTTCGAGAAACAGAAAACTGGCGTTTTCTACCCCACCCTTCTTACTGCGGCTCATAAAACCCATCCGAGTCGCATCATCGGGTAACTGCCAGGGCGGCATACATTCTTCGTTATAAACCCGCCCAGTCACCAGCGGGCGATCTGGATCACCGTTAATAAAATCAACCACCACCTCTTCACCGATGCGTGGGATTTGCAAGCTGCCATATTTCCAACCTGCCCAACTACTGGAAACACGCACCCAACAAGAGCTGCGATCATCTGGCTGACTGTATCTGTCCCAACGGAATTTCAATTTGACGCGACCATATTTGTCGGTCCAGATGCTTTCTCCTGCCGGACCCGTGACTTCCGCCGTTTGGGGGCCACAGGTTTTCGGCCAGGGCGTTATCCTCTGTGGACGCCAGACAATATCAGCCGGCACCGCGCGGAATGTGGCCTGAAATGGTCCTTTATCCTGATGAAACTTGTCCAATTCGTCATACAGCGTACAGTCATACAATTCATACTCCACATGTGTGACAAGAAAAGCGTCTGAATCTGATGGAAAAGGGCTATTTTGCAGGATAAAAGAGCTTCCCGGCGCTACTCCGCACGCCGTCGTATTGCCATACATCTGTTGTTGCTGTGCTTTAAATGCCTGTTGACGAATTTGCGCATAAAATTGACCGTGCTGATTGTCGATATAACGTCCCGGCCATTCGAAAACATCAGCCTTATTAGCTGCAAACGATGCTGGATTACGGCATACTTCTAATAAATGCGCCCGTGGTTTACGGAAATCATAATCATCTAACGCGTAAACGCGAGGCGTAATTTCCTGTGCCGTATTCCAACAGGTAATACCTTCATGATGATCAACAACACCCGGTTGTGCAGCTAAATAACGAATTTGAGCATAAGCATCATTAAATGGCCGATGTGCATTCGGAGAGTCAGCCAGAATTAAAGTATGCCCCTCTTTCTGATGACTGAAATAATAATAAATACCTTCATGTTCCATTAATCGACTAATAAAATCAAAATCACTCTCCTGATATTGAACGCAATACTCCCATTGACGATAATGGCTACTGAGACGGTTTTCGATATTAATATTATATTTTGCAAGCAGGCCAGCAATAATATCTGGTATGCTCTGTCCCTGCCAAATATGACAATCACGATTCTGCGTCAAATACCATAAAGAAGGGTGCAAGGTGAAGATATATAATTTATCCTTTCCTTCCTGCAAATAATGTCCAGCATATTCAATACGCGTAATATTACCATGCAAGAAACGGCAACCACCCTGTATCAATGGTATCTCCAGAGACATCCCCTTACCCAATAATGATTTCATATCGAGATCATTACATGGACAGAGAAACTCCGCTTTAAACTGATACAGTTGCGACAACGATTCGCTACCCGTTAATTTTCTGAAACGCAATTTATCGCCATTAGGAATGTTACGCGGTATATTCGCAATAATGCGGACATCTGTACGATAATCGGATGTATGACTCATCATAATCTTCTCCAATAAAACAGGCCCGTCTTACCATCAATGGGCGTCGCTCGCGCTAATATCTCAGGCGATAATAAGCTGTACAGGCTCGAGCTGAACATCAGGTAATAACATGAGATTTACTTTCCAACGTCTGATTTTCTTAACAAAATGACACCGTTATCAGGTATTCAACGGATTGAGACAGATGCTCAATATACTGACTATGAACACTGACATTTGATATTGGTAAATCAGAGAGCAACCTGATTACCCGCAAATAATGACAAATATGGAGAGAAAATATGTTTCGTAAGAAATCAAAAAGATCAATGAGATCGACAACATCGAATCAAAACCCAACGCGGTTGTCTTATTACGACAGCCCAGCATTATTCGACAACCCAGCGAGTCTTTTGTATTCAGAATATTACTGGTTTCTGGCAGATTTACCGGATGAACTACAAACCGAATTGGCAAAGTTAAACCAGGGAGAATAAGGAGAAAGAATGAAGCGGCTATCCATCATCAGTGCTTGCGAAATGACACGTAAGGCATTTTTATACTTGCTAACACCGCACGTCGACGTACTCCATACATATTCATCACCATCAGAATTTGCAGCCGCCAAAGACGAACCGTATGGTTTTATATTATTGGATATCTGCAACCTTAACCGGGAATGGTTAAGTGAGATCACTGGGTTTTGCCAACAATATCATTGGTTATCTGACTGGCATCTTGGCTTGTTAATTGATCCCTCATATGCAATCAACCGGATAATAACGGAGTGGCCAGGTACTCGCAAAGTATTTAATCTAAAACAACCTGTACAGGCATTATATGATGAATGTCTCGCGTGGATACAAGAAAACGATGATTGCCAAACGCCGAGGCATGGGTGCTAAAACGATATATATAGAGCAATACAGTGGTTTGAATGGTGACAGAGATAATTTGAGTGTCTTTAAATAATGCTATCTGGATTATTTTTACCTGGGAAATCTATTATTGCAGAGAGAAGTTATATAATAATAAATTTCTTATAATCTCGACTTCGTTATATTGAACAATCACATCATAGATAACTATGTGACCGGGGTGAGTGAGTGCAGCCAACAAAGAGGCAACTTGAAAGATAACGGGTATAGCATTGCAGAATAATAAATTACCTGTAAAGAAACATTCCGAGCGAAAGACACAAAAAAACCTACTGCCAAAAAGTAGGTTTGTTATTAATCTGTCAGGCCCTTTAAGCTTTAACAGATTTCGCTAAATCATTTCCGGTCATGGCTGACGGACTATCCAACGGCGCAGGCAAACATACTTTGCTGGTGCAGGCTACGGGCAAGCTGACAACTTAGGCTCAATTCTTTCCTGCTATGCCCCCGAACCAGCAAAGCCTCCCAACGATGATGATGACCTGGTACAAAACCAGTACAAGCAAACCCCGCCTGTTGCAAAATTTGCATAGCCTGAAGAGTGCCCTCTCCTACCGGAAGTTTCACATAGACCAATTTGCGAGTGGGTAATTCTGCCACCTCTTTTATCCGCTCAGTTGTCTGTTTTTCTATCCACACTTCCAACCTGCGACCATGACTCGTCATACTGATCTCCGCGTCAACTGCCTCCTCCTGTTTTAGAGGCTCCTGACCAAATACTTGAGTCACCGACTTCAACCACTTTTGCCAACCTGAAGGCCAGTGTAATTCAGGAAAGGGCCAGCTTCGTAACGGCAGGCAGCCCAAAACTATGCTTTCAGGATACGTTTGATCAAATGGTGATGTTACATAGTCCGGCAACAGGCCGGTGGTGTGAAAGCCCAAGCTTTGGGCTAAACGCTGGCTGTGATTATGTGACGATACCTGCTTGATAGTAAGTATACTAAAGCCCACTTCTCTAGCCTGATCGCACAAATATTGCCCCAGAGCAGTGGCGATCCCCTGACCACGCATCTGTGGATGTACCGCGATAAGCGCCAGTTCAGCGCTTAACGGACAACGATCATCCCGCCACAATGCCGCATGCCCTAACACTCGGCCATCCTGTACTGCAACAGCAGAATACCAGTGTTTTGCCGCATTATAGCGGCCAAGCATGGTGGGCAAATAAACTTCCGGGTAGACATAATCTTCGCCGTAAACTACCCGGAATAAGGCGCTGACACCGGTAGAATCCTCTTCCCGGAATAATCGAATCAATGGCATCACTGGATTTATACTCATGCTGCCTTCTCTTCAACACGATAACCACGATGATCAACCACGCGCATCAGCTTACCGGAACGTGGATGAGTCAACATATTTTCGATAGCACAATCGATCACTTCCACATGTAGCAGCCCCTGACAACACAGATCGGCAATCGCGGGTTGCGCGGCCAGTAGTACTTGATAGATTGATGTCGTAGATAACACCGATGATTGCTCTCTGGCTAACAGTAGTTTTATCTCATCGATACCATCCTGACGGCTCAACAATAGCTGCCAGGCAAGTATTCCCTCCTGCTGTTGCAGTAAATGAGCAATCTGGTCCGGAAAAAGAGACAAAGTGGAGACTCGAACTCGATGAGCACTTCCAGCCCGCCCCTGCAAAGCGAATTTACGCTGCGGTTTCCCCGGCTCTTCACACCAACAAGCCATATCACCAGTAGGATAACGGATAACCGGCATCAGGCTCCGTTGCAGATTGGTAACAACTAACATGCCATTCTGGCCAGGTACGGTAATAGGCTGACCGTTGGATTCATCAATAATTTCGACAATCGTTTCAGTATCAAAAACCCGATGTTCACCATGACAACAATCTGGAGCCGCCGCCCCAATAAGACCAGCATCGACACTGGCACAACCGATTGAGCCAATACGTGCATTGGGAAACACGGTACTCAGTAATGTTAATTGTTCTGGAAACAGGCTTTCACCACCGTACAACAGACGTTCAATATTGGGTATGGATTGGCCGCTCTGTTGCAAAGTGCTGGCAAAACGTAGCAATTGCACAGGCACTCCGGCCAGAACGTTGATGCCCAAACTGACAATAGCGTCAGCCAATGCCTGATCATCAACTGAACAAGTGAACGGATACTCTATCACTGGCACCGGTGAATAAGACAAAGCGCCGTGAATGAACAACAGGCTAGTATAGAGATCACCGGCAAAAAATAGATTGGCAACATGATCACCGGGCTTTAGCTGCTGCGCCAGTCCTTGCCCAAATGCCCGCACAAAATCGCGCCATTCGTCACAACTAAACACCGATAGCCTGCCCTCACTGGTAGAACCACCGGTTTTGAAAACATGACCACCGTTGATAGGGCCGGTCAATACTGGCCAGTTTTCCAATGGTTGCGACTGCTGCCAATAATTGGCAGGATCGATTAATGGCAAATCAGTCAGCGTCCAGCCGGAGCGAGGCAAATCACGGTAAAGATCCCTAAAGAAGGGAGCATGATCACGGGCATATTCAACCAGATCGTGTAATGATAATGTCATGATTTACTCAAAAAATAATATTATTGGTCTCAGAGTCGGTAATCCAGCACTAGCGGCGTTTTGCCACTTTGCGGATGATGACGGAACTGTCCAACTGGTGTAGGAATAATTTCCAGTTGCAGTAATCCACCGCTGACAACTTGATTTAGCATCCTGCTATGTTGCAGCAGATGCCTACGCACCTGATCAGCGTCCCCATCCGCTAATATATGGATATATTCATAACCATCGGATTTGTTGTTTCCTACCAACCACTGCACTGGAAACGCCAACCCAGACGATAATTCTGTCGGATTCAGGAAAATAGAACCTACCCGTATCAATACACCATGACGCCCCTCCAGTTTAAAACGTGGAGCTGGCAATCCGCAGGAACAGGAACCCGGCAGCCAGTGACCTAAATCACCTAAATCGTAACGCTGAATCAACTGCCCTTCCCGCACCAGAGAGGTAAACACCAGTCGACCGATTTCACCGTTCGGGGCAGGCTGATCACTGTCCAGAGCCAATATTTCCAGCCATTGAATATCAGATAACAGATGGAATTCTCCATCGAGGCAGCAGGTACAAGCATGACCTAATGGACCCGCATCCACAGAACCGTAAATTGCCGAGCGGATCACCTGTACACCAAAACTGGACAGAAACTGACGTCGATCTTCGCTAATATGCTCTCCGCCAGTAAAAACTTTGCGTACACCACCATAAGCACGCAACGCGGCTTCTTCACATTCAAACAATTGGTGTATAGTGCTTGGCATCCCCACCAACGTATTGACCCTCTGGCTGACAATAAAATGCCTGATTTGGCTAAAATCATCGTCTACCGGGCCTCCCATCGGGTAATGTGGTACAGATAATTTATCCAGGATAGTGAAAAAACTGAGCATTCCGCCATATAAATTGCCGCCATACAGCAAATTCATTACCCGATCTTTAGCCGATTCCAAACCAGCCGAAAACAGGCCATCTGCCGCAGCCTGCATCTGACTGTGATAGTCTCTGCGACTGAAACCCGACAGTTTGGGGGCGCCACTACTGCCACCACTGCGGAAAAACAACTGTGCTTTCTCAGTGACGCCATTTTGCTGAAACTTAGCTTTATCCATCACAGGAATCCCGGCCAGTTCTGGCGGATTAACTGACAATTTATCCAATGAGACATGGCCCGGTAATTGCTCAGCTTTCAAGCTCACAGAGACACGTCGTGCAAGCCGAGTCAATGCATAAACACCATCATGCGGTTCGCCTTCATAGCCATCGTGCATAGCGCCAACCTGACATATGCGGCTAACTCCGGCAGTCAGCAACTGACGACTAAACATAGTCAGTTCATCCGTCCTAACTATCAGGCCACAACTTTGCAAATAGGGGCGCCACGGCAACAAAATTTCTACTAATTTTGCCCGCGGTGCCGGACGAATTTGCAGGGTACGGTACAACGGTGATGGTACCAGTTCCTGACGCTGTATCCAGGCTATCCGCCATCCATTACCCTGCTCTACCGAACCCGCCAGACCAGCAAAAGTTTGGTCCAACTGCAAAAATGCCATCTGACTGCTAATTTCAGCCGATTCTTGTATATCGGGTTGTAACGCTGGCCATACTGGTGCCCGCCGAGCCAACGCAGCAGCCATTGCACTCGCCACCTGCCGTAAAACGTCCTCGTCAATGCTGTCTACCAACAAACACTGTGGACTGGAACACGCTTGCTGATCAAAACGGCAAATATCATCAGCCAATGCATCGTAATCAGCACTACTGGCAGCTATCGGATCAAGATAAGCAAAACTGATACGATGCCCCCAATCTATCCAACGGCAACCGGGCCGCAATTGGCTACGGATAGCGGTCAATGCGGTATTACTTCCCCAAGCTGACACGGCATCAGCACAATCCAATAATTCTGACAATTGGTCAGACGGCAAAGGCAACACAGAGACATAAGACACCAACTTGCCGCCAGGATCATGACTCAAAAATTCCGCCAGTATTTGCGCATTAAGACCGCGATCACTGCTGCTAGGACGCAACCAGTTGACATTGCCAACCAGCAAACTTTCCAGCACTGCCATAAATGGCAGCAACGGAGCATTGGCTGGCGTGATGTGCACAACTAATCCCAAAGGCTGCCAGGTTTCAAAGCGCGGTTGTGTATAGTCAAAACGGCGCAAAGAAAACGGTTGTTCACCCAATTCGTGTCGTAACTTTGCTTCCAATGAATCACGATGACAAAAGCTGTGTAAGGTATTGATTGTGGCTGTATCCAGCCCAAGTTTAGCCGCGACAGTATCGAGACTGTCGGCAAAGCGCCCAGCGCATTCCAATACTTGTTGTACGCTTGGGGGACAAGCCAGCGTATCAGCAAGCTTACTTTTAAGTTCAGCCAGTACAGCTGCAGGCTCCAGGTCAGAGATAACCTCGCCATTAATTAAATACATTTCAGGATCCCTTTATCAACTCAGAAGCTGCAATCGCACAACTGCGGCTTTTACTCGTACCAGCACGACCTAATAACTCAAACCAATCGGTAGCCAACCCACAACCACATTCAGTAGCTGGATGCAACACAGCCAAATCATTCACCACAATACTGTGGGCCGGACTGGAAGTAATATAAGGCGATATCAGATGCAGAAAACCAGGCCTGCCATAGGATTGAACCGCCATACTGGCCGTATCACGAATATAGGCACGAGCATAAACCGGCACATGAAAATGATGATTTCGGCACTCAACATAAGGCACCGGGTGCTCAACCGAACCGTAACCATCCCGACAACGCTCATCGGGAATACCCAATTGTTCCCCCAAACGCTGATACAGCAAGGATCTTGGAATCTCTTTATCGACGTGTGTTTTCCAGCCGCCACCTAGAAATACCAACGACTCAGGATGCAGCCGTATCGGAGGCAATCCCATTTCTCGCATTCTTTCCAGCGCAAACCACAGAAATGCTGGAAAACCTAGCATACGCACGGGTAGCCCTTGCACAGCAAACCCCTGCAAGGCTCGAATTACGCCAAATGGATCAAATTCATTACCTTTCCCGTTATGGCGCAGTGCATAACAGACTTGCGCCACTGGCGCATATTTACACAGATACTGATCGGTATAAGCCGTTCCCAGCGTAATTGCGCCGGCGGGTTCATAACTCAACAGCAAATAATTACAGGGCTGTTGTGGTGTATTCCAACCGTAATACTCGAAAATGCGTTCAACCATATTCTGGGCGGCACTTATACTACGTGCATCGTAACGCATACGGCTCTTTTGCCCCGTTGTGCCGGATGAAGTGAGTTCCAGTGCATCCCTGCCAGAAGAACTGAGCAACAATTGCTGTTTAAAATAATTAGCGAAAATGGGCGGTAAATGCGACCAATCGTTCAGTTTCTCCAGTTTTTGAACGTCAAAGCCGCCTGCTTTCAACCACGGGTAATAACCGGGCGTATTTTCACAGTGGTACAACGTCAGTTCACGCATGGCCGCATCAAACAGCCGATTGCAAGCATCATCAACACGATAAGGATGCTCAAGTGCACAAAGAGCATCAACATAAGCAAGAGAAGTCAAAAGTCATCTCCAGAAAAAAAGAAAAAAAGGATTTACGCCCTTAAAATAATAAGCAGGCTGTTCCACCATCAAGCAGGTAATAACCCGAATATCCGAACAAAAAAATTATTGCATAGTGAATACAACTACTTAACCAAATAAAAATAGATCATTGTATTGGGAAAGCTAATATTTAATATTGTTAATTCCTTGTGAACAAAATAATGAAAAAATAACAATCATGATTTAAGAAAGGCCAATGAATAACAAATCCATTTTTAATAACCTCATCATAGAATCTAATCATAATTATTTATACGTCAATAACTTGAAATGTCATTATCAATGACTACATCAGGTATGAATCTATGATTAAGAATTAACATTTAAGAAACAAATAGAATTCTAAAATCTACACTCTATTCATACAGAGTTAATAATCAGCATAATAGTTAATAACGTTACTTTTCTATTTCGGAAATTTTTTCAATGCAAAATACCCTGATCAGGAATATAACCATTAAACCCATAGGAATAAGAATTTTATATTTAACAATTTCATCACTTCAGCACTGAGAAATAATTGTCTATTTCTACTTCAGTGATGAAGAATATTCAGAATTACTTACAGCATTATAATAAACACCGATCTAAAACCTGTATTTTCATTAACAAAGTCTAACCCTTGCCGCCGCGATAAAACTTGAAATCCATAGGGTATATTATCGATACGAATGAAATCCATTTGATTAACATAAAATTCTTTTAAAAAGAATATATTAAAAAACATATTCCTATACATACGATAGAAATTTGCTTTCACATTATTAATTCCCCTACTTGATTAACTACTCTCGTTAATATTCATTAATTAACCATGACTCCTGAAAACAAATAAAGTGTCCTAATAACAACCAGATAAGAATTATTATAAGTTATACCATACATAATTACATTTCAATAAAAAATCACAAGATTTTACCGGGTAAAATATCTACAATGCATAATATACAACTAATATCTTAAGCATTGTTACTATTTACAACTTAATTTCTATAATTTACCCCATGATTTCAACAAAAAATTATTTAAACACAAACAAATAACACAAAGAAATTAATTACTATTTTAGCACAGACTAAAATACCATAAGTTTAAAATAACCATTGTAATAGTTTATTGTTTTTATTAATTTCATTCTCATTAGAAAACAATAATATATTTTTAAGCAAAACATATATGTTCGTGTCGAATCCTCAATGAGTATATACTTCACATTTTATATTTTTAATCTACTATAAAAATGTCGACGCATGTAAATCCACTGCCTATGTATTTATTTATACTATAATTCTTATTGTAGTTATTGCATCAATCTCAGTAAAAGTAAAAAGCTCATGAAGATTTCTATCATGATCACCAATTTTATCCATTTATTTATCAGGAGTATGAGATGAAAGAAACTGAAAAAAAAGAAAAGGGTGAAATGCTTGATAGTAACGATCATTTCTTTTTTGTTGTTAACCTGACAAACGAAAATTTAAGAGGTCAGGTAATTTGGAGTAACTCTGAAAATACCAGTGCTCTTGATGTCAACGGATTAAGCCCGGGGACAGCTTCGTTGCTTCAAAAATTCTTCCCAGCCAGTTGGAAAACTGATTATTGGGAATGGACAGAAAGAGGAAGAAAATATCAATTAGATTGCTATGGTAGCGATATATATGTCGTGGTTGTTATTAGCTACTATGGCATTAGTGTCTTACCCACTGCAACCAGCCCTGATACATGGAGATGGTAATTTATCTTCCACATGATTATTTACTCGTGTAGTATTAACCATGTGGAAAATATAAATAGTAACAGGGAAAAATCATATTGTGATAAAATCATAATCTTTGTTGAACTGGCTTAAATTTTTACATAATTCATCTAATGTACAAAGTAAGAACCACTTTGTACCAAATTAACTTTTAGTAACCAACAAATGAATATATAAAGCTCCAGAAATATAATTGATAATTTCCGCAAAATACAAGCACCACACCTCCTTTTAATAATCCGATATACAATCATGAGAAAATACCGTGCTCCAAGTGATGGTGTATATGTACGCATAATCCCCCCTGTGAATACATAGCCTTTTGACTATATTAAAGGCTATGTTTCGGCAACTTTGTTACCAGCTAATCAGACATAAAAAATCCTGTTGCTTTTTCAGTGAAATATTTATGAAAGTAACAACTTACTGATATTCTCCATCGAAATATTTCAGCTTCATATAATGAATCAAGGAATTATTAATAGTTGCCAACGGAACTTAACCATACACTTAAAATATCCCTCTACCTCTGTAACAAATAATAGCGATTAAGTAACTGATTAAAACGAGTATTAATTTGTTGGCGTAATGCCGGAGAAACGGTGCCATTTTTTTGTTGTTCCGCCAGTTGACGTAATAATTCTTCCAATGGCGGTGTAGTGGACAACGGTTGCCTGATACCAAATACCATCGATTTCAGTTCAGAGCCAGTAAGATAGCGCCCATGCTTTTCATCCAGTGCATCAAGTCGCGCAGTCAATTGTTGCAGCCGTGATTGAGCCAAATGGTAATTTTCCAGTTCCAACATCGGCAAGGCCGTGGCCTCACGTTGCTGTAACCACTGTTTTTCCATATCCTGCACCGTTTGGCTGGCCGGCCATAATGTACGTAACTGCTGTAATAACTGCGAGCTATAGCTCAATCGCCATAATGGCGGCAATGCATCTAAGCTCGTCAGTTGGGTACGACTGGCATCTATTGCTTTATCCTGCAACCGGCTCAATAACACCGCATTGTCAGGGTGATGTAACTCAGCCAATTGTGTTGAAAGCAATACTTGTGGTAATGGATGCACAGTTTCTAGCAAAGCCAGTTCCGTCGGGGGTGATTGTTGCATCTTATCCACCAACCAATCCCCCGTTACAACCAGCACACATAATGCAATACCCGCAACAAAACCATGCCAGGCTTTCCTACGGGGCGCAGGTCCCCCGTGAATCACTTTGACCTGCGGCTGCTCAGAGGAGATAGTTTCGTGTACCACATACATCAGTTGTGGCTGAACATGTTCCACCGGTATCACCATGGGATTGTCCTCGTGAACATGAACAGAAGAGCGAGAGACAAATACCGTGCTTTTTTCCTGCTCCAGACTCTCCAGTCGCCGGGCGCTGTTGTAGAGCTGTACACGGAGACTGTCGAATTTGCTTACATGTTTCAGTTCTAAACGTTGAAGCACTTCACACAGACGCTCAACTACCTTCTCTATACGATAAATCAGCGGCAGATCGATATAAGAGAAAACACAAGTCCGCAACACCTGCTGTAAACGAGCAACCAGCCAGGCAAAAATTTCAACCCGCACATGAACGGGTTGAGGCCAGAACTGCGACCATTGATGACTCACTAACCCATCAATCAGTGCCAACCCTTCATCAATGCCCGCTAATCCCGCGCGCTGGGCACGAGCCAGTGTGTACCAGGCAGCACTTTGCAGTTCTACACCATTTAAACGAAATAACGCCAGACAAAGCTGTTCAACTTTAGCCCAGTCAACATCTGGCCGGGCCGGATGGCTCAGTTTGCTTATTTCTTCTTTCAATGCACTAAATTCAGGCAGTGCGCGCGGGTCATCCCCGGTATGTACCGTGTGACCGGATGATATTGTGGCCATAACATTTATCCTTAATGAGAATCTGTTTTAATCAGCGTCGAATGGCAAATAAAAATACAGCGGATTAATCTATGCGCCCTTGCTGGCGTAAATGGCGGATCAATACCTTCCCTTCCGGCACAAATTCGGTACTGAAACGCACCAATCCCACACCTTTCAATTCAGCGTTGACGTCATAACGCAGGTGCGCCGGCTCAAGTTGTGGCAATAATGTCACGTTGACTTGTTTCAAACGCGGTTCATAAGTCAATAGCGTATGTTCAATCGTCGAAGTCAAACGCTGTGACGATGCAGGCAAATCTTGCAAGATCGTGTTGAGATCGGGCAACCCATAATCCGGTAAATGGGTGAGTGAACCTGCACGACAGTTAAGGATACGTTGCATATTGTTCAGTACGGATAAAATCACCTGCTCCCGCTTACTGACCTGATCGATATCCAGATCTTCATTAAAGTTAAGCGTTAACATTTCGTAAAGTGAGGGCCTCAGCTGTTTCATCGATTACTCCTTCATGGGATTTAGTGTTAATGTGCCGTTACCTAATTCGATAGTACGCGGTTTATCTGCATCCAGCTCATCTCGCCGAATCACCAACCGCCAGTCATTATTGGTGGCATCGGGTGTATGAAACAGCCCCACTACCGCCACAAACTTCGCCGCCTTTTCCATCGGCATATCCAGCATCACACTCCCTTTTGGAGCCACTCTAATATCCCGTTGTGCCAACCTGTCCGCCTTAAGCGCCTCACTGTCACCTTTCAACAGTTCCGCATAACTAGCGCGTTCAAAAGCTTTATTGTCTTTGAGTTGATAAACACGTACCACCGTACTCAGCGGTGTTTGCGCGTCACTGGTGTTAAGCGCACTACGGGCACTGAAATCCAGATGCAGGGTCTTCACCTGCTTATGGAAAATGGATTGGGTAACAGCTACGGTGCCGTCGGTTATAGTCTGCGTCAGACCGCATCCTGCTAACCCAGCCGTTGCCAACCACACCATACTGCCCATCATGATTGATTTAAAATTGATAACTGCCATTCTCGGCCTCCCGATATTGATAACTTGGCAATAGCCCCTGATAATGTCCCAGATTAATCGTCACCATGCCTGAAACAGCCGGCGCTCCTGGTTTTAATCCTAATACACCTGTACGACCTAACCGGATACGCTGTTTCCCCAACTGAGCCGGTGGCAATATCCCTTTAGGTAAAGTGAGATGTAATCGCACACTGCAACGCCACCCCAGATAAACACGCAACAGCACCAATAGATCGGCATGGAATTCCTGCTGAGCCAACCGCACCCGTCGGCGATCATGCGGAACCACCTTTGCCTGTGTCAGAGGTGCCAGCAGCTCGACCAGCTTAATGGCCCCTTCGGCGGTTCGGGTTGACAGTCGCATAGTCCCGAGCAGGGCCAGAAAGCGGGAAACCGGCGTGTCAATCTGTTGTTGGCTACCCGGTATGCCCAAACCAACCAGCCCAAGCAAGCACTGTGATGTCTCATCTTTACCACCCGAATGATAAGTGGCTGGATAGGAGTATTTACGCCAGATACGGTAATACTGGGTCATCATCCGGTGGTTAAAAATATCCAGAAAATCGGTCACTCCCTCGTAGCCTTCACGACGCTGGGCAATATCGTCCAGATAAGCGGTAGGCAGCGGGCCACAGTCAAAACGCAGCCGGATCACCGAACGTCCATCTGGTTCATTTTGCAGCGTGGCAGAAGTGATATGCAGCGGCGTTATGCACATATCACGGGTAGTACGATAGTAGCAGCGAGTTTGACTTGGCCCTACAGGCTGGGATACCACCTCAAACCCTTTGGCAATACTTTCACTTCTTTGCAAATCTTGATAATCAGGCGCCAGTTCAACAATGGAGAGTGAGGGAATGGTGCGCATATAATGCGGCCACAACAGGCTAACCAACCCTTCCGTCAATTCCGGCAAACTATCGTCAAGTTTCTGACGCATCCGGCCCATCAGGAACGCAAAGCCTTCAAGTAACCGTTCCACATAAGGATCAAGATCATGCCCTTCATCCAGATTAAGCATTGCCGCCCGATCCGGGTGCGCCAGCGCAAACTCTTTACCCGCCTCACGCAGATAGTGCATTTCCGCCTCGTAATAGCGGAGAATTAAATCATCCATAAGATTGTTCTCGTCATTGTCATAAAAATCGAAGATAGGGAACTCATATCGGTAAAATCAGCCACATAGCACGGCGGCCCTGACCGGATCAATCGCCACCAATCCAGCTAGCAAGGTCTCCATACGTTGCGCCATTCGCGCTTTATCCTGTTCACTGCGCTGTGCTTTCGTCCGCAACAACTTAAGCAGACACGCTTTCACCTCAAACATCAGTACGGGTTCCCATTCGCTAAGATTAAATTGCCCATCGGCGTTCAGCTCGGTCAGCAAATGCAAAGCCATTTCATTTTTGCCGTATTGCTCCGCCACCCGAGCCATCAGTAAGCGCTGTAACCAGCGCTGTCGCGCTCCATTGATACTCGGCAGTTGCCCCAGCCAACGTAATGCAGCATCTATGCCTTCACTGTCCGCCAACTGCTGCGCTTCCGGTTCCAGCGCTAAAACATCATCATCGTGCTGGGACTGCATCGGTGAATGTACAAACGACCAATCTGCCTGAGAGTCATGAACTTGTTGGGCTATCCAGCCGACAGTGACTTCATCAGCAAAAGGTGTTCCGTCGTTATACGCCAGGTTTTCCAGTCCCGGCAGCCGCTCAAGCAGCATCCTCAGATCATGTTTCACCATCTCTGTCCAACTTTCATAGGTGCTACCCAATCGGTTTAACGCCTGACAGAGATACCACTGCAAATCCAGCCAAAAATGGTTAACACTTTCCGCGAACATTCGGTCAGCTTGCTCCAACAAATCGTGCCAGTTTTGTTGCCGATAAAGCCGTTTTAACAAAGCCCGGTATTCTGTGCGTGGCGGTACCAAGCGGGTACGCCCATCAGCATCTAATGGAGGTAATTGATGCACAGTATCCCAGCGGACACTCCGCATTAACCGTGCAGAAGAGAGCCAGCCCTGAGGTTGTTCACGCAGATAGCGTGCCAATTCACGGGCGCGTTCCAACAGATCACGCCCGGATTGCACCTGACACCACACTGATGGCTCCCCCTGAGCGGATAAATTACCCATCTCCCCAGATACGGGTACCCGCGCCGCTGTTTGTGGTACCACCGCATCCACCCCACCGGACTGAGCTAAGCGGTTTTCCAGATTGCCTGCCAGCCCAGCCAGAGAGGGCCGGGCATTTTCGTCCCAGGTAGCAAATGTCTGTTCCAATAACGCCACAGCGGACAGAATGTGCTCAAAGTCGGTACGATTTACCTCTGGATAGAGTGACAAACTGTCCTGAATCTTGGTGCCCATTAACCACTCCAGCGCAGCTTTTCGACTACCAGCCCGAACAGGTAACAAGGCTTCACCAAAACGCTCTACCAGTGCAGCCAGTAACCCCAGCCCATCGGCCAGACCTCTTTCACCCTCTTGGTGTAAACGCGCCCATACATAATAAGTCGCCACGCGGACATCTTTACATTCAGTGATCAGCAGCTTTTCCGCCAGTTTGCAGATAAGTGCCGTATCAATACCACTGAGCTTGTTGACCTCCTCCCGCATACGCTGAAAATCGTCGTTATAGACCGGATCATCACCCACAGGAGCATCAGCACGAATGGGTAACAACCAGTTTTCCCACCGTGCCGCCCTTTCCCGTGCTACAGCCAGCACATCACGCTCGGCAAAGCAGTTTGTTATCAATTGTTGCAACATGCTTTATTCCCCTTTCTCTCTAAATATCTGGCCCGGCAACCGGAACCCTTTCAGCCCCAACAGCACCAGCGGACCTCTATCCTGTTCAGTGCGTAAATCCCAGGTCAGCGCTAATCCGTCCGGCGCCATTAAACCTCAGCCGGTAACGACCCCCATCCAGCGCTTTCACCTGCGCCTGTTCCAGCCAGCACAGCAACCCCCACTCTCCCGGGTAATCGCCAAACACCCTCGCTCCCGTGTTCACATTCGTCCACGTCAGCACCACCCCGGGGTTATCGCTCTCGCCCGGCCAGCGCAAACGCTGCCAGCTCTCCATCTGGTTAAAGTAACGCAGACGCTGACCGTCTATCGTCAGGTCCGGTTGCGCCGTCAGTCCCGGGGCTATGGATTCCACTTGTTCCAGCTCACCCATGACCATTAAAATACGCACCTTAAACCGCCAGAAACGACCATAACGACGACTGAGATGAAAATTGATAATTTCCATCTTTTCATCTTCCGATAAATGAACTTTTAAACGCTTTTCTTTGACCGGATATAGCCCTTCCTGTTCTATTTTTCTTCTAATATGTTCCTGCCGATAAATCCCCACAATTATTGGCAAAAGACGAAATACGCCAAAAATCAAAACAGCTAATCCCCAGGAAAATGTTTTTTTATACTTCTCATCTAACCCGACTTTTTCACCATAAAGCCAAATACAAAATGCCAGTACCGAAGCAATGACAATAAATAGTGCTGTATTACCCGCTTTAGTCCATTTATTACCGATTATTTCCATTATTCCTCCAATACCTGAACGGTATTTATCACCCAGTGATATTCACTGTTTGTCAAAACCAAATAACGCGCTGAATTATATTGAGACAGATCTATTGCTAATCCGGTCGCCAACCAATAAGCTCCCGGGCCAGGTGCATCAATAATCTTGCCAATATTTTTAATCTGTTCCAGCTTTAATACTGCCTGCTGATTTTGGATAACTGACATTATCTGTGAAGTATATAAATACATACTGTCGTCATCTCCTATCATTCCTGTTGCCGCTTTAGCAGATAATTGAGTGCTGATAAAGATTTCGAATTCTCGTTCAAATTGTTCTGGATTAATCTCCATGGGTCGATATATTCTGGCTTTTTCCACCAAATCAAATTTTTTCACCAAATCATCCGTTGCCAGAAGAAATATACCTAAACCTTCTGAAAACTGTTCAGTGCTTTCAATTTGCATCAATATCAGCAATTGTACTTCACTTGTGGGGTCTTTTAACCAATTATCAATTTGCATCGCAGGCAAATAAGGCAATATATTTAATTTAGATAATGACCTGCCAGAAGGAAAAGCCGATTGCCAGTTCTCCTGTAATAACATTTCTAATTTTTCATATTCCTGCTCAGGGTAATTAGTGATAACCGTTATACAAATTGGCCTGTCAGGTGGTAGTTCATCAATGGCATTTTCTATACTATGTAATAATATCTTTACTGAATCCCGCCATTTATTCTCTGACCATGGAAAATAATCGATGGCTTTTCCTATGCCACATTGAACTTCAATTTTCGATTCTTCCTGCATGATAGTCGCTGCGGTTATCTTTTCTGGTAAAAATACACCGCTGTGCAATACAGACATATATCTGCCAGCCCAAGATTGCCATTCTCTCTCGATATACTGGTTCTCTTGATTCCAAAGACGATACATTTCCAGCCGATAACCAAAGAAATACAATCGCAGTCCAAAGACAACAAGCCATATCAGGCCCACCGCTCCCAGGAGCATCCACCCTTGTTGCTGCCTGAGAAATTCAGGCCATAACAGATAGCAGGCAACACCAATGCTAATAATCGCAATGAACGAGATAAACCAACGCCATAATATCGGCGGGACGGGTTCTTGCTGTATTGCTATTACTGGTTTATTCCAGCCCATATTTTTACCTTATATACCCGTTATCTTTCAAATTGCCTCTTTGTTAGTTGCACTCACCCCGGTCACATAATTATCTATGCTCCCGGGGATTCGCTCCCTGGCCGTCGCGATGCATCTTGAAATCCATTAGGTATAGAAACCTTTACTACACTTGAAATAACCTGACAATCCACGTAGCAGAGAATGATATTCCATTACACAGAATAAAATACCATTAACTCTACATTCCTTAATTTCTCTTTTAGGAATGAATCTCATTACGCTAAAATGAATATTAGATAATATCTGGAGGATTAAATAATTAATCAAACCATATAAATGAAATAACCTTTACTGTATGGAGCTATCCATTGTCAACAAATAATTCGTTCACATCTTTTAGGTTATTCACCACATCGCAGAATCGATATTACTTTTTCACATTAGGATTCAACAAATTAATCAGCCCCCCTTCGGTATCAGGCTGAACAGTCATTGTCTTATATTGCCAATGTCCTGAATGCTTCTCCGCCTCAACATAGATTTCACCACTGGATTTATTTCCCTTAATAGGTATTTCCAATTCCGCGTCACTATTGCTGATACTGCCAGAAATAAACCAACCTGCTTCAATTGGTTGCCCCAGAATACTCTTCACAATAGAATTAGATTGTGCCAGCGATAATGCTTTCTCATAGGGCTCTGAGGATTTCATTGTCCCCATAACAAACGTAAATACACCGACTATAAACAGAGGCACAAGGCAAAGAATAAGCCATTTGCATTTCCCTGCCACCCAACTGCGTTTTTCAGGAAGTAAGGACGTATCTGTCATGGTTTCGTTATTAGACAAATTCCACTCTTCTTTTATTTTCATCTCTTTAATACCTTTTCATTAGTTAAAATTAGTGCCGATGATAAACCCGAAATCATCATCAAAATCACGATCTCACATGACCTTATATTCGAACTTATTCTTCCTGAGAAGAAAGTTACCCAGTCGCTGACGTTTATTACCGGAAAATCTTAGACTCAAACTCGCATATTTAGTTTCAAAATAATTTAATCACACAGCAAAAAACATAACCTAATAATTCAATGAGTCCGCACATTTACCTTCTGCCAACCATGTTGTTCTACGGTCACTTGTGTAATCCAGCACCATCTTTGCGCGGATAGCTCAGCTTCACCCCGGTTTTGTCCGGCAGATGCAATGTCGCCCTTGTTCGCGATTCCGCCAGGATCCGTTGAATAAAATCCAGATCGCTCTCCTGCCATTGCACCACCAGTTCCCGCCGGGGGTATTCCCGCACCAGCGTGAACAAAAAATCCTGGCCACGAAAACCGTGTCGGTCACGCAGGACCTTTTCCACAATTTCCGGGACCGACTGATGCTGGTAAATGGCGCAACGTCGGGTATGGCGCAGCAGCGCCAGACGCGGTTCCAGACAGACCTGATAGTGGGTTTCATCCGCCTGACGCTGGCGGGCCAGCAGCATTTTTCTATCCATCATCATTTTCCCCGCTGTCAGATCCGGCAGTCTGTTCAGTGAAAGCGAGGATGATCCCCTCTTCTTCATTGAAACCTAACGTTACGCCGACAGGTTTATGATGATGTGCCAGACGTTCCAGCAGCGCCTGCGATAACACCGGTAAAATTTGTTGATTGAGCAGGCTGTCGATATTGCGCGCCCCACTGTCCGGCAACAGGCAGGCATTGACCAGCGTGTCACACAGGCCACTTTCCACCGTACAGATCAGGCCATAATGGGTGTTCAGACGTCGGGTGACTTGTCCCAGTTTGACGTCCACAATCCGTCTGAGCGCTTCCGACGATAATGGGCGGTAAATCACAGTCTGGAAGCGGGCCAACAGAGCAGGCTGAAAGTGATCACGCAATATGGGGCGTAACAATTCATGCTGGGTGGCGGTTGGAGCATCTGGCTGTTGTGCCAATAACGCCATTAGTTGATCACTACCCAAATTAGAGGTCATCAAAATGACGGTATGACGAAAATCGATCTCACGCCCTTCACCATCCCGCATAAAACCGCGATCAAAGACCTGATAGAACAGGTTCAATACGTCACGATGCGCTTTTTCAACTTCATCCAACAACACGACGCTGTAAGGGCGCTGACGTACCGCTTCCGTCAAAATACCGCCCTGTCCGTACCCCACATAACCCGGCGGTGAACCTTTCAACTGAGAAACCGTATGCGGTTCCTGATATTCCGATAGATTGATAGTAATTAGTGAACGTTCGCCCCCAAACAGGCAGTCGGCCAATGCCAGCGCGGTTTCCGTTTTCCCCACCCCACTCGGTCCCACCAGCAGAAAGACGCCCAGTGGTCCCTGTTCCGGCGTCAAACCGGTTTTAGCCGCCCGTAAACGTTGGGCTATTTCCCGCAATGCCACATCCTGACCGATAACCCGGTCGCCTAAATGCTGCTCAAGATGTAACAAACCGGTTTGTTCGTCTTTTAGCAAACTGCTTAACGGTATCCCCGTCCAGTCGGCAACCACCGTCGCGACGGTGCGCATATCCACATTCAATGAAAGTAACGGCTCATTACCTTGTAATTCTGCCAGCTCCTCCATGCCCTTCCTGAGTTCAGGTGTTTTGGGTGAATGTTGGCGTAAATCGAGAATGCGCTGAGCCAGGCTCTTTTCACGCTGATACTGTGCGGTGAGTTGTTCCGTCTGGCGTGCAACCTCTTCACGCTGAACTGCAATCTCCTTTAAGCGGGTGTTATCTTCCTCTGTCGGCAACACAACCCCATCCGCTTCAATCGCCTGTTGCTCCATTTCAAGGGCCGTCAGTTGTGCCTGATGTTGTGTCAATGCTTCTGGCACCGTATCCAGACTCATCCTCACCCGAGCGCTGGCCGTGTCCAGCAAATCCACCGCTTTATCCGGGAGCTGACGCCCGCTCAGGTAACGGCGAGACAAAGTGACCGCCGCTTTAACGGCATCATCCTGAATATGAACGCCATGGTAACGGGCATAACGCGCTTTCAGGCCGCGCAACATCAGGCAAGCAGTTTCATCATCCGGCTCGTCCACTTTGATCATCTGAAAACGCCGTTCCAGTGCCGCATCCCGCTCAAGATATTGTTTGTATTCCGACCAGGTTGTGGCGGCAATCGTGCGTAATGCTCCCCGTGCCAGTGCGGGTTTGAGCAGGTTAGCCGCATCGGTGCCGCCCGCCTGATTACCAGAGCCAATCAGCGTATGAGCTTCATCAATAAACAATAAGATCGGGGTCGGTGACTGTTGTACTGCCTCAATCACGTTTTTCAGCCGCTGTTCAAATTCGCCTTTGACCCCCGTCCCTGCCTGCAATAGCCCCAGATCCAGCGACCGCACGCTGACGGTTTTCAGGCTATCAGGCACCTGACCATCAGCAATACGCAAGGCTAATCCTTCCACCAGCGCGGTTTTTCCTACCCCCGGTTCACCGACCAAAATCGGGTTGTTTTTACGCCGACGCGACAGAATGTCGATCATCTGGCGAATTTCGTTGTCACGACCAAATACTGGATCAATACGGCCTTCAACGGCATGCGCCGTTAAATCCAACGTGAATTTGTCTAATACTCCCTGCAATGCTGGTGATAAGGTTTGGGAGTTTTGCACAGGTTTATCAGGATGCCTGTCTGCCACCGCAGGCCCCCCGTTGCTATCGGCCAGACGCGCCGCCGCCTGTACTGCCGGGCGCTCTTCTGAGTGCCTGTCTAGCATCGGGCGCAAATGTTGTAATTGGCTCACATTCAGGCTCATCAACGGCCAGGCACTATGGGCACGCAACCAAGCCGGCTGACCGCGCAGTACCTGCAACAGATGCACTGAGCGAATAGATTCATTGACCTCTTCTTGAGAAGCAACAGACTCAGCGACTTGTAATAAACGACACAAGCTATCTGACAACCGTGGACGTTGATTAATGCTACGAGGCAGACGATCAATCGTGGTCAATAGAGATTGCCATAATGAATGCATATCCCACTCGTAACGCCGGGCAATCACCGTAATATCACCCTCACCGTCTTCAAGTAGTTTTAGCAACCAGTGTTCCACAGTAATTTCAGCATGCGCTCGTGTCTGGCAGAGTGCCGCTGCCGCGTTTAATGCCTGAGCGCAATAGGGATTTAAGCGACACAATAATGAAGTCGATACCGTATCCATATAAATTCCGGTGTTAATTAAGAGGTCAGGTCACATTCGAGGAATAAGCCGTTTTGCCATAGCTACCGCACGGCTGAATCTCATCCGTGATTTTTTGCTCAAAATGTGCCCGATCTCGGGTAAAAAGTTATTAGTCTGGTGGGATATCCCAACCAGTCCCTGTGTTTAACCCGCACGGCGATAACGCCGCACCGGTTCGATTAAAATGGCCGCCATACCGAGGTATGGCTGCCTGTCAGTCATTACGCCTGATTGCGCTCATTCCACGCATCCGAGTGAATGATGTTGCCGTCTTTGTATGTCCAAGTGATTTTTTCGTAACGAAACTCAACCTGTTCCAGATGGTTGTGTTTCTCTTTGGTAGGATCTTTGATGTCATGCATCAGCGGCGCCACTTTCACCACCTTCACGTTCTCCAGTCGGGTGTTGAAATATTCCTTCTCCTGACCCGCGTCATCAATTTTGTACCACTTGATTTCCGCTGATTTCAGGGTTTGGCCAGAGGTGACCGCTTTATACAAATAAGGGGTTGAAGAATCGACTTCTTTAGTGAACACTAGCGGCGCGTGCACGCGGGTTCCGGTCAGCTTGCCAGTATTGTTGTCCGTCGGAATATGCAACGCATGTTCCAACGCCACAATTTCGATGCTGCCTTCACGGTTCTGTACATCGACAGACCCTTTGATGTCCGCACCGCCGTCATCTTTCAACCACAAATAAGCGGGGATAGCCATAATTTTACTCCTGTTTTTGCGTGTGTGATGTCGCCTGCACCGGCGACGTTGTTGTTGATAAAGAGCCTGACACCACCTGCAGTCGCTGGCAGGCGACTGCGTTAGGGACCAGACGGATTTCAACTCTGCGGTTGGCAGCACGCCCCGCAG
>NZ_KL543986.1:52151-107234 GCF_000711895.1 Photorhabdus australis DSM 17609
TGATAAAGAGCCTGACACCACCTGCAGTCGCTGGCAGGCGACTGCGTTAGGGACCAGACGGATTTCAACTCTGCGGTTGGCAGCACGCCCCGCAGCCGTTGAATTGGTGGCGACCGGCCGCGTTGCACCTTCGCCCTGTACGGCAAAGCAAGCGAGTGGAATATCGCTGGTTCGTGATAACCAGTCGCGTACCGCTTCTGCTCGCGCCAGTGACAGTGCCCGGTTTTTCGCGGCATCGCCGGTAGAATCGGTATAGCCAGTGATCACTATCAACCAACCTGGCTTAGCGCGAATATTCATTAGCGCGTTAACTAACACTTTGGTCGAACCGACTTTCAGTTTCGCCTGACCAACATCGAACAACGCCAAACTGTTCAGACTGATGGTCTGCGGGATGGCTGTCGTCACTGACTTTTTCTCCGGCAGTTCAGTGACATTACTGGCAATAGCCGCCTGCAACCGCGGACGTAACCGTGCGCCCTGATACAATCCCAATCCCAAACGCCACGGCACCCCGTCGCGGTAATATGCTTCAAGCAATTTGTCATCCGCCTGCAGTACCGCTACCGCCTGTGCTCTGCGGCCCTTCTCCGTGATGGCGAGAGACTGATAGTGCAACAGATCTCCCTCCATCTGACGCAATAACTGTCGGTTATGCCAGGCAGAACAGCTCAGTGCGATAATCCCGGCCAGCAAAAAGAGTCCTAAGGCCGTGCACTGCGCCCGCTGTACCGGTGTCAGTCCCATTCCCGTTGGTAACAGGCGCAATACCCGATCCGGGAAAGGGAGTACCGAGATAGTTTTCGTCGTATCTGGCAAATTGGGTGGGTTTCCTGCCCCTTTTAGCGCTGTTCTGCTCTGCCACCATTGTTGCCAGACATGGTCAGTTAATCGATGGGGTAACGTCGGCACAAATGTCAGCATCATGGCCAGCGGAGGACAAGGCGGCAAACCCTCCTCTGGGGTCAGACAAGTCGGCAATATGTATTCTTTCATCCAGTCAGCCCAACCGGTCAGCTCGACCCCACGCTGAAAACGCGCCATCTGTTCTGTCACCGTGCCCTGTCTCAGCCAATCCGCTAACGGCTGAAACGCGGCTTTCTCCTGCCAGACCGTCACGCTGGACTGTCCCGCCAGCCACTCAAACCACGGTGGATCAGGTTGTTGCAAGGCATCAGCTAAATAACCGGTCAACAATAAAGGGAGCGGGATGCCATGTCGTTGGCGCACCTGCGAAAGCTGCCAACGCAGCTCCCGTACCCGACCGGCCAACATTGCCGCATCACAGTATTGCTGTGGATTGAACACTGCCATCACGCTCAACTGCCCGCCCCAAGATGGCCGGGCAGCCAGCAAAGTTTCTACTCCATCAGACAGAGACATTCCAGATGGCAAGCACAACCAACAGCCCTGTGGCGTCTGACGCAGCCATTCCTCACCAAACAAGCCGTCTTGAATGTCACTGCATACCAGCACCACTGGTTGACGGTCATTTTCTGGTGGCAGCAATGCCGACAGATCATCATGCCGTTCCCGCAGCCGGGATCGTTCGGTATAAATTCCCACGGTCAATGTGATAAGCACGATGATGACCACGCCCACCCACTGACCTGTAAGTGATAAAGGCAACCAGATCAAGCAAAGCAACAGCGCCAGCCCCGCTCCCCATACCCACAGCCCCCGTTGCAACCAGAGACTCATCGTATCGCCCCCGGTGACAACGTTGCCAGATACTGGTTTAGCCCCCACCAGACGCCGGCCAGCACGGCCACTGTCACGACCAGTCGACGGGCAACGGCGTACCGCCAATCGCCAAACCGAGACGCACAATTCAGTAGAGAAGAAGACTGAACAGACCCGAAAGGGATAACCTGCTCATTTAAGCAAGTTATCAGTTGTTCCCGAACCTGAGGGGTCTCTTCCCGACCATCGCCTTCAAATCCCAACATCAGCACCCGATGAAAACAGGTCAGTACCGCTTTATCAGGCGCTGGTTCCTGTAAAACAGTGCGTATCCGCTCGTACAATTGGTTACCCGCCTCCGCCGTATCAAAGAAATAAGCCTGTAACGAGGCCGCACGCCAGGCTGTATACCCCGCATCCTTCGCCCGTTTCAGGATGGTTTCATCCAGCAGGGCACACTGGGCATAACTGATATGCTCAATCGCGGATTCGCTGACACCCGCATCATGCAGTTCCTGCCGAACCCGTTCTATCTCGCCGGTACAGTGTTGCCATATCGTGTCCCCCTGCTTTACCGGTACGTTCTGACACAGCGCCGTCACCAGCAGGTAGCTGTTTTGCAACAAGGCATCAATATCCGGGTGCCGTTTTTTTTGAGTCGTTAAATGTGATGAATTCATGTCCGCAGTACCGCAAACAGTTCAAGTTGAATCTCGCCCAGGATACTGGGCACGTAAAAGGCACAGGTTCCTGCCGCCAGCATCGCTTTAGCCGCCGGATGGCTCAGTTCAAAAGCAAAATATTGGTTCTCCAGCCGTAACGGAACCGCTGCCGGGACGTGACTGAGTGCCACCAGCGGGATCCCGGTCAGCGCCCGGTTAATCATCCGGTCAACATCATCCGGCGCACCGGCTTTACACAGCAGCGGAAACCGGGCCTGCAATTGATGGGCTGGCATTGATGAACGGACCGAAAGATAAAAATCTGCCGCTTCGCACAAACGAGCATCATGCAAAGTTCCCAACCATTGCTGTTCTCCCTGTTTCCTCAGCTCAATCGTTACCATGCGCGACGGCAGGCTGGTTTCCAGCAATTGGTTCAACAAGTCAAACAACGGGAGAAACACCCCGGTCAGGTTATCGTGCTGATAACGGGGGATCACTCCAGCATCATGGTCCAGTGAAAAGGTCAGCAGGCTGCCAACCAGTTTGACTATTTCACGGTAGAACAGCTCTGGATGCACATCCGCGTGAAGCAGAAAATCACTCAGCACCGGTTCATAACTGTTCAGCGCATTGAGTAACCAAAACAATGAGACATCCGCCACGGCAAAATCCGCCATCCGTTCGTTACTCTCACGACGCATTCCCATCAACCGAGCCTGTTTGGCCCTTAGCTGGGTCAGCAACCGATCGAGCCGAGTGATCAGTCCGGCATTCGCCCCGACACGCAGTAATGGCGGCACAAATTGCGTATCAAACGCCCAGTTTCCCTGAGCATCACGCAACAGGCGGGCAACCGGGCAAGTGAGATATTGTCCGTTTTCCATGCTGTCAAAACGTAGCGACACAGCATAACGAGCCGCCGCCATCGATTCACTACGGTCACCGAATTCATCCTGTACCGACACCCATTCCTGCCGGTAACGCACCGGGCGATCAACCTGTTCATCCGGCTTAAGACAATTACCGCCGTTCGCGTAAGTATGTGGCAGTGCCAGTAAGACGATGGCCTGTTGCGTATCAACTGGCAGGAGCTCCGCCAATGTGAGTACCGGCGGTAACCTGTCAGCCTGATCGGTATCAATCAGCGAACCATCAGCAAAACGTACACACAGGTGATCGGCCTTCAACTGTCCCAGCGCCAGTGCATCTTTATCAAACACAGCCGCTTGCACTCCCCAAGGGTGTACCCACCCCAGACGGGCAATACGCTCGTTAGCATAGGCTTCCCAGCGGGCCTGCTGCTGAAACTGTTGGGGCGATAAGATGGTCCCCGTTACCCAGAGCGGACGATCAATTTTCATGCGGTCCTCCTTACCCTTTCGCTTTCGGCATCTGAGAAACCAGCGACAGATTGACGTCCAGCCCTTCTACCTGAAAGTGCGGCACCGCATACAGTTTGACCCGGAAAAATCCTGGATTGTCGTCAATATCCTCAACGATCACTCGCGCTTCACGCAATGGATGTGAGGCTTGCAGATCGTCAGATGGATCGGTCATCTCAGTCACCAGCGTGTTGATCCAGTTGTTCAGTTCAACTTCCAACAAACGTCGATCTTTAGTGGTGCCGATATTTTCTCGTTGAATCAACTTCAGGTAATGGGAAATACGGGATAGCAGGAAGATATACGGCAGACGTGCATTAATGCGGCTGTTAGCCGTCGCTTCCCCCGTGTCGTATATCGCCGGTTTCTGCGTTGAGTTAGCCGAGAAGAAGCAGGCGTAATCGCGGTTTTTATAGTAAGAGAGCGGAATAAAACCCAAATTAGCAAATTCAAACTCGCGGGTTTCCGGGATCATCACCTCTGAAGGAATTTTGACCTGACTGCCAGTGCCCAGATCGTAGAGGTGGATCGGCAAATCAGGGACCGCCCCACCCGCCTGTGGCCCACGGATCTGCACACACCAACCATTTCCGACAAAGCTTTTCACCATGTTAGCGGCAAAAGCAAAAGCCGCATTGGTCCACAAATATTTATTGTGGTCCGGCCCTTTGACTTGTTCCATGTAATTAAAGGTTCGTACCGGTACTGTATCCGGGCCGTAAGGCAGACGCCCCAACACCCGCGGCAATGTCAGGCCGATGTAACGGGCATCGTCGCTGTCGCGGAAGGATTTCCATTTGATATATTCAGCGCGGTCAAAGTAGCTACCAATGTCTTTAATGGATGCGACTTCTTCCATGGTCTCCTTGCCAAAAAAGGCCGGGCCAGCAGAAGCAATAAAAGGCATATGCGCCGCTGCCGCCACTTTAGCGATATTGCGCAACAGGGCAATGTCCTGCGATCCGGCACCAAATTCATAGTTGGCAATCACTGAGCCGATAGGTTCACCGCCCGGAGTATCGTATTCCTGAATGTAGGTATGGCAATAGAAACCGCTTTGAACAATTTCCGGCGCATCATCAAAATCTTGCCGCAAATCGTCCTTAGTCACATCCAGCACTTCAATTTTGACGTTCTGACGAAAATCCGTCCGGTCAACCAGAAACTTCAGGCCCCGCCAGGCTGCTTCCACCTGTTGGAATGCCGGATGATGCATGACAACATCCAGTTGCCGGCTAATTTGGCTATCCAGTGCATCAATATGCTGATCCAGCAACGTTTTATCCAGACGCTTAACTTTTTGCGCCGACTCTTTCAACCGTGTGAGAAAAACGCTGACCGCCGCTGTAACTCGCTCATCCGTCGTTACATCGGCCAGTGCATCGTTATCCTGAAAACGGTTGATATCACTCAGCCGTTCAACCGGCTGTAAATGGATTTTTTCAAACAAAGATTGATAAATGCTACCTTCACTGTAGGTCGTCGTCGCTACAGCAGATGTCATCTGTTCTTGTACCGCCATTAATTTATCCTTAACTTAAATTTCATGAAAATAAGGTGATAAGAAAATAGTGTGATGATTAGTCTTCCTACGGCGCCAATGCTGCCAGTTCCGCTCGTAGTTCATCACTCAGTTGGTCATCCCGGAGAATGTGCTCCAATTCCCGGCGAAACGTGGCATTGTCAAGCAGGTTGGATTTCAGGTCGCGCAACAGATTGCGCATAGCAAGCAGCGCCCTCAGGTGCGGAATTTGGCGGGCTACTTGCTCAGGTTCAAAGTCTTTTATTTGCCGGAAAGCCAGCGCGATATTCGCCTCACTGCCGTCACCCACCAGGGTATTTTCAACCGTCAGGTTAAGGGCCGGGCTGAATTCAGCCAATGCGCTGTCAAAATTGTTTTTGTTAATAGAAACCTTTTCTCTTTCCGAAAGAGGGCGTTGTTCCTGTCCGTTGCTGTAATCTCCCATCACCAATAATTTCAAGGGTAATTCCACTTTTTTCTGTGCACCGCCCGTATGCAAATCTAATTTGATATTAATACGCGCTTTGGGGATCTCATTTTGAAAACTTTGTGCCATAAGCCACTCCTCAATAATAAAATGAAACGAAAGACATGATGGACATGCCATAGCAGATTTCAGAAACAGGAAACCGGATTCAGATATTTAAAGACAGGCCATCAACCAGAAACAAAATAAGAGAAAACCGACATCGCTCACCACAATAAATAAAACCACCTATCCGGCGAGCTATTTCTTGCATGGGGTGATTTTCTAAATAGATTTAAATTAAATCAAGCTAATTTTTATCAAAAAGCACTTTTTGTTTAAAATTGATAATATGTAAATCCCAGTAAAGAAGAGAAAATAAATATAATTTATAAACTAAAAATAAACGAAATTTAATTTATTAAAATAAAACGTTGCATTTATTTTAATAACATGAATCAGATTATTTTCTCTGTTATAACAAGATGATTTATGGGGAGATAAAACGTAAGAAGTTGATTTTTATAAAATTAATACTGGGAATTATCGATGCAAATATTCCATTTTTAATCTAAAAATTTAACAGAAAAATATATGTAAAAAAGAATGATTATTAGTTGCGTCATGAAAATGAGAATAAATTCAGTTACACATATCAAAACAGGAAAGAAATAATTTCACCGTCAGGGGGATATATAATAACTTTCAAACATAAAACCAGACAGGTTAATAAGGATATTATCACGAAATCCTTTAAATATATTCCCTCACTCCATCCCGCCATAATCACCTTTCTATTATAAGCTCTACTCTTAGTTTTATTCTCACCTCTATCCTCTACAATCAAACAAATAAGTATGAAAATGAAAGAAATTAAAATCACCGCAAAGCAACCCCTTTTTCAATGCAAGGTTGTCACTGCAAAGATTATTTGATTTAATAAATTGTATTCAAAGAAAAAATATCAAAACATATATACCCAATAGATTTCAAGATGCATCGCGACGGCAAGGGAGCGAATCCCCGGGAGCATAGATAACTATGTGACTGGGGTAAGTGAACGCAGCCAACAAAGAAGCAACTTGAAAGATGACGGGTATATACCCTAATGGAATACCGGGCCAGTGGTAACACGCCGGTGGAATATGTTATGGCGTTTAAGGAGAAATAAGTATGACAATATCCAACAGCGGCAGGATGTGTCCGGCTGTCACCTCAATTAATTGTACGATGGAAATCGGTGTCTTTCCCGCTGATGAAGATCCCTGTTATCTGGCGGAAAAAGCCGAGTATGCCCTGCGTATGCCGGCAATGATTACTACCAAACTGGGGGTTATTCGTTTTCTTAATCAAGTCATTATGAGTGGATTGATTAAGGTTGAGGAACTTAAACATGACTTTCTGTGGCCCTATAAAGCGGAAGTAGTGTTTGCTATCAGAGGGAAGAAGGATGTTCCTTTACCTATGCTGGCGACCAGTCTGGCCTCTAAACAGCGTTATAGCGGTAATTTACCGCAATCCAGCAATCCGTTTGCCCGACCTTCTGCCGAAGACGCGGAGAAATTTGGGGTCATTGGTATCCGTCGGCCCGATATTATTTTAGTTAAAGATGAAGCTCTCCGCTGGCCGGGCAGAAAGGCCACCTACTTCGATGGCTCTGTTCACCCTGATAATCTGAAGATGTTGATTGAGGTGAAATTTCCAGGGGATGGACTCTCTGACAATCAGGAACGAGATTATATCCAGATTGCGACCGAAGACCGCTTCGGTGTAATGCGTGTCGACGATAACCGCACAGAAGAGCAAAAACAGTATGATGAAGCATGGAGAAAACTCTATCAACCCAGTTCCCAACACTATAAAAACCCGATACCACTGGCCCCACTGCCACCCAATTCACCTCCTGACGATGACACCTTACCTACCCCCATTCCTCCCGAAGAAGGCGTACCGGGCACTATTCCGCAACCCCTGACAAAAAAACTCCCGCTTCTCAGCACTTCCCGCTGGTCGTTTTTACCCAGCTATGAAGACTGGGTTGTCCTCGGGCAAGAAGTAGCTGGTCTGGCCGAAAATGGGTTGAATTATGTCCGCGACAGTACCCGTGAACTCCTCGCCCAGTTTGGCATGTGGTGCAGTGAGGCCGGAAAGTGGGTATGTAACGAGATTATTGACCCAATAACCCACCAAGTCAGCTACGCTTTTTCCTGGGTTAGTGAACAGACAGGGAAAATCGTGACCTGGACTGAGAGCGAGATAAAAGCCCAATGGCAAACCGTGCAACAGGGCACCGATCTCACGCTGGAAGAGCTAAAAAACATTAACTGGATGCAAATATTGAAAAAAGTTGGTGAAGAAATGCTGGAAGTGGTTGTGATAATTGCCGAAGTCACGGTTGTTATCCTTGTCACCTTTGCCGTCGCTGCCGCGCTGATTGCATTGGTGGAAATTTTAGCCGCAGCTGCAACAGTCGGCGCCGCAGCGTTAGCCGCCGTCCTGGCCATATTGGCGAGTGTGACATTTGCTACCGCCTCATAATTAACGGAGAAAATAATGGAAACTGTAGATTACTTTGCCCAACTGAGATCAAAATTGACCTCTTTTCTTTTTCTCAATGGCGATGGGCTGACTGTTTCTCGTCTGGGGCTTTCGATTACCCTGTTTTTTAAACAGGGCTACACGCTGGAGAAAAAGCAACGTATTCTGGCCTGTTATCGTCGCTTTCGTGAAGAGTTTGGCACTCACTTGCGTTTTCACCGTCATGAGCTGGAAGGGCTAAAAAAATATTCACCGGAAAATATTGCCAAAGTGGAAGAAGGCATTCTTAATCAGAAAAAAAATCAGCCCTCTAGCTGGGTAGTTAGCGATGCTAAAAACATCTATGAAGCCCCTCACTATCTGATGCGTTACCTGGATTCCCGGGAAATTGATGGTGATGATGATAGCTCTTACCTGAGTCTGACACTGCCCTGGGATTATCTGAAAGAACCAGAGGGCATGACTCGTTTTATGGCGTGGCTGGACTTTCTGTGTGAACAACTCGAACCCGACAGTGGGGACTGTGGTTATTGTCTGGTCCTGCCCAGAGATTACCATGACTACTTTCCTTTAGAGTACCAACTGGCGCAACGTTACCCTTCCCTGCAGGTGAACTCAACGGTTCATACTGCGGTATTACAGTATGAGCATTCCATCCGTAGTATTAACTGGATCACCCTGCTGTCCAAACGCTTTGTAAGACGTCTGGGCGGCGAAGTCTGGATACGCAAAACACTGGCTCGTTACCCGGATGTGGTGATTAGTCCTTACTCCAATGGTCTGATGATACGGGCGGGTAAATACCCAGATCTGACCCCGCTGCCGGGCAGTGTCCCGGAGAGTTATTTTGCCATTAATCAGCTGATACGCCCGATACGGGTTATCCCCCGTGAAGGTCATTCTCTGCATTTTTATGGGGCGGGTCATTTTACGACAGCTTCCACTCTGGCCTGGTATGCCCGTTATGACCGTGAACCTCTGCATATCACACCACTCCGGGCTGGCTATCCAGCACGGGTCAGCGGATTCTGGCGAACAGACAGACTCCCCGGAAAACTGTATTTCTTTGCTCAGGGTGCCATAGCTTTTGACATCGAAGGTGCAGAATCAGGGACAACCATGTGGCATCTGGTACGAGAGGCGGCAAGTATCGCGGAATAACAGATTATCCACCGCTTCATAATGAACGGAGAAAATAATGGAAACTGTAGATTACTTTGCCCAACTGAGATCACAATTGACCTCCTTTCTTTTTCTCAATGCCGATGGGCTGACTGTTTCCCGTCTGGGACTCTCGATTACCCTGTTTTTTAAACAGGGCTACACTCAGGAGAAAAAGCAACACATTCTGGCCTGTTATCGTCGCTTTCGCGAAGAATTTGGTACTCACCTGCGTTTTCATAGCCATTCACTGAAAGGGTTAAGCAAATATTCACCGGAGAATATTATTAAGATGGAGGAAGGTATTCTCGCCAGGAAAAAAACCAGCTCTGTGGTTGTATAGGTCACAGGTAATGATCCAAATCTACATCTCTATATCAACATCAACCAATACCTGCTCTCTACGCTCATTGGCGAGTCGAACGCTGGCTGGTTACGATTTAGGATCGCAACAGGGTATCCAGCCCCAGAGTTAACGGTTGCCATCGGGTTCTTTTTTAGTTCACTAATGCTTGCACTAGTATCTGATAAAATTATGTCAGCCATAGAAATACGCCAAAAGACTTGTTAACAGGTCTTAAATTAGCTCTTTTTAAATGGGTAGAGAGCGATGATCCAAAATCAGCACCGAAGTCATCAATATTCGGTGCTGTTTATTCAGCATAAAGTGTTCGGCTGCGATAAGAATGTTTAACCGAACAACTTTAATCATCAGCGGATGACAATCAATATTGCGCCCTGCTCCTGTAATGTTACTGACATTACAACATTACAGCGCTTCTGCTTCACAATGCATTGCCAACGCCCTGCTTAAGGTCTTAGCCAAAATAGTTTTATTCTCACTATCTTCCATCAAACTAAAATGGTCACCCGGCACAGAAGTGAGTTGTAGCGAAGAATCGGGCACTATCTGTTCCCAACCTAACGATGGCTCCATATTTACAGACTGTAGTGCAACATCAGTAACGAAAGGTATCTGTGGGTAAGATTCCATTGCATAGAATTGATGTAGCTTAATCGCTAATGCTTGTGGTTCATAATCTTTGACCAGCTGTACATAATTTCCCATCTGTTCCCACCGTTTTGCAATTAAGTCAGGACGCAGATTTGACGGGTACAATTCCAGTTCCTGTGCTGCTGCAATAAATTGCACCAAGTCCAATGCATCCATTTTCTGGTGTAACGCCTCAATTTTCTGGGGATATTTATCCACTGATTGCCTTGCCAATTCCGCAAGAAATTGAAGTTTCGGCTGAACAACACGAGTCTTGAAGCGATGAGGAGCGGGCGTGTCAATCAAGCCTAAGAAATTCACCGTTTCACCGGCATTCAAAAGCTGCTGAGCAATGGCATAAGCCAATACGCCACCAGAAGAGTAACCATATATTCGGTACGGTCCTTGCTGCTGAATCGCCTTCATAAAGGTGATCATTCTGGTCGCCAGTACCTCAATAGTCGATGCTTGTTCTTCATTAATCGACGGCCAGGGTAATGCATAAATCGGGTAATCCGACTGTATATGCTGGGCCAGTCCGAAAACATAGGAATAATCATCCATCCCGCTGGGAACAAAGAATAGCGGCGGTTCAGTTCCGTCAGGTCGCACAGGTATCGCACTTCTTTGCGATGGAGATAGCGATTCTGATGTGATTTCCGCTACCAGCTCAGCCAACACAGGGAATTGGAACAAATTATTCAATGTGCAAATCAAACCACGCTCCGCAGCAAGGTTTATCATCCGCATGGCAAGCAGCGAATGTCCACCCAGCGCAAAGAAATTGTCGTACCGACCTATTTGCTTCACTCCGAGTAACTTACTCCAGACATCTGCCAGGATAATCTCAACTTCACCTCGTGGCGCTTCATAGATCTGACGAGCAAAAGCAGTCTGATCAGGTACAGGCAGCGCCCGGCGATCCAGTTTGCCGTTAGGTGTCAAAGGGAATGCATCCAGACGCACAAAAGCTGCCGGCACCATGTAGTCAGGCAATCGTGTTCTCAGATGATTATGTAGATGAGTAGCTAATCCGTTAGCGGCTTCTGCTACCACATAGGCAACCAGCCGTTTTTCCTGTCCATCCCCCTGCGCTAAAACAATAGCCTCACGCACCGCTGGATATTCAGTTAATCGGGCTTCGATTTCACCCGGTTCAATTCGGAAACCGCGAATTTTAACCTGCTGATCGTTACGGCCGACAAACACCAGATTGCCATCCGGCAAGTAACGCGCCAAATCGCCAGTTCGGTACATGCGGGCATCCGGTGTGTCACTAAATGGATCAGTCAGGAAGCGCTCCGCAGTTAAGTCAGAACGATTGAGATAACCACGCGCTACACCGATACCACCGAGATACAATTCCCCCACCGCTCCCAACGGTACTGGCTGGCCGTAAGCGTCCAGCAGATAAACATAAGTGTTGGCCGTCGGGCGTCCAATCGGGATTAATGCCTCCGTATAATCAGACGGGCAACGCCAGGTAGTGGCGCACACGGTGATTTCTGTCGGACCATAAGCATTGAACAAGGTTGCCCGCCCACTCAGCGCCTGCAGCAGTGTCGTACCCGGTGCTTCACCACCTAATATCAACGTCGGTTTTATGGTTATCTCCGGTAAATCAGCACCATCCCGAAGCAGAGCCGGTGTCAGACAAGCGTGAGTTACCGCCTGTTGCTCCAGATAATGCCAGAGACGAAGTGAGTCCTGACGAACGGTATCGGCAGGAATGTCCAGCGTGGCACCACCACACAGCGCCATCATGATTTCCCAAACGCTAGCATCAAAACCAAATGAGGCAAACTGCAACATCCGACTCTCGGCACGAATATCAAACTGGGTGATTTTATCCCAGATGAGGTTAACCAGCCCGCGATGTTCAACCATTACCCCTTTTGGCATGCCCGTCGAGCCAGAGGTATAAATCACATACGCCAAATGCTGCGAGGTTAAAGTAGGTATTTGTGGGTTGTTATCCGGCTGATCAGGCAGAATATTCGGATCAAGTACCGTGAATCTTATAAGCGCTTGTTCACCCAGCGCAGCACGTCCAGTATTATCCACCAGCACTACTGACGGGGCAGCATCATCCAGCATATAAGCCAGACGATCACCCGGGTAAGTTGGATCTAATGGTACATAGGCTCCACCCGCTTTCAGTACTGCCAGCAAGCCTACGACCATTGCCGGTGAACGGGTCACACAAATTGCCACCCGCTGATCTGGTGTTATCCCCAATGCGATCAATTGATGGGCTAATCGGTTAGCCCGGTCGTTCAATTGCGCATAACTGAGGGTTTGTTCTTCATACACCAGAGCCGTCGCATCCGGTTTTTTCTCCGCCTGTTGCTCAAACAGTTGATGAATACACAATGGGTCAGGACACGCAATTTCTGTCGCATTCCAGGTTTTCAGCAACAAATTCCTCTCTGCTGCTGGCAAAATTTCCAGCGTCCTGACTGGCGTTTCCGCGGCGTGTTCAAGTGCCTCCACCAAGCTCTCCAGTGCCTGTTGCATATAGCCGCACACACGTTCCGCATCAAATGGCTGGGCAATTTGAGCTGTCAGTCCCAACGATTCACCAAAATCTTCCACCGACAGGGTAAACGGATAGTTAGTTCGCTCTTTCGCACCAAGAAATTCAACACCACTCATGATTTCATTCGACGTCGCCAGCAATGCATTATGCCGATAGTTCAACAAGGTACTAAAAAGTGGGGTTCCACCTTGTACACCACTGCAACGCTGAGCCAGCGCCAGTGACGCATGTTCATGCTCCAACAAGCCAGCCAACCGACTATGAGCGGCCTGTACACTCTCTCGAACTGAAGTACCATTGATGTCCAATCGTAGCGGCAAGGTATTGATAAACAGCCCCATACCGTTATCAGCCCCTTCACCCGCCGCCATGCGTCCAAACAGCACAGTGCCGAACACCACCTGTTCCTGTCCACTGGTACGCGACAATACTTGTGCCCAAGCCAGATGACACAAAGCCGCCAGACTGACACCAAGACGTCGGGCCTGACCACGCAAGCGGTTATTCAGTCCGTCTGTCAGTATCCGACGTGATTCCGTTATCTGCGAGCCATCATGACGTACCTCTGTCAATCCGAATGGCAGTGTAGGCTCGTCCACCCCGGCCAACATGTCGGTAAAGAAGCGAGTATGTTCCTCCTGACTGATCCCCAACCGGGCCTGAGCCACCAGATTGCGGAAAGGTGCCGGAGCCGGCAGATTATTCTCCTGACCAGCGAGATACACCCGAACTTCACTGTCCATCACATCCAGCGTTGTATGATCACCAATCAGGTGGTGCATCAGCTGCAACACAATCCAACGACCATCGGCCTCCTGTGCTATCACAAAGCGTAAAAGCGGAGCCTGACTCAAGTCGATACGATACTGGCGTGGATCAAAAAGTTGGGCTAATTGATCGCTAATCGGCCCATCAGTCGGATTCAACACCAGTTCAGTCACCTGCAATTGAGCCTGACGATAGACTACCTGAGCCGGAACAGAGATTCCTTCCCAAGTAAAAGCCGTGCGCAGGATATCATGGCGATCAATCACCTTCTGAACCGCGATCAGATAACGGTCCAACAAAGCTCGGTCAGCAAAAGCCATTTGCCCCGCTAACAGATACGGATCACCCTCGTCTGCTAGCAGATGGTGGAACAGAATGCCGTCCTGTAACGGCGATAAAGCATAGATATCCTGAATATTGGCGATCCCGCCCGGTACTTGCTCGATAATATGGTCAATCTCAGACTGGGTGAGATCAATCAACGGTAACATCTCTGGCGTCAATGCTGTCGTTGTCGATGTAATAACATTAGCAGGGATGGCCTTAGCCTGATTCGACTTCAAGGTTTGGGCCAATTCAGACAACACCGGAGATTGAAACAGATCACGCACTGCCAGCGTTAATCCAACGTTACGCAGGCGTTCAACCATCCGCACCGCCAGCAGCGAATGACCACCCAGAGCAAAGAAGCTGTCGTGTCGGCTGATCTGTTCAATCCCCAATAACTCACGCCAAATAGTCGCCAGTGTCGTTTCTGTATCCCCTTGCGGAGCTGCATAAACCTGACGGGCAAAATCATTCTGATCAGGTTCCGGCAAGGCCCGGCGATCCAACTTGCCGTTAGGCGTTAGCGGGAATGCATCCAGGCGTACAAAGGCCGCTGGTACCATGTAATCAGGCAGAACTGCACTTAAGTCAGTACGCAAGCGGTTAACCAGGCCATCATCTTCGTCTGCCACTACATAGGCAACCAGACGTTTTTGTTGCTCATCCCCTGATGCCAACACCAGCGCTTCGCATACTGCGGGATGTTCTGTCAATCGGGCTTCAATTTCACCCGGTTCAATCCTGAAACCCCGGATTTTAATCTGCTGATCGTTACGACCAACAAACACCAAATTGCCGTCCGGCAGATAACGAACCAAATCCCCGGTGCGGTACATCCGTGCATCAGCTGCATCACTAAATGGATCAATCAAGAAACGTTCGTCAGTCAGTTCAGGGCGATTGAGATAACCACGCGCCACTCCCGCACCACCAATGTACAATTCACCTACCGCTCCCAGCGGTACCGGTTGGCCATAGTCATCCAACAGATAAACCCGCGTATTGGCTGTCGGGCGCCCAATGGGAATAGACCCTTCTATGTAATCTGAAGGACAGCGCCAGGCGGTGGCACAAACGGTTATCTCTGTCGGACCATAGGCATTGAATAACGTTGCCCGACCACATAGTGTCTGAAGTAGCGCCACACTGGGCGCTTCACCGCCCAATATCAATGTTGGTTTTATGGTCATCACGGGTAAATCAGCCCCATCCCGGAGCAGAGCCGGTGTCAGGCAAGCGTGTGTCACTGTCTGTTCTTCCAGATAACGCCAGAGATTATTCGGATCTTGACGCACGGTGTCCGCAGGAATAGCCAGACTAGCACCACTTCCTAACACCATCATGATTTCCCAGACACTGGCATCAAAACCAAATGAAGCAAACTGCAACATTCGGCTATGGGAGTGAATATCAAACTGGGCAATTTTATCCCGGATAAGATTGACCAGCCCACGATGCTCAACCATTACCCCTTTCGGTGTACCGGTCGAACCGGAAGTGTAAATCACATACGCCAGATGACGAGAGGTCAGTGCGGATATCTGTGGGTTACGGTCCAACGGGTCAGGCAACAAATTCGGATCAAGTACCATCATCCCCGAAAGCTTCTGCTCATCTAACGCTGTACGCCCAACATGATCGGCCAATAACATAACGGGTGCCGCATCGGTCAAAATATGTGACAAACGTTCGCCCGGATAAGCTGGGTCCAGTGGCACATAAGCCCCACCTGCTTTCAGCACGGCCAATAATCCTACTACTCGCGCCGGAGAGCTTGCGACACAAATAGCTACCCGTTGATCTGGCGATACGCCTGACTTAATAAGCTGATGTGCTAACCGATTCGCGCGTGAGTTCAATTCGGCATAGCTGAGAGTTTGGTTCTCATATATCAGTGCCGTAGCGCCGGGGTTTTTCTCTACCTGCTGCTCAAACAGCTGATGAATGCACAGTTGATCAGGATACGATGCTTCGGTTGCATTCCATGTTTTCAGCAATAATGTACGTTCAGTTTCAGGCAAGATTCCCAATGTCTGTACCGGCGTCTCTGGCTCCTGTTCAAGCACCTCCACCAGACTTTCTAACGCCTGCTGCATATAACCGCATATCCGTTCCGGATCAAACGGTTGCACCACCTGAGCCGTTAGCCCCAGATCGGAACCGCCATCTTCTACCGACAAGACAAATGGATAGTTAGTTCGCTCCTGAGCGCCCAAGAATTCAATCCCGCTCATGATTTCATCCGGCGTCACTGGTTGCGTATTATGCCGATAATTCAGTAGCGCATTGAAAAGTGGTGTACCGCTGGCTACTCCGCTGCAACGCTGAGCCAACGCCAAAGATGCATGTTCATGCTCCAATAATCCTGCCAATCGGGTATGTGCTGTACGTACACTATCCTGTACCGAAGTATCATCGATATCCAGCCGCAACGGTAACGTATTGATAAACAACCCCATCCCGCTATCAGCCCCTTCACCTGCTTGCATACGCCCAAACAATACGGTGCCAAATACCACTTGTGTCTGCCCGCTGGTCCGCGACAACACCTGCGCCCAGGCCAGATGGCACAGCGCCGCCACACTGACACCCAAACGCCGAGCCTGACCACGTAAGCGATCATTCAGCCCAGCTGTCAGCATCCGATGCGACTCCACCACCTGGGTACCGTCATGGTGTATTTCCGTCAGCCCGAATGGGAGAGTTGGTTCAACCACGTCAGATAACATGTCGGTAAAGAAGCGAGTATGTTCTTCCTGACTGACCCCAAACTGAGCCTGAGCCACCAAATTGCGGAAAGGAACTGGCGCAGGTAAGCTGTTTTGCTGTCCAGTAAGATACGCCTGCACTTCGCTGTTCATCACTTCCAGCGTGGTGTGATCGCCAATCAAGTGATGTAGCAATTGCAGTAGAATCCAGCGACCATCGGCCTGCTGCGCAATAACAAAACGTAACAATGGCGCCTGACTCAAGTCGATACGGTGCCGGCGTGGGTCAAAACGTTGGGACAGTTGATCACTGACAAGCCCGTCAGCCGGATCAAGTGTCAGTTCAGTCACAAATAAAAGCGCCTGACGGCAGACTACTTGAGCCGGAACAGACAATCCTTGCCAGACAAAGGCGGTGCGCAGGATATCATGGCGGTCAACCACTTGCTGAACGGCGGCCAGATAACGGTCCAGCAACTGTCTGTCTGCAAAAGCCTGTTGAGTGATTAGCAGATAAGGATCTCCCTCATTTGCCAGCAAATGGTGGAACAAGATGCCATCCTGTAACGGTGACAACGCATAGATATCCTGAATGTTACTCACCCCTCCCGGCACCTGATCAACGATGCGGTCAATTTCAAGCTGAGTCAAATCAATCAACGGCAACATTGCCGGGGTCAGTGTAGCCGTATCCGGTGTAATACCGTTGTCAGGCACCTTGATTTCACGATGTTGATCCAAGGACTGAGCCAATACACTCAATGTCGGATACTGGAATAGTGCCTGTACCGATATTCCCAGCCCGCTACGTCGCAAACGTTCAATCATTTTTACAGCAAGCAACGAGTGACCACCCAAGGCAAAAAAGCTGTCATGCCGGCTGATCTGCTCAACTTCCAGTAATTCACTCCAGATAGTCGCCAGAGCCGTCTCAATTTCTCCTTGCGGCGCCTGATAAATCTGACGAGCAAGGGCATTCTGATCAGGCGCTGGCAACGCCAGACGATCCAATTTGCCATTCGGCGTCAGCGGAAAGGCATCCAGACGCACAAAAGCCGCTGGAACCATATAATCAGGCAAAATTGTACTCAGATGTTCACGCAATCTCATTGCCAATCCATCGTCGGCTTCTGCCACTACATAGGCAACTAATCGCTTATCCTGCCCATCACCCAATGCTAATACCAGCGCTTCACTCACTGCTGGGTATTCGGTCAACCGGGCTTCAATTTCTCCCGGTTCAATGCGGAAACCCCGGATTTTAACCTGCTGGTCATTACGACCAACAAACACGACATTGCCATCCGGCAAGTAACGGGCCAAATCCCCGGTCCGGTACATCCGTGCACCGGCTTTATGACTGAACGGATCAGTCAGGAAACGTTCAGCCGTTAATTCTGGACGATTGAGGTAACCGCGTGCCACTCCCGCACCACCAATATACAACTCACCGACCACTCCCAGCGGTACCGGCTGCCCGTGTTTATCCAGCAGGTAGATACATTTATTCGCCGTCGGACGCCCTATCGGCGTTAACCGCCCCATATAGTCTGGCGGGCAATCCCAGGTAGTAGCACAAACGGTTGTTTCCGTTGGCCCATAAGCATTGAACAGATTTGCCCGATTACACAGGGCTTGAAACAGTGCCAGGCCAGGGGCTTCTCCGGCAAATATTAACGTGGGTTTTACTGTTATCGCCGGTAAACCAGCGCCATCATGGAACATAGCCGGTGTCAGACAAGCATGCGTCACGGCCTCGTCCTCCAGATAATGCCACAAGCGACATGGATCCTGACGGACTGTCTCAGACGGAATGACCAAAATGGCCCCACTACTCAACGCCATCATGATTTCCCAGACACTGGCATCGAAACCAAATGAAGCAAATTGCAACATCCGACTGGCAGCACAAAGGTTAAACTGCGCGTTTTGTGTTAGCGTCAGGTTAACCACACCATGATGTTCAACCATTACCCCTTTCGGCCTGCCAGTAGAGCCAGACGTATAAATCACATACGCCAGATGCCGGGAGGTCAATTCAGGTACCTGCGGGTTGTTGTCCGGCTGATCCGGCTGGATATTTGGATCAAGCGCCATCAGCGTCGCCATAACCTCCTCCGCCAGCGCTGCCTGTCCGGCATCATCCGCCAGCAAAATAGCCGGGGCTGCATCAGTTAACATATAAGTCAGACGTTCACCGGGATACGTTGGGTCCAACGGCACATAAGCGCCACCCGCTTTCAATACAGCTAATAACCCGACCACCCGGGCGAGTGAACGAGCCGCACAAATCGCTACCCGATGATCCGGTTTCACGCCGAGTACAATAAGCTGATGAGCCAGCCGATTAGCGCGAGCATTGAGTTCCGCATAGCTCAACGTCTGATTTTCATACTTCACCGCGATAGCATCTGGGGTTTTCTCTGCTTGTTGTTCAAACAATTGGTGAACACACAGCTGTTCAGGATATGGCTCTTCAGTCTGGTTCCAGCTTTCCAGCAATAATGTCCGCTCAGTGGATGACAAGATATTGATAGCTGTGGCAGATTGTTGAGGATTGCTCACCATCGCTCGCAATATGGCCTGCAAATAACCAACCTGCCTTTCAATCGTTTTTCGGTCGAATAAAACAGCAGAATAGGTCAATTCCCCTATAACCTCGCCATCCTTCTCCGCCAATTCCAGTTGCAGATCGAATTTAGCGATATCGTACTCCTGACCAACCGGAGTTACCGACAATCCTGGCAGTTGCCATTCCTCAGTTTCTGCTTCCTGCCAAGCAAACATCACCTGAAACAGCGGGGTATGTTCTGTGCTACGTGGCGGTTGTACGATCTCAACAACTTGTTCAAAGGGCAGATCCTGATGATCCTGTGCTTCCAGTGTCGTCTGTCGCACACGCTGGAGCAGCGTTATCATGTCCGGCGTACCCGATAAATCGATGCGCAATGCCAGGGTATTGACAAAGAACCCGATTAGCGACTCAATTTCCCGCCGGTTGCGATTGGCACTCGGTATGCCGATCACCAGATCATCCTGTCCCGATAGACGTGACAACAATGCAGCCCAGGCGGTCAACAATGTCATAAACAGTGTCGTACCCTGCTGTTGTCCCAGCTGCTTCAAAGCCTGTACCAACGAGGCATCAACGTGGACGGGTATCCGGCCTCCGGTAAATGACTGCTGAGATGGGCGTGGCCGATCGGTGGGTAATTCAAGCAATACCGGCGCATCTGCCAGCACACGGTGCCAGTAATCACGCTGAGCCTGTAATCCTTCACTTAAGAAAACTTTCCGCTGCCATGCCGCGTAATCAGGATATTGAATCATCAATGGCGGCAACGGATCAGGCAGTTGTTTCAAACAAGCGACATAAAGTGCGCTCAATTCTGATTTTAGTATTCCTACAGACCAGCCATCAGAAACAATATGATGCTGGGTCAGCAAAAATACATAATCATCGTTCGCCAGCTGTACCAGAGCAGAACGGATTAACGGCCCGCGAGCCAGATTAAACGGCATTTCAGCTTCTTGTTCACACAGGTATTTAAGCTGTTTATCCACGTCAAACGCTTTACGCAGATCATATTTTTTCACCGGCAAGCCGAATTCTGTCGGCAACAGCTCAACTTGCGGTTGCCCATTAACAGTGATGAAGACCGAACGTAAAGCTTCGTGGCGGGCAAACAGGCGATTCAGCGCCTGCTGCCAGGCATCGATGTCAAGCTGACCACGTAAACGCAGTGTTAAAGGGATATGATAAGTTTCACTGACACCTTCAAACTGCGCCAGGAACCACAGGCGCTGTTGAGCAAATGACAGCGGTAGCTCGCCGTCATGGGGGGTCGGTACGATAGCAGGCAACACACGACGACTCTGTTCATTAAGCCGTGCACTCACCACCTCAGCCAAAGCCATCAAAGAGGATGATTGAAACAATGTAGTCAGCGGCAGCTGGACACCGAAATCAGCCACACGGTTCATTACTCGTACTGCCAGCAATGAATGGCCGCCTAGTGCAAAGAAATCGTCATTGCGACCGATTTGCTCAATCTCCAGCAATTCACACCAGATAGCCGCCAGTGCAATTTCAATCTCGCCTTGTGGTGCCTGGTAAATTTGTCGGGCGAAGGCATCCTCCCCCGGCACCGGTAATGCCTGACGGTTCAGCTTGCCATTAGGCGTCAGCGGGAAGGCATCCAAACGTACAAAGGCGGCTGGTACCATATAATCAGGCAAGATTGTACTCAGATGGGCACGCAAATTGTTAACCAGTCCATCATCCGGTTCAGCCACAACATAAGCCACCAAACGCTTAGCCAATCCGTCACCCAACGCTAATACCAACGCTTCACGGATCGCCAGATGTTCAGTCAATCGTGCTTCGATTTCTCCCGGCTCAATCCGGAAGCCGCGAATTTTAATCTGCTGATCATTACGACCAATAAATACCAAATTGCCATCTGGTAGGTAGCGAACCAAATCCCCAGTGCGGTACATCCGGGCATTGGCAACCCCACTAAATGGATCGGTCAGGAAACGTTCGTCAGTCAGATCAGGTAGATTGAGATAGCCACGCGCGACACCCTCACCACCAATATATAACTCACCGACAGCGCCCAATGGCACTGGCTGACCGTGAGCATCCAGCAGATAAAGCCGTGTATTAGCCGTCGGACGCCCAATAGGAATCAATGTATCCTTATAATTTGACGGACAACGCCAGGCGGTGGCACAAACCGTTATTTCTGTCGGGCCATAAGCGTTGAACAATATTGCCCGGCTGCTCAGCGTCTGGAGTAATGCGGCACCGGGAGCTTCCCCACCCAGTATCAAGGTGGGTTTTATTGCTATCATCGGTAAATCAGCCCCATCCCGAAGCAAGGCCGGAGTCAAGCAGGCATGCGTCACCGACTGTTCTTCCAGATAATGCCAGAGTCTACGCGAATCCTGACGAACCGTGTCGTCAGGAATAACCAGACTCGCCCCTCCGGCCAGTGCCATCATGATTTCCCAAACACTGGCATCAAAGCCAAATGAAGCGAACTGCAACATCCGGCTCTCAGCACGAACATTAAACTGGGTGATTTTATCCCGGATAAGATTGACCAACCCACAATGTTCAACCATCACCCCTTTCGGAATGCCGGTCGAACCAGAAGTGTAAATCACATACGCCAAATGGCGGGAGGTCAACGCAGGTATCTGTGGATTGTTGGCCGGATGGTCTGGCAGCGTATTGGGATCAAGTATGATCAGCCCTGAGACCACATCCTCACCTAATGCCGCACGTCCGGCGTTATCTGCCAGCAAAATAGCCGGTGTCGCATCGGTCAAAATATGTAACAAACGTTCACCGGGATAAGCTGGGTCCAAAGGCACATAAGCACCACCCGCTTTCAATACCGCCAATACCCCGACCACCCGTGCCGGTGAACTTGCCAAACAGATCGCTACCCGTTGATCTGGTGTTACACCCAGAGCAATCAGTTGATGAGCCAACCGGTTAGCATTCGCATTCAGTTCCGCATAACTGAAGGTTTGTTCTTCATACATCAGTGCAGTTGCTTCAGGATTTTTCTCCGTCTGTTGCTCAAATAACTGATGAATACACAACGAATCAGGATAGGAGACTTCGCTTGCATTCCACGTTTTCAGCAATAAAGTACGTTCAGTTTCAGGCAAGACGTTCAGTGCCCGTACTGGCGTTTCTGGCACCTGTTCAAGCGTATCAGCCAGACTTTCCAGCGCCTGTTGCATATAACCGCATATCCGTGCTGGATCAAACGGTTGCACCACCTGAGCAGTCAGTCCCAAAGTAGAACCACCGTCCTCTATCGACAGCACAAACGGATAGTTAGTGCGCTCTTGTTCCCCAAGGAATTCAATTCCGCTCATTATTTCATGCGGAGTGATCGGCTGTTCATTATGCCGGTAGTTCAATAAAGCACTAAAAAGCGGTGTACCACTGGCAACCCCACTGCAACGCTGAGCCAGCGCCAATGAAGCGTACTCATGATCCAGCAACCCGGCCAACCGACTATGTGCCACTCTGACACTCTCCTGCACCGGGGTATCATCCATATCCAGCCGCAACGGCAGAGTATTGATAAACAGCCCCATGCCACTATCTGCCCCTTCCCCCACGGCCATGCGGCCAAACAGCACAGTACCAAACACCACTTTCTCCTGGCCACTGGTACGCGACAGGACCTGTGCCCAAGCCAGATGGCATAAGGCCGCCAGACTGACACCAAGACGCCGGGCCTGTCCACGCAGGCGCTCATTCAGTATCGGTGATAGCGGCTGATGCGATTGTGTCACCTGCGAACCATCACGATGCACTTCGCTTAGTCCAAATGGCAGCGTTGGCTCATCCACCTCCGCCAACATGTCAGTAAAGAAACGAGAATACTCTTCCTGATTTCCTCCAAGTCGAGACTGAGCCACCAGATTACGGAAGGGAACTGGAGCTGGCAGGTTATTCTCCTGACCAGCAAAGTACGCCTGAACTTCCCGGTTCATTACCTCCATCGTCGTATGATCACCGATGAGATGATGCTGCAATTGCAGGGCTACCCAATGGCCATCGGTTTCCTGCACCACAACAAAGCGCAACAATGGCGCCTGACTCAGGTCAAGACGATATCGATGCGGGTCAAAACGTTGAGTCAATTGCTCACTGATCGAGCCGTCAGCCGGGTCCAGCGCCAATTCGGTCACTGATAACTGGGCTTGACGCCAAACCACCTGAGCCGGAACGGATAATCCTTGCCAGATAAAAGCAGTCCGCAAGATGTCATGGCGGTCAATCACCTGTTGAACTGCCGCCAGATAACGATCCAGCAAAGCCCGACTAGCAAAGGTCATCGGATAGGTCAGCAAATAGGGATCACCTTCATTTGCCAACAGATGGTGGAACAGGATACCGTCCTGCAACGGTGACAACCCATAAATATCCTGAATATTAGCAATCCCACCCGGCACTTGTTCAACAATGCGGTCAATGTCAGGCTGAGTCAGATCAATCAGCGGTAACATCTCTGGCGTCAGCGTCGTTGTCATCGGCGTAATGACATTAGGTGGCAACACGACAGACTGATGCTGTACTAATGTTTGGGCAAGTTCCAACAGTACCGGCGACTGGAACAGGTTACGTGCCGCCAGCGTTAACCCAAGCTGACGCAAACGTTCAATCATGCGCACGCCTAGTAGTGAATGGCCGCCCAATGCAAAGAAACTGTCATGGCGGCTAATCTGCTCAATCCCCAGTAATTCACGCCAGAGAGTTGCTAGTACAGTTTCCATCTCCCCTTGTGGCGCAGCATAAACTTGACGGGCAAAGGCTTCTTTCCCCGGTGCCGGCAATGCCCGACGATCCAATTTGCCGTTTGGGGTTAACGGGAATTCATCCAAACACACAAAAGCCACTGGTATCATGTAATCAGGTAACCGGGCATTTAGATGATTGCGCAAGCTGGCAGCTAATCCGTCATCCGCTTGCGCCAACACATAGGCAACCAGATGTTTGTCCTGCCCATCCCCCAACACCAACACAACCGCTTCGCGTACTGTAGGGTATTCTACCAACCGAGCCTCAATTTCCCCCGGTTCAATCCGAAAGCCACGGATTTTAACCTGTTGATCGTTACGCCCAAGGAATTCCAGATTGCCGTCCGGCAGATAACGAGCCAAATCCCCGGTGCGGTACATTCTCGCATCCGGTGAATCACTAAATGGGTCGGTCAGGAACCGTTCCGCTGTCAATTCAGGTCGATTAAGATAACCGCAGGCAACCCCGTCTCCACCCACATAAATTTCACCAATCTCCCCTAAAGGTACCGGCTGACCATCAGCATCCAACAAATAGACTCGCGTATTAGCGATTGGTTGACCAATGGGGATATTGGTTGTCCCCTCCGGTAATGATTCAATGCGGTATGTGGTAGTAAAGGTCGTGCCCTCAGTGGGACCATAGGCATTTAATAACTGTTGTGGCGGACTATGGCGTAGTACTTGAGCAATAACATGTGGATCGAGGACATCTCCGCCGACTAACAGAATTCTGAGTTGAGGCAACACTGGGAACAGTTCCGCTGCCAGCCGGTTAAACAACCCGACACTCAGCCACAGGATAGTGATGTGATGTTGTTGTAATACCTGCACAAAATCTGGCGGGGTCAGTAAGGTAAGGTGATCGATAACGACCAGCGTAGCACCATTAAGCAAAGGCGCCCAAACTTCAAACGTACTGGCATCAAAAGCGGGGTTAGCGGCGAAGGCAATCCGGTCATCCTGCCCAATTTCAGCATAACCATTATTAATGACCAATCGGACAACGGCCCGATGAGGCACGACTACGCCTTTTGGCATACCAGTCGAACCGGAGGTGTACATGATATACGCGGCCTGGCTACTGGAACACGGTAAGTCAGGATTGAGATAATCTCCCTCCCTGCCTGTAGTGGTCTCATCGGACAAACGAAATAACGGAACAGTAAGGTCAGCCGGAATATCAAACTGCATATCGGTAAGCAATAACGTGGCTGAGCAATCGCTTATCAGCCAATTTTTTCTCTCGTCCGGTACGCTGGGATCTATAGGCACGTAAACAGCACCAACCTTAAGGATAGCCAACTGTGCCACCACCAATTCAATGGATCGTTCTAGCAGGATTGCAACAGGGTCACCCGAATGAATTCCTTGTTCAATCAGTTGATGAGCCAACCGGTTAGCACTAGCATTCAGTTCCGCATAGCTAAGGATTTGCTCTCCCGCTATCAACGCCGTGGCTGCCGGGGTTTTCGCTGCCTGCTGTTCAAATAACTGATGGAGACACAACTGGTTAGGATACAGTGTTTCAGTCGCATTCCAGGTTTCCAGCAACAGTGTGTGTTCAGCTTCAACGGAACTTCCCTTTCTCGCGATACTCTCTTTCATTTACTTACTACCTCAACGAATCTGTTAAATATTTGAAAACTGTTATTTCCAGCAACCATAAAAAATGTTTTTCTTTTACTTTTAGGAGAAATAACAACGAGCACGCCAGACATCGAAAGATGCTCAGGCAATATTTTCTCTCAGGCGCTGGATGTCATATTCCGGTTGATAGCCGCATAATTAACAATTCTGCAACGATAATTTTCCTAACCGTGGAATAAACAGTTCATCTGGTGAACCTAAAAAAGTATTCCATTTTTGTTCCTGTTTTTTAGATAAGCGCCTTTGATTTACTGCAATTTTTTATTAGCAGACGCTGAACTCCATAACTAAATAAAAATGGATCTATTGGATATATATACTGGCATGAGAGCTAAATCCTTGCTGTATTTTGTCCATTTATACCTGTTATCTTTCAAGTTGCCTCTTTGTTGGCGGCACTCACTCACCCCGGTCACATAGTTATCTATGCTCCCGGGGATTCGCTCCCTTGCCGTCGCGATCCATCTTGAAATCTATTGGGTATAATATTAATATCTGATGTAAACTATTTCAGGAAAAACCAGATACTAGAAAGATGAATTCACTTTCCTGACTTTTAATTAACAATGGGTTTGCTTTGATAATTATGTGCAAATCAGCCCCCCTTACAACAGCAAAAAACCATATTTATCATAAAGTTAACACTTAATCAGATATATCTTAACATGCAAAAATATAAACTAGCTTCATTACATATTATTTTATAATAATCAAATTATACAACTGATGTAAACGCTAATTATATTTAACACTCAGACGAAATAATTTCAAACAAAAACTAATTTTATATATATTTTTTTGTAATAAAAAAATAATACGACCAATGTATATGTCAGTTATTTTTAATATAAAAAATAAATAATTTTAAATTAAAAATAAATTATTTGTTTATTGTTTTCAGGAAATAAAATCACACAATTAATTACTTATTAGAATGTATCTTTCAATTATATCTAAAAACAAAATGAATGACACTCATTTCAGATTAAAGTCAAATTAGTTTGACATGATTTATCCAATCATCATTTGATCCGTAAAATTAATATCGCTATTTATTCCAAATTTATTCCCATTAATACGGCTATTCACTGCTATTAAGCCGCTGTATCCAAAGGAATATAAAGGTTAAAGACAATAAAATTAGTCTAATATTCATAAATTCGAATATTTTTGTATATTTTTAAGTTAAATCTATTTCATTATTGATCGCCAATTAACTCGTAGGTGGTATTGTGCGCAATAATAAGCATCGGAGCGGCTTTAATAATGGGTCTCTGGGAAATGTGTGAAAACAGCTATTTTGTTGGCTGCACTCACACCGGTCACATCGTTATCTATGCTCCCGGGGATTCGCTCCCTTACCGCCGCACTGCAACTTGAAATCTATTGGGTATAAATGATTAAATATCACTCATGCGATTGCCATGATATCTGTTACCTTTATCTCTTAATTGAATTAATTAAAAAATAAAAGCAAGGTTGAGATATTGTCAATAAAAGTTATTTTTATATAAATTTATTATTTTTTACTACCTATTATTATTTTTTTTGAATTAACTGCTAAAAGGAAAATAGTAGAGATAACTATTGAAGAAATTAATAATATTGTAAATCCAGTAATGATTTCTTCAAGGCCAACACCTAAGTAAATAGTATAAAGGAGAATAATCATAGTAACAAATACATAAATCCCTGACTGCATACCCAAAGTATAAAGAGAATTTTTTGAATATAACCCCAGATAAGAGAAAAAAATAGGTTGCATAATTGTATTAGCTAAAAACACCATAATTGTGAATAGCAAATAGAGTATGCCCGAATTTATAATAATGCCAAGTGAACAAAATCCGAGAGAAAATAATTGAATGATATTACCTATCATAATTCTTTTTGTTAAAATTACGGATTTCATGACTTTCATGATACCAATTGCACAGGGGAACCATATAATCAGTAGTATAATATACATTTGAACCATATCAATATGTTCAAAATATTTTGTTCGCATAGCGGGCATAATCATTAAAGAGAGGAAAAAGCAAACATTGATTATGACTAAACTTGAAAAAGAGAAGAAAACAACTAATCTATTGGTTGTTTTCACAAAATCCTTAATATCGAGTTTTTGTTTTTTTAAATTATTGTTTTTAAAGCCCGTATAATAGATAATCAAAGCAATAGAATAAATAAAAGCAGCAAAAAAATCTGCTGATGTGCGGGAATTTAAACCTAAGAAAGAAAAAATGACTGGAATTATAAATGGCAGGCTTAATAGCGCCAGGCTTAAGATAGAAAAATCCTTACTCGTCTTATTTTCATTCCCTTCAGTTATAAGAATATTTCTTCCCATTATGACAATAAATCCACTTATTACTCCCCATAATATTCTATGCAGAGCATCCAGCCAAACTGAAATAAGAGTTGTTTCTCTTGAAAAGAGAATGCAGTTTATAGTTGCTAAGAATAAGAAAAATCCAAAAATATTTTTTCCAAAAAGAGCAATATTCATTTTTCGAATGAAGAAAGATATGGTCATACACCCCAAAGATAATCCCAATAAATAGGAAAAAACAGGAATATAAGCGTATAGAATCATGCCTCCATCTTTAAGCATAGTATCTACCCAAATCATCAGACCAGACGAACCGGTGATGTTTGCAGAACTTAATAACACATTCAGCATAACAGCTCTATTATTAAACATAGTGATCGTTTTCCTTTTGTTCAGTACTTGTTTCTTTTATTTTATTATTAACTACTTAATATTATTAAGTTATTCTATTTGTCATGTTGCATTTGGTAGTATTCTGAAAAACCTATAGTTGTTGAATGTGTTTAGTTGACTTGGAGATATCGGCTCGTTCACCCATGAGTAAGATTATCCCAGACTTTAAATTTCTTATACTCCCTGTGCTTTGTACCTATTCGTATCAACGATATATTGACATGAATACTCTGTGTTAATAATACTAATAATTAGCTATAATTATCATTTATACGATTGAAACTCAAGCTAAAGAATGGATAAAGATAGGATATAACTAAATGATTATATAGATACCGACTTAATTCAAGATAGTAAATAAAATTTTCTAGTAATGTAGTCACAAACATATACTTGACTTCAAAGAGTCCTGATAAGGATTCGCATTTTCTGACCTCATTATTTTAACAGTCTTCTTAACAGCCTAACTTATTTGTTAGGTTCATAGAAAGTTGGTTCTACCTGCCAGTTCATCAATTTATTGATTTTAATTATATATTCTATTATTCACAGTGGTTCATGGACCGATTACTTGTTTGCCAGTACAAGATATTTTATCTTTGCTGGATAATTATCCTTATGATCTGGAAGCTGGAGTAAAAATTAGTCGCGGAGGAACTCAATTTGAGAGAATAAAAACAAGTGAGGCTGGTGATCTTTATCATTACCGTCACGTAATGAAAACGCTTGCTGACCCTGAGTTAATGGTGCTCAAAACTACCCCACTTTGCAATGATTTGTATAAAGATGAAATTGAATACTGGTCATAAGGTCAAAGAAGTTGTTTATGTTCTTCAAGGAGAAATTGGTGTTTTATGGCTGAGTAAGCAGAGAGAACGCCGTAGGGATAGCCTTAAACAAGGGGATTCCATTTACATTGACTCTTGGGTTCCTCATGCTTTTTACTCCATAGTTAAGGATTCTCATATACTTGCCATTGATTATTTTTAATTTATCGGGCTGGTTTATCCAGCTCGTATGAATTATTTCCAGTATCATGGACATCCCCTTTATAGTTATATACCCGTCATCTTTCAAGTTGCCTCTTTGTTGGCTGCAAACTCACGATATTCAGCTTCTGAAATGAGTACTACCTTACCAATTGACATCCTCCCCGCCCCAAAGAAGTCGCAAAAGACTGGCACTGAAGGACGGGGTTTTACGACGCATCGGATAACAACCTATTGGTTATCCTTTAATTTAAGTATGCTATCTACTTTTATGACAACTTTTTTACTTATCTTAATAGCGAAATTAATCAGGCAAATTTTCCTTTTCCTATTATGGTATCCGTCCACGCTGTTGTAATGACAGCTTTCGCTTTACTATCCAGACTCTCAATAAAACCATTATCACCGGCTGTCGGAGCAAAACCGCTCATTGCCTGAATTAATGAATCAACCGCATTATCAGAAAGTGCCGTAAATTCACGCTGCCCTGAAGAATCTTTATTCTCCATACGAGTCACCAATTTGGCACGATGACCATTAAAGTAATCATTAAAAGTGACTGAACCCACCGATTCAAATAGGCTCTGAACCGTTTTATCCTGAGTACCGCGGTTCACTGATAACACTAAATCGTATCCACTGCGCTGGAACCATAGGTTTTGCCAATCAATTCCGTTAAAGACAATCATATCTTCTGCATTGATATCATTAACCTGGCTGTCAATCACCTTACCGCTGATTACAAAGCTGTCTACCCCTGCACCACCCTGGAAGTGGTTCTGGTATCCACCCAAAACCAGTAGATCTTGACCATCACCGCCATCAAACTGGCTGAATTTCGAAATTGTGGCCGCGATCAGATGGTCATCACCTTCTCCACCATTAATTACCGCATGATAGCCCATGAGTTTAATGACATCGTCACCCGTGTTGCCATCGATTCGGTTGCCATTACCAAATACTCTGCCAAAGTCATTGCCTTGACCTAGCTCAACCCGGTTGTTATTACCGATAGTCACGGCATAATCCTGATCTTCCCCGGTATCCGCCCGGTTGTAGTTACCAGAAGTCACAACGTAGTCATGCCCGTTACCGGCATCAATAAAGCTACCTTCACCAAACACAAACGTCTGATCATTACCTTCACCCATAAAGACCTGGTTAATGCGTCCGGCAACCACGGCGGTATCATCGCCCTTACCGCCAAACATCCAGTTTTCACGTCCCATCAGCACACCCAGGTCATCACCTTCACCACCGGTAAAGATGTTGGAGGTGCCGATTGAGTAATAAACATCACCACCACGGCCCCCCCAGAAGTTGTTGTTATCGCCCAAATAAGCACCGAGATCTTTACCGTCACCGCCCCAGTTGAAATTATAGTTCCCCAATGACACATGGATATCGCTATCCCCTTGCAGATGACCGCTGTTACGCAAGAAATCAAACGTTTTTTGCTCCATATTGAGCAAATCTGCGGTTAAATTCTCTTTCAAGTTGGTCACTAACGATTTCATCTCTTGTTGTTTATCTTTGCTGAATATCGTCGCAAACAGGTTAGGTAAGTTCAGCGAATTAAAACCCAATGCCTGCTCTGGTTGGTTATTAGTCTGAAAATTCCCACTGTTGATCGCCGCAGACGCACTCTTTTCCCGATTTTCATCCGGTGCTTTCTCTTTCAGTCCATGACTGACAAAAAAGGATTCAATACCATCGGCACTCATATCGGCGTTTTGTTGCAAACCATCAATCAATTTATCCGGATCCGTAAAGGCACGTAGTTGCTCACCACCAAACTGCTTAATAACTTCCAGCATCTCTCGCAAAATAGCCTTGCCATCAACCGACTCACCACTACGGGCGACAATCTGTCCCTCTGGAGTGTAATCCACACCAAAAATATCCGCTAAAGTGGTATCTGCATTCACACTGGCTAACCGACCCAGCAATTTGTTTTTAAGCTGACGCGGTAAGTCTTGTGGCGTGTAGGTAAATGTTGTCTTCACCATGCCCGTGGTTGAATACTGCTGTGTCATCAAACCAAACAGAGAACCTAAGTTGGTATCCAGAATCGATTGAATATGATCACCGAACATAAAGTTCCAGCTACCCGTTGTGACCTGAATATCCGCCCCCTGACCACCTACCGCAAAATTGAAGGCTAATTTTTCATTGGCCTGACGAAATTTATCCGCACGGCTGATTTTGCCGGTTTCTGTATTGTTGCCGTGACTACTTAACCATTGGTGATATTTCTTATTCAATGCGGCTTCTGTGTCACTTTTCAAACCACGGCTACTGCGTTCATGCTGCGAATCCAGATCAGCCAGTGTCTTGTAGTCCACACTACTCGTTTGGTCTAAGCCAGACATATCTTGCACAAATTTCCTTGCACCAGATAACGTCCACTGCCGGTCTTGCGCCGCCAACCAATTCCGCTCTTCACCAGAACGGGCAATCGCTTTCAGTACACCAGTAATACGAGCCGCACCATCAAATGGATTGACCAATGGTGGCGTTGGGATTGATTTATCCATCATGACAATCAAGTCATTACTGCGCCCCAGGTTGAAACTGACGTTACGATCACCAATAAACATCTGCGCCCCTTCAAATGCTTGATAACCAAAGAGATTAACGCTGTGCTTGCTGTCACCATCACCGATATGCACCATCACATTGTTATCACCGAAGGCCAGCGATTTAAAACCGCCAGTACCCACTTTGATACCCACGTTCGATGTTCCCCAGTTGAGCGCAGTAAACTCACCATCACCCACGTTTACCTGTATATTGCCGGAGTAATTTAGCGATTTATCTGATTGAGGATTTGAACCGAGCTCTATCCTGTTTTTGCGCTTCCCTGGTGCGGTGAAAATATGAGAGTTCTCCGCAATTGCCCCTTTGGTTACTGAATCCGCTTCTGTATACCCCACTCTGGCAAGGTTGATATCGCTTTCAGCCACCCCACGACGCAATTTTTCTGTTGTCGTTGTTAGTTCACCCTGCTGATTCCAGCGTAATACCAGTTTGTTATCGTTCAATTTGTTAACCCACTGATTCTTTTTATCGCGAGTAAATTTACGCCCAGTTGCATCAACAGCCACTTCACTACGACGCGCTGAAACATCACTACGGATGCCCTGTTTATCTAAAGCGGTAATAAAACGATAAGCAAAACCGTTGCGCTTATCATCACTAATCAGTGAACAACCCACGATGCTGATACGATCAGGTTTACCCGCTTGCTCAAAGTCCTGACTGAACTGTTTCAGTTTTATTGCCAATTCATCAGCACTATAACCACTTAAGCGCGTGTTATTGTGTTCCGAATTATCACGGCCATGGCCAACAATCTGCCAACGTAACTTGCCTGATAGGCTGTCAGGATCACCATAAATGAGATGATATTTACCGTCGGTATCAAGTTTAACCACCACGCTGGAATCCGGGTGTTTACCCGCCAGATTGATCGCGGCTTTTACTACTATCGGGTCATTTTCCATCTGAATGATGAGCTGACTATCAAAGCGCGTCTTAGGATCACCACTCTTTTGCAGCAAGTTCTTTACCGTATCCCGATTTTTATGTTGATAACCGGAGACTAACTCTGATGTTTTATTTTTACCCGATAACGCCTGCAATGCTTCCACCGGAGAATCGTTCTGCTCTCTCTCAGGGGTATTTTCTCTATAAAGGTGTTGGGTCTTCTCAAATGCACGATTTAATGCCTGATTTACCCATTGTTTTCCTTTATCTCCGGCGATGCCCATCAGATCCCTATAACTGGCGGTGTAGTTTTGCAGTACATGCCTGCGTTCATCACCCGTGGTCTTCTGCAGCGCTTTGTAAACCACCAAACTTTCATTAACCGAATGACCACCATCAAATACCAGGAATACCAAGGTGTTAAGATATGCCTGCTCCTGCGAGAAAGTGGGTTCTTGACTAGCAATATAGTTGTTGAGATGAACCATGATATTGGTCGATCCAGAGGCTCCCGTCACCACAGAATGCCCCTGTACCAAAGCATTACGCTCAAGCGGTGTTTCCTGTCCAGGTGTCAACACTCTGCCTGCCGCCACTTTTCTGCCATACAGAAAATCTTCATATTGATCACCGGATGGCTGGTAGGGCAGTGCAATGCCATAATCATTGGTTTGCTGTTCAGTTAACTTCACTTTATAGGTAACATCCGCCATATTCGTTAACTTACTACTGGTTGAACGCGCTTTATAGATCTCATTCCGATAGAAAATGTCGGCTTCCGCTTTCCATTGAGATAAATGTAACCCCATACCATCGGTGGTAGACATTTTTACCGCCAGAAACGGAATTTTGATCATTTCAAAGCCGTTATCCACCTTGGTCATCATGATTTTAAAGTTATCAAAGGTCGGTTTTTGCAGAAATGCGGTCAGTTCAGGTACTCGACTGAACCAAGGACGAATATCCTTTTTAATTTTTTCGGCAAAAGCTTGCATCCTGATAGCAATCTGTCCGTCACTGACGGCTGAGTCAGAAGTACTTTGCATATACAGCTCAAACTCCTGCACCAGAAACTGACCTATCCGACCTGAAGTGGCAATCGCATCCGGTGACGCGGTTTTCACCAATGTATGCGCCAACTCAGAATCAAAACGACGGCCAAATAAGTTGTCAATATATTGGGTAGTCGATTTTTCTCTGTGAGCGTCAGCGTGTAATGACAATACTAAACCATGTAACTCGGGATATGCCTGTAACTGGTTGAGAGCTTCATTAAATAACCGGATCGTTTCTCTAGATGTGACTTGTCCTGTGAGCCAGAGTTCCCTGGCCCGCTCAATCAAAGGCCCTGCTTCCGGGATATTCTCGGCTTCCAATCGGCTCATGAAAACAATGAGGCTTTCACTTTCTGTCTTCGGCGCCTCTCGTTCAGCCGTTGAATTCTTGCGAGTTAAAGGTGTGATTTTCCATTTAATAAGTTGATTAATTTCGTCTTGGGTGACACTACCTTTCAAGCCGACAATACGTCCGGTTCCATCAAATATGACTCGCTGCTTAAAATGTTCAGCATGTTGAGGGGCCACGGCAATCCCAAGGACACCGGCGGATTCAGCGCGTTGGGCCTGCAAGTGCTCCATTACCCGACCCATCCTAAAACGTATTAAGTTCACTTGACTGACACGAAGAGCAAATTCTTTTGGGCTATGCTGTTGCCAATGAGAAAGTGCCTGCTCAAACTGCAACACATGCTCTTCATCAAAATGGCTCATCGTTTTATAGAAAATATCACGTACAGTAGCCAGCGCTTTACTCAGCTGCTTTTTCCGCCCTAATGTTCGTACATGAGGGTTGATAAATAGCTTATTTCCTTCTTTCAATAAATTAAATTTTGCATTTTCAAATATAGCGGAATTATTCTGCTCCACCTTAGGATCATCCCCCAACGATGCCAGATTAATGCCTGAGATCTTTTGGGGTCTTCTGACACGCTCATCTAAATGGTTCGATGCTGGTATCGCCATATCGTTAGATTGTACTTTGGCAAACTTTGAAGTCGTTAAAACACCCGCATTTTCCGCACGAATACCCGCACTTATCTGTAGACGATCAATGGCTTGTTTGGCACTATCCAGCGCTTGTAGCTCTTCTTCGCTCAATCCCTTGTAGAATTTTTTTTCAGCTTCCGGTATTAATTCGGGATCGATATGGCTACCGGTTTCCCCTGCTCCTGTCGATTCGTAGGCTTTACCAGACAAACCACTACCACCCGCACCGGTACGATCAGGTTTTGCATCGCTCTGTTTTGCCTCTTTGGCATTGGCTTGTACTTGAGCAATCTTACTTTCAGCCGCAGCAATATCACGTTTACCCCGATATTCTGCCCCCTGATAGGCGATATTTGCGTCATTTTCTGCATTTTCAGCTCGTTTTTGCTGCAATAATGCCTCTTCTTTTCTTAACGCTGCTTTCTTCTGAGCCTCTGCAATATCTTGTTTTACATTGGAACGATGCTGTTCACTTTGTGCTACACCGACCTCAGATTTCGCAACCGCTTCTTCTACTTGTTGTTGATTATCCGTAATAGATTGTCGGGCATTTGTTAATTTTCGCTGTGCAATAAATTTGGTGTCATTCAACTTACCCTGAACATGGCCCAGAAATTGGCTGGCAAATTGATTGCTCCACTGGTCACCTGATTGGCCGCTGTAATTGGCGCCGCTGTAGTTGGAATAGTCATCAAGCACCGCCAAACCTTGCGTCATGGAAACCAATTTGTCAGTCTCCGCCTGCGCTTCTGCTTCTATCGCATTACGCTGTGTCAGCCCATTTTGGCTAAGTGCTGCCTGATCCGTTAATGCTAATTGGGATTGCGATTTTGCAATGGCTGCCAATTGTTTTTCTTTTTCCTGTTCCAACCGTTGGCGATCTTTTTCCGCTTTTTCTTTATCGCTTAACGCATTTTGCGCAGCTTTATCCTGTGTCACATGTTCGGTAATAATATTAGCTTGTCGTGAACTCTCAGATTTTACAATAACGTTATCCAGAATATAGCCTACGCCATCACTCAAACCGGTTCCTTTAAACTCAATGCGATTACTGCCTGCCTTTGCTGTCAGCTCTAGTGCTTTATTTTGCCATCCCGCGGCGTCGCCAAAAGTCGAGAATACAAGTTTGCCATTCCAGAAAATATCCATACCATTGTCGGCTGAATAAGCATCGGGACGATTGGCAAAATCAAAGCTCAACGAAATCACTTCTCCCTCAGAACGGTTTTGCAAGTCCTGGTAAATAGTGGTGTTTCTATCAACATCAAGTTCACAGACTCGTTCGCCATAACCGGTATTATTCTTTCCATCAGCACTCACTGAGCGATATGCCGCAATATCATTGGTTGATTGCCAACCCGACTGACTTTGCTCAAAGTCATCGTTGGTAACCAATGACGTATCAGATTTCACAACGATATTGTCTAAGATATAACTAAATCCAGCGTCCTGACCCGTACCTTTAAATTCAATCCGGTTAGTTCCTGCTTTTGCCATTAAATCGAGTTTTTGGGTACGCTGTATAGCTCTCGGTCCAGAAGTTGAGAATACAGATTCACCATTCCACAGCACCACCATTCCGCTGTCACTCAGATCACGGTCCACCATCTCAAAATGACTCATAAAATCAAAAGTCAGTGAAACCACTTCGCCTTCCGACAAATTTTGCAATTCCTGCCAAATTACGGTGTTTTTATCAACTTCAAAGTTACTGACTCGCTCATCATAACCAGTATTATCAAGACCGTAAGCACTCGCCGGGCTATATGCCTCTATATCATTGGTTGACTGCCAACCCAACTTACCTTGTTCAAAGTCACCATTGACGATCAGGTTTTCATTCTGATCTGACTCCGAACGCGTTTTTTGACTCAAAGCACCTTCTATTGAACTGACGTCAGGCGTCTCCACAGCTGTTACAACACCATTGAGATAATGGTTTAAATCCGAACTTACCGGCGCAATTTCATCCAGCTGAAAACCATCAATAGCAGAAACTTCTGTTAAATTAATCGCGCCTCTGCCTTTATGGGTACCAGACGTGTTAGCCTCCTCCCCATGAACCAGGTAATTAATCGCCTGACTGCCTCCCATACCTAATGTTGTCTGTTTGATATGCTCAAAGAGGGAAGAGAGTTTGCCGCTTTCTGTCGCAGAGAAGCTGTAGAAATCACCATTACCAATCTTAACCACCACGTTATTACGTGCATAAGAGGCGTTGATAGCCAAACCATCTCCAACATGGATATTAGCGTTACCTTTGCCTTTCATAACCGCAATACTAAGGCCATCGCCAACTTTGGTATTGACGTTATATTTCCCCCACACCGCATTAACCGAAACACCATTACCTACATGAATGTTAATGTTAGCGTCACCATGAGCAGCAGTTACATTTAAGCCATTGCCTACTGTCGTGGTAACGTTATCTTTCCCTTTTGCCACCGTCACCTGAGTACCAGCACCCACTTTGGTGACGATATTGCCTTCGCTCCATAAAGCATTAAAGCTGTCGCCCTGACCTACCTGGGTGACAATGTTAGCCTTACCTTTAGCAAGCACCACATTACGTCCATTTCCTACCTTGGTGATAACGTTGGCTTGCCCCCAAGCGCCGGTGTAATCATCCCCGTTACCCACATGGGTAATGATATTGGCATCGCCCTGAACCACTGTGACTTCTTGTCCATTCCCCACTTTGGTAATAAGGTTAGTTTTACCTTTCGCGAAGTTGTAACGATCGCCATTTCCCACTTGGGTCAGGATATTCGCTTCCCCCCAAGCCGCATTCACTCCGGTGCCATCCCCAATTTTGGTCATCAGATTGGCTTTACCTTTGGCAAGACTCACCGTCGTCCCCTTTCCAATATGGGTCATCACGTTACCCACATCGGAAACAAGCAGGCCAACCGTCGTACCGTCCCCCACTTTGGTCAGAATATTACCTTTGCCAAACAGGATACCGGCGGTCGTCGCGTCGCCAACATGCGTAATAACGTTCGCTTTCGCCGCCGCAGCCACCCCCATAAAATCATTGCCCACTTTGGCAACGATATTGGCCTCACCCAGTGCTAAGACGCCCGTTAAGCCATCCCCTGCATGGGTCATAATATTAGCTTTACCAAACATGGCCGCCAGTGTTGTACCATTACCCACTTTGGTCATCACGTTCAGTTCACCGGCAAACAAGCCAATACTGGTACCATCACCTACATGCGAATAGATATTGGCTTTACCCATCATGAAGGCGGCAGTCAGATCATTACCCACTTTAGTCAGCACATTGGCGCCACCAATCATGGCCGCAAAAGTATTGCCATCCCCGATATGGGTAAAGATATTGGCTTTGCCGATCATCGCCGCCAGGGTCATGCCGTTACCCACTTTGGTGGCGATATTGCCTTTTGCCAGCATCAAAGCAACACTCGTGCCATCGCCAATATGAGTAAACACATTACCTGCTGCTACCATCAGCGCCAGAGCATTACCATCACCCACTTTGGTAAAGATGTTCACTGCGCCGCCCATTAATGCCCACGCATCACCCTTGCCTACGTGAGTAAAAATATTGCCCGCGCCAATCATGGCCGCGATAGATGTTCCGTCCCCAACTTTAGTGAAGATATTTCCCGCCGCGGCCATTACACCCAATGTCAAATCGTCGCCAACATGGGTCAATACGTTGCCAATACCGAACATGATGCCGATCGTGTCACCCTGTCCAATTTTAGTCAGGATATTCGCCCCACCCAGCATGATGCCTGTTGTATTGCCGTCACCAACATGTGTGAGGACGTTTGTACCACCGCCCATTATCGCCAGTGCATTACCTTTCCCTTTTTTAGTCAAGATATTAGCTCCACCCAACGCTATCGCTGTGGTGTTTGACGTTTCAGTCTCATCACTGAGATGCGTGATAATGTTGGCACCACCAAGCACACCAGAAACCAAATCGCCCGTGCCAAGCTTAGTCAGCACGTTCGCGCCACCCAAAAACATTGAAGAAATATGCCCTTTTCCTGCCTGGGTGATAACGTTAAAACCGCCTGCCCCGGACCAATCTGCACTACCATCACCTATTTGAGTATGCGTGTTGTATCCCCCCAACATCAGTACTCGGCTGTTACCGTTGCCTTTATGAACTGAGATATTGCCATAAGCCAGAAGATGAGCCAGATATCGCCCATCCCCAACCCGCACAAGAACATTTGCTGCACCACCAGCATCAATGTCCATTTCTCCAAGTCGACTTTGGTGAACCAGGACGTTCGCTAAGCCCACACCACGGAACGATAAATTGCCCTCTTCACCGTTTTTCACAATGACATTAGCACCACCACCGCCTTCAAAATACGTATTACCGAATGTTGAATTGTGCAAAATAATGTTAGCCGCCCCAGCTCCGGTGAAATTAATATTACCGTGCGTCACACTGGATATAATAATGTTTCCACCACCTGCACCGTTGAAATAAATATCACCCGCGCTATTACCATCCGTTCTTGATAATTTGATAAGATCTTGCTCAGAATAACCTTCCAGATCAGTCAAAGAATCAGCGATATCGTGTTCTACATTTAAATCATAATGAAGCTGACTTAATGTATAACCAGCTCCTATTGATTTATAACCACGAGGATAAGAAAAAGTTTCATTCTCTAAATCACCCGTATGGTTACCTTTTTTATACCAAGATCTTGCAATATATTTCAGCTTCCCTGTTTCATAATCATTTTCTAATTTAACTTCAACCAATTTGGTATAAGGATCCAGAAATATGGCATATACATAAGTATTCGACTGTTTTTTCGATTTAACCGGAGAAACATCAATTTTCAGCCCATCAGAAGAAATCGCATATCCGCCTATTTTGGCTCGACCAAGTGTAACATCTTCCGCTTTAATGTTAGTACCATCAGCATAATTCACCCATCTATCTGTTAATAATGCCTCCTCAACACCTTGTATCTTAGTTCCTTTTCGATATACAAAGTCAATATTGGAGAGAGTAATAGTATCTTCCCCTTTAATTGGATCAAATCCATTATTTACATTAATATTTTCCTTAGCAATATCTTGAAGATAATTACCTTTCTTACACCAAGAAGTGGCATAATAACGGAGTTTACCGGTATCAGGATTATTTCTCAGCCGCACAGCAACAACTTTAGTATTAACATGATTGGCAATAGCAAAGAGATAAGTATCCGGCTCTACAATGGATTTAACTGCTTTCACTTGCTGAAATTGTTGAGTCCCGTTCTCCTCTATTGTCGCCGATGTCATGATAATATCTTTAGCCTGAGCAAATTCTATTTCATTTTTCACACCTGCTCGGGTAATTTCATTATAAGCCCCCGCACCAGTAAAATGAATATTACCGCGGGCAATATCAGAATAGAGTTTGTTATAACCACCCGTACCTTCAAGAGTAATATCACCCTGTGTCTGTTCATATATATCTTCACTATGGCGTATACGCTCAATGCGATTTGATGCCCCTGCACCACGCAAGATAATATTACCTTCTCTACCTCTACGCACAATATGATTATCAGCACCAGCACCATGCAAAATAATGTCACCGCTTTCTATCCGTGAATCGATACTATTTGCAGCACCTGCACCGTAAAATGTCACATTTCCCTGAGTGCCTTCATAATGATTATACCAGGTACGGTCAATTTCATTAGCGGCTCCTGCGCCAGCAAAATAGATATTTCCCTGATCAGTTTCATGCCATAATTCATTGTATCCACCAGCACCTTTAAAACTGGTATCTCCAGATAAACCTTTACGAACCAATTTGTTATAGCCAGCAGCACCCGAATAATATAAATTTCCTGTTTCACCCGAATGATCAATAAAAGTCGCACCGGTTGCACCGGCAAATGACAAACCGCCATTTCCCGTTTTATTAATACCGGTATAACCTGAAGCTCCCTTTACCGAAAGTTCACCATTTGTATGGTATATATCGACCTTTAATGAACCAACAATAACATCATCATCTCCGCCATAAGCATAAACGTCACCACCAACACCAATAGCAGTAATACTATTACCATCGTTATCGTCGTAATATTTTCCAGTAAAGAAGTACTCTGTACTTCTATTTGATGATTTACCCATCAATAGCCCTTTAATTTATTATTGAGGTTAAGCAGAAAACCACTGCACCTAACGGATAGAACTGTTATTTTTAATATTCAATTTCTCACGAAATAGTGCCAACCTTCTGACCTTTTAATAGTCAAAATATTAATAAAAAACCAATTAGATGTTCTTTACGCAACTTATTTAACTCAAGATAATTTTATCCTCATTTAATTAAATAAAGAGAGAAAACACCAACCTCAAAAAAGTGTCAAACTGATACATCTATATACCCAATAGATTTCAAGCTGCAATGCGGCGGCAAGTGAACGCATCCCCAGGAGCATAGATAACTATGTGACTGGGGTAAGTGAACGCAGCCAACAAAGAGGCAATTTGAAAGTTAACAGGTATAAACACCTTTAAAAAACCTATTGATTAAGATAAAGAAAAAATTAAAAAAGATATTTAACGCAGATGTGTTTTTCCACGAGAGTATGGAAAATATAGGAGATACAATAGAGCAACGAATAAACTAAAATATAAATTTCTATTAATTACGATCAATTATTTTATTCCATTATTATGAATAACATCAGGCATTATAACCATGAATAAAGTATAAGTAAATGAGATAATAATATCCTACTATTTTAGTAGGAAACAACAATAGCCAATAAAATTATTTCAGTTTCGCCGTGTCCATTGGAATACTCAATATACGCTTTTTCTTTGATCACGGTAATATCGAGAGTATTCAATACATAATCTCAGAAGTTTCAGAATAATTTACTTGTTTTACGTCGTTGATAAAGACGGTTAAACCTGCGTAAAGAAATGACCCATTTCTCAATGAGCCACGTTTTATTAAACAAAGAACCACTGTACCTGACGAATACAGCGGTCGTTCTGAACATCAAGTTTCCCACGGACAGTACAAGCCTTCTGTCCTTTCCACGGCAAAAAAACACGGCGGCGTAAATCCCTGGCAACTTCACGCCCGTGACCAAAAGGGGCAATCATTTCGGGAAAAAAGATATGCGGACCAGAACGCCAATCCGTGTGATTAATCTCTCTTTCTCCCGAAAGCAATTGTTCCCGGTTTTGTTCAGATAAAAAAGCCCAATTACAGAAAGCAATTGGACGCCCATGTTCATCTTCGTAGTAGCAAAACTGATTGAGTTCAAATGCAGGTAGAATACGCTGCTGCCACTCGGATACTAAGTATCTCCGATGCAGAGGAGAATGCTGGCTCAATAGCATTACTCCTCCGATCATTGCCTGTATTTCTGTGGTATTCAGTTTCACTGGCTGATGTATAATCGCCATGCGCTATTCAACCATCAGATATTATTTTTCATTTTTAGCCGTACGTTTCTTCGCATTAGCCGGTTCTTCCGCCGTAATTTTAGCTTCCGATGCAGTTTGTTCTTCCGGTAATTGCGGAACTGGTAAAAACCCTGCTGCTATCAATTTATCAAATTCAGCCGCCATACGTGGATCTTCTAACATATTTTTAACCATCGAAACCATATACATAAATCCCGATGCAGGCATATGAATAACTTGTTTTAATTCAAGTTCACTATCATTTTCCGCCATTATTCCATTAGCCATACGATTTGACTCCTGACCAACAAAATAAAGAGAGAAAATACCCTTGTTATAATTGACACTAGAGATAGTTTGTACGAATTTTTCAGACATATTTTATTTACCAAAAAATAAACAATTTATTAATAAGATTGTACAATATGTACAACAGTGAAAAAAATTAACCTCAAAGATATTATGAGTTTATCTATCTATAAATGCTTTGAAATGAACAAAATCAAACAAAATAATATCGCGCAAAAATTCAAAGACAATATTCATATATCAAAAAGTCTTTTTACCCCCCACATATAGTCCCATTTACCCACATGCCATTACCAGTAACAACTATAAGATAATAAAGTGATAATTAAATTACAAAATAACAAACAGATAACACAACACTCTGTTTTTATTCATATTTTATGCAAATTTTAAAGATATTTCTTCATGAATGAGATTGAGAAATTAACCATATCATCATTAAAGTTAATATTGATGATATGTCATGGGAAGAGCAATATCATTGATGATATTGATAACCTACAAAACGTGAGTTGTTACTTATCTTATATAAGAGATATAGAGAAAAAATTTAACTTATCTCTCGCAAATAAGAAATCTGTAAGAAAAAAATACGATGATATACCATTACCAGCAATTTTGTTTGATAATAATGGCCTGCCTTTTGTTTTAGCCAAATCGAATAAAGAAAACTCACTCATTCAGAAGGTGAATAAAGAAACCCCAGAAATATGGCCTGCTAAAAAACTGATGGAAGAATGGAATGGAAGATGGATTAAGATAAAACAAAAACAATCTAAATTTGATATTAGTTGGTTTATTCCAGAATTTTTGGCACAAAAGAAAAACCTGGGTGAAATATTACTGTTTTCTTTTGTACTACAAGTTCTTGCACTCATTTCACCCTTAGTCATTCAGGTAGTGATGGATAAGGTATTAATCCATCAGGCATTATCAACCCTTGATGTATTAATCTTTGGCTTAATTATCGCCGGAATAATCGAAGTGATTTTACGAGGATTACGCGAATATCAATACGCTCATACCGCAAACCGTATCGACATCAAGCTGGGATTAAAGCTGGTTCAGCATCTATTCGGCCTGCCTTTGCTCTTTTTTAAATCTCGTCAAGTAGGCGCGATTGTCACACGAGTTCGTGAATTAGACACCATCAGAGAATTTCTGACTGGTTCAATGTTCACTTTATCCGTCGATATGCTATTTATGTTTGTTTTCATCTACGTGATGAGCCTGTTATCCAGCACGCTAACCTGGGTTTTTATCGCAACAATTCCTTTTTACGCCATTCTGGCATGGTGGCTAACACCTCGCATGGAAAAGGCCGTTGAAGAACAGTTCACTCATGCAGCAATCAATACCTCTTTTCTGACCGAAACGGTTTCAGGTTCCGAAACGCTTAAAAGCCTGGCAGTAGAACCGAGATTTGTTCGCCGTTGGGATAGCCAGACTGAGAAGATGATTGATACCAGTTACGCAGTACAGCAACTTGGTAATCGCTCAAACCATATTGTTATGCTACTGCAAAAAATCACCAATGCCGCGATTCTCTGGTTAGGTGCATCAGAAGTTTTATCCCTGCAAATGACAATCGGTCAGCTGATCGCCTTCAATATGATGGTAAACCAGACTTCCCAACCATTAGCTCGACTGGTGGAGCTTTGGGGACAATTTATCAGAACACGGGTAGCCGTAGATAAATTAGGTGATATGTTAAACCTACCAACCGAACAGCAATCTGGACAACAACAAGTCGTTCTGCACGGTGCAATCTCATTTAACAACGTTGTCTTTCGTTATCAACCCGATATTCCTCCAACCATTAAAGGATTTACTCTTGATATAAGAGCCGGGGAAACTATTGGTATTGTGGGTACCTCCGGTTCTGGCAAAAGTACACTGGCACGTTTATTACTCCGCCTTTATTCGCCGGAAACAGGGGCAATCACCTTAGACGGAATTCCATTGCAAAATATAGGGATTGAAACACTCAGACAGCAAGTTGGCGTAGTTCTACAAGAAAATTTCTTATTTAACAAAACAGTATATGAAAATATTGCCCAGTCAAAACCCAATGCCAACCTGGAATCAGTGATTAAAGTCGCCAAACTAGCGGGTGCTCATGAATTCATCCTCAGACTGCCAATGGGATATGACACCATCATAGCAGAGGGCGGGCAATCCTTATCCGGCGGTCAGCGTCAGAGACTTGCCATTGCCCGAACTATACTTGCAGGCCCCAAAATTCTCATTCTCGATGAAGCAACCAGTGCGCTCGATGATGAATCGCAATCACTCATTCAATCAAATATGGCAGAAATTGCACAGGGTAGAACCGTCATCACTATCGCACACCGGCTTTCAACCGTGCGTCATTGTGATCGCATTATTGTTCTTAATCAGGGGGAAATTATTGAGCAAGGGTCTCATGAGCAACTGCTTAAATACGGCAAGCAGTATCGGAAGCTCTGGCAACTGCAACAGGAATTGAAACAGGAGGTGCCTTATCATGATTAAGGCTTTTAAGGATAAAATTAAAACACGATTGTGCTTTCATCCACAGCACTATGATTTCTTACCAACACATTTAGCGTTATCGCAGCGTCCACCTTCACCTTTTGCTCGCTACACCGCAATCATGCTCAGTGTCAGCATTATCATCGCCTTGCTCTGGGCATATCTGGGTAAGTTGGATGTCCAGGCAACCGCAACCGGTCGCCTGATTGTCTCTGGCCGTTCTCAGATAATTCAAGCGTATGAACAAAGTCGTGTGACCGCGATTCATGTTCAGAACGGACAGCGGGTGATTAAAGATGCACCGCTCCTGACATTAGATACACTCGGTGTTAATCAAGATATCGCCAGATTACTCAAACAGATTGAATATCAAGTCCATGAAAAGATTCGTTATCAAGCTTTGACTACGAAACAAGAGCCAACAGAACAGGAACTGTTTCAAACATTGCCAGCATCTCAGCAGGCACAAGTTGTTGAAAACTATTCCCGTGAGAAAAAAGAATATGAAGCTGGCCTAACAAATCTGAAAACAGAGATGGACGTAAATCTCGCTTCTCAACAAGCTCGAAAAAGTGACATTCATGCACTCACCAGGCTTCGGCGGAATATCAGCCAACGTTTAAAAGCTCGCCAGACTTTGAGTGAAAAACAAGTGATCAGTAAAGTTGAATATCTTGAACAGGAAAAAGAGTTCCTGGAAACAGCGCGTCTGATTGCCCAGCAAAGTGCTGAACTTAATGTCCTGCAATCGCAATATATTAACCTTGAAGAACGACTAAATAGCCTGAAAACGCAAAAAGAACGCGAATGGTTTGATAAAAGAAAACAAGCCGAAGTTCAACTGGTCGTTTTAGAACAAGAACTTTCAAAAGCTCACGCGCGGGAACAACTTGAAATCATTCGTTCCCCTGTCACTGGAACCGTTCAACAACTCAGTGTGCATACATTAGGCGCGGTACTGCAATCAGCACAAAACTTAATGGTGATCGTTCCTGATGACAATGTGCAATTGGCAGAAGTGCAAATTTTAAACAAGGATGCCGGGTTTGTTCATCCAGGACAACAAGTCACAGTTAAGGTAGATGCCTTCCCCTACACGCGTTATGGCACTATCGACGGCGAACTGTTGAACATATCCAGAGACTCAACCACTGATGAACAATTAGGACTGGTCTTTCCTGCGCAGGTAAGTCTTAAAAGTAATCATATTGCCATAGACAATACAAACGTTGAAATTACCCCTGGTATGTCAATTGTCGCCGAAATCAAAACGGATCAACGCCGCGTTATCGATTATCTCCTGAGTCCTATCAGAGAGTATCAGTCTGAAGCACTGAGGGAGAAATAATCGTGAACATATTACTAACTTCTACTACCACCAGCGCCGATGATGATATCCATGATAATCAAGCACTGGATTGTATCGTCTATATGGGGAAACGATTCCATAAATCAGCCACCGTCGATCAACTGCAACACAGCCTCGGTTTTGATTCTCTCTGTCTGAGCGATCTACAACTACGTGAAGCAGCCAACGCCATCGGGCTGCGCAGTAAAATTGAACGTCTAACTGCCAATACAGGCCCGACGTTACCCTTACCAGCATTGATTGAATTAGAACAACAGTGGTGGGTACTTATTGAAATTAATAATGCCAATATAACCGTTCTTAATCCCGTCACTAAACAAACGCGATTATTTTCTTTACCCGTTGATAATAAAGAAAATACCTATAAGATTCTTTTAATCGCAGACCAGGAATTAACTAAGAAGCATGTCAAATTCAGCCTGAGTTGGTTTTATCCCTCAATTTTCCGGCAAAAAAGTCAAATAAGAGATCTGTTTTTATTTGCCATTGTTCTTCAACTCTTTGCGCTGATCAGCCCAATTCTGTTTGAAAATATCATTGATAAGGTATTGGTAGGACGAAGTTTATCCAGCCTTCATGTATTGGGCCTGGCGATGCTCGCGATTGCCCTTGCAGAACCCTTATATAGTTTCATGCGTAATACCGTGTTTGGGCACATGGCAAGCCAGATAAACTCTGAACTTTCCGGACGACTATATCGTCATTTGACCGGCTTACCGCTGCAATATTTTAAGCAACGACAAACAGGGCAGATTATTGCCAGAGTCAGAGAAATGTCGCAAATTCGCCAGTTCCTGACGGGTTCTACTCTGATGCTACTACTGGATTTAATCTTCATTATCATGTTCATTGGCGTCATGTTTTATTATGCCTGGATACTGACTTGGATCGTCATTGGTTCGCTCTTCGTCTATTTCATATTCTGGATAATAGCCGGGCCGATTATTCGTCGCAAAGTAGAAGCAGAGTATGAAAGTGATGCCAATGCAACCAGCTTTCTGACTGAAGCAATCACAGGGATTGAAACTATTAAAACCACTGCCACTGAAAATCGTTTTTTACATCATTGGCAACGCATTCTCAGCCAGCAGTTGACTAAAAGCTTCACTGCCCAGAAAAGTGGTTTAATTGCCGGACAAGGCATCGATTTTGTCCAGAAATTTACTACAGCGATTCTCTTATGGTGGGGAGTGACGGAAGTCTTACGTGGTGAACTCTCGCCTGGGCAGCTCATTGCTTTTAATATGCTTGCCGGACATGTCACCCAACCTATCCTCCGGCTTGCACAAGTTTGGCAGGATTTTCAGCATACGTTAATCGCCTTGAAGCGTGTGGGAGACATTCTTGATGAACCCATGGAGAACAGTAAACAGGGATTGGCTTCCGTACCTGAGCTGGAGGGTCAGATTGAATTCAGAAACATTCGCTTCCGCTATCACGATGACACGCCGGAAGTTCTGGCAAACCTCTCGTTATCCATAAAATCTGGCGAATTCATCGGCATAACCGGCCCCTCTGGTTCAGGGAAAAGTACTCTTACCCGTTTGCTACAAAGGCTATATGTACCTCAACATGGGCAAGTTCTGGTTGATGGTATGGATTTAGCCATTGCCGATCCTGTCTCTTTACGCCGCAATATGAGTGTCGTACTCCAGGAAAGTATCCTATTTTCCGGCAGCATCACCGATAACATCCGGCTATGTAAACCCAACGCGACCGATGAAGAAGTATATCGAGCTGCTGAGTTATCCGGTGCTATTGAATTTATTCAATCTCTTCCTCACGGTTTCGCACATCCAGTCGGGGAAAAAGGATCAAATCTCTCAGGTGGTCAAAGACAGAGAATCGCATTGGCAAGAGCGCTTCTCGTCAACCCAACTATTCTGATCCTCGATGAAGCTACCTCAGCATTAGACTATGAATCCGAAGCGGCAATTATGGCAAATATGGATGAAATATGCCGCAATAGAACCGTCATTAGCATAGCTCACAGGCTTAATACGATTCGCCATGCCGATAAAATCTGTGTGTTAGATCAGGGACAAATCATCGAATTTGATTCACATGACCAACTGCTGAAACAAAGGGGTTTATATGCCCAGTTGTGGAATCAACAAGTCGGTAAAAGTTAAACCGTCACATTTAATTTTCAATCAACAGGAGATGAATGAATTTTGGCTCAATTTGTATCTATTTCTATTAATTTGTGCAAAAAATAACAAAATGTAACTAAATCATTTAAATTGTAACATTAAGTTATTAATATGTTAGTTAAATCAAATATCTTTATACATCTTAATTTTTAAGTCGGAGAATTCTTATGGACAGGAATCCAGTTTCTTTAAGCGCTTTAGCATTTTCAGGAGGATCTCTGACTTCTATTACTGGCCCAATAGAGATTTTAACTCTTGCCGCTCATTTAGCCGGAGCGCCGGAGCCAGAAATAAATATCGTCACACAGGATAATCAGGATGCTGTTGGGCTGGGCGGAGTGCGATTAAAACCCAATAAACTTATCGGGGAGATTAAACAAACAGATATTGTGCTAGTTGGTTCAATTGGCATCCCTTATAGCGATTTGGATTCTTGTACCCAGGAAACCTTAGATTGGCTCCAAAGGATGGAAGAAAAAAATATTCCTATTGTCTCTATTTGCTCCGGTTCGTTTGTACTGGCTAAAGCTAATTTACTCAATAATCGCAAAGCCACCACACATTGGTTGTTTACCAACTTATTTAAAGATATGTTTCCGCAAGTACAGCTACACTCGGAAATAAAAGTCACTAGCGATAATAATATCTTCTGTACTTCTGGCACTTATGAATACAATGATGTCATGATGCATATTGTCGAGCAGATATATGGCTACAATACTCGAGAAACCTGTAGCCAACTTATATTTGGTAATATGGAAGGTGCTCCTCCACATACTTTGGCAAGTTTTGTACCTTACCGCCAACACTCAGATACACTTATCCACAAGCTACAGGATTGGATGCATTCTGCTCCATCAGACATACTGTCTGTTGGCGATTTGGCAAGTAAAATTCACCTATGCGAAAGACAGATGAAACGACGCTTTAAAACAGCAACCGGCCAGACACCTATTCAATATATCCAGCAAATCCGGTTATCCCTGGCAAAATACCGGCTGGAAAAATCAAATAAAACCATAGAAGAAATTAGTCATGAAGTTGGTTATGAAGACACTCGCTATTTTAGAGAGTTATTCAAGAAACTTAATGGGTTAACCCCCATAGAGTACCGCAAAAAATACCAGTACCGTTAAATCGGGTACTCATTGACAATCCCTTACGGACAAACAATGACACGACTTTTTATCTTTGTCAGGCAGTAGCGATACATTGGAAGCTGGGGTATCATGGCGTGCTATATTTTATGGTATACGCCCTTTAGTAGTTGAATTTATGGCAAAAGAACAAATGGACCGCACCACTCTGGATTTGTTCGCAGATGAACGCAGACCTGGGCGCCCAAAAACCAACCCACTTTCCAGGGATGAACAGCTTAGAATCAATAAACGTAATCAGCTTCGCCGCGATAAGGTGCGGGGCCTGCGTCGTGTGGAACTGAAAATAAATGCTGACGCAGTAGATGCGCTAAACTTTCTTGCACAACAACGCAATATCAGCCGCAGTGAACTCATTGAGCAAATTCTGTTGGCCCAGTTAGCGGAAAGTGACATCACTGCGTCATAGCATTGAAAGTACTAGCACCACACAAATTTGACAGAATTGTCCTTGCTGTTTGGTCAAAATAGGGCTTTATTTTTTATTAATGCAATCAGAAACTTTCTGCTGATTTCGACATTTTATATACGTATATCTCAAACAGAAATACACAAATAAAACAAGAGGTTATATCATCTTATGGCAATTATAGGTATATTCTTCGGCAGCGATACCGGCAATACAGAAAATATTGCCAAAAAGATCCAGAAAATTCTGGGTTCTGACATTGCTGAAGTCCATGATATTGCCAAGAGCAGTAAAGAAGATATCGAACAGTTCGATATTCTGCTGCTAGGCATCCCTACCTGGTACTACGGTGAAGCACAGTGTGACTGGGATGATTTCTTCCCGACTCTGGAAGAGATCAATTTTGACGGGAAACTTGTCGCCCTTTTTGGCTGTGGAGATCAAGAAGATTACGCAGAATATTTCTGTGATGCGATGGGAACCATCCGTGACATCATAGAGCCTCGCGGAGCAATTATTGTTGGTCACTGGCCAACTGCGGGTTATCACTTCGAAGAATCAAAAGGTCTGGCTGATGATAACCACTTTATCGGGCTTGCTATCGATGAAGACCGCCAACCAGAGTTAACAGATGAACGAGTCAATTCCTGGACTAAGCAGATCCGCGAAGAGATGAGTTTGTCAGAAATTCTTGGAGAATAAGAGCCTACCTCAATAGGTATTAATTGGTGCAGGCCATTCTTATCAATAGTGAAACGGACAGTGTGCAAAATCCGGAGCGTAGCCGCAGCATGTGAGGCACAATTCGCTTTTCTCACTCTGCGAGCCGCATAAAGCTCTTTCAAAAGACGATTATTTTTATCCGAACACTGGCCAAATTCGCTCTTTATAACGACGAATGGCAAATAAAATAGCCTAATAGCATGGATAGTCAGGCTATTTCTGCATTTTACAAATGATTATTCTGGCAAAATGTGTAATGATAGTTATGGTTAACGTGGTTTTCATTTTCATTAGCCATGCCTATAATCATAATCTGATAACTAACTGGTACTTTTTGAAGTATCGCTACGTTCACTTTACTGAGTAACAGGATTGAATCCGCATGACCGACAACAATAAGGCATTAAAAGATGCTGGACTTAAAGTAACACTTCCTCGTCTGAAAATATTGGAAGTATTACAGGATCCTGAATACCACCACGTCAGTGCGGAAGATCTCTACAAGAAACTGATTGATAACGGTGAAGAGATTGGCCTCGCTACTGTCTACCGCGTGTTGAATCAGTTTGATGACGCCGGGATTGTCACCCGTCATAATTTCGAAGGTGGCAAATCGGTTTTTGAACTCACTCAACAACATCATCACGACCATTTAATCTGCCTGGACTGCGGTAAAGTCATTGAATTCAGTGACCAATATATCGAAAAGCGCCAGAAAAATATTGCTGAGCGTTATGGGATTAAACTTTCAAACCACAGTCTTTACTTATATGGTCACTGCTCTACCGGTAATTGCCGCGAAGATAGTAGTGCACACGACGAGAAGTAATTCATTCCTGATCCACTGACTTTTATCATAGAAGGGAACCCTGATGGGTTCCCTTCCTAATGTTACATAATCATGCCTTCACATTATCAATCCGGCTGTAACGTTTACCATCCGGGCTGACAGAACGGATCAACACACCACTTTTCACCTTCGGACGTTTATGGTTGTCATACACTTTCCAGCTATTACCACCATCAGTCGAATACTGGATGACCAATCCCGGCAAAGCAATATTGGCATTCAGAACACCGCGTTTCACCTTGGCACCTGGAACTGGTAAACGGTAAGCAATTCCGGCTCTATCCAGTTTGATAAGCTCTCGTTGCCCTATCAGGTTAGCAAACCGTGTCCAGTCCTGATTAAGCGCATCAATATCAACTTTATATGTTTCTCCTTTCTTATATTCCTGACCCGGAACATAATCTCGTTCCCAACCAGCACGGTGCCATGCTCGTTCTGCTAGCGGTAACAAACGCGGAAAAAGCATATATTCCATCTGCTCATCAGTACGGACTGTTTCACTCCATCCCTGTCCTGAAAGCCCATAAGCGCCCGGCCATGGTTTATCACTTTTCGCACTAAAGGCATTACCATCACGGTCAACGGAAGTTTCAGCATTTTGCGGCATATTATTGGGCACAAAACTAAAAATCTTGGCTTCATCATTAAAACGGGTTGCCCAATAATATCCGCGCTCCTTTGGATGGACTTCATATGGCATATCCAAATAAACATAATCTGGATTGGATACGATCACTTCATATCCTTTATTCGCCCAATCATTAACTGAATCAAACCCACCCCAGTAGAGAGTATCCCAGAAATTCACACCAACACGTTTAGTCGCAAAATCTTTAGCGTCAGTAGCATGTTTCAATCCATCCTGCCACGCCTGCATTCTTTCAATACCATTGGCCTTCACAATCTTACTCACTTCCATTGCAAAGTAGCTGGCAAGATGTTCAATATCTTTCACTACACCTTGTTCTACCATCTTCTGACAAACCTGAGATTTAGCCCACGGCTTATCTTCAATGCTTTTATCAATGATACCTTTACCCGGCTCTATAGGACCATTTTTATCCTGGAAACCCTCTCCCAGACGGATATTCTTCGCTTCATCACCACCGAAATGCCATGTTTCTAATGGTAAGCCCGCCGTTTTGTGCATAGCAGCAATTTCACTAATGACTTTTTCGACAAATCGTTTTGAAGAATCCATACATGGGTTCAAATAACTACGACGATCATAAAATTGAACAGATGTTGCCCTCGTCGTATCGGTTGGGTCCAGCAAGCGATATTTATTCGCCCCTTCCACATTCCCCTGAGCCATTAACTTGTTATAGCGAGCTTCCATAGAAACCACCGCAGCGCGGGCATGAGCCGGCATATCAATTTCAGGAATAACTTCGATATAACGGGCTTTGGCATATTTCAGAATATCAATGTAATCCTGACGGCTGAAGAACCCGCTACCCATATTGTTGTTATCAGGACCGGAACCCAGTTGTGGTAATAAGCATTTGGTTTCACTCAAATCATGACAACGCTGACTACCAACTTCTGTCAACTCTGGCAACCCTGGGATTTCAATACGCCAACCTTCATCATCAGACAAATGGAAATGGAATTTATTCAACTTGTAACTTGCCATCTGGTCAAGCAAACGTAAGACAGCTTGTTTACTGTGAAAATTGCGCCCGACATCAAGGAGAGCCCCACGATACTCAAAACGTGGAGCATCTCTTACCGCCAGAGTCGCAATCTTTCCGCTACCATCAGTAGGAATCAATGACAGCAGAGACTGAAGACCGTAAAACACCCCAGATTGGTCAAAAGCAACGATCTGAGCACCATTCTGACTAACATTCAAACGGTAAGCACCTTTAACCTTCCAATCGTCAATAAAATCTGAAGAGACAATCTGTGTCGTAACCGGATAGCCACTGTTCTCTAGCTTAATTCCCTGATCGGTAAAACGCTTTCTAATAAGAATAACCGCCTCATCATTCAAACCACCTAGCTCCAGCCTGACACCACCCGATAAATCAGCATCCTGAGCATAAATTTGAATCTCTCTTGGTGTCGGGATAATTTGCCCACGCAGATTTTCTGATCCTATTTTTTTGACCTGTAAATTCTTGACGTAACGATTCTCAGGTGTCATGAGAATGTTATTATCTGCTTTTGTACGTTTCCATTGATCATCAACGAAAGCAGATAAAAATTCGCTAAGATCTTCCGTATCCGTATTAACAAGTACTTTAGGTTTCGCATCACCTGACGTCGCATACCAGCGGGGCAAAAAGTCAGTGCTATAAATCTGCCAGTATTCTCCAATAATAGGCAGTTTTACCTGCTGATTAGCTTTAATACCGGTGAATTTTTCCGTTGGTTCCAGTTTATGTAAGTCACCAGTAATATGTGTAATTTTAAACTGCTCATTATCCACATTCAGGACTTGACGGATACTGTGGAAATAAATCGCCCAGTCAGATGAGTTAATCACCTGATTACCATTTGTTAAAGTAATATCTACTCGATTACAAGTAGCCCAATCTGCCCCCAGTACAGCGCAGTCAACTCCATGATTGCCTGCCTGATTATCAATAACCTTATAATTAACTTTTAATTGACTTAGTGAATCAACCAACTGCCGCGCTGCATCAGTGGCATATGCAGAACCCATAAGTCCAACAGTTGCAGTTAATGCTGCCAGTGTACACAATTTAAATTTCTTCATTATTACCTCTTTCAAAACACAAAAATTGTTTAAGGTAAGCCACTGCCCATAAACGCTAAAGCAGCGACAAGGGACCATTAGAAGATAGTAAATGGCATGATGACGTTGAATTGAATCTCTCTTTCATCCGGAAAATATTGCCGAAACCACTATCACAATCTGGAAATATCCATGTGATTGTCATACATAGCGTAATCCAATTTAGACACCATACTTGACCATAAAATTAATTCCTTTTTAACTAAAACCAATCATGCAAAAAACTGTGAAATAAAATCCCAACTGAAAAAAACTTAAAAATATTTAATAAACATATATACAGATTATTTTTCTCATCATAAATCATCAATAATAAAAAATGTTTTTTTTGCATAACATGACAAAGAACACATTAATAAAAATACAATTAAAACTATATATGAAATTGATATTAAAATAAAAAAACCATACAACACAGAAAATTCAA